>NZ_DS990392.1:318958-364128 GCF_000155475.1 Helicobacter cinaedi CCUG 18818 = ATCC BAA-847 | reverse complement strand
AAACAACGCAACCACAAACACACAAGCCAAAATCCCCATAATATTTACATTTCTCATATAGTCCACAGACTCATATACTGATGATTCAGGTGCGATCGTGATTGCTCCCCACCACTGCCCAGTGCTACCTCGCCCCACTTCAAATGAAGCCACACCCATAATACTCTCCTCCCCTCGTGTGTTTGTTACCTCATACACACCAGATTCGTGGGATTTGAGTGCGTTGATTATGGTTTGCATACTAGGATTATCCCTACTTACATCGACAAGACTTTTTCCCATAAGCTCACTATTTGGGTGAAGCACAAGTAGTCCCTCGCTTGTTGTAAGCACACGATAACCATTTTTAAAAACACTCGTAATCTCTGCAAAAAGAAATTCTTTAATCAAACCAAGATGAAGTGTGCTTCCAACAACACCAACAACACTCCCCCTCTTATCTTTAATGGGATAGTTAAGCGTTAAGTGCATTGTCTGTTTATTTCCCATTTGCACTTTCATTGGGTTGCCAACGCTAGGCTTACCGCTATTTAGTGCTTTTTGCAAACCATCATCTTCTAAAAACGACACATCAGCAGGTAAAATCGCTACCCCACCAGTCTCTTTTGGATTATCATCGTGCCCAAATATCATTACCCCGCCATTACTTAGCCTATAATCACTACTCACATCAGGTATCAATGCAGAATCTTTAAGATAGATATAGGCATATTCCGCCCATTGATTAAAATCTAAAAGTGCTGTTAAAATATCTTTGCCTGTATGCTCCCTTAGATTCCCATTATTGATGTGTTGCGTAAGATTCTGCTGTGAATAGTTCAAAGCTACAAAGTTTTCATTAATATATCCCTCTATGACATTTTCTGTCCGCTTTGCCATATTTAGCACAAGCTTGTTGGCATCATCGCTTTGGATATTGTACGAAATACTCACCAAAACAACGCCCAAAATCCCCATACACAAAAACAGAACCAAACTCACTGAAACAATAATCTTACTTCCTATGCTTAACCTGTTAAACATCACCTCTTTCTCCTTATAAGTCATTTTTTAAGCCCGAAATTTTTTAGAAAAAAGGCTAAAAAATTAACAAAGGAAAAAATACTTTTAATTTATTAAGAAATTGTATTATTTCCTTTGTTAAAATTCATGATGAAAAAGTGTAAATTTTTTTCCTTTAATTTTATTACTTCAAGGAGTCTAAGATGAAAAATAATCCTTTCTCCCTCAAGCTTACACAACGCGACATTGCAGGTATCTTAAACATAGACACAAAAACGCTTTATAATTGGCGGAAAAATAAAAAGGAGTTATATGCGGTTGTTATGCTTGGCTTTAAGTTTAAAGAAATCCTATCCACACAGCAAAATCTTACCAAAGAATTAGAACTTATAGAATCTCAAGTGCTATCTCAAACACGACTAAATTCTACCCCCCCCCCCCCCCCCGCAGTCGCAATGCGACAGCGAAGATCCAGACGAAAATAAATAAACTATTCTCTCGCATCGCATAAAGCAAGACAAGATATGACTTTAGATTCTAAAGATTTTGTAGCAAATTTAGAATCTAAAGTTACTTTAGATTCTACCCTAGATTCATTCTCCACATCAAAAGCTGAAAATACACTTATAGCTTCTCTAAAGCTAGTCCCTGTGGTGATAATATCATCTACCAACACGACAAGCGGATAAGAGATATTTCTTGTAAGATAGAATCCTTTTGGGTTATTTTGACGAAAAGCAAGGCTTTCCCCTGCGTATTTGATGGCATTTCTTGCTTTTAGCACCCCATATACGCCTTTAAATACCCCTTTAGATTCTCTCTCAAATGCCCTTACAATCACGCCTGTATGCGAATACGCCCCATAGGGATAGTCATCTAGCCCCACAAGCCCTACCCTTTGAGTAAAATCAGCAAAATCAATATGTGTGAAAAAATATGCCGCTGCTTTGTGTGCCAAAAGATTTAAAACACGCGACCCGATAAGCTGATATTTACTCTGCATAAGCAAACTCACATCACTATACGCATAAAAACTATATGCGTATATAGAATCTGTTAGCTTTCTTGTAGAAAGCTTAAGCGGTATAGAATCTAAACAAGCCTTGCATATCACAAAATCCACACGCCAATGCCACCGCCCACACACAAGACATTTCATTTTCTTACAACCTTCTTGTTAAGATTCTGCTCATAAAGATTCTGCCCTACCCTCTCATATCAACGCAGCCTTAGCACAATGTAATTTGGCAAGAATCTTCCTTAAAAACCAAATTGCACAGATATATAAACAACACAAAGTATATATGTCTAGGATATACACACCCCTATCCTTATCTGTAAGCTGCTTATACACGCCAAATTCATAAGTCTCTAAGCCAAGCATAAGACCAGCCCAAAGTGGCAAGGCAAGGTAAATCACCCACGCAAAAAGGGCTAAGATTCTTAGCATTAACAAAGCTCTTTGCTGATTTTGGGTTTTTTTATAAAACAGATGTATAAGATACATTACTCCCACAAATCCAAAGTGTAAAACCCCATACACTACGCAAACAAAGCCAAGTGGCATAATAAACATAAGCACAAACAGCACAAGTTCCAAAGCCAAAGCTCCTTTAGCAATTATTTAGGCTAGATTCTACTCTTTTAATCTCACCTACAATCTCTTGGCAAATCACTTCCCTATCCAAACTCGCATTTATTTCAATATAAGGCAGATTTAACATCTTTGTCGCCTCGCACATTCGCCCCTGTATCTCAAGCATATATTCTATACCACGGCTTTCAATGCTGTCATTTTTCTTAGATTCTAATCTCGCTTGTAATGCACTCTTTTCTAGCTTTAATATCACTACAAGTTGTGGCAAGATTCCCCTCAGGACAAGTTTATTTAGCATAATGGCTTTATCCATATCTATATGTTTTGCGTAAGCAATGCTTGAGATTAAGCTTCTATCGGAGATTACAAGCCTGTTTTTATGCGGCTTTAATACTTCTTTGTAATGCTGCGCCCTATCCGCAAGAAAAAGCATAAACTCCGCATATTCATCAAGCACAAAGCCCTGCCTTTGCGGTGCAAAAAGGATTAAATCCCGCAAAGATTCACCTATCACGCTACCACCGGGTTCTTTTGTAAAAACAGCCTGTGGAAAATGCTTTTTTAGCAGCTCTAGCTGTGTGCTTTTACCGCAAGTATCAACACCCTCAATCACAACATACATTCTCTAATCCTTTTTCACTTTAGAATCTAATATCTTTTGCTGATAGAGTGATTGGATAAAAGGCACAGCCGCACTTGGCACAAGATGAGAAAATCTACCATTATGCTCAATGATAGATCTCACCACAGATGAGCTAATAAAAGCATTTTGCAAAGTCGGCATAAAATAAATTGTCTCAAGCGTATCATTTAATGACGCATTCGCATAGCCCATTTGTAATTCATACTCAAAATCACTCACCGCCCTAAGTCCCCTTATAATCACCCTAGCCCCCTTCTCTCTAGCAAAGTCAGCTAAAAGATTTTCAAAGCTCTCCACCTGCACCTTTGGCAAATCACTTGTGCTAAGTTTTAGTATCTCAAGCCGCTCTTGTAAGCAAAACATCGGTTTTTTAGCGTTTGATGCTGCCACAGCAACAATCACTCTATCAAAAATCTCAATGGAACGCTTGATAATATCTAAATGCCCATTTGTGATAGGATCAAAAGTCCCCGGATAAATGGCAAGCTCTCTCATATATGCTCCTTATACTCATTAATCTGTGTCAATTTTCCAACGCTTATATAAGCTATTTTGAATTTTCAAGCTATCAAGCCATTTACCGATGAAAAAATACTCCATAGATTCTAAATTTCTTATCTTAGCATAATACCCCACATTTGGCGGAGAGATAATCACGCCAAGGTTTGAAAGCCTACTCATTTGCTCCAACGCAATGGGGCTAAAGGGCATTTCACGCGGGGCTAAAAGTAATGTGCGTCTTTCTTTCAGCATAACTGCTGCACAACGCGAGATGAGATCATCACATAAGCCGTGAGCCACTTTTGCTAAAAGATTCATACTTGTAGGGATTATCGCCATCGCATCTATACCAAAACTCCCTGATGAAATCCCGCTATCTAGCTCATCTTCATCATAGATTCTAAAATCTCGGCTTTGCCTTGCCCTATCAAGTGCGGATTCAATCTCCTGTCCCATTTCACTCAATGCCACAGCCTTTGCCCCCTCACTGACGACAACAAATAATTCTATATCTTTGGGGATACATTCTATAAACTTCACGCCCAAATGCACTCCACTTGCTCCACCTATGGCAACTACAAGTTTTTTGATACTCATTTTTACCCCTTTTTATGTCTTTTCAAATGTAAGATCATAGTATCTCGCCTTTATTCTCACTCACAATCCTAATCCGCAGAATCTTTCCGCTATCGGGATTTTGCGCGTTTATAATCTCATTATACGCTCCACTTTGCTTTGCTACAAGCAAAGTTTCAATACTCACCCCCTCTTGCTTGTTAAAAACACTCACCATATCGCCTTTTTTGACCAAGATTCTAGGTTTAAGCTTATCTTTAGTTATAGGCATTTGTGTGCGGATATAGCTTTTTGCACTATATTTTTGTATCTCCTCTATGCTCACAAACTCCGCCCCCACACGCTCAAACTTGATAAAATCCTCTTCCACATTCTGCAAACTTAGATTCTCACTAGAAGGGATATTTTGTGTGCTTTTTGCCACCCTTAAACGAGCTTGTATCTCATAGATAAATGTGAGCTTTTTAATACGCTCTCCATCTAGTGTGCGGTATCCCATAGTAAAGCTTCCGCTGTTTTTTTTTACAGCAAAGTTTGGAATGCTAAAATCAATCAAAGTATAATCCTTAGGCAGATTCCCCAAAGGACGCACCAAAATCTTATCAATCTGCAAATCCTTGCCATAATGCTGAATATACATCTTTTGGATAAATTCTAGGGCGTCATTTTCTTTCATACTTGAGACAAATTCAAACTCCACCACATCGCTTTCAAAGGAGATTATCTTATAGCCAAAGCGTTGAAAAATAAGCTTAATATCCACACTTTTTAGCCTAAGTGTGAATCTATCGGGCGGAAAAGAGGCGATTTTAAACTTTCTATCCATTTGCGGAAATAAATCTGTGGAGTAAATATCATTTTGGCTCACAGAATAGCTTTTTTGTAAATGCAGCTTTGAGCTAGGCACAGACTTTGGAATCTCAATCTCATCTGCCAAAGCCCCCATTGTAGCAAAAGAAGCAAAAAGCCAAAAGAGCAAAAAACTAAGTGTCTTTTTTAATAATACCTTTTTCATTTTCCTAGCCCCACTTATTACTTCATCTAACTTTTGCTTTCATCTAGCTTTTGCACAAAACTTCTTATAATCACGCGTCTTAAACCACCAAAATTAATCTTAAGCTTACACTGCTCTCCCTTGCCTTCCATACCCTCCACGCTTCCAACACCAAAAATCTTATGCACCACCTGTGAGCCTACTTCTATTTCATCATTTTTAGATTCTAAAGTATTTGAAAGAGAATCTTGCAGAGATTCTGCCCCTTCTACTAGCCCACTCTCTTTTAAAAATCTTGATTGCCTAAGTTGCCACTCCCTTTTGCCACGATAGAGCCGACTCTTACTATAACACAAACTCAAATGCTCCTTAGCACGAGTAAAGGCGACATAGCCAAGCCTCCGTTCCTCCTCTAGCTCATCATTCTCCCCACGATGCAGTGGGAAAAACCCTTCCTCAAAGCCAATCACATAAATATGCTTAAATTCTAGTCCCTTTGCTGAATGCACACTCATACAGCTTACACAATCCCCAACCGCCTCATCACTAGGACTAGCAAGGGCTAAGTCATTTAAAAACTCATCTAAAGTATTTGTGGGATTATGAATGACATAGTCTTTAAACATACCATAAAATTCATAGATATTCCCTTCCCTATCTACTTCATCAAGTGGGCTAAACTCAAAAATAAGATTCTCCTGCATATCCTCAATCATCTCACTCAAATCCGTCATATTCCGCCATTTAGATAAATCTTTTTGTAGTTTGACAAGTGCGGTATATGCCTTTTCTCCAATGTGGGCTTTAGATTCTAATGGATATTGCTCCAAACACGCAAGGCAGGAAAGCCCTTTACTTTGAGAGAGCTGCTCTAGTTTGCTTTGTGTAACCTTACCAATCCCGCGTTTTGGGCGATTAATAATCCTAAGGAATGAAAAATCATCATCTGCATTCACAATCAAACGCAAGTAGCTTAACAAGTCCTTTATCTCGGCTCGTTCATAAAACCGCACCGCCCCAATGAGCTTATATGGAATCTTAAAGCGATTAAAGCTCTCTTCAATACTCCTTGATAACGCATTCACACGGAATAAAATAGCAATATCGCTTGGATTTTCCCCATTCTCACACAGCCTTGCTATCTCTTTAGCCAAAAAGGTAGCTTCTTGTGCTTCATCATCATTTTCTATCACTCTAACTGCTTGTATAGAGCCTTTAACACTTTTTAGATTCTTACCCAAACGCTCGGTATTGTGAGCGATTAAAGCATTGGCTGCTTGCAAAATCTCCTCACTTGAGCGGTAGTTTTCTTCTAGCTTTATGGTCGTTGCCCCGCTAAATTCCTTAGCAAAACGCAAAATATTGCCAATATCCGCTCCACGCCACCCATAAATGCTTTGATCATCATCACCCACGACACAAAGATTATTATGCGTTGTGCATAGAGATTTTAGAATCTTGTATTGCAGCTCATTTGTGTCTTGATACTCATCTACCATAATGTATTGATACCTTTGACTCATCTCTTTAGCAATATCACTCCTTTGGGATAGAATCTTATAGGTAAGATAAAGTAAATCATCAAAATCAAGTAGATTCTTTTTTTGTATATAGCTTTCATACTCGGCATAGATTCTATTCATCAGCTTATATTCCGGGCTGTGAGCGTAGGCTGCTGCCTCTTGTGGGGAGAGAAAGCTATTTTTCATATTTGAAATATATGAGTCAAAATGCGATACGGGCAGGGCTTTTGATAAGGATTTTAAAATCGCCTTTTTATCATCAGAATCTAGCACGACAAAGTTTGCCTCCCGCTCCAACACCTTAATATAAAAACGCAAAAAAAGTAAGCCAAATTTATGAAAAGTGCATAGAAGTGGCGGGGCTTGGTAGGCATTACTTAAAAGGCTTAATGCTCTATCTCTCATCTCTTGTGCGGCTTTATTTGTAAAAGTCAGGGTAAGTGTGGCACTTGGTGGGATTCCCACTTCGTTAATAAGATAAGCTAGACGCGTAGTGAGCGTTTTTGTCTTCCCACTCCCAGCCCCAGCTAGAATCAGCAAAGCCCCATCAATATGTGTGGCTGCCTCTTTTTGCTTGGGATTCAAAGATTGAAGTGCTTGATGAAGTGGTGAATCTGCCATAAGATTTTGTTGTTATTATTTTATATCTTTGAGACTTGCTTCGACAACGGAAAAATCAGGCTTTTGCGAAAGATATGGAGCAACTTCCTTATCACTTAACTTTTTCCATATTTTTGTCTCACCCATTAAGCCCGATTTATCAATACTCCCTCGTAGCTCAAGCGTATCACCTTTAAGCGTAACTTTTGCATAATACTCTTTTCCCGCATCAAAGTTATACACTTTGCCATTTTTAAACACATCGCTTTTGCCATCTCGCACAAGGTTATACACAAATACACTGCCCTTATCAAAGCGTTCTCTTAGAGCTGGATTCTCATTATTCACATCTTTTTTAGGGGCAGAGCCATCAACATTCGCAAAGCCATAGCAGTAATATTTCCCATCTTTTTGAAAAAACTCCACGATAGATTGTCTCCCACTCTCACCCTTATGCGTCATATAATAACCCTCTAAATCCACTCCAAATAGCCCAACACACATTCCACAAGTAGCAACTAGCTGAAATATACGCATTATCTCTCCTTTAAGTTTTAATAAGATAAAAAGTGGCACGAAATTCGCTTGTGCTTAGATAAACTCGCGTTTTTGCAAGTTTGATTTTGTAAGTATAACAAAAATATATTAGAATAACACAACTTTTTACCAACTTGCTTACGCAAAGCCCAAGTTTAGTAAGCACAACTGAAAGGGAGTATATGAGATTCTACACAATCCTAGCTTGTATCGCATTTTGTGGGAGTTTAGCACAGGGTGCAAAAAAAGAAGTTGTTCAAGATTTCCCACAAGATAAAAACCCCGAAGAAGTGCTAGAAGATGTCAAACAAACGCGTCAGGAATTACTCTATAAAGTCGCAGGGATAAAAATCAAAAAGCCAAAGGACCCAAGAGAAGGATTCTATGGGCTTGTTAGCATTGGGGCTGCTTTTACCCCAAGCCTAGGGACAAGTAGTGTTTTAGGCGTAGAAGTAGGATATGATTTTATCTTTGGTAAAAGGCATTCTTTGCGGATTTTTGGCTTCTTTGATCGCACAAATTATGGCGGATTTGCCGACTTAGAGTTTGATAGCAGTAAGCCAAATGCAATGCAAATTTATCGCGGTGGATTTTCAGCAGAATATAGAATCTACGCAAATTCCTACATCGGCTTTCGCATTAGGCTTGGCTCACTAGGAGCGTTTAACTTCTCAAGGACGGATTCAGCCATTATCCCAACCCTTACTGCCGAGCATAAAAAGTGGTTTTTTTCAACAATCGCTTTTGGACCTATTTTCACCTATGGCAGACATCACGAGCTTTTTGTGGGCTATGATTTGCTAGATTACCAGAAAGAACGCGGTATGAGTGTAAATTATCTCAAATATTCATATAAATTTTAAAGGAGTTTTTATGCTTGATGTCAAACAATACTATATTGATGCCAATGCCTTGCTTAAAGGGCATTTTCTCTTAAGCAGTGGGAATCATTCAGATCACTATCTGCAATCTGCCCGTGTGCTTGAAAATCCAAAAGTCGCTGAAAAACTAGCCAACGCTTTAGCCAAACAGATTCTAGAATCTCATATAGAAGTGGATTGTGTCTGTTCTCCGGCTCTTGGTGGGATTTTGGCAGGATATGAGCTTGCTAGGGCTTTGGGTGTGAGATTTATCTTTACAGAGCGGGTAGAAGGGCAAATGCAGCTAAGGCGGGGCTTTGAAGTGAAGCAGGGTGAAAGGGTGCTTGTGTGTGAAGATATTATCACAACAGGTGGTTCAGCGTTGGAATCTGCACAATGCGTGGAGTTTCAAGGGGCAAAGATAGTTGCCTTTGCAGGATTAGCTAATCGCGGATTCTGCAAACGCGTAGGCTCACATTTAGAGCGGAAAAAGGAAGCACGACTGCCAGAGCATATACCGCTTTTTGCATTAGAAGATTTTGTGTTTAATATGTATGAGCCTAGCTCTTGTCCGCTTTGTCAAAATGGAGCAGATAAAGCTGTGAAGCCCGGTAGCCGTGGGAACTAATGGCAAAGCGTTGGCGTGAGATAAAGTCTCAAAAACACACTCCACAGATAGAATCTCAACCGCATTCACAATGGGTAAGCTTCAAAGATTTTCATCTCAAAAAGCAACTTCAACTAATGTATGCGAGTGAGCGGATTAAGGCATTTATCACAGATATGTTTATGATAAATATGCCCCTTTTATATCTCACAACCTATGTGTTTTTAGATGGTAAAAACGACTTCACACATAATCAAAGTGCAATTCTTGCCTGTGGTGTAGGCTATGGGCTTATCATTTCGCTTTTTTTGGCTTTCACTTCGCAAACACCCGGTTATCGCTATATGGGTTTAAAGCTTATGCAAAGGCAGGATTCTCATTCCAAGAAAGCTACTATGCAAGAGCAATCCGCACAAGATTCAAATACTACTGATGAGACACACTCGCCCTTTGTCAAAATCAGCCTTTTTAAATCTCTCGTGCGTTATGCGCTGTGGCTTGTTGGCACGACTTTCCTTGTAGGGCTACTCTTTGGGCTTATCCGCCGTGATGGACGGCTTTTGCACGATGTGCTTTGTGGGACTTACATTATCAAAGTCTAAATGTGTGCTTAAGGCATAAGATTTGTGCCGATAAACTCTCGCCCTAACTCCTTAGCACACTCAAACACGCTAAAACTCCCACTTGCTGGATCAAGCACTAAATCGCCCTTATTTGTGCAAGATTCTATTAAAGCTTTTTGCAATCCTTTGGGCTTTGAATGCGGATGAATCTTTAGCTCATCATTTGGAATCTTCTCACTCCACACATCGCGGATATTATGAAGCCGCCAAGTATTTTTAGCCTTTATCGGTGCTTTTTGCAAAACCAGCAGATACTCGCTCTGTCGCCTTGTGCGATAGCCCATACCTATTTTGAGCTTATCCCAAGTAATGAGATCTACCACCTGCAAACTTGTTTGTTTCACCCACGCTTTTACCCCCTCGCATAGATGAAACTTATCAATCCACAGCATCAAATAACAACTAGGCTTTAGCACTCTATCAATCTCGCATATAAAGCTTTGAATCTGCGTTTCACTCATCTGCACAAGATTGCTTCTGCCCTTTTGTCGCTCCCCTTCATTCCCATAACGCATTTTATCAAGCACCCCACGATACTGCGGGTCAAAAAAACACAAATCAACACTGCGAGATTCTAAACTCCCCATAAGCTCTAAGCCATCAATGTTGAGTTTGGTGTTAAGCAGTTGAATATGAGTAAGTTTGGTATTTTTTTGAATCTTCACATATTACCTTTGTGCTGCCTTTGGCAAAAATCTCTGTCATTATAGCAAAAGATATATTTAAGATAAATGCCAAGATTCACCGCAACTGGCTTAAGGCTATAAGTTTTCTCTAAAAAAGTTTTTTAAACGGGTGTAAATCTCTTTATTCCGTCTCTTTATATCTTCTTTTAGCCAATCATTTTGTGGCAGGTTGGCTAAATATTGCACTTCTTTTAAGTGGCTATTTGCAAAATCTGCATATTCTTTTTTCTTTTGAGCAAAGAAATTATCAGTACATTTAACATTACTCTTTTTAGGAAGTAGAATCTTATTGCCTATCTGCTCTAAATACTCCTTGTGACTCTCTTTATTCCAGCCATTAAAGTTAGCATTCTGCCACTGCTTTGGTAAAATATGTTCAACCTCCAAACAAGAAACATCAATAGGCTGTGAAAACTCATCATAAATGTAGGCATAAAGATAGAGCAAGTATTTAGCTCTTCTGGTGGCTATGTTGTTAAAGTTATTAAGAAAATTTTCTTCATTTGGATATGAGACTTTTTCAATTTCACTGGTCAAAGATATACTATGCAGAAGATTAACATTAAGTTTAAATACAATGTGATCAGTTGTGTTAGTGGTAGCTTGGTTATTTATAAAGAGCAAGCTCATTGTTTTAAGCAATTCTAGTAATGGTGCTTCAAAAACATTGCTAATCACATTCTTATCAGTACTTTCGCATATAAAATGCTCTTTATTTTTCCACACTAAGCAACTCACAAACGACTTCCAGCTTGAGTTTTGAAAGAGAAAAAGCACATTCATATATAAAAGTGATTTATCTTGCAAATAATTTTGTGGCTTTAACCAAAAATTTGTCAAACAAGTGATGAAGGGCATTGTTTCACTTTTATACAGCCATTTGTCCCTATAGCCATAAGTTACCTTTTTCTTACTATTTTCTTTACTTTCTTTCGTAAAAAAGTCTAAAAGACCAGGTGTTGTTGTATCAAAATCTTTATTCACCGCCCTAATAATGTGCATATACTGCAAAAATAGAAAATCAAGATTCACATCTTTATTACTCTCCACACTCTCTATATTTGCTTCAATCTCACTCCATTGATTAATAAAGCCATCGATATTGCCGTGCTCTTTGTAGTGTTTATATAAATATCCCTTTAACACATCAGCGTTAGAAAGTGGCATACCGCGAGAATTAAGTGTATTAAAAATTGTCATTGCAGATTCTTGACTATCACATACTACAAATAATACAAATAGATTTTTGCCCAAGACAAAATTGCAAAACTTACTCCAGCTAAGTGTTTGAGATCCTTTTAACTCTTCTAATTTATCTTTAAAATATAAATAGTTTTGCACATAAGGTGAGCGGTTATTTTTTATTTTCTTATTATCTTTTTGTATTAAATTCTCATCAATTGTATCACTTAAAATCTTGTTGAGATTCTCTTTCTCTTTTTCTGTGGCAACCTCACTTTGCAAATGTTGCTTGTCAAAGTCAAATCCTTCATCATTTTTATACTCCCACAAACATTTGCCAAAATCTTTTTCAAAATCCCCTTTTTCTTTTTCGCTATTAGATTCTGTTTTGAAACATTCATAAAATGCCCGAAATAGCAGAGTAAAAGTCGTAATTCTCTGCTGTCCATCAATGATTTGAAATTCATCTTTCTCTTCTGAAAATGCAATAATAGAGCCTAGAAAATACTCATCATCACTGTCATTAAAAGCATTGACAATATCATTCCATAATGTTTCACATTCATTTATCCCCCATTTATATGGGCGTTGATACGGTGGGATAATAAACTTTACATCCTCTTCGCTTAGCATTTTTGCAATATATTTTTGCTCTGGTTTAAAATTCACAATCACTCCTTACTATAGAATCTGGGCTAGATTCTAGTGCAGTGCAGGTCTTTTTTTGTAAAATTATGAAAAATTCATCAACCCATTTAGATTTTTAGCAAAAAAGTAACATTTTTTGTCTTTACAAAACCTATCTCTTCTCATAAACAAAGTTTATGAGCATGTAATACTTTTAGATTCTACCCCACATACGCAGTTTTTTTATCAAGGTAACGCACAAGCACAGATAGGCTAAAGCACACGACAAAATAAATACTCGCCACTACACCAATCATCAAAAGAATCTCTTCAAAGCTTGTAAGCTGAGCTAAGATAATCTTAGACTGATAGGTAAGCTCGGCGATTTGTAGCCCAGCAAGAAATGAAGTATCCTTAAATGTCGTAATAATCTGTGAAAGCAGTGAGGGAATGACTTTCCTAAAAGTTTGGGGCAAGATAATATAAAATAATGTAAAAAATTGACTAAATCCCTGTGAATACGCCGCCTCAAACTGCCCTTTTGGAATAGAGTTTAGCCCACCGCGGATAATCTCCGCCATAACCGAGCTTGTATAAAGCGAAAAGCCGATTGTCCCCCACACCGCAGGATCAGCCCTCCCAAAAAAGCTTGGCAAAACAAACACCGCTGTTAGCATCCATAAAAGCAAGGGGGTATTTCTAAAAGTCTCTATGTAGATAGCCGCTAGTGTGCGTGCGATCCTCCCGCCATAGTTACGCGTGATAGCAAGAAATGTCCCAAGAATGATAGAAATCACACAAGTAGCCACCGCCACCATAAGCGTTAAATATAAGCCATCAAGCAAAAAATGGAAGTTCGTCTCGTTAAATACATTTTCCATTCTAGATTCTCCTTAACGCTTAAGATGGGCATTTTTCAGCCTGTCTTCATAAAATTTTGCAAAATACGCCAACGGATAGCACACGATAAAATACAGCAATGCGGTAAAGAGATAAGCTGGAGCATAATTGCTCGTATCCCCAGCATAGCTATCCGCCACATACATAATCTCCCCACCCGCTACAATGAGCAACACAGAAGTATTTTTGATAAGATTCACCATTTGATTTGTAAGTGGCGGGAGGATAATCTTAATGGTTTGGGGCAGGATAATATAACGCATTTGCTGTGTGTAAGTGAATCCTTGCGAAGCGGAAGCTTCAAACTGCCCTTTTGGGACCGAGAGTATCCCACTTCTCACTACTTCACTCACATACGCTCCGTGATATGCCCCAACCCCCAAAACGCCAACGCTAAATACATCAAGGTGAATCCCAAGCGGATGCAAAGCAAAATACAAGAAAAAAATCTGTATCACAAGCGGTGTATTTTGAAAAATCTCAACATAAATGCGTGTGTAGGCTTTAAGAATCTTAAATCTGCTTGTCGCCATAACGCCACCAATTGTCCCAAAAATAAGTGCAATCAAAAGAGCCAAACAACTCACCGATAAGGTATAGCCAAAGCCTGATAAAAACTCATCAGCGTGTGAAAGCATATCTGCAAACTTCCACAACGCAAATGGATTTGAGCTAGGATTTTCCTCATCATACAAACCAACAGATTCTAAGAATCCAAAAAGACTATCCCCCAAAGTCTCACTTCCTATCATTTCAGTCTCCAAGCCTACATCTTCCACTTTTTTATAGTCCCCACTTTTTAGCTAGCTCATCAATCTGTGTTTTATTATCCTTCACAAATTTGTCAATAAATGTGGCAAACTCTTTATCTTTCTTAGGGCTTACAATGCCGTATTCTTGTGGCTCAAAGCTATCTGGGAGAATCTCACTCTTATCATCAACATAACCCAAAAGGATAGATTTATCCACACCAAAGGCATCTACGCGTTTTGCATCAAGGGCTGCTTTGATACTTGGATAGTCTGGAAACTCGTTAAACTTCACATTAACACCAAGCTTTTTAGCTGCTGCATCAATAGCCTTTTTCGAAGTCGCCGCTTGAGCTACACCAATAGTCGTATTTTTCATATCAGCGATAGATTTATACCCCTTTTCTTTCAGCACAAGTAAGCCCACAGCGTCCTTGTAGTATGCCTGTGAAAAGTTATAAGTGCGTTTGCGTTCTGGCGTGATTGTAAAGGTTGCAATAACCGCATCAATACTGCCATTATCAAGCAATGGTCCCCTAGTTTTGGCATTCACAGCTACGAGTTTAATCTTTTTCTCATCGCCCAAAATGCTTTTAGCCAAAAGTTTTGCCACATCAACTTCAAAGCCTTGAATCTCCTTTGTCTTTTGATCAAGTAAGGCAAAGCATGGCACATCATTTTTCACACCCACAACAATCTCACCGCGTTTTTTAATATCTTCTAACATTCCTGCATTTGCTTGTAGGGCAAAGATGCCTAATACGAGAAACAAACCTGCTATTTTTAGCATTCCTTTAAAACCTAGTTTCATTACAACTCCTTTAAAATTAAGTTTAGCCTAGTGGCTCAAAATTTTTCCCAAAAATGTCCTTGCACGCTCTGTTTTTGGCGACACAAAGAAATCCTTAGGCACACTCTCTTCCACAATAGCACCATCTTCCATAAAGATGATTCTATCCGCCACCTCCTTGGCAAACCCCATCTCGTGCGTTACGACAACCATTGTCGTATTGCTTTGATGTGAGATTTCACGCATAACATCTAAAACTTCTTGTATCGTTTCAGGGTCAAGTGCGGAGGTTGGCTCATCAAAAAGAATGTAGGGCTTTTGTGTGCATAGACTTCTAGCAATCGCCACGCGTTGCTGCTGCCCTCCGCTAAGTGTGGCGGGATAGACTTTTGCCTTATCTTTTAAACCAACGACTTCAAGGTATTTGTAGGCAATTTCTTGTGCTTCTTGCTTACTTTTGCCCCTTAGCTTAATGGGTGCAAGGGTCAAGTTTTCAAGCACAGTTAAATGCGGATAAAGATTAAAATGCTGAAACACCATCGCACAATACTCGCGACATATCTTTGTCTTTGTCTTATGATTAAGCGGGATACCACCAACAATAACTTCGCCAGAGCTTACCTCTTCAAGCCCATTCATACAGCGGATAGTGGTGCTTTTACCACTGCCACTTGGTCCAATGATAACAAGCTTTTCACCATCTTTAATTGTGAGATTAATATCTTTCAGCACGTGGTGTTTGCCATAGTATTTATTGACATTTTTAAGTTCAATCACGATTATCCTTGTTTGTTATGATTTTTGGGGAAACTGCAAAACTCTAGCACAAAATTACACAGAATTTGGAATAACGATGTAAAAATTGTGTATGACAAACAAAATATTGTTACAAAATTATACATATCACATATTTTTATTCACATCAAAGATTTATAAAATCAGTATATTTGTCCAACTAAAAAATAGTATTTATGCACCCAAATCTATTTCTAGCCATACAAACTTAACAAATAAACTTGTAACATTTTTCCTTTAATAAAACATTTTCCAAAAATCTTTCACCTTGCTTTTTTCTTTCTATTTCCACATAACTTCTTATAGTTTCTAAAGCTTCATTATAAGTTTTTTTGACACTTATCCCATCTTCTATATCACATATCCCTCTTTCTACAGAAAGAGAATAAAAATATAAAAAATAATAACTTGCATATTTTAAAAAAGAATAATATTCCTCCAATTCAATCTTTTTTTCCTCAATAAATAAATAAACTTTATATATTTTCAAAATATCTTTTGCATTAATTTCACTATCAAAAATATTCTTATACTCTAAATCAAACACTAAACCCTTATTGTTTCTTGCCTCTGTAGGTTTTCCTTTATATGCAAAGCAACACTTGCCCTATCTTTTCACTATCTATCCTCTTTTTCTTTGGATAATTTTTATATTGATTCTTTTTTCTCTCGTAGTAATATCCCAAAATTCTAAACTCATTTTCAAGCTTAATTTGTAGCTCATCAATTGAACGAATATCTCGCCATTTGACTGGATTTTGATTATTTGTAAACTCTGATATTTTAGCTTTTAATCTCTTGCTGTTGGTTTGATAAATCTTGCACAAAACAGAAACATTTTCTATATTATCATTTTGACTAAGCGCTTCCTTAAGTGAGTGGATAGTTTGTCCACCATTAACTATTTGAATATTCTTAAGAATGATAGATACATCTTTTTTTCCTTGATACTGAATATTATCGCAAATAATTGTGATTCCATTATTATAAAAAAGAAATTAGAAGATTCTACATCATCTAGAGTCGTTTTTTTTAATAGATTTATTCACATTTGTTCTTTGATGTAAATAAACACGAACATTATCGTCAAAAGCCATCTCTTCAATATTGCCTTCTCTAATTTGTATTAAACTTGCCTCTACATCCTTTCTTAAAATTTCACTATCACTTACTATTCTAATAATATCTTTTGCATAAAGCTCCATAATTAAAGCCCTATTTCTACCTTCATTTTTTTTCAAAAAAAATTGCCAGCAATACTCTTGACTCTCACATCAATTGATAATGTCCTATCAATAACTTTCTCTAGCAAATTGTCTAAGTGCAGAAAATTAATAGAAATATCTCGATATATATTTTTTTGTTTCAAATTTATTAATTTTATCTAATTGAAATCCATTAAAATAATTGCTTATAAAATAGAGATCAAAAGAAAAAAATGTCCTTTTTCTTGCATAAGAAAAATTTCCCTACACCTTTCTTGCAACCTTTTATCAAGCCCATCACATTCTTTATTGAATAATTTTTCCAAAAATAATAAAATACTATCAAGTTTATTTGCTGGAAAATAATCATTTTTAGCTATTTCAAAATCTTCTGTATATCTGAAAAACATTATACTTATCCTATTGTTTTCAATAAGCATAGCATCAACTCCTGCTTTATCTAAAAAATTTTTTTCTCTTGTTTAAAATTTATACTATATATCAATGCTTCATCAGCTTCATCTTCTTGGTTTGAATATATTTTCTGCCACAAACCAATAAAACCCTATATCTTTCCTATCAAATCTATATTTCTCACTGTAATCTTCTATTGATTTGTTTACTGCAGTTTGAATAAGTTTAAAATCTTGATAATTAGCCATTTTCTATCCTTTCTTCTTTAGTGAGATATTTTATCTTCAACGTCATATCAAAATATTGATTTACTTTTACAAACACAATAAAAAACCATAACAACAAATACCCAAATATACTTACTAATAGTTTTAAACTCATTCTATAACTTCACTATAAAAATTAAAACTCTTAAATTTTTTAAATGATTATTAATGCAGGAAATTTTTCAATAAAGTAAAATTTGTTATAAACTCTTATCACAGCCTATATCAATACTTTTGAAATAAAATATAGCAATACTAATAAATACTATTTAAAATAATATAAATATTTTCTAAGAGTATTTTTGCATCTAGCAAAATAAAGAAAAGGCTAAAAGTAGTTTTATAGAAAAAAATCTTTAATGGCATAAGTAAATATAAAAAACAATCGAGATTAAACTCTAGCTCTCAATCCGCTTTATCTCGTCTTTTAAAAAGTTTTTCCATTGCGTTGGTGTTAGGGCTTTTGCTGTGATGAAAATATCTTTATCACCCCTGCCTGACACATTTGCAATGATTTTTTTGCCTTTATTCTCTTTGCATACTTTAAGTAATGCAGCAAGGGCGTGGCTAGACTCTAAAGCGGGGATAATGCCCTCATTCTTAGCAAAAAATGTTAATGCTTCTAGTGCTTCATCATCTGTAGCGGAAGTAAAATGCAAACGATTGGCTTCATATAAATGTGCGAGTTGCGGTCCAATCCCAGCATAATCAAGCCCTGCAGAAATAGAATGCGTATGACTAAGCTGCCCGTCCTCATCTTGTAAAAATAGGCTTTTGTAGCCTTGAGCTATGCCTTCACTTGCATTTATAGCATTAATCCTAATAGCATTTTCGCCAATGCCATTCCCCTTGCCTCCAGCCTCAACGCCTATAAGCTTGACATTTTCTTTCAAATAATGTGCAAAAAAGCCCATAGCATTACTTCCGCCACCAACACAAGCTATCATAATATCAGGCAGTCCGCTAAAATAAGCCTTTGTCTGCTTTTTTAGCTCCTTGCTAATCACGCTTTGTAAATCCCGCACAAGATCAGGGTAAGGATAAGGGCCAACCGCACTGCCTAGCACATAAAAGCTATCTTCGCTTCTTTTACTCCACTCTCGCAACGCTTCATTCACCGCATCTTTAAGCGTTTTGCTCCCGCTACTGACACTCTGTACTTTTGCCCCAAAAAGCTCCATATTAAAGACATTTGGATGCTGTCTTGCGATGTCAATCTCCCCCATAAAGATTTCGCATTCTAGCCCAAGCTTCGCACAAGCCGCCGCTGTGGCTAAGCCGTGCTGTCCCGCACCGGTTTCAGCAATCACGCGCTTTTTCCCCATATATTTTGCCAAAAGCACTTGTCCTAGGGCGTTATTAATCTTGTGTGCGCCTGTGTTTGCCAAGCCTTCAAACTTAAGATAAATCTCGTTATTTAGAATCTTAGAGGCATTTTTGGCATAAATAAGCGGTGTGGGTCGTCCTACAAAGTGCTTTAACAGACTTTTTAGCTCCTTTTTATACCCTTTGCTAAGAAACACGCCGCGATAGGCTTTCTCCAACTCTTTGAGTGCTGGAAGCAGAATCTCTGGGACATATTGTCCGCCAAAAGCGTGTTTGCCACCTTTTGCTTCACCAAAATAACCATTTTTAGATTCTGTAAAAACTTTTGCCATATTTTCCCTTTACTATAAAAAATAATCTTGATTGTAAGTAAAAAGGCATTAGCTTCACTTTAAACTTAAGACATTTTCAAAAAAAATGAGATACAATCGCCTTTTTCTTTACTTTTTATCCATTTTTGGAGGACATTATGAGTAAAAATAAGCAAACTCAGCTTATGGGGCATATTATCGCTGGGTATCCTACCTTGGAGCTAAGTATGTATGCCGCGCTTGGGATTGCCCACGCTGGGGCAAACTACCTTGAAGTGCAGTTTCCATTTTCTGATCCAAATGCCGATGGCGTAGTGATTGAAGAGGCTTGTGATAAAAGCCTAGCTCAAGGTTTTAAAGTTACACAGGGCTTTTCCTTGCTTCAAGCACTTTCTTCACGCCTAGCCCATACGCAGAGTAAGGATAAAACAACGCGTCTTATTGTGATGACTTATGCGAATTTGATTTTTCGCTATGGTGTTGAAGAGTTTATCAAAGAGGCAAAGGAATGTGGGGCGTGGGGTATGATAGTCCCTGATTTGCCTTTAGAATCTGATGAAAAACTCCGCATTTTAGCTCAAAAATATGAGATTAACATCATCTCGCTTATTGCCCCCAAAACCAAGGCTTCACGGATTAAGAAAATCGCTAAAGCAAGTGATGAGATTGTCTATATCGTCTCTCGCTCTGGGACTACGGGATCAAAAACGCATATAGATTCTACACTTTTAGAGTGGCTTAAGTTTATACGCAGATTCTGTAAAAAGCCTTTGGCACTGGGCTTTGGGATAAATAGCAATGAACAGGTTGAAATGCTAAAAAATAATGTTGAGATTATCGTGGCTGGAAGCTATTTTGTGCGGTTTATCACCGAATTATCTAAAGAATCTAAGCTCACTCCGCAGGATTATCTCCACAAGTTGCAAGAGCATACAAAAGCCCTTATGGGTTGGTAGATTGCTTGGTAGGCTTTGCTCGTGGAGTTTAGAATCTGGCTTGAGAGATTTGCTAGATTCTAGAGTGAGAGAAAGATTTTTAGATTCTGCTGAATATCGTTGTTGAAAAATTTAACTCGTGGTCGTGCCTTAAGCACAAGGCAGAAAAGCCTTGAATCTAAGACTAAGATTCAAGATTTGCGGTGTTGCTAGTTGGGCTTTTAGTAAAATTTAGGGTGGAGCTAGACATAAAGTCTGCGGTTACCCTAAATTTTACTAAATCGCTGCTATGGATACCCAAAGCTGAATTTTTCTAAGACTTCACAAAGTGTAAAGATAGAGAATTCACACAATGTCGCGTGTTTTTAGGCGTAAATCCTTCTCCATAAAAAATATGCCCTAAATGTCCGCCACACGATGAGCAGACAATCTCTGTGCGGATTCCATCGCTATCTGGCAGCTCACTCACTGAATCTTGTATATGGGAGTCAAAACTCGCCCACCCGCAGTGTGTGGGGAATTTAGAGCTAGATTCATAAAGTGGTGTGCCACACTGGCGACAGAGATACACACCATTATCAAAATTATCTGTGTAGATTCCACTTCCGGGGGCTTCTGTGCCTTTGTGTAAAATCACGGCTTGTTCTTGTGGGCTAAGTGGTGGCATAGAGATTTTATCTTTCATATTCTTTCCTTAAAAGTAGTATCTATACCCAAGCAGGACTTTTACCATTCCGTCTAGTGGGGCATTTTGACTAAGGGTTGTGGGGTTTGCAGTGAGTTTGCCTACCCCTCCGCCAAGCTCAAAAAATAAAGTATGTCCAAAATGCGAGATAAACTCGTGTCCCATTCCCGCGCTCACTTCCCAATATTGCGGCGTTTTAGCGAGATTTTCTTTTGTGCTAAGCAGACCATAACCGCCACTTAGATAAAGATATGGACGAAAGTATTCAAAGCCAATACTTGAAGCGACTGTGCTACCTGAAAGAATACCAAGGCTTAGTTTGTCATAGATTCCAAAAATTTGCGAATCAAAGCGTTCATCATTAAAGAGCTTTGAAGCTTTAGATTCAAGTGAAATGCTATTGCGTAGGCTTAAAAGTGAGCCTTGAAAGAGTGAAAAGCCTAGCTCCAGCCCACCACCCATACTCGCCCCTGTGTTGGCATACACACCAAGGCTTATATTACTCCTTTCTCCAAACTCCCCTGCGTGAAGAGAAAAACAGCATAATAGTAATAAAAGATATTTTTTCATTGACTTTCTCCAAACTTTTATGTGGCTTCGTGTGGAAGCTCATTATACATTGTTAAAGTTTATGGTTAAAGTTTGTGTAATAAAACTTAGCTAGGATTAGCGTTTCTAAAGCTATCCCACGCAAAAAAGTAGAATCTATGGCGTTTCTCATTTTTACACTGACTTTGCTTTGCATTTATATCCGTCCTTTTAGGTTTCCTTTGTGGGTGTATAGCTCTCTTGGGGCATTGCTTTGCTTGGGATTTGGGGTTGTAGGTTTTGCTGATGTGGCATTTGTGTGGAATATGGTATGGGATAGCACACTCACACTTGTTGGTCTCATTATCTTTTGCATTGTGCTTGAAAGGCTCTTATTTTTTGACTTTTTAGCCTACAAGATTCTAAGATTTTTAAGTGAAAAGGGGGAGTGCGGGGGCATTTCTAGCTTTAAATTTTATGTGTTTATTGTGCTTTTTGGGGGATTTTTGGGGGCATTTTTTGCCAATGATGGTGCGATTTTAATCCTAACACCACTCATCATCGCCCTTTTTGGCAAGCTAGATTCTAAAGATATGGAATCTAAGCTAGATTCTAAAAATTCAACGCAGATTCTAACCCCACTTGTGATTTTCCTGCTTATAGTGAGTTTTGTAAGCGATTTTGCTTCAAATACCTTTGTGATTTCAAATCTCACAAATATCATTGCCTTGCATTTTTTTAATCTTAATGCCCTAGATTTTAGCAAGGTTATGGCATTGCCACAAATTTTTATTATCATTGCTAGTCTTTGCTTTTTTATCCTTGTGCGTAAGAGATTGCCTAGAATCTTAAGGGTTAAGATTCCAAATGCGGAATCTCACACGATAGAATCTAGCACAATGCCACAAAAAAGCGTGATTATCATTTGTTTTGCCCTGCTTTTCTTGCTTTTATGCGGGATTTTTATAGCAAATGCTTTTGCTCTCCCGCTTTCTTCTTTCACGCTTTTATGTGCGGCTCTTAGCCTTATTCTTGCGTATAAAAGGATTGAGATTCTGCCCTGCCTTAAGGCTTCGCCCTTTGGGATTGTGGTATTTTCTTTAGGGCTTTTTATCGTGGTGTTTGGACTACATTCTACAAGCTCTTTTATGCGTGATATTTTTGCGTTTTTCCTTGATGATTCTCTAAGTGATAGTTTTTCTGCACACACTCTCACACAAATCTTTAGCGTTGGTGTGATTAGCTCACTTGGCTCTAGCCTTATTAATAATCTGTCTATGGTTATGCTTGGCAACCTTGCTTTAGGCGACTTTGTGGGGCTAGATTCTAGCTTTAGGGAGTTGCTAATTTACGCTCATCTGCTCGGCTGTAATGTCGGGGCAAAGCTCACGCCCATTGGCTCACTTGCTACACTGCTTTGGCTTTTTAGCCTTAAACGATATGGCATTTATATTAGCTTTTGGCGGTATATGCTAGTGGCAATGCTTGTCGTGCCTTTTATGCTGTGCGTGGGGCTTTTGGGGCTTGTGGTGTATGCAGGTCTGCATAGAATCTTAATGTAATTTTAAGTTTAAATTAATCTTAGAATATTACAATATAGCTCTAAATTTGAATGAAAGGAAAGCTATGAAAGGAAAGATTCTAGCAGTGGGCTTAATCAGCGGTGAAGATGGCAATCGCTACACTTTTGAGACAAGCGATGTGGCAAATTTGGAAGGTAGAAGTATGGAAAATCTCACGGGCTGTGAGGTGGATTTTGAAGTGAGTGAAAAGGCGGCAAAAAATGTTTTCATCACAGGTGGCAGCATTAATATGGCAAATATTCAAGGGCAATTGATGGCAAATGACACACAAAGTATTCGCTTTAAGTTTTTACTTAGCATTGGGCTTTATTTTGGAGGAAGTTTTATCTCTATAATCCCATTTATAGGCTGGGTGATTGGAGGTATTTTACTCATTGCTGGGTTTGTGCTGTTTGTGTTGGCTGTGCTTGGGACAAAACGCACAAGTGAAAGTCAAACTTTGTTTAAAAACTTTATTCTCTGTATTGCGGTTTTTGCAGTGACATTTACTTTGGCTATGATTTTTGGCAGTAGTGTTTTGTTTGGTGTTATGGCTGGGTATGATTCTGCTGGTGAATTTGGGCTTGTTGTGGCGATAATATTGCTTATTGTTGGTACTATTGTAGCACTTGTATATCAGCTTTTATTCTTTAGAGAGTTGGCATTTGTTACCGAGCAGAAGTTCTTGCTTTGGGCTTTCTATGCAAATATTATTGGAGGCATAACAGCAGTTATTTTTATCGGCTGGTTATTTGTGCTTGCGGCTCTTGTATTGTGGATTCTAGGATTCTATCAAATGAAAGAAATCCGCAAACGCACAGAAACTGATGTAATGCCTTGGTTTTAATTTTTAGATTCTACTTCATTTTAGAATCTAGCTTTAGCCCTATTTGCTTGAATGCGTTGGGGCTTGGGAGCTAAAATTCTTAACTAACTTCTTTCTAAACTTCTTTTGCTACAATGTCAAATCTTTTTATCTTACATTGACAAGGCGTTTTTATGCGATTAGATTCTCATTTTGTTGAAATTTTAGTGCTTGATTTTGGCTCACAATATACACAGCTTATTGCTCGGCGGCTGCGTGAGTATGGAATCTATACCGAGATTGTCCCTTACTTTGAAAAGCTAGATTCTATTAAAGCGAAAAATCCTAAGGGAATCATTCTTAGTGGGGGACCTGCTAGCGTGTATGAAGAGGGGGCGTATAAGCCGGATTCTAGAGTGTTTGAGCTAGGAGTCCCCGTGCTTGGAATCTGCTATGGTATGCAGTATATCGCACATTTTTTTGGCGGAAGCGTGGTAAGGGCAGAGGCACAGGAGTTTGGCAAGGCGGTGCTAGAAATCGCAGAATCTAGCGTGGATTTTGGGCTATTTAAGGGCGTGAAGCAAGATTCTATCGTGTGGATGAGCCACGCGGATAAGGTGGAGTCTCTACCTAGCGGCTTTGTGGAATTAGCTAAAAGTGGAAATACGCATTATTGTGCTATCGCGGACTTTAAACGAAATGTATATGCTTTGCAGTTTCACCCAGAAGTCGTGCATAGTGAGTGTGGCGGAGAGATGTTGAAAAATTTTGCTGTGGGGATTTGTGGGGCAGATACAAGCTGGAATATGCGGAATTTTGCGGAAAGTGAGATTGCAAAACTGCGTGAAAAAGTGCTTGGGGATTCTAAAAAAGTGGATTCTAAGCCAACGCAAGAAAATCTACAAGAAAAAGGGTTAGATTCTAATGCGGAAGGATTTTGTGATGATTTTAAGGGTTGTGCAGATTTTGAAGCAAGGAGTTTATTAAACATAAATGACGAAGCTACAAAATCAAACTCCCTTAAAAACACGCAAAAGCCAACGCAGAAAGTGTTGTGTGCTGTGAGTGGTGGAGTTGATTCTAGCGTGGTAGCCATACTTCTTTATCGTGCCATAGGGGAGAATCTTATCCCTGTTTTTGTGGATACCGGGCTTTTAAGAAAGGGGGAGAGAGAAGCGGTAGAAGCGATGTTTAAAGAGAATCTAAAAGTGCCTTTGATTGTAGCCGATGCGAGAGAGCTATTTTTAAGACGATTAAAGGGCGTAACAGAGCCTGAGCAAAAGCGAAAAATAATCGGTGAAACCTTCATAGAAGTCTTTGAAGCTGAAGCTAAAAAGCACAACACAAAAGGTGAAATAAAATTCCTAGCACAAGGCACACTCTACCCTGATGTGATTGAATCTGTGAGTGTGAAAGGTCCTAGCAAAACGATAAAAAGCCACCATAATGTCGGCGGACTGCCTGAATGGATGAAGTTTGAGTTAATCGAGCCTTTAAGAGAGCTTTTTAAGGACGAGGTAAGGGCGTTAGGCAGAGAATTAGGAATGCCTGAATCTATGCTTATGCGACATCCTTTCCCCGGACCCGGACTTGCCATACGCATTATGGGCGAGGTGAATGCGGCGGATTTAGAGCTATTAAAAGAAGCGGATTCTATCTTTATAGAAGAGCTGCATAAATGGGGTTTGTATGATAGCGTGTGGCAGGCATTTTGTGTGCTTTTAAATGTGCGAAGTGTGGGCGTAATGGGCGATAACCGCACTTATGATAATACTATTTGTGTAAGAGCCGTGGAAGCACAAGATGGAATGACAGCGAGTTTCTTACACTTACCCCACGCATTTTTAGAATCTGTCTCAAATCGCATAATTAACGAAGTAGCAGGGATTAACCGAGTCGTGTATGACATCACCTCAAAACCCCCGGGAACGATTGAGTGGGAGTAGAGATAATTCAATGACAAAACCAACGCATTTAAGCACACAAGAAAAAATCAATCTTGGCAGTTTTTATACTGCTGATTTTTTGGTCAATGCAGTCTATATAATGCTTAAAAAATATGTAGATTCTAAAGATCATGTGCTGCTTGATAGCTCGTGCGGAAGTGGGAATTTCTTGCAATCACAAGCCATTATAA
Organism: Helicobacter cinaedi CCUG 18818 = ATCC BAA-847; assembly: GCF_000155475.1. Taxonomy (GTDB): domain Bacteria; phylum Campylobacterota; class Campylobacteria; order Campylobacterales; family Helicobacteraceae; genus Helicobacter_C; species Helicobacter_C cinaedi. Next base: position 338,162 of record NZ_DS990392.1, on the reverse strand, counting down.
AAAGCGGATTTACTAAAGATAGCTTTAGTAAAATCATAGGAACTGATATTGATAAAACGGCTTTACATATCGCAAAACGCACACTGGATTCTAAGGTGATTTTGCTTCATAAAAACGCATTACATAATGTTACTAGGGAGCATTTTTCTATCGCACAAACTGATAGGCTCATTATCATAGGCAATCCGCCTTATAATGATAGAACTTCCATCGTGCAAAATCATCTTAAAAATAAAGAATCCATACAAATAGATTCTGCTTTGCAACATAGAGATATAGGCATAAGCTTTTTACTATCTTATGAGAGACTAAAAGCGGATTTTATCTGTGTTTTGCACCCACTTTCTTATTTGATAAAAATGGCTAATTTTAGCGCATTAAAAGATTTTGTAAAAGCTTACAAACTCATAGATTCTACAATTATTAGCTCTCAAATTTTTTGCAAAGATTCTAAGGGGTATTTTCCTATTATTATCGCTCTGTATAAAAGGGATAATAAGGGAATGGATTATGAATATATTTGTAATTTTAAATTTAAGACAATAAATAAAAAAGAATTTAGCCTAAAGGGGTTTGATTATATTGGCAACTACATTGATAAATATCCTAATAAAAAGCGTGTAGTAAGCTCTAAAATCAAAGCGATGTTTTACACAATGCGTGATATAAATGCCCTGCGTCGTTCTAAGACTTTTATAAACAAAGAAAATAGCAATACGATTTTTGTAACACAAGAAAAATATAGCCTTTATTGCTATGTTGATGTGTTTAAATTATTTTTGCCACATATCCCTTATTATTTTGGAAACTGTGAAGTAATGATTAACTTTCAACAATTTAAAGCCCTAGAATCCCACTTTATACAAGCAAGTGAAAGCAAGATTCTAAGCCCTGAAATTTCGCAGTATTTTAGAGATTTACTAGGAGTGCATTATGAAAATACAACAATGTGAAAATAAACAAATCTTTGTAGAAATTCCGCTTACCACACAAAGTGGCAAAACAAGAGTAAAAACACGCAATAGCTTTTATGAATATGGACTGCCCACTGCAACAAGACAGATTCCATTTTCACAAAAGCATTACATTGAGTGGCAAATCGGCTATGATGTAGATAAAAATGATAAAGAAAAGTTGGCTTTAAGCACTTTAGGGCAAAGTGAGTTTATCGGGGCAAATGGTAAGACAAAAGCCCTGTATGGGCTTAGTGAATATCTGTACTATTTCACGCAATGGGGGATTATTACAGAGAGTGAAATAACAAATTTATTAGCATTTTTGCAAAATATTAACGATGATGAATTTTTGGATTCTAGGAGTGATTTACAGATTTTACGAAGCCACCCTATAAGTAAAAAGATTTTAGGTGTGGAGTTTTATGAATCTCAAGTCAAATATCCGCTTTTGGTGCATAAATTTAATCATTTTGATGTGCTAGTAGAAATCATCATTAAAGAAAAACAAAGGGCGGTTGGTGTGCAGCCTATGCTTTATGTTTGCTTTCCTATCACAGAGCTACATTGTAACCCCGTGCTTTTAGGCAGAGTGACAGAATCTAAAGAATGCGGTTTGCTTATCTTAGATTCTAAGGATAAAAACTTTTTACTAGAGATTTTTAAAATCTTTGGAATGCTAAGTAAAAATCACAATTATGATGTATGCGAGATTGTAAAGATTATAAAAGTTAATATAGCCATAGAACCTATATAAAAACTCTTTGGTTCTATCTCATCACACAAGTAAAACTTTGCACCCAAAGATCACTATAAGGAACTTTTTTTGTTATTGATAAGCAAAGCTTTCACTATAAGCTCTAGCCCCTTAGCTCCACTGCCCTTATCAGCAAAGCTTCCCTAGAATGCTTTAATTTTTCACTTACAATCTCTTCTAACAATATCTGCAAGATTCTACCTATATCCTTACCCACAAAGCCCAAAGCCTTTATATCATCGCCATTTATACATAGCTCTTTTAGACTTAAAGGCAGGTTTGAAACTAGCACCTGCTCCATATTTTTTTGAAACTCTTTAAGCCCCTTTTGAGCTGAATCTTGCGTTAAATCTTGAGCCACCACCGCCATTTTTAGCCTTATCATATCACGCAAAATCCGCTCTCCGCTGATAGACAGCTCCTTATCCCCACTCATTTTCTCACTTGCACAGCCCCGCTCCAAATGCCCAAACTCCCTAGTCTCCCTACCGCCAAGGGCGATAATCCGCCCTGCTATCTCCTGCCTATTTGTCTCAAGGGGTATCTCACACGCTTTTAGAATCTCACTCACATACCGCCTTGTTTTATTATCAAATTTGAGAGATTCTAAAATCTTATCCGCCTTATCTCTTTTGCTTGTTTTGCCCCAATCGCACACTTGAGCTAAAAATAAAGCCCAAACAAATGCTTTAGATTCTATATTTTGCGGCAATCTTACTTCCAGCCCTTCAAAGCTTATCATTCCGCCAAATGCCACATTCAGCACATCACTATACTTACGCATAATTTTTTCCGCTGCCCTGCCACATAAAAGCTTTGTAAGCTCATCTTTTATGCGTTCTTTTGAGATATAGCATAAATTCTTAGCACATTCTCGCAATGCAGAATCCGTGTGAGATTCTATCTCAAAGTCCAAAGTCGCAGCAAAACGCAAGACACGCAAGATTCTTAAAGCATCTTCATTAAAACGCAAATGTGCCTCCCCCACACACACAATCTTACGATTGATAATATCCCTTAGCCCACCTACCTTATCAATTAGCCCCGTATGTGGCGAATACGCAAGGGCATTCATCGTAAAATCCCGCCTTTGTAAATCCTGCTCTAATTCAGTGGTAAATCTCACGCTATCAGGTGCTCTTTTGTTGCTATAAGCCCCCTCTATGCGAAAGGTGCTTATCTCATAAATCTTATTATCATAAATCACACTTATCGTGCCGTGCTTTAAGCCTGTGGGGATTGTGCGGGGGAAAAGCCTTATCACTTCACTTGGCAGGGCAGAAGTGGCAATGTCATAATCACTTGGCAAATTTTGATAAGCTAAATCACTTTTAAGCCCCGCATTATCGCTACATTCTAAAGTATGTAAAATCATATCACGCACACACCCACCAACAATATACGCCTTATATCCGCTCATTTGTAATTGAGAAAGGATAAACTCCACGCTTTCAGGCAGTTGTGGGGTAAAATCTTTAGGATTGAAGTGAGATTCTGGCATTATTTAGAATCTCGGTTTAGAATCTCGCCTAGATTCTAAATGTGTTTCCAAACTAGATAATCTTGCCATTTTCTAGCCCTTTTCTTAAACGCAATAGCCCAAATCGCAAAATCAACCGCCGAATGCAAGGCACAAACATAAAAGGATACCGCACATAATGCCGAAATAAAGTTTTCACAATAAGCATTCTAGCCTTGGCTCTATACGCTCTATGTAAAGTAGATGTGCGTGAGACATTCATATCACAGGCATTTAAAATATGAGCTAGAATCCTAGAGCTATTCATCGCCCCGCTTATGCCCTCCAGCGTGCTTGCGTTAATAAACCCAGCCGCCTCGCCGATTAAAAATACGCCACTATGTCCTAAGACAAAGTCCTTTAGCCTTGTAGGTTGCAACACCAAACACGCCTCTTTTTTTAAAGGCTTCCCAAAGATAAAGCCCAAAGTGCGAAGTCGCTCTATCTGTGTGGCAAAGCGTTCTTGGCAGTTTGCGTGTGGATACGCCCCACCAAAGATAAAATAGCCATTTTTTGACATACTCCAGCTATAACTTGGCGTAAGTTCTTTATCAAAAACACAAGAAAGCATAGGAGCGTTATGTTCCTTATACCATTCTTGGATACACACAAGCGACTTTGTCTTAAGCTGTGGGTAGAGATACCGCCGTAAATGGCTCTTTGCCCCATCAGCACCGATGATAATCTTAGCCTTACAAGTAAAGTCCTGCGATATTTTAGCATTCTTAGAATCTTGGCGTTTAAAATGGAGCGTGTAGATTCCATTTTCACCTTGCTTGAGACTTTTAAAATACGCCTTATGAAAGGTAGAAATATGACTAGGAATGCGTGATTTTTGCCATAAGTCAAAGGCGTGTCGCTCCATATTGATGTAGCCTTTTTGAATGTAAGAAGCGTGAGGGTAGCCATAGTCAATGGTGTTTATGGCAAAAATTTGAGGCTCTACAAGTAGGCGTGTGGGGAGATTTAGCCCTTGTGTGGCAAATGCTTTCTGTCCGCCCTCAGATAGTAGCCCACCACAAGGCTTATGAAAACTCTCATCAAAGCAATCTCCACTAGAATCTTTTTTATCAATGGCGATGACTTTGAGATGAGATTGTAAAAGTGAGGCGAGATTGCTACCTGCCACACCTAAGCCGATGATGGCTATATCAAACTCCCCTAAATCACGCATTGTCTCTTTTGAGCTTGTATTTTCACGCATTACCCTATCCACAATCCTTTCTAAAATAAAAATAAGGCAAGGATTTTAGCATAGTTTCATTAAATGCTTTTTGTGAAAGATTTTAGAGCAAATCAAGCATTCTTTTCTTTGCTTTTGCCACATCAAGTAGTCCATTTTTTGCCCTAGCATTCAGTGAGCTAAAAATATCTTCTATCATTGTAGAATCTAACCCATAATCACGCGGATTGCTTGAGATATGAAGTGTTTTAAAAAGATTTTTAATGCCTTGTTTATAGGGGCGTAGGATAGAATCTGCGTTTTCATCACTTATACAATCTAGCAAAATCGGCAGAGTAAAGCTACACGCCAAGCCGTGTGGCACACCAAAACGCATTGTGATAGGATAGCTTATGGCGTGAGCTAGGGCGGTTTGTGTGTTTGAAAAGCTAAGGGCAGCGTGCATACAAGCAAGGGCTAGATTTCTTCTAATCTGCGTTGTCTCTTTAGTGTTTTTCAGGGAGATTTGCTTTTTGCTTGTGCGACAGCCCTTATGGCTAGTCTCCGCACAAAAAGCTTCACAACCCTTGAAATTATCTAAAAATCCTTCCGCAGTGGTGGCGGTGCTGTTTGTGTTTTTTGTAGTCCTGTCATTTTGAGCCGTAGGCGAAAAATCTTTTTTAGATTCTATATTGTTAGATACTTCGCCTAAAGGCTCAGTATGACAAGCAATTGTTGTAGAATCTAAAATCTGTTTAGAATCTAAAGAGGTTAGCATTTCATATAATGGTGGCAGATTCTCTAAAATCAGCTCAATAGCCGCCTTTGCATATTGCGTAGAAATGGGATTTGCATTTTTATTCCAAATGGATTCTACTGCGTGAGATAGGCTATCAAGCGTGGTGTGAATACTAAGACTTAAAGGCAAGGATAGCAAAAGAGAGATGTCATAAAATGCTATTTGTGGATATAAGCATTTATGCGATAAAGAATATTTGACATTTGCCCCTTTATCCCAAATAGTCGCCCATTGTGTCAGCTCACTGCCCGTTCCAGCCGTGCTAGGACAGGCAAAAAGTGGCATCGCCTTTGCCTCGCCCACAATCTCCAAACCCCCATTCTTTGCTATAATCTCATTTTGCAGGGCAAAAAACTTCGCACTATCTAGCACACTCCCACCACCAAGAGCAATAACCACATCATAACGCCCCTTTAACTCCGCCTTTATACTTTGCAAGGATTCTAACTCTGGATTTGGATTTACAGAATCATAGATGATAATGTTGCTAAAAATCTTTGCGATATTTTGGGCTAAGTTTGCTCTTTTAGATTCTATGGGATTAGAATTTGGTGTTTGAGATGGTAGCTCACGCTTAGTATGACAAGGGAGAGAATCCACAATTCTAGAATCTTGGCTAAGATTTGAATGATTAGATTCTATTTGGCATTCTAAGGATTGAGATGAGAAAACCAGCGAAGCGGTGCAAGGCGAAGCTGCAGCGGGTTTCTTTAGTAAATTGGCATTATCAAGTGAGCCAACAAGAAGCTTACTAGAGGTAAGTGCCGCGGTTGGCGAACGCAGATTCGCCGATTTATCGCTCAATACTGAATGCTCTTCTTGCCTATTAAAGCTTTTAGAAGTTACTAGCAATATTCTCTTTGAAGCCAACTCATTTTCCGCTAGATTCTGTAAAGATTCTAAAATATCCACATCAAAGTGGATTTGCACAGGATTATAATAACTAAAACTCATCACTATTCCCCCGCATATACTCGCTTAGTCTTTGAGCCACTTCTTGCGGTGTAACCTTTGGTCGCCCTAGGTTGTCTTTAGAGCCTTTTTGGATTTTAAGGTAGATAAACCACGCCCCTTTTTTAGAATCTAAATTGCTAGGATTTGTTTTAGATTCTATAACTTTGTCATACTGAGCCGTAAGCGAAGTATCTTTGTTTGAAATGTTTTGATTTTTAGATTTTTTATTTTTTTCTTTAAGGAGGAAGGGCTTAAATTGCGAAGTCGCTCCCTCCCCCTTAAAAATCCCCCACCCCGACAACGCCTTCCTAGTGCTACGCACGAGTGCGGTATTGCTTTGTAAGTTTTGTGTGAATTTGGGGGCAGGAGTTACCTTATGAGTAATGACTGCCTCAAAATCCACACAATCTTGCAAATGACTACCCAAAGACGAATTGCCACAAGCTGAATGCCTCGCATCTAAAAACAACCGAACATACAACTCAAACTCTTCTAAACTCTCTGCTATACACACATTCACATACCCACACGACTTAGCAATACTACTAAAATCCACAAAAGGTGAGAGATTAAACTGCCCACCTGTGCTATCGTGGCTTTCATTATCTAGTAAAATATGGCAAAAATTATCCCTATCCCTTGTGTAATACGCATTTGTGCTTAATGCACCAAGCCGCATAAGCAGGGCAGAATCACCATCTATGGCAATGACTTTTTGTCTGCTTTTTAACGCAATGCCAAGTGAGAGAGAACTCACACAGCCCATAGAGCCAACCATATAAAGCTGATTTGGACTATCCTCTATTTCATATAGTTCCCTGCCACATTTACCTGTGGTAGCAAACAGCAAAGCTTTAGAATCTTTTGCTAGAGTATGCAGAACTTCCAAGGCTTCTAGCCGTGTAGGCATTTTGTTTGCAGGTTGGGTGGGTTTAAAATCTGGTTTAGATTCTGTGTTGTTAGAATCGGCTTGAGATTCTAGAATCTTGTCATATTTGCAAGTGTGGGCAAGAGCTTTGCTCGTGCGAGCCTTTGAAAAAGGCGAAATATCTCTTTTAGATTCTGTGCTAGATACTTCAGCTAATGCTTCAGTATGACAAGGGGTGGAATGGGCTTGAGATTCCATATTGCTAGAATCTTGGCATTCTAAGGATTGAGATGAGAAAACCAGCGAAGCGGTGCAAAGCGAAGCCGCAGTAGGTTTCTTTAGTAAATCGTGGCTTTGCGAAGCAGAAGCAAGAAGCTTACTCGGTGTAAGTGCCGCAGCAGCAATCCGCGATTTATCGCTCAATACTGAATGCCCACTCACAAGAGAGACTTTAGAAAAAGTTTTATCTCTCACAATAAAGAAAAAACTCTCCCCTTTTTCTAACCACTCTAAAGCCTCTTGCACCTGCATTTTAGCCCTATCCATATCTGAATCTAAAAAGGCATATTTAATCTCGCAAGTCTCTAGCAATGTATCCGTGATAACGCCTAATAACTCGTGCTGTGGCTCATCTGTGTTTTTACCGCTAGAATCCCTTTCACCACGCAAGGACACAAAGCCTAGAATTGGAATCTTAAAAGTATAGTTAAGGCTTGTTAGGGGGCTTAGGGCGTTGCTTAAGCCGCTATTTTGCATTAGCACCACGCCGTAGTTATGGGGCGTTATCTCTTTGGTGCTTTTAGCAGATTCTGCACTCAAGGCTCGGTCATTTGCGTTTAGCAAACTCCCTTCGCCTTTCGCTTGAAAACCACTAAAATCACTCAAAGATACTTCCGCCTGAGAGTCTTTATTGTTGGAATTAACTTGAGATTCTAGGCTTGTAGATTTTTCGCTACGCTCAAAATGACAAGGGGTAGAATCCACAATTCTAGTATTTTGCAAGTATGGACTAGTGCTACGCACGAGTGCGGTATTGCTTTGTAAGTTTTGTGTGAATTTGGGGGCAGGAGTTACCTTATGAGTAATGACTGCCTCCAAAGACGCACAATCTTGCAAATGACTACCCAAAGACGAATTGTTATGAATTAGTCGGCACAAACTTATCCCACTTGCAATCGCCACCGCATCACCCTCATTATTACTCATAATGAAACGCTTGCTATTAATCGCATAATTAATAAGCGGTGCGAGATATGAGCAAGGCACACCGACAAAATCCCTTAATCCCACACTCTGCAAATAATCACCAAATTCCTGCGTGTCTAACATAGTTTTCCTTTCTCTAAGTTTTAATTAAGGCAATACTTAAATTATCGCCTATGGGAAGTGTGTAAATCTCATCGCTAGATTCTGCGATAAATTCCATAACCGCCTCCCTCACGCCAACATAGCCTTGCGAAAAATATTCGTGGCAGAGTATCACACCGCCCTTTACCATTTTGGGATAAAAATATCTAAGCCCCGCTAAAATTGGCTCATACAAATCACAATCAAGATTCACAAAGCAAAATCTTTCATTCTCTAGTCCCACAGCACTTTGTGGAAACCAACCCTTTTTGATTACACATCGCTCTTTATAGGGCATTTTACTTAGCACCAGCTCCACGCTTGTATTGGCAAAATGCTTTGCTCCAAGTGAATGAGCCATAGTAGAATCTTTACTTACATCGCTGTGAGTGAAGCCCTCAAATGTGTCAAACAAATACAAAGTTTTATCCCTAAAACTTTCATTTATATACCTTGCAAAATCCCCTCTATACACACCAAGCTCCGCTACACTGCCCTCTAAATGTTGCGATATTTTTGCAAAATCCTGCAAAAATACAATGCGTGCCTTGACACTTAGCTCAATATAGCCTACATCAATTTTTGCCTTTGGGATACCCATAGATTCTAACTGCTCGCTAATCTCATAAAGCCCTGTGAAAGTGCCTACAATCACTTTGTCAAAGTCTAGCTCCAGCAACTTAGGAGAAGAATATATACTTACCCCCCCCCCCGTAGAATCTTGGGTATTTTCTAAACAGATTTTCTGCCCTGCCTTTTGCGGATCATTATCAATAAAAGCGATAATCTCTACATTCTTATCTTGCATAAGATTTGCTCCAATGAGTCTACCGCAGTTTCCTGCACCAAAAATGACAACCTTTTGCATATTTGCTCCTTAAAAGTAATTTGTGTTCTATCTACCAAGCAATAGATAGAATCCAAACTACAAAATTTATAGAATCTGCCACTCAGATTCTATATTACATAGAGTTTTGTTTTGAGTGATTTTAGAAAATCTACTAATTTAGAATCTAGCAATTCTAAGATTGTGAGTGAGAAAACAAGGCAAAGCCGCAGTTTCTTTAGTAAATGTGGGGCTCAGGAAAATCACAAGGTTACCTTAAAGGGTAATGACCGCCGTGATTTTTCGCAGCTCCCGCATTTATCGCCACAAGCTGAATTGCTAAAACACAAAAACACTAAATTGTCCCCGGAATAAGTGAGAGAATCTCCTTCACACTCATACAAGAAGATTCCATCTCCTTACTTCTATCAAACTCTAAAATCCCTTGTGAGACCTTTTGCATCGCTACAAATGAAGCCCTAAGCAAGTGGTTTGCATAAATGATAATATTTGCCCCTGCTTCCCCTAGCTCTTTTGCAGTGATTTCATTAAAGCTTGTAGGCACGACTACCACAGGCGTTTTAGAATCTTTCTCTCTAAAGGTTTTGAGAAAAGCTAACACTTCATCAGGGCTTTTTTGGCGTGAATGTATCATTATACCATCTGCCCCAGCGTTAATATAGGCAAAAGCCCTTTTTAGTGCATCTTCTTGCCCTTTGTCTAGTATCAAAGATTCAATACGCGCGATAATCATAAAATCCTGTGTAATCCGTGCGTTTTTCCCTGCTCTAATCTTGTCGCAAAAGACTTCAATGTCTTCTTGGGTTTGCTCTACATCATTACCCAAAAGTGAATTTTTCTTTAAGCCCGTTTTGTCTTCAATGATGACAGCAGATACTCCCGTTCGCTCCAAACTTCTCACAGAAAAGACAAAATGCTCTATCTTGCCACCTGTGTCAGCATCATAAATCAAGGGCTTTGAGGTTACTTCAAAGATTTCATTAATGGTGTTTAAGCGGCTTGTTAGCTCTACGGCTTCAATATCTGGCTTACCCCTGCTTGTGCTATCTGTAAGGCTAGAACTCCAAAAGCCATCAAACTCTAGCTTTTTGCCGCTAGATTCTACACAAGCATTTTGTGCGATAAGGGCGGATATAGCGGAGTGGGTTTCACAGATTCTAAGTGGAGTTTTTGCATTCACAAGTCGGCGTAAGAGCGAAAGTCTAGCATTTGTGCTGATGCCAATCGCCCTTGCATCAAGGTTTAGCTGTGTGGAGCTTATGCCCTCTGTGTAGCTAGGCTCTATAAGCTCACCGCAATTTAGCTCCTGCAGGGTATCAATGACATTTTGACGCGTTTTACTCTGTGTGCCGCTTTTCCAATCATCGCCGTGGATTACGAAGCGAGGCTTTAAGGAGCGGATATTGCCCTCATAACTCAATGTATCTTGCGGGATAACTCTATCAATCTCTTTTAAATGGCTAATGACTTCATAGCGTTGGGCATAGTTCATATAAGGTAGTCGTTTATAAGAGGCTATTGCCTTATCGGTCAAAAGTCCTAGCACGACTTCGCCCCTTCTGCCCTCACTAGATTCTAAGCTATCGGCTAACTCTCTTGCGATTTTTAGGATATTAATGTGTCCGGGGTGGATTAAATCTGCCGCCATAGCGACATAGACTATTAAAGCATTTTGATTAGGCTGACTAACGGGGGGGGGGGGGGGTAAATGTATTTTTTCGCATACTTATCCTTTTAAAGTGGGTTTTTGAGTGAGAGTTTCTAAATCACTTGGAGTGAAAAGTGATTTATAAAGATTCAAATCATCTTTATTATCACATTCGCCCCAAATGCCACTATAATGCATACAGGCTATCTTCTGCCCATTTTTAAGCAGGGTATTTAAAAGCGTGGTGCTATCCGTTGTTTTTGGGAGATTTTCACTTAAAGAAAAAAGGGTGCGTAAGCCTTGAAGGCTAAAAGATAGTAATCCCATATACTGCCCTTGTATCTCATCTAGATTCTGTGCTTTTAAGCCAATCTCTCGCAAGACTCCATCGCTTTGCTTAAAGCTCTCCGCATCAAGCAGTGGCTCATCAAAACGCAATTCCCACAGCTTACGCCATTGTGTGCTATATAAGATTCCTATATCATCTTTGCTTTTAAGCAGAGAATCTATCGCAGCAACGCTATAAAAAATATCGCTATAACTCACCACCACCCTATCGCTATCCATTAGCCACTCTTTTGCACAATACAGGGAGTAAATCATATTAGAATCTGCCCATTGCGGATTGATAATGCTGTGTAGATTAAAGTGCTTTATATAAGATTCTAAGCATTCCCTAGCATAGCCCACAACAATGCCTATATCATCTATCCCAGCGTTTTTTAACGCTTCAATTTGGTAGAGCAAAAGCGGCTTTTTGTGAAGTTCAACCAAACATTTGGGCTTCTCTTGTGTCAATTCCTGCATACGACTACCGCGTCCTGCTGCTAAGATAAGAGCTTTCATTGTGTGCCTCCATTTGCTGATATGTCCCAATTACCAAAACAAGAAAACAACGCAAGGTGCTTCAAAGTCGGGTGGATTCTATAATATGTCTCGCCCTCTTTGCGATTTTGCGAAGTTAGGCTAAAAGCCCCATTTTGCTTGTATTCTAAAAGCACTTTTACAAGAGCTTGAGAGCGGATATAAGGCTCAAGGGTAGTATCAATATCCGTGTTAGCAAACTCGCATAATTGCTTTGAGCTAAGGCTAAAAAAGCCTAGCATATCGCCACAATCAAGCCCATCGTTTAAAAACATAGCAGTTGAGCAAATCTCCCCCTCTTCTAAAAGTGAGTAATAGCAAGTCGTTGAGCCTTTATACTGCGGGAGCTTCCCAGCGTGGATATGGATAAAATGCTTTGGAATATGAAAATATTTAGATTCTAAAATCCCCCCGCCATAGCCTGAATAAATCACATATTTTTGTGGCAAACTTTCCACACAACTAAACACCGCTTCATCATTAATATCCTGTGTATCAATGCAATGTGTGCTAATGCCTAAGTCTTGAATCTGTAAAATGACTTGCCCTGCTTCAAGGGCATTGCCTAAAATCACAATATGGCTTGGGACGATACCACATTGCAACATCGCTTGAAAGTAGATATTTGAACGAGAGCTTAGGGCATATATCATAGCAAGGCTAGATTCTAGCTCTACACACTTTGCAGGAGCATTTATAGAGCCAAAATCAAGCGGAGTGTCCTTATACTCATAGTCTTTGATAGAATCTATCAAGGATTTAAGCTGTTGCAGCTCTGCTTGTAACTCTATTTGCAAATCATTGTGTGCTAGAATCTGCCTATCAACACTCGCAGATTCTATAAAATCCACGCAAGGTTGAAACCCTGCTTTTTGTGCTATCATTTTCACACCTTCTATTTCACATTTCACGCTTTTGGCTAGGTAAGGCATTATACCCCCCCCCCCCGCTAGAATCTAACACTGCCAAATCCATAGCAGGATTATAAATAAGTGATAAAAGCGTATCGTTAAGTTTTAGCAAAGTATTAAGATACAAAAGATTATGTGTTTGAGCAAAAAACGCACATAAGGCTTTAGCAAAGCATAAATAATTATCAATATGCGTATATGAACTCATCTTATCTGGCTTTAAAATCTCTTCGTTAGAAAATCTAGAAACCCCTTTATCATAAGATATATACAGCCTTTTATTAATCTCAAAAGTTTTAATCACAAGCTTTAGTATTTTCTCGTTTTTACAAGATTCTAAAATATAGTCATTGACAGATTCTAGCTCTCTTTGCTCCATATTTTTACCTTGATTTTGGGCTGGTTCGCATAAAAATGTAAATAAAGCCCTGCGTGTAGAAAGATACTCTTGTAAAAATGCCACGCCACCAAAGGCGGTGTAATTGTAGCTTTGTGGTAGGTTTAGGTTATTTTCTGTGATATATGGATACATTTTTGCCCCTTAAGTTTGTAAAAATTGAGAGATTAAAGCCCTATCTGCTTGTATAGTAGAATCTTGTCTCTCTCGCTCTGGATGCCACATTAACGCTAGAATCTGCCTACTTTTCATCGCCTCTATCTCACTCTCAACATAAGCTAGATTCTCAAATCCACTTGGCACTTCCTTGATACAAAAATTATGATAGCTATGCACACTATGTGTAAGTGTGCCGCTTAGGGCGTGGTATTCTTTAACGGCGTGTGTGCTTTTGTGAAGTTTTAATCCAAAATATGTCGCTACAATCTGCATACCACGGCATATTGCTAGAATCTTTTTATTATGTTGTAACGCATACTCAAGTAGCATAAACTCAAATTCATCTCGCTTGGGATACTGCCCAATGTCATTGCCCCCACTTAGCACAAGCACTTCTTTATCTTTAAATATTTCAGCAATATAATCTTTTTGACTAAAAGACACACCAAAGCCCCTGCAATCACACTTTAGCAAATACTCATACAAGGCTACATCTAAGCATTCCCATAGCTCATTATAGGGCTTGTGGTGGCAGATTCTTTGGGTTATCAAAGCAGTCATAGCACAACCACCTTAGAATTCGCACAATCAATTTCTACCGCCCCTGCTGCTGCAAATGTCGCAAACTTCTCCCCACAGCCAATCACGGCTGGAATCCCAAGCTCATTTGCTCGTATTGCCATATGTGAATTTGCCCCGCCAAACTCCGTAATAAGCCCCTTAATATCGTGTGAAAAAATCCAATCAAAACCCGGATCCGCCCTTGAAATACACACAATTTTTTGAGTTAAATCCGCCTTTATCTCATCTTTTAAGTGAAGCACCTGCCCTTTTATGCGTTTTTGTGTGATGAAATTTGGCATAGATTCAGCAATGCTAAAGTATTCTGCTTGAGATTCATCTGTGATAAGTGGAGGCAGGATAATGGCTTGTTGCAGCTCATAGGAGCTTTTGCCATATTCAATGGATTCTAAAATCAAACGCTCCAAATTATTAGAAGTGCGATAGGCTTTAAAGAAAATATCCACATCGCAATAGCTCATATCTTCACTGCTTAGTCCAAACTCCGCTCCAAGCTTTGCTATAAGGCTTAAAGCCGTGCTTAGATTCTTGCTAAATTCAAACTTAGACTGCTCTCTGTATATAATGCCTGTGGCGATAAAGTCAAAAAAGCCTAGCACATCAGTTTGTATGCTATGCTCTTTTAAAAGGCTATCAATGGCTTTAATCTGCTCTAAGCTTAGATTGAAGCTTTCTTTATGTAAGTTTAGCGGGGTTTTGTGCTTAAAATAAAAATCAAAGCCTTCATCATATCGTGGCGATAAAATATCATAAGTCCCCGGACGCAAATGCCCATATTTACGCAAAAAGTCATTTTTTGAGAGATGATGCAAATCGGTGGCAAAGTGAGAGGTTATACACTCTAAAGATTGAATAAAATTTTGCTTTTGCCATTCGTCTAGAATCTGTTCTTTCACTAATGCATTCAAAAAGCCCATTGCCATAAAGCCAATGCGTGCCAATCCCACAAAAGGCTTTGTACCATAGTTTCTACAATCTTGCAAAAGCCAATAGATTTTCTCAAGTAGAGAGCTTTCAAAGCTTAGAATCTGCTCTCGTTTATGACTTAAAATCTCTAGCTTTTGTATATCCGTGGTGTAGATTTTATTTGCGATAATGTTGTTTGTTAGGGCTTTTAGCTCTTTTGTTATCTCATTTATTTGCTTTGCTCCAAAGCCATATTCGCTTAAAATCTCTATCCTTCTTGGTGTATCAAAATAATAGCTATCAAAGAGAATCTCAAACTCTACCTTATCGTGCCAATGCGGATTCTCCCTTAATCGATGCAAGTAAAAATTAACAAGCATTTGACTTATATCATCTCTCAAATGCCGCGGCAAAAATGAATTAAAACTTGCCCTCACATCAACATAAGGTTTGCCGTGTAGATTATAAATCAGCGGATTGGCACTCACATCTTTATAGCCATACTCCGCCCTTTGTGTCGCATATACAGAATCTGTAATGAGATTAGCATACAAAGAAAGGGCTAGGGGGTGTGGGTGCAGCCCGATAATCTCAGCAGGATTCCAATCAGGCATAATCCCAAGTATGCCTTTTGTGCCTTGCAGTGAGGGGTGGGGCTTTAGGATAGAGTGAATCTTGTTTTTAAGTAAAGTGAGTTGTATGCTATGCGATGGGTATTGCTTGTGCGTTTTTACAAGCAGGGGGCGGACTTGAAAGCAATAGATTTCCTTGTCTGTGATACCAAACTCCACATCAAGTGGCGTATGCGGAATGAGCGATTCTAGCTCACGCAAAAGCCTTACAATCTTTTGTAAATGCGCATTGTTAATCTTTTTAGTGCAATGAGCGATATAAAAAGTCTGCGTGTTAGCCTCTCCACTTGTGATAGCGTGGGTAGATTCTAAAGAATATTCTATGACATAATAAGGAGCATTTGACTTTGGCTGCCTATTAAAAGCCACACCAGAGCAGATAATACCCTCTGCCATAGGCTGAATAAGCACCACTTCATCATTTGCTACACTTGAAAATGCCTTGTTTTTATCATCAATCTCTTTGTGATATGAAGCAAAAACTTCAAAAATATGCTCTTTTAGCTCATCTTTTTTGATATGTAGAAAACTCGCATAGGCCCCGGCATTTGAGTGAGAAAAGCCATCTTCACTCTTTGCTGATGAACGCACGATAAAGGAAGTAAAAGGTGTAGAATCTAGCTCTTGTAAAAGATGATTGAATGCACTAGATTCTAAAAAATCCTTTTTGCTTAGAATCCATAAAGGCAGAATCTTAGCGTATTGAAGCTTTGAATGGAGATTTTGTAGTGTTTTAGCTTTTGTGTCTAAAATATTATTTTCTACGCTTTGTGTGTGGCGTTGTGTAGAGTTTTGGGCTTTGCTTTCACGCAAAAAGCTATCAATTCTCAAGGCTATGTCATAAGGTGTCAAAGCACTATCATAGGAGATATGTAAATGTGCTTGTGGAATATCCACTTCTAAGTCAAGTCCGCCGACATTCCGCACGAGCCCAGATTTAAACTTGCTATAAATCCCCGCAGAATCTCGCTTTTCAAGCACGGATTTTGGCACATCAAGGAATATCTCATAATACTCACTCAAATGCAGACGATTATACGCACACACCTCTTCTAACATACCATTTGCTGCGATAATCACAGCCTTGCTAGATTGTGAAGAGAGACTCTTGGCAAGCTCGGCATAGCGGATACCAAGGGCGATACGAGAAGCCCTATCATAGCCATTTTGCTCAAAAATCTCACGCAGATGATTCCCATCAAGGATAATATTTTCAATCTCTCTTTTGTCTAGAATCTTACTTAGCTCTTGTGCTACGCTGCTTTTCCCAGCACCATTTAAGCCCATAATCCAAATAATCATAAGGCAATCCTGCTAGGCTTTGTGGATAGTGTAAATAGGGAGTTATTCGTGAAGCTATGGCTAGATTCAAGGCTTAGTTTGGAGGTTAGCTTACGATGTAATGTGAGAATTGCCTTAAGACTCGCAATGCTCCTTTCTTGCGATAATGCGGATAAAGTAGTCATCTTCACTATTAAATGGTGCAAAGCCATTATCTTCTTTTGCATAGAGAATTTTAAAGCGGTAAGTGAGAGCATTATACCCCCCCCCCGTAGTTATTATACGGGTATCTGCTTGGGTATTGCTTGTGTTATCTGTTTTTTTATTGAATACCCCTTGTGTCGCATTATTTGAGCTAAAACGCAAAGATTTAATCTCTTGCAATGTTTGAGTGAAGTTTAAGAATCTGCGGTAGTGATTATCATAAATAAATGCGTTTGTCTCATTCTCTACCGCCTTACCCTTGCCACAAAGGCTATTTTTCTCGCCTCTCACTTCAACGCTCAAGATTCCGCCATCTTTACAATATTTAAGGCAATCTGCCAAGGTTTTATCTTGTTGAGCTTTGCTGACAGAATGCAGGGTAAAACGAGAGTAGATACAATCAAATTGTCGTTGAAAACTAAAGGAATCTAGCTGTGTGAAATCGCCACATAGAAAGCGTGGGATATTTTTAGTTTGTGGGCTTTGTTTAGAATCTTGCAATGTTTTTGCATAACCATTCAAAAACTCTACTTCCTCTTGCACTTGATCTATGGCGGTTGTATCTATACCATTATTTGCAAAATAGAGACTATCTCGCCCATTACCACAACCTAGCTCAAGGAGTGATGGAGCGTTAGATTCTGCGTATTTGTTAGTATCGCAATTTATGGATTCTAACAAATAGTTTTTATACACAAGTTTTGCAAAAAGTGATGGTTCTACACCGATTTTGTACCTACTATAAAATTCACGCCAATATGTTTTGTCCACAGCTTATCCTTTATATTTTTACTACTATCTTGCTATTTAATGCTCTATCCCATCAATCTTAAAAGTGCCGTTTTTGACAGATTCTGTAATGTCTGTGAAATTTTTAGGATCAAGCACAGAATCTTTAATGAGCCATATTTTTTCAAACATCAAGTGGTCCGCTCTTTGTGCCTCGGAAGTCCAATGAATATTTCTTGTATGAATGATCTGTCTCTCTTGTGGATAGTTTTTGAGAATATTAGACACATTACACCCTCCCCCACCCATTACTTCATCGCATAAAATCCCATACACATCAGCATTACTCATTAAACGCATATCGGTTTTTAAATCACCATTACTTTTCAATTTTTTTATCATTAAAAGGGGATTGGGGTTGTTGCCAAACGATGCTTGATTTGGCATATTGTGCGTAGGCAAATCATTATAGCTGTGATCACTTACAAGCACTATCATTGTGTTATCATAAATACCATTGTCTTTTAAAAAATCAAGTAAAATTTTTGTCTCTTTCATTGCACAAACCTCATTGTCATAATGGTGAATATTTAAAAAAAATGCCCTATATTGTTGTGGAAGCTGACTTTGCGTATCCATTTCTGGCATACAATCTTTATTAAGTGCAAATGGATAATGTGTGTGCATTGTATGTATATACTTGAAAGTCTTAGAAGTAGAGTCCACATTTAAATTTCTTACAATAAGTGGCAATGCCGAAGTGTGTTTGACACCATTAATAAAACTACCTATCTGCTGTTTCTTGCCAAAAATCCACGAATAATTGCCAAACTCAAAATCCTTATAAATCCTAGCGCGAAAAATATAAGGAGCGAAATAAAAAAGTCCCATAGAAGCCATTTCACCAACAGGCTGATTATGTTTTTTAAGGTTTTGTAATGTGGAATCAAAATCCATCATTTTAGAATACGCTGCAAAATAATTATCCCATCCATCATAAATATCAATATTTTCTTGCGTATGGGAGCTGTTAATATGGGGCATAGCAAAACTATCCACCTTAAAACCATACTTTCTAAAAGTTTGATATGTCGCTAATAAAGAATCTGTAATGTTATCCGTATATGTCTGCATACTCAAATTGCGATTAGCGAATGCTGATAGATTATGTCCAGTCAAAATAGTATGTGCCGTCCTAATTGTATCTCCATCAAGAGAAAGCGTATTTGGATAATAAGTAAATCCCTGAAACTCTTGCTTTAATTCTGGGAATTGTTCAAAAATAATCTGCAAATGTGAGCCTGTAAAGGCATCAAAAAGCAATATAAGAACATTTTCTTTGTCTTTACTAAAACTGGTTAAATCGTGATGAAAAGGTGGTAAAAGATCTCGTAAATGAGAATCTGCTTCTTGCGAGATAGGTATATTGCGATATGATAAATCCATCTTCTGTGTAGCGATATGAGCAGCATTAAGAGTGCTAACTGCACCAAAAGCAATCAAAAGACACATAAG
Source organism: Helicobacter cinaedi CCUG 18818 = ATCC BAA-847 (assembly GCF_000155475.1). GTDB lineage: Bacteria > Campylobacterota > Campylobacteria > Campylobacterales > Helicobacteraceae > Helicobacter_C > Helicobacter_C cinaedi. The sequence goes on along the minus strand of NZ_DS990392.1, from coordinate 319,128 downwards.
CGTATTTTTAAAGAGACTTTGCTTTCTCAAACATATCAATATCATAACACAGGCGAGAATCCCAACCAACAAATCAACATACTTAGCAAGAGGTGCGGAAAGATTGTGCGGATTTTTAAATACAAAATTATCAAGTTGGCTATAACTCTCACCCGTTACAACATTATAAT
>NZ_DS990392.1:310516-318639 GCF_000155475.1 Helicobacter cinaedi CCUG 18818 = ATCC BAA-847 | reverse complement strand
AAAATAGAACTTGAAGCTTGCTTTTTGATGTTTTGGATTCTGTATTTTTAGAGTTTTGTTTAGATGATGTAATTTTAGATTCCATTCGAGATTCCGCAATTCTAGCATCTTGACTAAGATTTAAATCGTTAGAATCTCGGCATTCTACGCCAACCCTATCCGCACTTTCACGCATTCTAGTAATTGCAGTATTGCTTTGTGAGTTTTGTGTGGATTTGGGGGCAGGAGTTACCTTAGTGGTAATGACTGCCTCCAAAGACACACAATCTTGCGAATGATTGCTCAAAGATGAATGTTTTTTGTGTTTAAATATCTCTTTTAACAAAGAAAAAAACATATTACAAGTCCAATATAACACCAATGCACTAGGCATACTATAAAGTAGCACCAAAAACAATAAAGCAATCAAACTCCCTTGCACTCTTGCATCTAGCTCTTTTGAGCTATAAAAGACATTGATTAAAGTAAAAGCTGTCATCAGTAAAGGCAAGATATGAATACTTAAACCAAATAACATAATAGAATCTGGTTTGCTTAAATCATCTATCCATAGAAAGCGGACACTTTGTAGATATTCCGCATTCTCTACTAAATGAATCATTGCAATAAAAAATGGAATTTGTAATGCTAATCCCCCTAAGCCAAATAAGGCAAAAATGGGGTGAAAATGCTTTTGCTTATAGAGTGTGCGGATATAGCTTTGCAGTTCTGCACCTTTAAATACTCTTTTAAACTCTTTAATCTTACTATCACATTGTGCTTTTAGCGCTCCAAAGGAAGCCGCCTTTTTATCAAAGTAAAAAGTGAGTTTTAGCATAAAAAGCTGCATTATAAGAGAGAGTAAAATAATGCTTACGCCATAATTCTTAGTTGCCTTAAAAAGTGTAAATAAAGCCCACTCAAGCACCTGTTCTACTGGAAATATAAAAATATAATATAAAATCTCTAGCATAGCTTCCCTTTCTCTAGTCCTTTTTCTAGCATAGTATCTAGCTCCCTTAGCCTTGCTACAAGGGCGATTTGTGGTTTTAGTCTAGTTTCAACAATCTCTCGCTCAATCTTTAGAAGTTCCCTTGCTGATTGCATTCCTGCATTGTGTGGGTGCTGCCATAAAAGCTCTTTTGTCTCTTGCAAGTGAAGCTGTGTATTCTTGTGTGAATTGTGTGTATGTGCTGTGTTTGTGTTTAAGCCACTTTGCTGCGTGTCTTTTAAATCACAAGAGTTAAAAATCTCTTCACAAATCTCTTGTATTTGTGAAAAATGTTTTTGCGAAATCCTTTTGCCTATTCTATCAAGTGCTTTAAATGTCCAAATAGAATCTCGCTCTATATCTGCCATATCATAACCGCTTAAATCCATATCATTATCAATAGTTAGTGCAGGCTTACCCTGCAAACACACAAAGTCAAATATCACACTTGAAAAATCAGAAATCATCATATCCGCCCTTGCAAATGCGTAAATATTAGGCGTGTCTTTATCCCATTCTACATTGCTATAATCTTTTAACGCTTCTTGTAAGTGTTGTATATTTGCCTTCTCACTAGGTGAGATATAGCTTTGTGGATGAGGGCGGATAATGATGTGATACGGGCTTTTGACTAAAGGCAGAAGTAAGTCTAAACCATATTTATTGAGCAGGGTTTCCTTGCCCCAAGAGGGTGAAACAAGTATAGTTTTTGTGCTATTTGTAGATTCTAGTTTCTTGTCATATTTGCAAGCTGCAACAAGAGCTTCGCTCGTGCGAGTGTGTAAGCACGAAATATCTTTTTTAGATTCTATGTTAGATACTTCGCTAGGCTCAGTATGACAATTTGTTGTAGATTCTAAAGCATTTGCCTGTAAAGATAATTCATCAAGGTAGGTAGAACCTGTAATAGCAATATGCTTTCTTTTGACATTATGTGCAGATTCTATATCACGGATAAAGTCCTCCTGCACTCCATTTGCTACTAATACAGAATCAAAATAATCCACTCCAAACACACGATAAGTCATAGGGGAAAGCGAATGCACGATATGACAGTAATGAGCCACACCGCGATTGCGTTTAATATGTAAGACATCAAGTCCGGGAGTGGTAAGTACCAAAATATCAGCACGAAGTCTATTTAAAAGATTATAAGCCTTGTTGCCTTCACCAATGTAGATAAACTCGCCATTTTTTGAAGGACTAGATTCTAAGCCCCTGCTAGAATCTAATCTATTGTTAGAATCTAATCGCTTAAGGGCTGGGTCGTTTTGTGAGGAAGTGTAATAAGTGTAGGGGTGTTTTAGAGAATCTAGTGCATCTAAAATAGGCTTAAAAGTGCCATAGTATTGATGACCTTCAGCATAAAAAACTAGATTCTTATGAGATTGCCCCCCCCCCCGTAGTTGATGTGGCTGAAGTTAAGGGATTGTATGTGCCAAAAGAGATGATTTTATAAAATAAATTTTTAATAAAAAACAAGGCTGAAGCAAAGAGTGCTACGATTGAAGAGAGTAGTAATGAACCACTGCCCGGATCAAGATAGGCAAATGCTATGCTAGGTGATAGGCATAGCAGAATGAAAAATGAGAATAGGTTTTTCACGCGAATTGTCCTTGTAAAAAATTAAAAAATAGCAAAACTCAAAATGCTTAGAAGATTTTAGAATCTTGAAATCTCAAAATGACAAAGTCCCAAAACCTTGAAAGCTTAAAAAACAAAAAAGGACTAGGATTCTAAACTCAAAATACTTAGAAAAGCATAAAATGGAAAAACATAAAATGCCCCCCCCCCGCAATATAACAAAATTACCGCAAAAAACCTATGATATTTTAAATTTAGATTCTTTATTTATAATAATGAAAATCATTAAAGGAGAACAAATGAAACTTTACAAAACTTTTCGCATTCTTGATTCTATCTATGGGCTAATGCTTGGCATTGGCGTTGGGTGTATTATTGCCTGTGCGTTTGCGGCAGCGACAATTTTTGGTGCTTCTAGCTTTTTACCACAGCTTTCAATCAGCGATAGTGGCTTACTTATGGGAAAAATTTTTGAAAAATGCAATGTGTATTTCAATATTCTAGCTATTGTCATTATCATCTACGAGCTTACTACATTTTTTGCCGCTAGACTTTTTGCTTGTAGCACACAGCGGCAGTTGTGGCTTTTGCTTGGCGGGATAAATGTCATTCTTATCTTTCTTTTTACACTTTACTACACGCCTTATATAATGGAATCTCAAGCTCTAGGGAGCTTTGGCACTGCTGAATTTGATTCTATGCACAAACAAAGTGAAATGGTTTTTAAGATTTTACTTTTCACACTTTCTTTAAGTGCGATATGGAGAGGGATTATCGGCTCTAAGCCTTTTAATGCGTGTAAATAACAAGCTAGATTCTACGCTTTAAGTATAGAATCTATGTCATCAAATTATTGCTTAAGATTTAAAAGCGTGTTAAGAATCTGATCTGAAGTCGTAACCGCCTTTGAGTTAGCTTGGAATCCTCTCTGCACAACAATAAGTTGCGTTAAGCTTCGGCTCAAATCCACATTACTCATCTCTAGCTTACTTCCACTCACACCGCCCCTTCGCCCTGTGTTTGCCGCACCAATCATCGGCTCACCGCTATTTCCTGTCTGTGAGAATACATTCCCACCTTCAGCTTGCAAACCGGTATTGTTAGCAAAGTTTGCCAATGCTACTTGAGCTAGGGCAATTGAGCGTCCATTACTAAACGCCCCAAGCAACGAGCCATTTGAGTCAAAACGGATATCCATCAAATCCCCAGCTTGATAGCCATTTTGATTAATCGCATAAGTTTCAGAGATTTTATCTACGCTTGTTAAGCCCCCAAAACTCTCATTCGCACCAAATTTTAACTCAAGTCTTTGAGGTCCTTTACTTCCATTTTTGGGGTCAAACTGCAATACCGGCGGATTCATACCAGAGAGTGAGCCATCGCTATTAAATGTCGCTCTCCCACCCTCAAAGACATTAGGTTTAGTCGCGGAGCCACCGACAAATTGCGCAGGTTCAGGCACCACAGCTCTAAAACTCCACACCGCATCGCCTGTCTTCCAAAACTCAAAGCGGATATTATGCTTACTTCCCAAACTATCCACAATATCCACGCTTGTAGCGTGTGTAGCCTTATTAATCTTGCCTGTATTAACAGCCGCACCACCCTCAATGAGCGAAGCGGTATTTAATGCCTTAAATGTTTCTTTGAAAAGGACATTGTTTGTTACATTATCTGAAAAATGGCTTGTTACATAAAGGCTTAAGTTGCGTTGCTCATCATCAGCATCATCGCCATTTGTAATCTCGAACATACCCCAGCGATTAAGTGTTACAGCCACGGAAGCGGTGCTTTCTTGGTAGTTTTTTTCAGGATTCTTAATCATATTTGCATCATATTGAATGAGTGCTCTCAAATCCTCTGTCGTCCTAAACTGCCCCGTTGTAGAATCTGCATCCTCGGATTTTGTATAGCGGTATCTAAAGGCAGTAATATCCTCTTCACCCTTTACAAAGTTTTGGAATACACCTGTGCCATCGGCGGTAATGCGGATATTTTTAACTTTCTCTCCGCCGTCCATTTGATTGCGATTTTCAATCCTTAACTGCCCCGCATCTACATAGGCACTTACACCTGTCTTATCTCGCAATGAGTTAATCGCATTTTGTGCCGCCACAATGGAGCTAACACCTGTTATTGCAGAATTATTAGAAAAGCTTACTTTTTCACCATTAATGCCTATTGTGCTAACTTCATCAGTTGCCACTGTGTCGTGCTTAATCACAGCAGTTTTGTAGCTCATCCAAATGCCCTGATTTTCATTCAATGCAAACGCATCACCATCATCATTAAACAAAACACCCATATCCTCGCCCACTTGCATAAGCACACCACGGGAATCATACACCGGTGCAATCCCATCAGCTGCCGTCCTAGCAGTAGAATCTAGTGCCGCTATCTCTTGCATTTGATCAATATGTCGCCCTGCATTAAGATTAGCTCTCAAAGTAATAGTCTTTGTCGCACGAGCTGGCATAACCATACCCGGGTCAATTTGGATATTTCTCACCGGTCCTGTGTTATCCACTCTAAAAAAGTCAAAATCACTCATTGTGCCAGATTCAGCAGCTTCAAGCGGAGGACGCACCCAACCTTGCACGACATAACCACCTGTTGTTACAAGATTCCCATTAGCATCAAAGAGAAACTCTCCATTACGCGTATAATTATGCGTTGTCCCTCGGTCTGGCGAGATAATGAAAAATCCATCACCCTCAATGGCAATATCAGTTTTCACATCGGTATTTTGCGTATTCCCTTGTGAAAAAACCTTTGTTGTCGCATCAATCCCAACACCCAAACCGATTGAGAAGTCATTCTGCCCTCCTAGCCCATTTTTGTAAGGTGAAGTAGCAATCAGCTTAATTTGCGATAGCATATCCACAAATGACGCCCTTGAGTATTTAAAACCAACGGTATTCACATTGGCAATGTTGTTACTCTCCACATCAAGTGCGATTTGATGTGCTTGCATACCGCTAACACCCGACCATAAAGACCTTAACATATTGTATCCTTTCCATTAAAATCTGCGATATTCACACAAAACAACAAGCAATAGATATTCCAAAAATACAAAAATTTAGAAAAAATATTCACAATTTTTAAAAACACACATCTCAAGGGGATTATTTATCTTATGCTAAGATTTTAAGTTTTTAATTGAGATTTTTAAAAAGTTTGCAATGGAGCTTATGATGGAGCAAGATTCTATATTTTTAGCACAATGCGACACCACAGCGGGATTATTAAGCAAGAATCCACAGATTCTAAACTTACGCAAATCACGCCCCAAATCCCAAGCCCTCCTTATAGAATCTTATAATTTAGAGCATTTAAAAACCTTAGCGCGTTCGCCAAACAAGCATAAAAATACTATCCGCAAAGCCAAAAATAGCACCTTTATTTACCCTAATGGTAAGGCAGTGCGAGTGGTAAAAGATGATCTTCATTCGCGCTTCTTGCGAGATTTTCAAATGCTTTGCTCCACTTCGGCTAATCTCACGGGAAAAAGTTTTAATAAGCAATGGGCGTATGAAGTATGCGATGTGATTGTGTGTGATAGGCGTGGCTTTAGTGAATCTAGCCCATCAAAGATGTATAAAATTAATCATTCTAAGATTCAAAGGAAGCGATAAATGCGTGTTGATAAATTTTTAAGTAGTGTCAATATTTTGAAAAGGCGGAGTATTGCCCAAGATATGTGCGATAATGGTGTTGTAAAGATTAATGGTAATGTGGCTAAAAGCAGCAAGGAAGTGCGTGTGGGGGATAAAATCTCGCTTCATTATTTAGAATACACAAAGCACTATGAAGTCCTAGCCCTGCCCACGACAAAGACGATTCCTAAGAATAAAAGCAGCGAGTATTTTAGGGAGATTTTGAATCCTAGTCTCTAGCTCCTTTTAGTTTCTAGATCTTTCCAAAATCTCTTACACAGCCCAACACAATCTCTCTTAATGCTCTATCCCATCAATCTTAAATGTACCGTTTTTGACAGATTCTGTGATGTCTTGCCAACTGCTTTTATCATAAACATTGCCTTTAACTTGAAAATAATGATTGATAAGCCACTCATTCTTTTTGTGTAAAGAGATGTCCCAATGAATAGGGATTGTGCTAATAATATTTCTATTTTTAGGATAGTTGCTAAGAATATTTTTTGGCACATTAGGACACCCATTAGGCAGATTATCGCAAAACATACTTGGACTATCATAGTTTGCCATAAGTCTGGAATCTAGTTTTAACTTTCCACTTGTATTAAAATCTTTAAACAAAAATAATGAGACAGGACGATGCCCCTTTTGACTTACAGAATATGGTATCCCAATATCATCAAATCCGCTATGATCGCTTACTACAAAAATCTGTGTGTTGTCATAGATTCCCTTTTCTTTGAGCCATTGCACAAAATCACTAAGATAGCTCAAAGCACAAGCTTCTGTATCATAATGCTGAAAATATGCTCTCTCATATTCTTTAACAACATAGTTCATCATATCTTTATGCGGATATGTATCAAAAATAGAATCCTGTGTAAAAGGCACACATTCACCATTTTGAAAAGATAATGTATAAGGCAAATGTGTCATCAACGAGTGGAGATATTTAAAAGTTGGCTTTTTAGATTCTGTGTTATGTAAATGCGTAAAAGCATAAAATGATGATGCAAATTCTAGGGCTACTTGTTGATTTGAAAGATTTTCATCTCCTAATAGCCACACTCCACCATTGTAGATTCTAGAGCGAAAAAACAGCTCCGGAGCAAAGCGAAATAAAACAGTATGAAGAAGCAAAAACTTTGCTCCATCTTTTTTAGCCAAAATCTGCTTGCTCATTCTTTCTTTTATGTGTGGATTGGAATTATAATAATAGTTCGCATAAGCATGAGCATTTTGTATAAGCGTTATGTTGTTGTTATATGTTTTTGCCTTGTCAAATCTTGTTGAAAGATCTGCCATAAAATACCCCACATCATAGCCGTTCTTTACAAAAGTATCACCTATAACACCAAAGGCTTCAGTGATACTATCAGTAAGATTATCTTTTCTGGCATTCATATTATATACAGCATAATGCTCCCCGCCGATAAGTGTAGCAATACTATGGATAGTAGAGTTTGTCGTAGATATAGCGTTATCAAATAGCACAAAGCCATCAAGATTGGTTTTAAACTCTGGGAATTGCTCTAAGAGTGGATACATATGTGAGCCACTAAACATATCAAGCACCATAACTACGATATTTTTCTCTGTCTTTGAGTAGGAAAATAACTCTTTTTCATAAGGCTGCATATCATTTGAATCTTGAATATTTTGCGTATGAGAATATTTTGCATAATCTTGTAAAGAGTGTGCTATGCCTATAAAATAATAACTACTCATAACAAAAAGTGTAACAAATAATATACCTCATATCTGTTTAAGCCATTTTGTCATCAATAAACAAAAGATTATAGAAACACATACTGCAAGAATAAAACAGACATATTTTTGAAACCTCAAATCAGGATTAGAAAAACTTAACTTTTGTAAAATAAAGTGATCCATTGCACCATAATCACCCA
>NZ_DS990392.1:254808-310159 GCF_000155475.1 Helicobacter cinaedi CCUG 18818 = ATCC BAA-847 | reverse complement strand
TACTAGAGTTTTGAGTTTGGTGTTTTTAAATCGTATCCTAGCCTGTGAAAATTTGTCTTTATCAAAGAAGCTATCTTGCCGTATCTTAGCTACATTTAAATCTTTTTCTACATTGAGGTTATGCCCCCCCCCCCCGCTGTTTAATATGTGTATTTTTCACTCATCTCTCCTTTATATAGAATTAAGCCACTCGCAAATGGCGATGCGTTGGACTTTGCCCTTAAATAAAATATGCTGATTTTCTGTCATTTGTAGCTCTAAAATCTCATTGCTTGGTGGGATAAGCAAAGCCTTTTTCCCACACAAGCCTAGCCTTAAAGCCATAGCAAATACCGCAGCTGCACCCGTCCCACACGCTTGGGTAATGTCCTCCACTCCCCTTTCATAAGTCATATACAAAATCCTGCTTTTATCGCTACTTTCATCAATGTAGGCAAGATTCACATTCGCATTATATTTTTCACGCAAAGTTTGCAAAAACTCATCTTTTGAGTATGTCAGCATTTTTTTATCATTCACAAAGCCCACAAGGTGTGGCACTCCGCTATCAAGTAAAGCCCACGCTTTAACGCCATAAGGATTAGATTCTACTATGTGTTCTTCCACAAGCTTATAAGCACCCAAATCACTTTGCACTAAGTTGGCATCACTCTCATCTATTATAATCCCTATAATCCCAGCCTGACTTAAAAAGCTATGCTTCCTAGGAGCTATACCCTCCACAAATGCGTAATGCCCGATACTTCTGCTCGCATTGCCACACATTTTAGCCTTTGAACCATCAGCGTTATAAAACTCCCACTCATACGCATACTTTTTAGAATCTTTAGAATCCTGCCCCAGCAAAAGCACAACCATACCATCAGCACCAATGCCATTGTGTCGCTCACACACACGCTTTGCAAGGCTAGAACGCCCCCCATTATCGCGTTCAAAACTTTGAAAAATCAAAAAGTCATTACCACTGCTACTATATTTAACAAACTGCATACTAACGCCTATATGATGGCAAAGATTGCAAATAAGATTCTAGCCGTTGTTGCAAGGAACGCAAATCCCCATCATTACCTATAATATCATCTGCCAAGCGACATTTCTGCTCAATGGGAATCTGTGCCTCTAGTCGTGCTGTGGCATCTTCAAGGCTTAAATTATCACGCTTTATGATTCTAGCAATGGCTTTGTCTTTTGGCGTATAAACAACAAGGGAGCGTGCCACAGGGTAAGCCTCCTTGCCACCAACTTCAAAAAAAAGTGGGATATCCAAAAAATACCACACGCCCTTTTCCTCAAGCTGCCACGCTTTTGAGAGAATCTCAGCTTGAATGAGCGGATGCAGAATATTTTGAAGTTTTTCACGCTCCTTAGATGAACTAAAAATAATTTTTCCTAATTTTTTACGATTAATCTTTCCATTCTCATCTACAATACAATCTCCAAATGCCTTAATCACTTCCACCGCATTCTCATCAAGCACTTTGTGAGCTATGCTATCCCCACATACACTCTCATATCCATACAATGAAAGAAAGCTCACAAGTGTGCTTTTTCCACTCCCAATAGATCCTGTCAATGCAATAGCATAACGCAGTTCCCCCATTTTACCCCCTAAAAACGCGCAATACCATTAAGTTTATCAAATAAAAAGTTTGGCAGCACAAAGGCATTTTCGTGAATCTTGGCATTATAATATTGCAACTGCGGAAGAAGATCTATCTTTTGTAAAAGCATATCAGCACAAGGGTGAAGTCTTTTAGAAGCAAAAATATAACTCTTATCGCTCAAAATGCTGATATGCGAGAAAAAAGGCATAATGATTTGAAAAAAATCTTCGCAATATTTGAGAGATTCAATAAATAGATTTTCTTCAAGCAAAGGATGATGATTACGGATAATCAAAATCCCCTCACTTGTCAGCATACGCGATAAGCCATCAATTTGATGTTTATTCAAAATAGAATCTGCGATGATAACATCATACTTTTTAATCTCTAAGTCCATTGCTTGAGCTACAAGCCTAAAATCTTTATGCTGCATAACCTGATGAAAATGGGGCAAAAAGCTCATCAGTGAATCTAAGCTCTTTCTGTCCCCTTGCACACAATCAACGCTTACATTGTGTTTCAAACATTCATAAGCAATCTCAAGATTAAAACTATCAAAAAGCAATACATTTTTTGGCTTTTGGATAACGCAAAGTGGAATATGAGAGAGAAGCTCAGATTCTATATAGAGATATTTTTTAAGCATTAAATGCTTTTCATCAATCATCGCCACTTCATCAAAATCAACACTCTTAAAAATCTCCACGATATGTGTGCTACGAGAATCTACAAGCTTTCTTTCAATGGTGTATTCTTGCCTAAAATTTGGGGTGAGTTGTCGTGTAATCCACATAACAAAAACCTTTTAACATTAAATCTCAAGGGCTAAACTCTACAAAATATTTTTAAAGATGAAGTTAATAAGAAGTAAATGAATCTCAAAAACTCCCTTGCAGGTGCTTATGGCACACAAAATTACAAGATGCTCTGCTGTGTTCCCACCCTGAAGCGTTGTCTTGCAAACTTATTGCATAAGTCTGCAAGGAAGCGGTGGAATTATATCTTAAAGTGCTTAAAAGTGATTGAAGAAGTTAGCTCTCGCTTGGCTTTTTAGGATAACAAAAGCGATAGCCCCTGCGGCGAACGGTCTCAATCGTGCCGATATTAAGAGGTTTATCCATTTTTTGACGAATCTGATTGATTGCCACTTCAATGACATTTGGTGTTACAAGCTCTGGCTCTTCCCAAATCGCATCAAGCAGTTGTTCTTTTGAAACAATTTGATCGCGATGACGCGCAAGGTGAGTAAGCACCTCAAAAGGTTTGCCCTTAACCTCAATCTCTTGCCCCTTGTATGTGATTTTCTCTTCATCTGGGTTAATGACTAAATCCTCAATTTCAATCACACTTGAACCCCAAAATCGCAATCTAGCCTGAATCCTAACAAGCAAAACTTCAGCATTAAAAGGCTTAGAAACAAAGTCATCAGCTCCTTCTTTAAATGCGTGAAGCTCATTTTCAACAGAAGACTTGCTAGACATTATCACAACAGGTGTGCGTGGGGATTTTTCTTTTACTTGAGAGATAATATCAACTCCGCAACCATCTGGTAAATCCCAATCCGATAGCACCAAATCATAGTTACGAATACTGATAAAGTATTCCCCATCTTTTAGATTCTCCGCAATATCAGTTTGGTAGCTATGCCCATTTAACATATCCTCAATACTCTTGCATAAAGCCGAATCGTCCTCAATGACCAAGATTCTCATTTTCCTTTCCTCTCAATACTTAAAATCAGCTTCAATTATAGCATAATTTATAATAACAATTTCCCAATTCTAAAATTTCTTGTGCTTGAAGTAGCAAATAACACCTTTTTAAACCAAAAAAGATTATCTTTCACATCAAAACGCTTAAGTGCATCATTGCTCTCTCCTACTTGATTTAAACCACCCTGCATTGTGTAAAACGCTTCATAACCCATACTCTTAGCTGTGCGGAGCAAACCTTGATTATAGTTTCCATCTGGCCAAGCTAGGTGTTTTGTATCCACACCAAGCCGTTCTTTAATCAAGCGTTTTGAGAGTTCAAAATCATCGTGCCACGACACAGACACGACATTTGAAAACTGATAAGTATGCGTCATAGAGCCGATACTAAATACATCTTGCATTTCACGCACCTCTTCCCAATTACACATCACACTTCTTGGGCTATGCAAAAGCGTATTTTTACACTCACTATGTGGGATAGGTTGGTATTCTTGCTTCTGCTTTGAAGATTCATCTATCCACTCTGTTACCACAAAAAGCCCCGCTTTCACCCAATGATGTTTTAATATCTCATAGGCATTTTGGTAAATATCCCTCCACGCCCCATCAAATGTAAGAAGCACACATTTTTGCGGTAGCTCCATCTGTCCTTGTTTGATGGCTATCATATCATCAAGGCTTAAAAAAGTGTAAGATTTTTTCTGTAAATACTGAATCTGCTTTTCAAAAACTGCTAATGAAACACTATGAGAATCCTGCATGTCACGGATATGTGTGTAACGGAGTATAGGAATACAATTCATAGATAATTCACCAATGACATTTGATTAATACGGCTTGTTGAAGCAAGCACAGCATTGTAGTTTGTTGTGAGATTTGAGAAGTGATTATAAGTCTCTGCAACATCAGTGCCAATAGTGTCACTCTTAATAGATTCTATTTGCACACGCAAGACTTCATTGCGTCTAATCACATTCTCAAAACTCCTGCTATGCGCACCATTAAGTGCTATCATCTTTTCTATATGATCGCTTAAATGCCCAAAAAGTTCAATAGCATTTTGAATCCCCTTATTTCGCATTTCACTTGTATATTCGTCCCCAAACGCATCTGGTCGATACACCCCTGCTCTAACCGATTCAATGATACCATCAAGGGATTTGAAAAAATTCACATCGGGCTCATCAATAGTGAGTGCATTATTGGCATTAAAAGTCAAAGAAGAGCGGTAGTTGCGTATCCCCTGCTCACTAAAATCATTACTTGCATTATTATACATCATAAATTTCATACGCGATACAGAACGCATTTCATCACTTATCTCAATACGCCCATCTTGTGTCAAATACGCACTTACACGCCCTTTTGTCTGGGCTAGAAGTGATTCATAGGCATTTTTGCCTTCTTGCGTTGGCACACCCTTTTGAGCTTGGGCGTTTTGATAATACTCCATAGGCTGATTGCTATAATTAAGGGCAATGTTAATCGCATCAAGTAGTTGCCGATAGGACACATCATCAGCTTTGCTGATTGTTACTGCTGGTGGCTCATCGTGGGGATTATAAAGTGGGATTGAAAACTCCGCTTGGGACTTTGGATCATTCAAGTCAAAATCTGCATTAGACAAGATAAGATAGCTCCCTTTATTGCTAAACTCAATACGCGCATTAACAGGGATTCCATTATGGTCTTCAAGCACGAGATGATAGGTCTGCCCATCTAAACTTCCCCCAACCACGGCAGAAAGCTTTGTCTCATCATTCGCATACCCCATACCATTTGCTAGAATCTGCGATACATTAGAGATAAGCTTTGAGCCTTGATTATCAAAGCTGACTTGATCATACTCTGTGCGATAGTCCCGCCTTATACCCTTTGTCTCTAGCCCCATATCATTAAGCGTTGTGAGCGAAAGACTAAAGCCACTAGGACCATTATATGGTGGATTCATCATATCCCTATCTTTATGCGTTACATTCATATCACGCAGCACAAGCTCCCCACGGATAATCTCGCCTTCAACCTTGCCACCAAAATGCTTTTTAATCATAGCAAGTAAATCCTGCACTTCTAAATCATCACTCACCGCCACACTTAAAGCTTCAATAGGCTCTTCATTAATTGTGCCATCATCGTGATTTGGACGAGTCCCTGCTATCACAAGTGTGCTTACATCTTCACTTAGCACATCTTTGAGCTTTGTATTAAGCGTAGCAGGGAAGTTATCCTTAGTCAGCAAGGTTGAAGGGAAAGTGAGATTTCTGTGATCATAATTATCTTTTATCGCCTCAAGATGAGATTGTGAAAATTCCCCCATAAATGGGCTTTTTTGAAAACTCGTAACCCTAGCTCCAAGGGCTGGAAGATCATCAAGATTCTCAACATCCATATCACTTGATATAAGATTGAAATCCAAATTCGCATTGCCCGGCTGAAGATTCTTAATCTCAATCTGCCCCCAAAAGTTCAAACTCACATCAACGACTTTATTTTTACTCGTATTCCCAAACTCCTTGCCTATCTTATCTAGCAAGTCCTGCACCTTTGTGGCGTTATTTGGATTCTTATAGCCCACATCAAAGTCAAATTTACTCTTAAAGCTCGTGCCATCTGGTCGCACACCGCGTAAGTAAAAATACTCCTTGCCATTATTACTTGTGTCATCATCATTATCGCCTAGCAAATCACGCAAGGTATCACCGGCTTTAATATACACTTCTTCGGGTATATCACCGCGTTTAATCCTATCCATAATGTCGTTGTTCAGCTTTGTTTGATTAAATTTGCGGATATTTGTAGTGATACTCTTATGATGGTCGGAATCTCGCCCAAAAAACAGCTCCTGCCCCGTAATATTATAAGGTATAGGATTATTATTGCTTACCAACGCTTCCAAAGTTTCATCATTACCCTTATATGTGCCATCAGGCTCAAAAGGGCGGATTTTGACATTACTCCCAGCAAAGAGAAACTCCCCGCCAATAGAAGTATTAGCGATATTTATCATATGATCTTTAAGCTTTTCTAAGTCCCTAGCAATCGCCTCGCGTGAAGTAGGAGAGTGAATATCATTTGCCGCTTGAATAAGCTTTGTATTAAACTGTTCGGCGGTTTGGGAAAGCTCGGCTAGAGCCTTATCGGTATTAAGCGTAGAAGTATAGGCATCATTACCCACATCAATGCCTTGATCAAGATTGATTTTTTCATATTCAAGCTTGAGATTCTGATTAAACACACTGCTATCTTGGTAACCATACTGAATCTTAAGCCCCGAAGCAATCTTAGTATTTATGTCCATAAGTTTGCTTTGCATCGTGCCTTGATAATAATTCATTTGGTTATACTTCGTGCCAAATGTAACTCTCATTGTCCTGTTCCTTGCATATTTTTCGTCCTTGAAACAACTCTGCCTTATCTATATCGGCACTTTAAGCAAAAACAATACCTTTTTTTAGCAAAGCCCCAATTTTTGCCTACCAAAAGGCCAGTCAATAGTTTCTAGATTCTAAAAACTCCAAAACGCCCTGTGGAAGTATCTTTGAGATAAAATCGTGGTTTTTGCGTTAGCCGAGCTTGACTTCGTCTGCACCAAATGAACCAACAAGAAGCTTACTAGAAGTAAGTGTTGCGGTTGGCAAATGCAGAATCCGCGATTTTATCTCAAAAGACAACGCAGATTCTAGCTTCGCCAAATCTGCTTAACTTTCCAAATATTCCTGCAAAGAAAAGGCTTGAGAAAGATTATATTTTTTAATATCCCTAATGGCTTCAATCGCCACACGAGCCGCAGCCAAAGTCGTAAAATACGGAATAGAGCTTTTGATAATTTGTGTGCGGATAAGATGTGTGTCATCTTTGTTTGAAAGATTATCGCTTGTATTGATAGCAAGGGCAATTTGATTATTCATCATACGATCTATGATATTTGGTCGCCCCTCACTTACTTTCAAAATATGACTTGCTTCAATGCCATTTTCACATAGAATCTTATATGTCCCTTCCGTGGCACAGATAGAAAACCCAAGCTCTATAAAGTCGTTTGCTAACGCCACGCCCTCTTTCTTATCAAGACTAGCAAGGGATAAAAACACTTCTCCACTTAAAGGCAGGGCATTTTTACACGCAAGCTGACTTTTAGCAAAGCTTAGCCCAAAGCTCCTGCCTATCCCCATAACTTCACCTGTGCTTTTCATCTCTGGTCCAAGTGAGAGCTCCGCTCCACTAAGCTTTGTAAAAGGGAAAACAGATTCTTTTAAGCACACATACTGAAGGGTTTTTGGCTTAAGGGGGCTTTGCGTGAAATCAACTTTTTTGTATTTATCATAAAATCTCAATGCCTCTTCTAGTATAGAATCTTTAGATTCTGCTTTTTTTACACTATGATTCCACATAACTCTTGTGGCAATTTTTGCTAAAGGGAGTCCAGTAGCTTTGCTTACAAAAGGCACGGTGCGACTAGCACGCGGATTTACTTCAATCAAATACAACTCATTATTATAGATTGCATACTGCACATTCATAAGCCCCACTACGCCAAGTTTCAAGGCGATTTTAGCAGTGCTTTGCTCTATCTCTTTTAGCATAGATTCCCTAATATTTATTGTCGGCAGGGAACTCGCACTATCCCCGCTGTGAATCCCTGCCTCTTCAATATGCTCCATTATTCCGCCGATATACACACTCTCCCCATCGCTAATGCAATCTACATCAAGCTCAATGGCGTATTCCAAAAACTTATCAATAAGCACCGGAGAGCTATCACTCACAGCAATCACTTCGTCCATATACTGCTTTAGCTCATCATCATCATACACGATCCGCATAGCCCGTCCGCCAAGCACATAGCTCGGTCTTACAAGCACCGGAAAGCCGATTTTATTAGCCACACTATATGCTTGTTCTTTCTCATAGGCTATGCCATTTTGGGGCTGCTTTAGCCCTAGATTATTTACAAAACTCGCAAATTTCTCTCTATCTTCTGCGGTGTCAATGACCTTTGCACTTGTGCCGATGATTTTAGCATTGATTTTTGTTAGAGAATTTGCAAGTTTTAAGGGCGTTTGTCCCCCAAAATGCACGATTATGCCATCTGGCTTTTCTCTCTCAATCACAGCCCGGACGCGTTCAAAATCAATTGGCTCAAAATAAAGCACATCGCTTGTGTCATAATCTGTGCTAACGGTCTCTGGATTGCAATTATACATTATGCTTTTTATGCCTAAATCATTTAGGGCAAAGCTTGAATGAACGCAGCAGTAGTCAAACTCGATGCCTTGACCGATGCGGTTAGGACCACCGCCAATTATCATAACCTTTTTAGGCGTTGTCTCTTTGGTGCTTTTAACGGATTCTACACTCAAGGCTCGGTCATTACCCTTTAGGTAACTCCATTCGCCTTTCGTTTGAAAACCACTAAAATCACTCAAAGATACTTCCGCCTTAGAATCTCTAGTGCTAGAATCTTGTTTTGTGGAATCTTTAAACTCTAGGTGTGTGGATTTTTCGCTACGCTCAAAATGACAAGGGGTGGAATCTGTTTGAGAGTTTTGGCATTCTAAACTTACAGAATCCGCAATTCTAGTATTTGTGGTGTTGCCCACAGATTCTAAGGAGAAGCTAGAATCTTGGCATTCTAAGGATTGAGATGAGAAATCAGCGTTTTCAAGTGAGCCAACAAGAAGCTTACTAGAGGTAAGTGCCGCAGTTGGCGAACGCAGAATCGCCGATTTATCGCTCAATACTGAATGCCCACCTAGAACTTGAAAGTTACCTATTGTTGAGTAAAGATAGGGCGTAAGACTTGGAAACTCCGCCGCACAAGTATCCACCTCATTATACACACACTCCACACCAAGCCCAATTCTAGCCTGATACACTTCACTCTCACTTATCTCCATTCCATCATTATGCTTTAGCCAATGGGCTATCATCTTATCACTAAAGCCATAGCTTTTTATCCGCCGCATAAGAGATTCATCGCTTAGAATCTGCGAAGTAATACTAGATTCAGAATCTACAATCTCTTTTATCTCGTGTAAAAACCACTTATCAATCTTGCATAGCTCGTGCATTTCTTCAATACTCATTCCAAGCCCAAAGCCTTCAGCGATATAAAGCAGTCTATTCGCATTTGGTCGTCTAATCTCTTTTTTGATAGTCTCTAAGTCATTGCAGATTTGATTTAACCCAAAAATGCCTGTCTCAAGGCTACACAACGCCTTTTGCAAACTCTCTTTAAAGCTTCCGCCAATCGCCATTACTTCGCCAATAGACTTCATACTTGTTGTGAGTGTGGAATCTGCCTGTGGGAATTTCTCAAATGTGAATCTAGGAATTTTTGTAACAATATAATCAATGCTAGGCTCAAAACTCGCCGGTGTGCCTGTAATGTCATTTTTTATCTCATCTAGGCTAAAGCCCACTGCTAGCATTGTAGCCACTTTTGCGATAGGATAGCCTGTCGCCTTACTCGCTAGGGCGGAGCTACGCGATACACGCGGATTCATCTCAATCACAGTCATTCTGCCATTTTTTGGATTTATAGCAAACTGCACATTGCTCCCGCCTGTATCTACGCCGATTTCTCGCAAGATTTTAAAACTTGCATCACGCATTCTTTGATACTCTTTATCCGTGAGTGTTAAAGCCGGTGCAATGGTGATAGAATCTCCTGTATGCACACCCATAGGATCAAGATTTTCAATGCTACACACGATGATGCAGTTATCAAACTTATCGCGTATAACCTCCATTTCATATTCTTTCCAGCCAAGCAGGGACTCTTCAATTAAAATTTCATTAATCGGACTTGTTTCTAAGCCATTTTTTGCCACCGCTTTAAACTCATCAATATTATATGCCACGCCACTGCCCCCACCTGCAAGGGTAAAACTAGCCCGAATAATGAGGGGGAATCCTATCTCTTTTGCTGCCTCTAGGGCTTCCTCTTCTGTATAAGCATAGCGGGATTTTGGCAAGTCCATACCAATCTTTAGCATAGCTTCTTTAAAAGCCTGTCTATCCTCACCCTTTTTAATCGCACTAGGCTTTGCACCTAAAAACTCTATGCCCTCAAGCATTCCCTTTTCATACATACTCATTGCCACATTAAGGGCTGTCTGTCCGCCCATAGTCGGCAAAATCGCATCAACACTCTCTCTTTTAATAATATCCGCAATAATCTCTTCAGTAATCGGCTCAATATAAGTGCGATCCGCAAAGTCTGGATCTGTCATAATAGTCGCTGGATTTGAGTTTATAAGCACAACACGATAGCCAAGAGATTTTAGCGTCTTTACTGCCTGTGTGCCTGAATAGTCAAACTCACAAGCCTGACCTATCACAATAGGACCTGAACCAATGAGTAAAATCGTGTGAATATCGGTGCGTTTTGGCATAGGAATCCTTTTTCATATTCTTTGGATAAATCCGCGGATTCTAGCTTAAAAGTGCTTAAAAATTACTAGAAAACATTCATAGGGCGTAAAATATGTAAAACCCACTTCATACAAATCCCCACCATAAAAGCTCCTGCCACACAAGATACAATAGCACCGCCCATAGCCCAAAACAAAGTAGCCAAGAGATACTCCACGAGACAAAAACACTCGTTTGTGAAAATCCATTATAGATTCTATCTTGCATAGAATCTAGCCAAGAAAGAGATGTCTTTTTGCTCTTTTTGCTTGTTTTACGCACCTTATGCTGTGAAAGCAAAGCCTTTTTACGCAAAATAAAAAGCTCTTTGATACTTCTAGAATCTTGCTCTTTTTTGGATTTTTGGGCTTGAGTTGTTTTCCTAGGCATTTTTTAATCTCTACACAAAAGGCTTAATCAGCAAAATATACAACAAAAAAATAACCAAAAGTCGCAATGGTAAGGCTAGACGGAGTGTGTAAAAATGTTTTTGAAAAGTTTTGCTTGTATGTGGTGGGGCTTTGAAGCCAAAGATGAGATACACCAGCCACTGCAATGCACAAAAAATACCTATACATACATCAATTAGCACTTCCATCAATCAGCACCTCAAGCAAAGTAGTTTTTGAATCCATTTTTACCTAACCTAGATTCTTAAAACACAATCGTTTTGTTCCCATACACAAAGATTCTATCTTCTAGTGCTAAATTTAACGCACGAGAAAGCACAATCTTTTCAATATCCCTGCCCGCCTTTTGCATATCCTGCCACGAATAGCTATGATTAATATGTATCACATCTTGGGTAATAATAGGACCTTCATCAAGATTCTCATTAACAAAATGTGCCGTCGCACCAATAAGCTTAACACCCCTTTGGTGTGCTTGTTTGTAGGGATTAGCCCCAATGAATGCAGGTAAAAAGCTATGATGAATATTAATAATACGATTTTCAAAATGCGAGACAAATTCATTTGTGAGAATCCGCATATACTTTGCCAACACAATATAGCTATGATTAAAGCTAGAAATACACTCCAAAAGCTTATCTTCGTGTGCTTTGCGGCTTAACCCCTCTGCAGAAATATGAAAAAAAGGTCTCCCAAACTTCATCGCCAAAGGTTCTAGCACATCATAATTGCTGATAATAGCCTCAATCTGTGCATTTAGCTCCCCGCTATCGTGCCTAAGGAGCAAGTCCCCCACACAATGATTTTCTTTTGTGCAAAGGATAAGTATCTTTTTTTTACCCACATCTTGAATCTTAAGTGTGCTTTGACGCGGCAGAATAGATTTTAATCTCTTTTGTAAAATCTCATCGTTAGCCTCACCATAAGTATGCGTCCGCATAAAAAATCGCTCATTTTCCTTATCCACATACTCATCATTGCGTTCAATATTTAACCCAAGCTCATATAGCACCGATGAGATATGATAAATAAGCCCTTTTTTATCCGGTGCACTAATGAGTATCACGCGTTCATCACGCTGTTGAGTAGCCTGAATGAGATGTCCTTTCATAGACTAGCCTTAAGCGATGGGAGTGAAAGGGATAGAATCTTAGAATTCATAGTATCAAAAAGCTTATCCATATAGGTTTCAAATTTATCCTTTTCAAGCCAAATAAGCTTATCTAGCCCCACTTTTTGCCGCAACGCTTCCATTGCCCCCTGCATAGATTCTACCTTGTCAATCAGTCCAAGCTCCAAGGCTTTATTTGCTGAAAAAACTTTCCCTTCAGCAAAATCGTGGTAATCCTTGCTTTTTAGCTTCTCCCCTCTAGCTTGCAGGACATCATTATAAAACATAGCATACTGCTCTTGTAAAAGATTTTCAAGGAATTGCCTTTCTTCATCGCTCCATTTGCGTGTCATCGTGCCTATTTCCTTGAACGCCCCAGCCTTAATACCCTGCTCTTTCACACCCACTTTTTGCATAAGCTCTTCAATATTTACCCCGCTAAAAATCACGCCCACAGAGCCTATTAACGCTCCACGATTAGCATAAATCTCATTTGCATACATTCCTGCATAGTAGCTTCCACTCGCCATTGAGCCTTGCACATAGGCAATCACGGGCATTTTTTGAGCTAAATCCTTTATCATATCAGCAATTTCAATACTCGCTCCAACAAGCCCACCCGGTGAATCTATCACAAGCAACACACCTTTAATATTTTCATTTTCTTTGATTTTTTTCACCGCCTGTGCGAAACTCTCACTCTCATAAATTGGCATCGTAAGATGAAGCTTTGCCACATTTGGCGGATCATTCTCACTCTCATCACCGCCAACAACAATCACAAATAGCACGATAAACAAAAAAGCAATGCTTTAAAATATTTGTTAATAAAATCAAGCGGTGCGGTAAAAATACGAGTAATATTACGCAAATCCTCCATTATTTGTCTCCTTTATATGTGTCGTTTCAAAATCCTAGAATCTCTTAAAGCACGGCAATACACTCAATTTCTACAAGGGCATTTTTGGGAAGTGTTTTAACTGCAATGGTGCTTCTAGCAGGTTTATGTGAGCCAAAAAACTCCGCATACACCGCATTTAACGCATTAAAATGCTCCATATCACTTAAAAAAACGCTTGTCTTAATAACCTTTTGCAGACTGCTCCCTGCAGATTCTAAAATGGCTTTAAGATTGTTTAAAACTTGTGTGCTTTGAGCGGTAATATCCCCGTCTATAAACTCGCCTTGTGGTGTTAGGGCGATTTGCCCAGAAGTGTAGATTACACCATTATAGATATAGGCTTGAGAGTAAGGACCGATAGCTTGAGGGGCATTTAATGTGCTAATAGGCTGTGTATTTTCCATAAAATTCCTTTAAAATAAAAAAAACTTAAGATATAATTCTAGCAGTAAAATCTTAATCACAAACTTCATCTTAAAGGGGCAAATATGCGTATCACAAGTGCGAGTGTCAAGGGTGTATTTTTAGCGGTGTGTATGGGCTTTAGCATTAATGTTTTAGCAGATAATATGATTCTTGATTTTGAGACTATTGAACGCATTGAGCTTAATCTCAAGCCCAATCAAACGCTAATGATTGACCATAAAAGGGGTGTGTTACTTGGCATTATGGAGATTGCCCCAAATGGCTCAATCAAGCGTCTGCCTATCCCAAAGGAGCTTTTAGGCAAAAGTGAAGCTGATGTAATGGGTGGCAAAAAAGATGAGTATAAAAGCAATACAAGCCATTTTGGCGGTAGCCCCACAACAATTTATCACAAAAATATCAAAGGCAAGGCAAAATCCGCCACAGGCAATGAAAAAGCAATAGAAACTTCAAGTGGGATTAAAAAACGCGAGGGTAATAGAGAGTGGGATAAAAGCAAGATTATCTACGAGCAAGAAGAGCAGACACTAGATATTTTACGCTAAATTTTAGAAGACTAGAATCTAAATTTACAAAAATTATTTGTCTTATAAATAGTTTTTACGCAAATCGTTTTTAAGGGGTAAAAAATGAGACTATTAAGAATCTTTATATTTAGCATTATGATATGTGGCGGTTTAAGAGCTGGGCAAGAGCCACATATAGTGGGAAATTGGCTACAAATAGCTTCCTTTCACTATGGCTTTAGCAGAGATTTAAACAAGATAGATTCAGATAAAGTAGCTAAAGATAGATTTGGCGGAATCATTGGTGCAAGTGTAGGGTGGAATTTCTTTGTAGATGATGGATTTGGTTTAAAGCCTTCTGTATCCATTCCTTTTACTGGTTATGAAATAGGATTTGGTGCAAGGCTTAAATATCTTTATATGGATACCTATGCTCCCACTCACTCTGTGGGTGGAATGCTGTATATTCACCCTCCAAGAGATTTTGGTGCCCTTAATCTTATAATTGGTGTCGGAGCAAACTTTAGCGAGAAACATAATCTCAAAGCAAATGGAGCATATATTGAAGTAGGTCTAGGCATAGCAAAAATAATTCCGTTTTTAGTCAATACCGATATTACCTATCGTGCAAATATCTATGGCAAATCTAATGATTTAGATTTAGGGACAATCCATAGCTTAAACTTTGTTTGGACTTTTCTCTAAAGATTCTATTTTTATGCTATGGGCTTAAAAAGCAGATTCTTACAACAAGCAGAATCCACAACAAGCCACTAGCCAAGCAGCATTATCGCCACATCGCTTCCTATCTGCATTCCTTGCGTGGCATAAATCTCTTTAACTACGCCATCTATGGGGGCTAACACTTCATTTTCCATTTTCATAGCCTCCACAATCGCCAAAGTATCGCCAAGCTTCACCTTATCGCCCACCTGCACCTTAAGCTTTGTGAGTGTGCCGGGCATTGGCGATTTAGCGTGTCCGGGAGCAGTAGCTTGTGGCAATGCCCCTGCCTTTTGCTCTTTATAAATCTTAGATTCTAATGATGTATCTATACTCTCTACAAAAACTTCCTTTAGCTCCCCATCTACGCGGATAAAAAACGGACGCACCTCATCAGTTCTCTCCCCACTGCCCTCAACCTTAATCTCATAATGCTCCCCATTGACAACAATATTAAAATCCTTAGGCAATTTGCTATCGCATTTTTCTTCAAAAGATTCTAATGGTTCAGGCTTTAACGCATTGGCATTCCGCTCTAGTAAAAAAGTCTTAGCAATATTCCCAAAAATCGCAAAAGAAATCACATCTTGCGGACTTTTAGCAAACTCTTTTGAATCTTGCCTTGCCTTTTCTAGCTCTGGCTCTAATAAATCCGCCGGACGCACATCTATGATTTTCTCTCCCTCACCTAGCACCTTTTTGACTAAAGATTCATTTAATGCCGCAGGTGTGCGACCATACAAGCCCTTGATGACATTACGCGTTTCAGTTGTGATAGTCTTATACCGCTCTCCCATTAGCACATTTAGCACCGCTTGTGTCCCTACAATCTGGCTTGAAGGCGTTACCAAAGGCACATAGCCAAAATCCGCTCTCACCTTTGGAATCTCACTCATCACAGAATCCATTCTATCAAGGGCATTTTGCTCTTTGAGCTGATTTGCCATATTTGAAATCATACCGCCGGGGATTTGACTAAGCAAAACGCGTGTATCAATTTGATTATATTGAGATTCAAACTTTTTATATTTTCTGCGGTTTTTACGCAAAATCTCCGCTGCCTTTTCCATTGGCTCTAAATCTAAGCCACTATCCCATTTGCTTCCTTGCAGTGTGGCGACCATTGACTGCGTACAGGGGTGGCTTGTGCCTTCACTTAAAGCAGAATTTGCCAAATCTAGCACATCTACACCAGCTTCGACTGCCTTTAAATGTGTGCCAAAAGCAAATCCAGCCGTTGAATGCGTATGCAGACTTAAACTCACACCTATCTCTTCTTTCAATGCTTTTACCAAATCATAGGCTACAAAAGGCGTTAAAAGTCCCGCCATATCTTTAATGGCAATAGAATCACAGCCCATTTTCACTAGCTCTTTAGCGTATTCCACAAAGCTTTGTATCGTATGCACCGGCGAAGTCGTGTAGCAAATCGCCCCTTGTGCGTGTTTGCCATATTTTTTGACAGATTCAATGGAAGTTTTAAGATTTCTGCCATCATTAAACGCATCAAAGATTCTAAAAATATCCATTCCCGCTTGAGAGGATAGCTTGATAAACTCATCTACCACATCATCAGCATAATGCCGATAGCCGATGAGATTCTGCCCCCTCAGTAGCATTTGCAAAGGCGTTTTCACACAGACTTTTTTAAATGCATATAAACGCTCAAAAGGATCTTCTTTCAAATACCGCAAACAAGTATCATAAGTCGCCCCACCCCAAACTTCCAAGCTATGAAACCCAATAGAATCAAAAATTTCCGCCGCTTGAAGTAAATCCTCTGTCCGCATACGCGTAGCTAGAAGTGATTGATGTCCATCTCGCAAACTATTTTCTGTGATTTTTATCATTACGCCAAACCTTTAATTTTGAGATTAAAAATTGTATCGCATTTGATATTACAAAAGGTAAAATCCCCTTAGGATACAACCTCGTAGGTTAAGATTGTAGCATTTTTGCCGTGTTTTACTTCACTCAAAACTAGCCCTGCTATCTCTAAATGCTCTAATTCTTTTGTAGAATCTAACCCTTTTTGAGCCACTGCCCTTGCGTAGATTCCACGATAATGTTTAGCATAATGGCTCACTCTCTTACCATTTTTTAAAAACACCACTTGTGTATAATGTTTACATTTTTCCACTTGATAGACTTTGAGATACGCTTCTGCACGCAAATCTAGCACTTCACTATTTTCTAAAATCTCATCAATACTTGACTTAAGATTCTTATATAATGCTTTCAAAGCAAAAGTCCCCTTGCCCTTACCCTGATGAAGATTATAATAAGGCAGGGGTGTATCTGCCCTAACCATTCCAAATAAATTACTAAAAATATAGAGATGTTCTCGCACATAACTCTTTGCTTTAGAATCTAATCTTTCAAAATCTAAAGCCTTATACCCCACGCCATTATATAATCTCACCGCTTCAACACAAGGGGCATTCAAGCAGTTTTGTGCTAAAGCAAGTTCATCTAAATCTAGTTTTTTAGTGCCAAAAAGTGTGGAGATCTTGCTTTCAGCCCCACTTTGCAAAAATACTATATATTGCTTCACCGCCTCTTTTACCACTAAAGACACGCCATTAGATTCTAGAGATTCTAAGTCAAACACTCGTAAATCCCCATTTGGGATTATCTTACCTTCACTTGGGCTAAATAGAATCTTCATTTAAGCCCCAATCCCAGCACTTCATCAATAATAGGCGTATAAATAGAATCTTTTCTTAGCCATTCCCCTAACTGCCCACGCCCCTTAATACCCAAATCTTCAGCACTCATAACCACGCGTATAAAGCCACTCGCATAAGGGGCAATCTCATAGGGCTGCCATATCATCACAATTCCAGCCCTTGTAATGAAAAATAAATTAGACATCTCCCTTAAGGGCAAAGATTCAGCAAAAAGCTCATTCTTTTGTGGCTCTAGTTTTTGACTTAGCAAAGAGAGAATCTTATCCTTTTTACTCATATCAAACACATCTTCAATCTTGTTTGAAAGCTCCTTGCCACTCTGCAGTGAAAAGCTACGGAATGCAATCTCGGTATTGCCGTGTGCCCCACCCTCATAGGCATATTCATTTTGCCTAAAGGTAATGATTTTATTTCTCGCCACCACTTCTATATTACTATCATACTCGCTATTAAAGATCAATCCCCCGCCATCTTGTGTGAGCTGACTAAAGCTATCTTGTAGCTCTTTTTTTAGGCTATTTATAAGGCTTTGTTTATCTTTTGCTCCATTATTCAAAGCAAGATTTAGATTCTCAATCGCCCCTTGTGGAATCTTATTATTCTGCGGGATAAAGGCTTTTGTGATACTTTTTACATATTCCACATTTTGCCCTTCAACATTTTGGCTACTCTTAAAACGCTCTGTGAAAAAATCAACCTCATACAGCTCACAGCTCTCACATACCTTAAAGGCAAACTCCTTACCCTTTAGCTCACTATCCGCATTCCACACGCCTTTTAGCACCAATGCTTGAGATTCTAGCCCAGATTCAACCTGTGAGAGTGAAAAATGCGAGATTTCATCATTCTCTGTTAGCGTAATGCCTATGTCCAATGCCCCATTATCCATTCTCGTAAGATAGACATACGCCTCTGTATTTTTATCTCCCACAACCCCCATAGCGACATAAAATCTTTGCTCATTTGGTAATAGCCCAAGCATTTGGCTAAACTCACTCTCACTACGGACTTTTAGCACAAGGGGCTGATTTTGTTTTGTCCCAGATTCTATTGTAGATTCTTCTTTTTTAGAATCCCCATTATCCCCACAGCCTGTAAATATCACTCCACCAAAAAGCAAAGCAACCCCACAAGCAAAAAGATAGTTTTTCATTTTCTACTCCTTAAATAGATTCTCTCTCCACTAACATTTCTACCAGCCTCTTGCGATAGCGTGGCAGCTCACACACCCAGAGAGAATCCGCCCATACACATCAGCACTTTTCATCATTTCATTTTGTTTCAAAAACCGCTCCAGCACTTCAATATTTTCAGCACTCCTATCCACAATCCCACTTACGACATTAATATTCCGCCTTTGTGTCGCACCAAGATAAGTATTTGGATCTGTGCGTTGCAATTCCTTATTAAGCATCTTAAACTCCGCCAACCCCTCATCAATCCACTCTTTTTTATTATACAAAAAGCCTTTTTCCATTTGATTCATCGCATATTCCATATTTTGCATAATATGCACCAAAGAGCTTTGAGCAAAAGCCCCACACACAAAGATTCCAGCAATCCACAAGATTTTCATTCCCCTACTCCTTTTTATGGCTTTATGTTTAATGTCCTTCAAACAGCTTTGAGCCGATACGCACGAGATTTGCCCCATAAGCAATGGCAATTTCAAAATCCCCACTCATTCCCATAGAGAGAATCTTAGCCCCCTTATCTTGCAGGGAATGAAAAATATCACTTGTTTTTTGAAAGCTTTGTTCTATCTCTTTGCGATTTGGGCTATTTGCCCCGATACACATCACCCCTTCCATAATGATATTAGGACAGGTTTTTAGAATCTCATCATACACTTCCCTAGCAGATTCTACACTCACGCCACTTTTGCTTATTTCATCTGCTGCATTGATTTGGAGTAACGCCCTAACCTTTGCTTCCCCCAAAAGCGTTTGCAAACGCTTTTGAATCGCTTGAGCGGTTTTGAGTGAATCTACACTATGAATAAGACTAGGCTTTAATGCTAAAAGAGCATTTATCTTATTTTCCTGCAACTTCCCTATAAAATGCCACTCCAAAGGCACATCATCTAAGATTTGAGCCTTCAAGCGTAAGTCCTGCACCTTATTTTCACCAAACGCCCTTTGTCCGCACTCATACAACGCCCTTATAGAATCCACATTTTGATACTTACTCACCGCCACAAGCGAGATGATTTGATGTGCGTTATAAGCCAATCTCGCCCTTTCAATCCGCCGCAAGATTCGTTCAAGTTGCAAAGCTAACATTTCTTTCCCCCTTTATGCTAAAAGCCTAAAAATATCATTATACAGCCCAAGCAGCATTAGCCCAAGCAACACTGCCCAACCACAAAGCGTGAGATAATACGCCACATTTTCACTTGGGGCTTTCCGCATAATTACTTCATAGAGATTAAATATAATATGCCCTCCATCAAGGGCGGGAATAGGCAGGAGATTTAAGATTCCAAGATTCACAGAGATTAAGGCAGTGAGCCAAAGCAAATGCGTTAGCCCAGATGACGAAGCCGCGCTAATCACAGAGACAATGCTTACCACCCCGCCAACTTCACTGCTAGGCACTACTCCGCTTATAAGCTTTATAATACTTTGTGCGATAAGCGTGCTTGCCTTAATGCTCTCATCTATCCCAAACACAATAGAATCTAGCCCCTTGTAATGCACCATTCCAACCGCCCCAGCACTGCTTATGCCAATAATCTTGCGAGTAATATTCTCCCTAAAAATATTTTGAGCTTCCTGCTCCATAGGCAAAACACGCACACGAAGACTTTCTTTTAATTCCCCTTGCCCCCTTTGAATCTTTAGCTCCAACTCCCCTTGAGATTCTATAATCATAGAATCTAGCTCTTCCCAAGTCTTAATCTCCTTGCCATTTATCGCTACAATCACATCTCCTGCTTTTATCCCAGCTTTCACAGCAGGATAGTTTTCTTTCACTTCTCCAACCACAGGCAACAAGCTTACTTTTCCCAAAAGCCCCACAGCCATATACAACAAAAACGCCAAAAAGAGATTAAAAAATGGACCAGCAAGTAAAATTGCTATGCGTTGCCAAGGCGACTTAGAAAGATAGGAATCCGCTTCATAATTTTTTAGCTTAGGGTTACTATCATCTTGCCCTTTTAGCTTGACATATCCACCTAGTGGGATCATTGATAAGACATATTCTGTTTGCCTAAACTGCCACGACACAAGCTTTTTACCAAAGCCTATGCTAAAGACTTCTACTTTTACACCGCAGATTCTAGCGACTATAAAATGCCCTAGTTCGTGGAAAAACACAAGAAATGAAAGGATTAAAAGAGCGATAAAAATACTCATATATCCCTACTTATACATTTATGCTTTTCACATATTTTATCGTGTAATCAGCCCCAGAATACAATGTGAGTGCCACTGCTATCCATAGCAAAATCTCCCCACCCGGAAAGAAATCCGCGAGCAAAAAGCCAATCGCCGCACTTTGCACACCCGTTTTATACTTCCCACTCGCACTTGCTGCTACACTCGCCCCACTCCCAGCGATAATCACCCTTAAACCGGTAATAAAAAACTCCCTTGAGAGTATCAAAAACACCGCCCAAGGCGAAGCCCTATCCAAAATAAGCAACGCAATAAAAGCCGATAAAATAAGCATTTTATCCGCCAATGGATCAAAGACTTCCCCAAAACGCGAATGCAATCTATACTCCCTTGCGATATACCCATCAAAAAAATCTGTCAATGACGCCACACAAAAAATAAGGCAGGTTAGGTAATTCACCCAGCTCCTATCCACAAAATCAGGCAAAATCACATCATAATGCAAAGCAACAAAAAGTAATAAAATTGCTAGAAAAATCCTTGAAATGCTTAAGATATTAGGCAAATGCTTCACTCTCAATCCCTTTTATACTTGTGAATCTTAATCAAAATATGCGGAAAAATAAGGTCAGATTCTACAACGGATTGTTTAACTTAACACAAAACCAAGCAAAAGTTATATAAGAGTTATACAAGAATTATACGAGTTTTTGCTACAATCACAACATTTTTAAAGCACAATACAGCAAAGGAACAACGATGATTAATATTTTTGTAAGACGCAATGGCTTAATCGTGCGTGAAAGCCTACTACTCAACGATACAAGTGCCGCCATATTAAAAGAGCAAGATAAGATTCTATGGATTGACCTTTTTCACCCCTCAACCGATGAGATTAACCACATCTCCAAAACTTACAACCTTGAAATTCCCACAAAAGAAGAACGAGAAGAGATTGAGCAATCCGCGAGATATTGGGAAGACAGCGGCAGTATCACCATTAATACCTACTTCCTTGTCCGCTCTTTAGAATCTGAACTCCACAACGAAACAATCACCTTTTTGCTGTGTAAAAATATCCTTTTCACCCTGCGTTATAGTGAATTCCGTGTGTTTGATGAGATTCAGCAAATTGTCCTAGCCACGCCCAGAGTGTTTGAAGATGGCTTTGATTTAATCGGTAAAATCTTTGAAATCCGCGTAGAAAAGGACGCCGACTTGCTAGAATCTGCAGCCAAAAACACCCGAGCGTTGCGAAAAAGAGTTTTCAACTCACAAGTAATCAATTATGATGAAATGCTAGAAGAGCTTTCATCCTTGCAAGAGCTGAATATGAGTGTGCGAGATTCCCTTTTTGATAAAAGGCGTGCCATTACTGCTATCCTTAAAAGTGATAAAGCCGATAGCGATATGAAAAAAAATATTACCATCGTGCTTAAAGACTTAAACTCTCTTGTAGAATTTACCGCGGTAAATATGCACGCCCTAGATAATATTCAAACCATTCTCACAAACCAAATCAACATTGAGCAAAATAAAACCATTAAGCTATTCACGGTTGTTACCGTGGCAATGATGCCCCCCACACTCATTGGCACAATCTATGGTATGAACTTTGACTATATGCCTGAAACACATTGGGATTTTGCCTATCCTGTGGTGCTTGTGATTATGATTCTATCCACAATCTTCCCCATTATCTACTTTAAGAAAAAAGGTTGGATTTAATGGATTTTTCTCATCTTTTTCATCAAGCTTTTTTTTGGGTTGATGATTTTAATGCTTGGGTAGCCCTAGCTACGCTTATATTTTTAGAAATTGTGCTAGGCATTGATAATCTTATATTCCTAGCTATCATCATCGCTCGTCTGCCTGAATCTAAGCGTGAAAAAGCTAGAATCTTTGGCTTAGCCCTTGCTATGCTTTCTCGCATTGCCCTGCTTGTCTCACTTTTTTGGGTGATGAAGCTTACAAAGCCCCTTTTCACACTAGGAGATTTTGCGGTAAGTGGGCGTGATATTGTGCTATTTCTAGGGGGATTATTCCTTATCTACAAAGCCACGACAGAAATCCACGCTATGACGCAGCCCCAAGATTCAAAGCCCCACGCCAAGCAATACGCCGCCTTTGGCATAGTGCTATTGCAAATTATGGTGCTAGATATTGTTTTTTCACTAGATTCAGTGATCACCGCGGTGGGTATGGTAGATATTCTCCCTGTGATGATTATTGCCATTATTGTGAGCATGTTTGTTATGCTCTTCGTATCGCAAAGCATTTCACGCTTTATAGAATCTAATCCTAGCATTAAGATTCTAGCCCTTGCGTTTTTAATCCTTGTTGGTGTTACGCTTGTAGCAGATAGTATGCACTTCCATATACCAAAGGGCTATATTTATTTTGCTATTGCCTTTTCTTTGGGTGTTGAGATGATTAATATTTATCTTGCTAAAACTCGCACCAAAGATTCTCATTAATTCTTCTATGTTTTAATTCCGCTTTTCAAATTAGTTGCATACACAACTATTATTTTAAATCAAATTCGAGGATATTTGATGACAAAGCGACTAAGAGAGAATGCAGTTTGGGGGCGATATGCGATTGATGAGAATCTTTTATCTTATATGCCTATGTCTTTTTGGCTCAAATCTTTTAACTTCAGGCTTTCGCTTAACAGAGCGAAGTCTAAACGGCACAGCACTCAACTTCGCTATCCCTAGAAGCAAAGAACGCAAGGTGCAAGTGGGAATCGTGGGAGAGATTTATATCAAATTCTCGCCACTTGGCAACAACAACCTAGAGGATTTCTTGTTGCAAGAGAATTGCGAGGTTGTGATACCGGGATTCTTAGATTTTTGTCTTTACTGCATAAACGATAGCATTGTGGAAAACAAAATGTATGGTGGCAAGCTCTCCGCAAGGATTATTTATAAAATCGTGTTTGAGTATTTTTGTCGCAAACAACAAGACCTTATCAACATTATTAAAAAAACACGGGGTTTTCCGCACACCAGCGGCTTTCAAACACACTAAATCGCTTGCTGATGGCTATGTAAGTGAGGCGATGAATATGGGCGAGGGTTGGTTGCTGACAGCAGAAATGCTTGAGCTTATCGAGCAAGGTGTGAATAATGTCATCTGCACACAACCTTTTGGTTGCTTGCCAAACCACATCGTAGGACGCGGAATGATGAAAACTATCAAAGAGAAAAACCCGCAAAGCAACATTGTTTCAATCGATTATGACCCAAGTGCTACGCGTGTAAATCAAGAAAATCGCATTAAACTAATGCTTTCAAACGCAAAAAAAGAAATGCAAGAAAAAGCATTGCAAGAAGCATAAAATATAAGCCAAGCACCTTTAGATTCCAGAATCTAAAGGTGCTGCAAACACTTGATTTCACTACAATCTACTAAAATCTCAACAATCACTAAAATTGCTAGACTTTAACATTATCTTTTTGAGGCACTAAGCGCATACACAAGATTGCGTAGCTCAAAAATATCATCATTTGGTGCTTGAATGCCATGTGGCAAATTACTTGGCATAAAAACCTCACCATTACAACCATACCCATCAAACTTGCTAACTTTTAGCGTACCAAGAACGATGTTCTCTCTTGCTCCTTCCCAAACTTGAGCAGTGTCTTTAATCTTATCGTTTTTATTTGGCACAACAAGTGTTAAATCAAACTCCACAGGAGCTTTTGATAACGCTTTTTTAAATGCAGATTCTAAAAATTCATCATTTAGCCCATTTAATTCCTCTTTGCTTAAACCCTTTATGCCAACCTTTGGGATAAAGCTAAAGCGCGCCAAAAGCAAATCTCCATTTGATTGTAAAAACCCAAATGTATGCACACTATGATACGCGCTATTTGCGAAGCTAGGTGTAATTGGCAGAGATTGGACTTCTTTGGCAAAGTTTGCAAACGAGCGCACTTTTGCTCGTTGTTTATCTGCCTTATCTTGCGTGATTTTACCCTCTTTTTGTTGCACTTGTAATCGCATAAACTGCTTAAACTCACTTGCATTGGTAGCAAAATTTATCCTCGCATTTGTCATTGCCATTTCCCAACTATCATTTTTGCCCTGTATTTTTAGTGCTAAGGAGCGATTTTTTGATTTATCGCTTTGTTTTAGATTCCCACCTGCTAGAGAAAATCGCACTTTCACCTTGCTTTTATTATGCAAAAGCGGGATAGCAAAGTCCTTTGCCACTTCTTTATTAGGGATAAACTCTCCAATAGCGCAAAAACCCTTAGCGTGATTGATTTTTTTATGTGGATTTGCCTCCTCTGCATTAAGTGTGTAAAAATACTCTACAATCTCTTGTGCATCATCTTGCACATCTGCTCTTAGCACACCAACAAATCCCAAAAACACCACAACAAGCACTTTTAGCCCATTCCAAACAAAAGTTTGTGAAATTCTTTTTTGCATTCTTACTTCCTTACAATAATTTCTAACCCAAACATTGTAGCATAAAACTTTCTTTAGAGAATCTTCGCACCCTTTGATTGTGAGATTCCTATGAGTTGCACCTCATCACCGCTTACTAAGGATTGCAATGTCCTTATTTCCCCATCTTTTTCAATCTGCACAAACGCACCTAAACGCTGTGGGTCTCGCGCATTTATGGCATTACATAATTGCTTTATATCATTTGTGGCGCACTCAAATCTATGTGTTATCCCCTGTGTTAGAGCATTTGGAGCGGGCAACAACATTTCAATCGCAGCACTTGGTGTGGGTGCGCGCATATCAGCGACATAATCACTAATCACCGTATCGCTTTCGTGCCCCACTGCGCTAATGATTGGTATCCTAGCATTATAAATGGCGTCTGCGACAATTTCTTCATTAAACGCCCATAAATCCTCCATACTGCCTCCACCTCTGCCAATGATAATGACATCAAAGCCTTTAGGCGTACCAAAAAAGCTATCAATATATGCAATATTTGTAGCGATAGATTCCTTTGCTTTCTCGCCTTGCACGAGGGTATTAAGCACAAAAAACTTCGCAAGATTCCACCGCTTTTGTGCGACTTTTTTTAATATCCTCTATCACCGCGCCTGTGATAGAAGTGAGCACTGCCACACGCTTTGGGAATGCTGGGATTGGCTTTTTGTTATCAAAATATCCCCTTGCTTGAAGTGAGGTTTTTAACTGCTGATAAGTGAGCGAAAGCTCTCCTATACCATCTGGCAGGACTTCTAGGCAGTTTATCTGGTATTCGCCACGCGGTATGTATGCACTCACGCTTCCACGCACAATGAGGTTTAGCCCCTCTTGCATTTGGAATCTTAGCTTGCTTGCATTCCCTTTAAAAATAACACAGCGCACTTGAGAATTGCTATCCTTAAGGCTAAAAAAATAAAACCGCTACTATGAATAGTAAGATTGCTTACTTCGCCGGGGCGTATGGGGCAGATTCTACATATTATAATCCCGCGAATATGGCGATAAGCGTGAGCTAGAAATAGATGCAAGTATTATCTATATCCCTACATTTAAGTTTGATGTGGTAAGTAGGGATAAGGGTATGAAACTAAGCTGCAAGAAAGCTTCTGACACAAATATGTGTGGTGCTGCTGGAAACACTATAGGTGGCTGTGAACAATTTGGCGGTAAAAATGGAGCGATTGTTGATGGCTATGCCAAGCAAACACTTCAGCCCGTCCCAAAGATTTTTTATAAAACTCGCACTTATGAGATTTTAGGATTAAAGACAAACTTTGGGTTAAACTTCACCACCCCATCAGGCTTATCTATGGACTGGGTGGTGAAGCTGGAGGCTTCTTAGAAGTTAGACGAGTTTGTAGGGGGCTTGTCCTACTTCATAGTAGTTATTCCCTTGTGAATCAATAGCCACAATCGCTGGAAAATTCTCAATTGTAAGCCTTGCTACCGCTTCAGGTCCAAGCTCTGGGTAAGCTAGCACCTCATACTTTGTAATACATTTAGAAATGAGTGCCGCTGCACCGCCCACAGCTACCATATACACAACGCCGTGCTTCACCATAGAATCCACCACTTCTTGGCTACGATAGCCCTTGCCTATCATTCCGTGAATACCCTGCTCTATGATTGTAGGCGTGTATTTATCCATCCTCCCACTTGTTGTAGGACCTGCTGAACCTATCGCATTGCCCGGCTTTGCAGGAGTAGGACCAAGATAGTAAATCGTCTCACCTGCCAAATCCACAGGGAGCTTTTCTCCCCTTGCCAATGCTTCAGTCAATGCCTTATGTGCAGCATCACGAGCAGCTAGAATCGTTCCGCTTATAAGTACGCTTTCCCCTGCTTTTAGGCTTTTTGCCACTTCTTTACTTAAAGGGGCTGTGATTTTCTTCGGCTCTGTCATTTTCTCCTCCTTCAATGCTTATAGCTCAATATCAGCGTGTCGTGCAGCGTGGCAGTTAATATTCACCGCAACAGGAAGCCCGGCAATATGTGTGGGATACCACTCTACATTGACCTTAAATGCCGTTGTCGTGCCACCTAGCCCTTGTGGTCCAACACCCGTTTTATTCGCAATCTCAAGGAGCTCTTCCTCAAGCTTGGCATATCGCTCATCGGCGTTTTTAGAATCTATCTCACGCACTGCGGCTTGTTTTGCTAAAAGAGCAGCTTTTTCCATTGTCCCACCAATCCCTACACCAATCACCATAGGCGGACACGCATTTGGTCCAGCAAGTTTAACCGCTTCTGTAAAAACCTTTTTCACCCCCTCAATACCATCAGCAGGAACAAGCATTTTTAAAATACTCTTATTTTCACTTCCAAAGCCTTTAGGGCAGACTTTTAAATGCAGTTTATCACCCCTTACAATGCGTGTATGAATCACAGCAGGAGCGTTATTTGTGGTATTTTTACGCTCATAGAGTGGCTCGGCTACAACCGACTTTCGCAAATAGCCATTTGTATAACCCTCTTTAATCCCTTCATTAATCGCATCTTCAAGGTAACCCCCGACGATATGCACATCTTGCCCAATCTCCACAAACACCACGGTCATTCCCGTATCTTGGCAGATAGCCATCATATTTGTTTCGGCAATTTTTCCATTTTCCATTAGTGTGTTAAGGATATTTTTCCCAAGCGGGGACTTCTCACTTTTGCTTGCAGCGACAAAAGCACGCTTAATATCCGGTGTTTGGATACAGCACGCATCAATGGCAAGTTTGGCAACAGCAGATTTAATATCTTCAAACCGCACTTCTCTCATTACTTCCTCCTTAAATGTATTTGAAAACAGCAGAATTCTACTACCCCAAATGTAAAAAACGCTTTAAATAAGCTTTTTTGCTTATATGAGATTCAAATACTCAAACCAAAGGTAGCAAAAAGCCTTCTTTGTGTTTTTAAAAATACAAAGTCAAATACTTACTTAAAATATTCTTAGCTTAGTTTAACCCATTGCTTCTTTTAAACTCGCAATATCGCTCTTTTTCTTCCCAAACTCTACAATTTTCCCGTGGAATCTCGCAAAAATCTGCCCCAAACTTATATCATCTATCTCACCCTTATACAGCTCAAGCACAGAATCTAGATTATCCCTTATCCCACACTCACAAAACTCCCTTAGCTCCTCATAGTCATCTATCTGTCGCCCCAACGCACATAAAAGCTTATAAGTATATTTATCTACCACCATATATTCCCGCAAACACGCATAATTCAAAATGCTATACGCACTCTCTAAGCCTATGCCCTTTTGTGCTAAAAGCCACTCCAAACTTACAGATTCTACAAATGCGCTAAAACTCCCAAAATCGCGGACAATCGCAGCAGCAAGATTCACAATCCGCACAGACTTTTGCTTTTGAAATCCATTGATATGACTTTCAAGCACATAAGGTTCTAGCCTAGCCACAGACACAAGATTAGATTCACTTTTGCTACTCTTTTCTAAAATCCCAGCTTTTCGCATAGAATCTAGGCTTTTTTCCACCCTGCTCCATTGCGTATTTTGCGTTAAAATACTGCCCAACACCACATCAAAGCTACCATAGCCCTCCCACCACCAGCTAGGCAGTCCACTTAATAGATTCTGCTTTTTTAACGCCATAAATAAATCAAAACTTGAATCTAGCATTGTTTTTCACTCCCCTTTTCTTTTATTTACCAAAAAATGCTTCAATCAAAGCCCTTGCCTCCACACTCTGCGGAGTTTCAAACACATTCTCACTCCTGCCATATTCCACCGCCACGCCCTTGTGTAAAATCAGCACTTCATCACTCAACTCTCGCAAAATCTCCAAATCGTGCGTGATAAATATATAGCTCACCTGCATTTTCTCTTGTAGTTCTAATAAAAGCGTGAGTATGAGCTTTTGAGAGCTTTTATCAAGGGCGGTTGTTGGCTCATCAAGTAACAAAATCTTAGGCTCTCTTACAATGGCTCTAGCAATAGCTACGCGTTGCTTTTGCCCCCCGCTTAGTTCAAAGGGATAAGCGTGAGCCAAGCTAGAATCTAGCCCTGTCATTTCTAACGCCCACGCGATTTTTTCCCTATATGCTTCATTGGGGAGCTTTCCCAAAGCTTCTTTAATAATATCGCCAACACGAAACCGCGGGCAGAGTGAAGAAAAAGGATCTTGAAACACCATACTGATCTGCTTTCGCAAAAGCTTCACATCTGCCTTTGTGCGTTTAACCTGCCTTTCATTAAGATATAACTCCCCTTTTGTCTCAAGTAAATGCAAAAGCCCTAGGGCAAGGCTAGACTTGCCACTGCCAGATTCCCCGGCGATTCCTAGAATCTGCCCTTTTTTCAGGCAAAAGCTTAATGGGGATAGAATCTGCTTATAAGTGCTTGTGAAAAATCCC
This sequence comes from Helicobacter cinaedi CCUG 18818 = ATCC BAA-847, assembly GCF_000155475.1. GTDB lineage: Bacteria > Campylobacterota > Campylobacteria > Campylobacterales > Helicobacteraceae > Helicobacter_C > Helicobacter_C cinaedi. The sequence continues at coordinate 280,478 of NZ_DS990392.1, read as the reverse complement.
TGCTTTTTTACCCCCACGCTTAAATCCTTGGCTCTTAGCACAATGTCTTGTTGTGTAAAATCTTGGCTTGTTTGTGTGAGAGCTTTGCGTTTAGGGAGCCTTAAAGATTCAATTAAAAATCGCGTATAGGAATGCTGTGGGGCGTTAAAAAGCTTTTCACTCAAAGCAGATTCTATAATCTTGCCTTCTTTTAACACCACAACCCTATCGGCAAATTCACGCACAACGCCCAAATCGTGGCTAATAAACACAATCGCACTTTGCTTGGCTAGGCTTGAGAGTAGCTCCATAATTTGCCGCTGCACCAGCACATCTAGGGCAGTCGTAGGCTCATCACAAATCAGCAATTTTGGATTATTCACAATACTCATAGCAATGGCTACGCGTTGCTTTTGCCCCCCGCTTAGTTCAAAGGGATAAGCGTGAGCCAAGCTAGAATCTAGCCCGATTAATGCTAAAAGTTCTGCTAGTCGCTCTTTTGATTTGTTGTGTAACGCCTTGCCCTTAAGATTGGGGTAAAGCTCATTAGCGTGGAGATAAAAGCTCTCCATTATTTGTTTGCCGACTTTATGCAGGGGATTAAGGCTTGAAAGCGGCTCTTGTGGAATATAGGCAATGTCCCTGCCACGCAGAGATTCTAGCTCTTTTTGCGTGAGTGTCGCTAGATTTTTATTCTCAAACTCCACACTACCACTTTGCAAAGCAATATGCGGATTAAGATTCAAAATAAGTTGAGCTAACATACTCTTACCCGAGCCAGATTCTCCAACTAACGCCACTTTCTCGCCGGGCTTAATGTGTAAGCAAATATCTTGCAAACTAAAACGAGTAGAATGCAGAAAATGAGCATTAAGATGAGAGATGTTTAGCATTACACGCCTTGCTTTGAATCTTTTGAATCTAGGCTAGATTCTCGCCTAGCTTCTTTAATGTGAGCTTTAAGATGTGCTTTAATATGCGGATCAAGTGCATCACGCAACCCCTCGCCGATAAATACAAGGATTGAAAGCAACACACACAAAGCCAAAAACGCACTTATGCCTAAATGTGGCGAAGTGAGATTGTTTTTACCTTGGGAAAGCAACTCACCCAAACTCGCACTTCCAACCGGCATACCAAAGCCCAAAAAATCAAGGCTACTTAGCGTTACAATGCTTCCTGCCATAATAAAAGGTGTGAAAGTCAAAGTCGCACTCATCGCATTAGGCAAGATATATGAAAAGATGATTTTTATATCACTCACTCCCATTGCGTGAGCGGCTTTGACATACTCTAAATTCCTAGCCTTTAAAAATTCAGCTCGCACAAGATTCGCAAGTAAAATCCACGAAAACGCCCCTACCACGCACAGAATCCACCAAAAGCTAGGCTCAAACACACTTGAGATGATAATAATCACAAATAAAATAGGCACAGCATTAAAAATCTCTATCATTCTTTGTCCCACCAAGTCTAAAGCCCCACCATAATACCCCTGCAACGCTCCCACCACAACGCCTATCACCACACTACACACACTTAAAATAAGAGCAAAAATAATGGAGATTCTATATCCATAAAGTAGCCGACTTGCTACATCTCTTGCCTTATCATCTGTGCCAAGCCAATGCTTAGAATCTGGGGGCGTTGGGGCTTGAGCGTCTAAATCCATAATAATACTATCATAGCTATAAGGGATAATCGCTCTTAGCACAAAGGCGTCTTTAAGTAGCTCATCTCTCACATAGCTATCAAGGTAATCACAAGGCGTTTGAAAATCCCCACCAAACGCACTCTCTGGGTAATCCACAAACACAGGAAAATACATCTTAGAATCTTTATAGATAAAAAGTGGCTTTTCATTAGCGATAAACTCCGCAAAAATGCTACACACAAGCAACACAAGAAAGATAAGCAAAGAGTAAAACGCGCGTTTATTTTGCTTAAACACCGCCCAACGCAGTTGTAAATTGCTCCGCTCCAAATTGCTTGGCTTTATGGATTCTATATGCGTAGATTTTATGTGTTTTTGAATCTTAGACATTTTTACTTCCAAAGTGAATCCTAGGATCAATAAAGCAATACAAAATATCACTAATAATGCCTATCACAAGGGCTATAAAGGTAAAAATATACAATGTCCCAAACACCACGGGATAATCGCGATTTACCACACTCTCATAGCCTAACAGCCCAAGCCCATCAAGGCTAAAAATAATCTCTATAAGCAAACTCCCGCTTAAAAATGCCCCTACAAACACCGCAGGGAATCCACTCACAATCAAAAGCATCGCATTGCGAAAAATATGCTTATACAAAATATGCTTTTCACTTCCGCCCTTTGCCCTAGCACTCATCACATAGCTTTTATGCATCTCTTCTAAAAAGCAATTTTTACTTAGCATACTCAAAGTCGCAAGCCCACCGATAGAAATACACAGCACCGGCAAAAATAAATGCCATAAATAATCTACAATCTTTTCAAAAACGCTTAAAGATTCAAAATTCTCACTCACTAGCCCACGCAAAGGGAAAATATCAAAATAGCTCCCCCCACAAAATAGCACCACAAGCACCACCGCAAACATAAACGCCGGAATAGCATTTAGCACCACAATCACAACGCTACTTAGCACATCAAACTTTGAGCCATTACGCACCGCCTTTGCAATGCCTAATGGAATGCTGATAAGATAAATCAGCAATGTGCTAAAAACACCTAGAGAGATAGACACAGGGAGTTTTTGAGCGATGATTGATAACACGCTTGATTGTGCGTAAAAGCTCTCGCCAAAGTCGAAGCACACAAAACGCCATAGCATTTCAACATATCGCTCACTTAAAGATTTGTCAAAGCCATAGAGCTTTTTTATCTCTTCAATAAGTTCAGAATCTAGCCCCACAGAGCCTTTGTAAAGTGTATTTGAGCCTGTTGGGGCTTCGGTAATTTGAGAGAGATTTTCCATTTTAGCGATACTTTGCTCCACTGGACCGCCCGGGGAGAGTTGCATAAGTAAGAAGTTGATAGTCATAACTCCCAAAAGTGTGGGGATAAGCAACAACAAACGCTTGAATATATAGTCTAGCACCGCTTTCCTTTAGAATCTAAGAGTTTAAAGCCATATTGTAGCAAAATGAAGATAAGTTTTTGTCATCGCAAACCTTGCGAGTTTATCCTTATCAGCACTTTGTCCTACCCGCTCCGTATTTTGCCTCTAATGCCTCGGCAAAAAACTCTTTTTGCGTTTTTGGAATCTTATCGGGGTGGTGGATTCTCATATGTTCCACATATTTATCATAGCTTGGCATACCCACCAGCAAGTGAAAGAATCTATCACTTCGCCGATAGAGAGCTTTAAGCCTAGCAAATAGTTTTTTCACTTTTTTACACTCTCTTTTTAGAATCTATAACTATACTGCAAAAGTAGCCTATGCGTTGAGTTTTCTGGCTCATAGATTGCTGTGGGAGCACTTGTAATGCTACTGCTTGTTCGCATAGGATCTGCTGCACCAATGTGCCAATACTTATACACTAAGCGGATAGACCGCACTGTAGAATCTTCACCATAATATGTGCGACCGATAAAGACACTTAGTCCAAAGCCATTTTTTTGCGTTACATAATAATCATCATTGAATCCATACTCCGAGGCGGTGGAGAGATGATTACCAAAAATTAAATACCGATAGCCTAAGCCATAGTTTAACACACCTTTATTGCCTATATGTGCTTCACCCTCAAGCTCAAGCGGCACATACAAGTAGCCTTGAAGTCTATCCATTGCCATAAATTCTGTGCGGTTGAAAAAATAGCCCAAACCACCTTGGAGATACAAACTCGCCTTTTGAGAATATTTCAAAAGATTATATCCGCCCCTTAGCTCCACATCACCAGCAAACATACCCATCATACTGACAAGCTTTTGCCCATTCCTTTGTGTATTGTCTGTATCAAGTATGCTGCCTGTGTAGATTCCAAGTGCATACCCAAGCCTTGCACTCCCCTCAAGCTTTATTCCCAAAGGATTTACCAAGCCAAGCTCCCCCATAAGCCCAAAAGTTGCGGTATCTATTCTCATTACCCTAGAGCCATCACGCCCTACTTCGCCATAATGATGATAGCCCGTATAAAAGCCCAAAGAGCGATACAAGCCACTTTTCATAAGGCTTTTTTGACTGCCATAAGCGATATATTCTTCATCTGCTATGCCTTCTATCACGCCAAATATGCCAAAACCCACACATAGCATACCTAGCACACAGGCTTTAAATTGAGTTAAGATTCTAGTTTTCATCACAGCACCTTCTAAAACCCAAAGCCCACGCGTAAGCCTACAAAGCTTGTGTGGGATTTAGGATAATGGATTGTAGCAGTTGCATTCGCTTTTACACCCGGCGTGGTAGAATCTGCTGGCATACTGACATTGACGCTTGAAGATGCACCTAAGCTTTCAAATCTCGCATAAAGCTGAGTAAAGAAAAAGGAAGTGGCATTCACATAATACCGAAGCCCCAGCACAAAACGCAGAGCATTTTGCCCTCCATCAAATGTAAGTTTATGCTGTGCATTTCCACCGCCATACACAACTGTCGCACCACTTGCAGCCAAAAGCACATCATACGCAGCAATGTATTCTAGCTTTACTTTATGATTTAAGGCTACATCACCGCGTAATTCTAAAGGCAGATAAGTCCCACTAAACTCCCCCATAACAGGCATATTGACATAGCCAATCGCCCCAACAGATTCACGCAATCCTATGCCAAGATAGAGCGGGTTATCCCTTGTGCGTGTGATGAAGTAATAGCCCAAGCCAAAATTAAAATCAATATTCAGCCCCATACCCCCACGCACCGGTGCTGTGCTTAAAAATTCAGAACCCGCAACAGGAGCAATACCATTAAGATTCCCAGCACTGCCACCAAGACCTACAAACATATTATGTGCGAAGCGATTATCATAAATCGTCTCATACTCATAATAAATCATCGTATGTGCGGCGTTAAACTCACTCTTTCCAGCCTTGTGATTAAACCACGCCTCCTGAATCCCAATCCTATCAATGCTCTCACGCCCCTGCAATAAACACAGAGAGATTCCACACAGCAAAAAAATATACCTTTTCATCTCAAACCTCCGCATAAGTCCTATATACCTTTATTCCATAGATTGCCTTGTAACTTTTTTTTGTGATCACAACATTTTATATAAAAAAAAATATAATGAGCCTTACGCCTACCCTACATTATTTCAAAACGATACAGGATTTCACATTTTTTCACTTTACATTGAGCTTAACAGAGTCTTTATGGATTTCCGCCCCGTAAGATAAGCCTAAAAGCCACTCCTACAAAGGCGGAGATTCTAAGCAACTAAGCTTAGAATCATAAGCAAGAATCTAAAAGGCAGAATCTAACGCACTTTTAATGTGCTCCTGCCATACGCCCTTCAAAATCACTTGCCTTGCGATATGGACTTTCAGCCATTGGGAGTTTCTCTCCATTAGCACAACGCCAACAAATCATCACGCATTTAATCAAAATCAAACAAGTAACCACCATAAACAAGCCACAAAGCAAAGCATTGATGAGATTATTATTTGCAATAGTAGCAAATTTTGCCGCTTCAGCTGTAAGGTTTGCAATGACACTTTCATCTGTTGTTTCTTGAATCTTTTGCATAGTTGCCGCTGCCTTTTGGCTATTAATCTGCCATAATGCTATGTGGCTTACCGCATCGTGCACCTTTTCACCATTTGCTGGGAGAAGTTTTAAGATTCCAGCATAGAGCGTGCTAATAAGCACCCAAGCTGCCGGGACGATAGCTACCCAAGCTTGTTTTGCTTTACCCATTTTGAAAAGCACCACAATCACGGTGAGCAACGCCATTCCCGCTAACATTTGATTAGAAACACCAAAGAGTGTCCAAAGTGATTTTACCCCACCTTGTGGGTCTGTAACACCTTGATAAAGGATATAACCCCAACCAGCCACACAAATTAATGTCGCCACGACACCCCAAAACATTGAGTGAATGTTACCAATAGGCTTATACACATTCCCTAGCACATCTTGCACCATAAAGCGTCCTGCTCTAGTCCCCGCATCAACAGCAGTAAGAATAAACAACGCTTCAAACAAAATCGCAAAGTGATACCAAAATGCCATAGAGCCTTGATTGAAAAGTGGCACTTGAGAGATGATGGTCGCTAGTCCAATAGCAAATGTCGGTGCTCCACCGGTCTTACTTAGAATCGTTGGCTCTCCTACTTCTTTTGCCATACCAAGAATGTCTTCAGGCGTGATGACAAAGCCCCAGCTACTAATCGTCTGTGCAGCAATGGCTGCTGCTTCTGCGACATCTTTTACCCCAGCTGTGCCAAGTGCTGCAGGAGCGACATTGATTGAAAAATAAAGCCCGGGGGTGAGAATCACCGCTGCGATAAGTGCCATTACAGCCACTGCAGATTCCATAATCATAGAGCCATAACCCACCATTCGTGCGTGAGATTCTTTCTCTAGCATTTTTGGCGTTGTCCCACTTGAGATTAAAGCGTGGAATCCGCTAATAGCCCCACAAGCAATGGTGATAAACAAGAATGGGAAAAGCTGTCCGCTAAAGACAGGTCCTGTGCCATCAATGTATTTTGTAACGCTTTCAAATCGCACTTCAGGCATAACCACCAAGATTCCACCTGCCATAAGCACAATAACACCAATCTTTAAGAATGTGCTAAGGTAATCACGCGGAGCAAGTAAGAACCACACCGGCAAAATCGCCGCAACAAAGCCATAAACTATCATTACATAAGTAAGTGTTACCGGAGAGAGTGTAAAAATCTCTGCTAACTGCGGATTTGCCGCAACATCACGCCCATAATACAAGGCTAAAAGCAAGAGTGCAAAGCCAATGACACTTGCCTCGCCAATTTTACCCGGACGGATAAAACGCATATGAAGCCCCATATAAATGGCAATGGGAATTGTCATAGCGATTGTGAAAAGTCCCCACGGAGATTCAGCCAAGGCATTTACCACCACAAGAGCCAAAATCGCAATAATCAACATCATAATGCCTAGAATCCCAACCATTGCGATACTTCCAACACCCTTACCTAGCTCAAGCTTAATGATTTCACCGATAGACTTACCATTCCTACGCATAGAGATAAAAAGCACGGTAAAGTCGTGAACCGCCCCAGCTATCACAACACCCACAACAATCCAAATCATACTTGGCAAATACCCCATTTGTGCCGCAAGGATAGGACCAACAAGCGGACCAGCCCCAGCAATAGCAGCAAAATGATGTCCAAAAAGCACGATTTTATTTGTCGGCACAAAATCGCGTCCATCATTATTCACAACCGCAGGTGTCGCACGATTATCATCAAGCTCTAACACCTTAAAAGCGATGTATTTAGAGTAATAACGATACGCTATGGCATAAATACATACCGCCGCTACCACAATCCACACTGCTGAAATGCTTTCACCCGTATGCAGAGCCAAAACACCAAAGCAGTAAGCACCAATGAGCGAAACAATCGCCCACAATCCTATGCTAAGAATCTTATTCATAACACTCCTTTATTTTGTAAGATGGATTATGGCTCTAAGTCTAAACACTTCAAACTTAAAGGCTATCACGCAATAAAATAAATGTTTGATTTTTTTGAAAAATATGGCAGTTTAGTAACATCATTAATATGAGAAAATTCTATCTGTTTCATTTTGTAATGATTTTTGCGTGATTTTGTGGCTTTTACGCAGTTTGCCTTAAGCTATGCTGGAATAGAATCCGCGGATTTTATATGGTGGGAGCATTAGGGTAGATGGTAGTATGACAAATGCCGCAGATAGTAGCCTTATCTTTGGCTCATATAATGGTAAGCTAGGACAACTCATCGGCAATGTAGATAATCAAGGCAAGATTCAAGTAGATATTGCCAGAGCAGAACTAGGCTCACATCAGCTTATCACAGGCACATTAAGTGGAAATACAAATATAGAGATTCTAGCTAGTGGGGGCAAAAGTGAGTTTATAAACTCTAGCTCGCAAGGCAATGGCTCTATCAAGCTTGAAAAGAACACCCAAGCTATTGATACCTTTCTCCAAAGCCTAGATAAAAATCAAAACAGTATTCTAACAAGCCTTGAAAGTAATTTAGGGCAAGATTCAAAGAGCCTTTATACTTATGGCGATAGGGCGTTTCTCACAAATTTGAGTTCCAATATTGACACTTCTGCGAATATACTAAGCACACAAGCCCCTAGCTTAAGCCTTTGGAGCATTATGCAAAACACCACATTGCCCCTTATCTATCAGCCGCCGATGAAAAGATTTTCATTTAATCTCACTCCTTTTGTCTCAAATGCAAGTAGTGCAAACCTCTCCACCCCACTTTATGGCACAAGCCTAAGCACTTCAGTGCAACACAATGCGTATTCTCTCAGTGTATTTGCCACTTATGCAACTTCTCAAGGCACAAGTGCTTTAAATTCTACACAAACCTACCTTAACTCAACCGCATCGCTTATCGGCACATATAGCAAACTCACTTTCCCAAAGCTTAAGCTAACACTCCTTGCTTATTATGGTAACACACAGCATACAAGCAAACGCGAAGTCTTTTTTAGCTCAAGCACCTTTCAGGGCAAACTCTCCTACAACGAGCTAGGATTGCAAAGCACACTTGGCTATCCTATAAACTATCACAGATTCTATCTTAAGCCATTTTTAGGGCTTTCTTACACGCTTGGTACGCAGGGGGAATTTGCTGAATTTCAAGCAAATAATGCAACTATGCCAACACTTTCTCTTAAAGCCCAGCAATACCACACGCTAAGTCTCTTGCTAGGCACTCAAATGTGTTATTATTTTGGATCTCGTCATATTCTCTTTGGTGGGCTAAATCTACAATATGTCCCAACCTCTACCTCGCAGACAACAGCCTATTTTGGCAATTCACCACTTTACTTTACAAACCCGCAAACGCTTGGCTACACACTTCATTTAGGTGGCTCTGTGCCTTTACATAAACACATCTCACTTAGCCTTTATGCCCTATACGCTCAATCTCACACGCAATTTAAGACATATTCAGGCACACTCAATCTTTCATATTATTTTTAATATTGCCCAAGCTATGCTAGAATACGCCCTATCCACCTATCTCATATCACTTAAGGAATACATAAGCTTATGGTAGAAGTCCTAGCTAAAATTATCGCCAAACGATCACAAGATATCGCCACAAAGGGCTTAGACTTTGGACATACTATCCCACAAAATAGAATCCACCCACTTATCCCACCAAAGCTAGATAAGCCACTCATTATCACAGAGATTAAACGCGCCTCGCCTTCAGCTGGGCATATAGGGGATATACATTCAGTTACACATTTAGCACAGAGCTATCTTAATGGCGGAGCTTCAGCCATATCTGTGCTGTGCGAAGAGCGACATTTCAATGGGAGTTTGAGAGATTTAATGCAGGTTAAAGCTACCTATCCAAATGCCTGTGTTTTACGCAAAGATTTTATACAAGATTCACAAGAGATTGAGATTAGCTATCGTGCTGGGGCGGATATGGTGCTGCTTATTGCGGCGATGTTTATTGATGAAAAAGATGGCTTTTTGCAACTTCAAAAGATTTATGAAAAATGCCTATCTTTTGGCATTACGCCCTTACTTGAAGTGCATAATCAAAGAGAGATTGACTTTATCTCTCCATTGCAACCCGCCCTTGTGGGTGTGAATTCACGCAATCTCCACACTTTTGAGATTGATATACCCTCCGCTTGTATCTTGCGACAATCTTTACAAGATTCTCTGCCCACAAGCAAAGTCATTTTTGAATCTGGCATAGATTCAGCTTCAAGTGGCTTTATGGTAGGCTCTCTAGGCTTTAATGGATTATTATGCGGTAGCTACCTTGTAGCTCACAAAAACCCAACTCACGCTATTCAATCACTTAAAAAAGCCTTTGAGCTTGGCTTTACGCAAAAGCCACGATTCTGTAATGATGTGTTTCACAAATGGCACAGAGAAAAGATTCTTATTAAAATATGTGGTATTACAAGCCTTGATGATGCCCTGCAAATAGGCGAGTTAGAAACTTATGGTGGGGTGGATATGTTAGGCTTTATTTTAGCTAAAAACTCTCCGCGTTTTATAGAATCTAAGCAGATTCAAAACATAGCAAAAGCCCTGCAAAAGCTTTATCCGCATATTTTACGCATAGCTGTGGTGAATGATAAACACTCCTTAAACACCGCTAAAACGCTGTATAAAGAGGGTTATATTGATGGGATTCAGCTCCATAGCCTTAATCCACAAACACCAAAAATGTATGCCAACACTTCGCTTGAAGACGCCCTGTATTGCTACTATGTAGCACAAAATGTAGAGAATTTAGAGGATTTTAGCAAGGAATACGCAGGGGCATTCTGCCTTATAGATTCTAAAAGTATTCAAGGGGGAGGCTCTGGTAAAAGCGTGGCAAAAGATGTGCTTTTATCGCTTAAGGAGCGGTATTTGTGCGTTGCTGGGGGCATTAATCCGCAGAATCTAAAAAGCTTTCTAGCACTCAAACCCTCTCTACTTGATATAAACTCTGGCGTGGAAAAATCCGCAGGGCTAAAAGATATAAACGCAATTCAGCAGATTCTTAACACACTAGAATCTAGCCATAACCCTAAAGCAATATAATCCCAAACACAAAGGAATATCAATGAAAAAGCTGTTTTTTGTATTTTGTGTCATTTTAAATCTTTCGCTTTCTGCTTACACAGATTCTAAACTCACACTTATTATGGCTGGAGACGCCCTGCTGCACGCTTCTGTATATAATGATGCAAAAAGGGAAAATAACCATTACGACTTTAGCCCTATGCTTAAAGCACTTGAAGATGTTGTCCCAAAATATGACCTTGCTTTTTATAATCAAGAGACGATTTTAGGTGGCAAGGAGCTTGGCTTAAGCACTTATCCTGCCTTTAACTCCCCACAAGAATTTGGCGATAATATACTCTCTTTAGGCTTTAATCTTATCTCATTAGCCAATAATCACACGCTTGATAGGGGTGAAAAGGCTATACGCTCCTCCCTTGCATACTGGAAAGACAAACCTGCTCTCACCGCTGGAAGCTATGAATCTTTAAAAACGCGTGATACTCCACAGATTCTAGAAAAAAATGGCATTACATACGCACTTTTAGCCTACACTTACGGCACAAATGGAATCCCCGTTCCAAAGGGCAAAGAATATCTTGTGAATGTCTATACAAAGGCAATGCTTGAAAAGGACATTAAGGCTATACGCGATAAAGTGGATTTGCTGATTGTATCAATGCACTGGGGGATTGAGTATGAGTTTGAGCCAAGTGTAGAGCAGAGAAAATATGCTAAGCTTTTGGCGGATTTGGGAGTGGATTTAGTCATCGGCACACATCCGCATGTTGTGCAACCCGCAGAATACATAGGAGATACTTTAATATTTTACTCACTTGGGAATCTTATCTCCGCACAAAAAGGCACAAATAAACGCATAGGAATGCTAGGAAGCGTGGAGATTGAAAAGCTTGAAAATGGCAAGGTGAAAGTGAAAAATCCTAGGGCAGAGCTGATTTATACCTACTACAATTCACACTTTAAGGATTTTAAGCTAATGTGGTTTAGCGACCTCAACAACGCAATTCTGCCTGATTATAAGAAAATTTATAAGCAATATATAAATATTATCACTCAAGGAAAAAGTGAGATTCAAATTGGGTTATAGATTTAAGATGAGCTACTAGAATCTAGCGGTAGGTAAGATTCTAGCCAAAGATTCTAGCGTTGTGCTTTAAAATGAATGCGTTGATGGCATTCTTTGCAATTAATGGGGTGGGTAGAATTACTCACAAAAATATGCATAGATTCTGTGAGTTTATGCTCCTTGCCCGGACACGCACAAGTATAATAATAGTGCTTGACATCTCGCACTTCACAACTCGCATTTTTCTCCAACTGCTCTTCGCGATACTTTTCAATCTGCATATCCTCTTGCAAAATATGCGTCAAAAGCCAGTCTTTAGCGATTGTTGAAATCATCTCTTTTAGAATCTCCACAGAATGCACATTTTTTACCATTCCTGCCATATCAGCAACAATTGTTCGGTGAATCTTCCTATGCTCCTCCAAGCGTGGATAGCCAATCGCCTGCATATACTGCTCTTCATCTTTAAAGTGCGTTTTCATATAATCAAAAAACTCAATAAGGATCATCTTTACTTCATTGGCTGAACTAGGGCTATTAGCGATACGACACGCCTTATGAGCCAAAGCAAAAAGCATTTGATGTTGCTGGTCAATAATCTCGTGATGAACGCTAAAATCATCGCTCCAATCTGGTAGCATATCTCCCCCTTAAGCTAAGTGATTTATCCAAGTGCATTTTGAACCTTAATGCTCTGCTGACACTCTTTGCAGCGAATACTTTGTGTGCTATTTTTCACAAAAATATGCATAGATTCTGTGAGTTTATGCTCCTTGCCCGGACACGCACAAGTATAAAGGTAAAATTTTTGAGGTTGTTTGGTTGGATTCTTACTTTGAGCTTCTTTGCGATATTTTTCAATCTGCATATCTTCTTGCAAAATATGTGTCAAAAGCCAGTCTTGCGCCATAATCATAATTTTGTCTTTTAGCTCATTTGCCGAGTGAATACTTTTTACCATAGCTGCCATATCAGCAACGATTTTTCGGTGAATCTTCCTATGCTCCTCCAAGCGTGGATAGCCAATCGCCTGCATATACTGCTCTTCATCTTTAAAGTGCGTTTTCATATAATCAAAAAATTGGGTAATCATATCTTTGACTTCATTGCGCGTAGTGTGGCTGTTGGCAATCTTATACGCCTTATGTGCAAGGTCAAATAATATTTGATGTTGCTGGTCAATAATCTCGTGATGAACGCTAAATTTTTCACTCCAACTCGGCAACATAGCAAACCCCATTTCCTTATTTTAAACTGAAAGCGACTTGGATTTTATCTCTTTTATATTTAATTTTAAGTTAAAATAAACATTCTTGCATAAGAATCTTAAAACTTTTGCGGTGATGGGGACAATATCCATTTTTGGCGATGGCTTTTTTATGTTGCAATGTCCCATAGCCCTTATTTTTAGCTAAAAAATACTGCGGATACAGCTTATCAAGCTCGTGCATTTGCCTATCCTTACTCACTTTTGCCACGATAGACGCACAGGATACAATGGGCATAATATCATCGGCTTTCACCAAAGTCTGCACCCCAACGCCACTTTGTGTAAGGATATGTGGAATCTTAGCCTGAAAGGTTGTATTGCCATCCATTATTATTTCCTGTAAAGCATTCTTTGAATCCGTGGAATCTGTAGGATTCTGCTCTACATCTTGTTCTAAAAGATTGTGTTTTGCGGTGTTTTGTTCCACATTTTGCCCTATAAGATTTTGCAAAGTAGCAAAATCCGCAATTCTACACAGAATCTGCTCTATGCCATTTTTCATCGCAATGCTTAAACCAAACTTATCAATCTCCCACGCTTCAATCTGTGCCACAAACAACCCTATTTCGCCCTTATGTTGAGATTCTAACAAAGTTTGATAGATACGCTCTCTTTGCTTTGGGGATAGCTTTTTACTATCTTTTGCACCAAAATGTGCAATATTTTCCTCTCTCCCAATCACACCAGCAACAAACAACGCCCCGCAAATACAGCCTCGCCCAGCCTCATCAATCCCTGCTAACCACATAGAATCTGCACCTTTTAACTTCAAATAGTATCTTTATGCCCCACAAGGCATACCAAAACTGCCCAGATTCTATACTATTTCGCATAAATCTATCCAAAATTCACAGCTCAAGGCTTTATTTTAAGCTTAAGACATTACAATTAAGCCCTTTAATTTATAAAATCTTAAATTATCTTTTATGGAGACATTCAAATGAAAACATTGATGAAGCTGCTAGAATCTTGTAGATCTCTCACGCTATGGGCTAAAAGCCTAGCATTACTTACAGCAACGCTAGGTATATTTACTCTCAATGCGTGCAGTGATAATGATCTTGTTGTAGCCACTTCGGCAAATTTTGCACCTTTTGAATATATTGATGGCAAGGAATTTAAGGGTATTGATATGGATATTGCTGAAGTCATTGCCAAAAAGCTTAACAAAAAGCTTGTAATTAAAGATATGGAGTTTGATTCTGTGGTTACTTCACTTGCAAGTGGAAACGCGCATATCGCCCTTTCAGGCTTGACGATTAACGACACGCGCTCCAAAGTTATTGATTTTAGCCAAACTTATTTTAGTGCTTCACAAATGGTAATTGCTAGGGCTAATGATACACGATTTGCAAATATCACCACAAAAGAAGAGCTTTTAAAAACACTTCAATCTATTCCAAATCTTAAAATTGGTGTGCAAGTCGGCACAGCGGGCGAGTTTTACGCTAAAGGCGATAGCGATTGGGGCTTTGAAGGATTCCATAACGCACAGGTAAAAAGCTTCTCAAATGGGGCATTAGCTGCAATTGCTATGAAAAATGAGCAGATTGACATTGTGATTATTGATGAAATGCCAGCGCGTGAGATTGTCAAGGCAAATAGTGGCACACAGCTCATTGATATTGCCTTGACGAATGAAAAATACGCTATTGGCATAGCACCTAATGATAAAGAGCTTAAGGATTCTATAAATGCTATTCTCAATGAAATCCGGCAAGATGGCACATTAGAATCTATCATCAATAAATATTACGCACAATAGGACTATATGGAACTCACACAAAAATACGAGCTTTTCTATCACCAGTTTATTACAAATGGCGGCTACAAGCTTATCCTAGAAGGGCTTGGCACGACACTGCTGCTTGCTATTGCCGCTCTCATCATTGGCGTGATTGTCGGCACACTTGTAGCCATTGCCATTACGCACAAAACCCCTTCAATCCCGCATAGAATCTTATGTGTGTTTTTAAAAGCCTATGTTGGTTTTTTCCGCGGGACACCCATTGTGGTGCAGCTACTTTTTATCTACTTTGTGATTCTCCCAGCCTTTGGGCTAAAGGGTATGAGTGCGTTACTTGTGGCGGTGGTGATTTTTGGGCTAAATAGTGGAGCGTATGTGAGTGAGATTATCCGCAGTGGAATCTTAAGCATTGATAAAGGGCAAGATGAAGCTGCAAGGGCATTGGGGCTTAGCTCAAGTTTAAGTAT
Source organism: Helicobacter cinaedi CCUG 18818 = ATCC BAA-847 (assembly GCF_000155475.1). Lineage (GTDB taxonomy): Bacteria > Campylobacterota > Campylobacteria > Campylobacterales > Helicobacteraceae > Helicobacter_C > Helicobacter_C cinaedi. Next base: position 265,253 of record NZ_DS990392.1, on the reverse strand, counting down.
GCGTTATATCATCTTCCCCCAAGCGTTGAAAAATTCCCTGCCAACTTTGGGTAATGAGTTTATCGCCTTATTGAAAGAAACTTCCGTGGCAAACTACATCACGGTTCACGATTTGACTTATGCGTTTAAAAGCATAGGCAGTGCGACTTATGAATATATGTTTCCATACTTTTTCCTAGCCCTAGCCTACTTGCTACTTGTGATGTGTGCAAGCTATCTTGTGAAACTCTATGAAAGGAAGTTACGAGCAAGTGATACGCATTAGTGGGCTAAAAAAATATTTTGATTCTAAGCTTGTATTAGCAGATATTCATCTCCATATTAAAATAGGCGAAAAGGTTGTCATCATAGGACCAAGCGGGAGTGGTAAATCAACCCTGCTGCGTTGTTTGAATCTCCTAGAAGTGCCTAGTTCTGGCGAGATTTGGCTTGATGGTAAGATGATTTTCCCTCAAAACAAGCAAGATTCTTGGGACTTAAACAAGGCTAGGACAAAAATGGGTATGGTGTTTCAGCATTTTAATCTTTTTAATAATCTTAGCGTTTTGCAAAATCTCACCCTTGCCCCCACACTTTTAAAACTCTTAAATGAAAATGAAGCTAAACAAAAAGCCCAAACACTGCTTAAACGCATAGGACTACTTGATAAGCAAGATGTGTATCCCTCCCGCCTAAGCGGCGGACAAAAGCAACGCGTAGCCATTGCCAGAGCGCTTATGAATAAGCCTGAAGTTATGCTTTTTGATGAGCCAACTTCTGCACTTGATCCTGAAATGGTGGGCGAAGTGCTTGATTTAATGCGGGATTTGGCAAATGAGGGTATGAGTATGGTGTGTGTAACGCACGAAATGCGATTTGCTAGGGAAGTGGGGAGTCGCATTATCTTTATGAGTGAGGGTAAAATCATAGAGCAAGGCACTCCGCAAGAAATTTTTGAAAACCCCCAAACCCCAAGACTTAAAGACTTTCTAAGCAAAATTAGAAACTAGTCTTTAGAATCTTTATTTACAAATCTTTGTCTATCCCAAAAAACTCTTTTAGCACATTGTGATTGCTAGGCAGGATTCTATGATGTGGATACGAGCCAACCACAATGGAATTGCTCGGCACATCTGTATTGATAATAAACGCATTTGCACCAAAGATGACATTATCGCCAACTTGACACGTCCCAATAACCTTGCTTGACGCACATAGCACCACGCCTTCACCCAAAGTAGGATAACATATCTCGCCATCTCGTGTATCGCCCCCAATAGTGCAGTTTTGATACACGCAAAGATAATTCCCATATCCTGCTCTGCCAAATACACTTCCCACAGGGTGAGTGAGATAAAACACTTCGGGCAGACATATCTCATAATATATATCAATCCCGTGTAGAATCTTATTTAAATAATACACCTTTGTGGCGAGTTTTGCCTTATCTGCTTTATACAGAGAGTGTGAAAGAAAATACAAAAATGTCGCATATTTATCAGTATGATAAAAATCTTCTATGCTTAATTGAGTTTCATAATACTTAAGGCAAATTTGCTTATTGCAACGCCAAAATGCGTCTAACGCCCTTTTCACATCGCTAGATTCTAGCTTTAGAGAATCTAGCCTAGAAAAGAACACATCTATTTGTCCTTGCACAAGCAACAAAACTTTAGAGGTTAGCATAACCCACCCCTAAAAAGTTTGTGTCAATATTTAAAAAATTAGCACAAACAAAGAAATTATTTATCTGTAAGAAGGCACAAAGACTTTGTATTCTATTTTTTAGCTTTGAAGGGCACCCCCCCCCGCAATATTATTTTACTTTTCATTGTATTCCTTTGTTTTATTTTGAGTTGAATGAGAATTACTTAAACTCTTTGCCAAAAGACTTTTTAGCCTATCAATCCGCTGATTTGCCACGCTAGAGATTGTCATAACAAAACATAAATTTTTAGAATCTTGTGTCTTTTGTATATCGCTCTGCGTGTCAAACATAGAATCTAAACTCTCCTGCCTTAAAGATTCTGCTACAATCTCACATTCCCCCGATAAACCCCGCATCGCAGGAAAATGCTTTTTCACAAATGCGTTAAAACTAGATTCTAAATCACTTCCACCCAAAGTATCACTTTTACTTAGCACAATGCCAAAGGGGCGGGTTTGAAGCGTGTGTGAAAACTTTCCTAGCTCATTACACAAGCTTTCAAATTGTAAGGAAATATCCATATCCCTACTCACATCAAGCACAAATAGCAACATTTTAGTGCGTTCAATATGCTTTAAAAACTCTAAGCCTAGCCCCCTGCCTTCACTTGCCCCATCAATAATGCCCGGAATATCCGCCACCACAAACGAGCTATAATCCCCCACATCAACCACACCAAGATTTGGCACAAGCGTGGTAAATTCATAATTCGCAATCTCTGGCTTGGCGTTTGATAGCACAGAAATGAGTGTGGATTTACCGACATTAGGATAGCCCACAAGCCCCACATCAGCAATCAGCTTTAACTCCAAAGCAATATGTCGCTCCTCCCCGCTTAAGCCACTTTGAGCGTAAGTTGGTGCTTGATTTGTGGAGTTTTTAAAATGCGAGTTCCCTAGCCCACCCTTGCCACCTTTCAGCAAACGCGAACGCATAGGGCATTTATCCATATCAATAATAATCTCTTTTGTGTCAAAATCTAGAATCTGCGTCCCCAAAGGCACTTTAATAGTAATGTCCTCCCCTCTCTTGCCACTGCACCGCCTAGCCCCACCGGGCTGCCCATTCTTAGCCTTATAATGCCTTGCTCCGCGGAATTTTGAAAGCGTATCAGTATTATTATCCACCTCCACATACACATCGCCGCCATCGCCGCCATCGCCGCCATCAGGACCACCTTGAATCACAAACTTTTCCCTGCGGAAGCTCACAGCCCCAGCTCCACCCTTACCAGAAGCGATAAAAATATCCACACTATCTACAAACATACACTTTCCTACACTCTAATTTTTGCAAAATCAAAACATTAATAAAATAATACGCTATAATTCCAAACATTCCCTACAATCAACCAACCAAGGAGCGTTACAATGTCAAAAGATACAAATTCATATCAGCCAAAAGTCGCCATTATCGTGCCAATTTACAATGTGGAGAAGTATTTAAAAGATTGCTTAGATTCTCTTATCAATCAAACATATAAGAATCTAGAGATTATACTCGTTGATGATGGAAGCACAGATAAAAGCACTGATATAGCAAAAGCATATTTTGAAAAAGATTATAGAATCACACTTATATGCAAAAGCAATGGAGGACAAGGGAGTGCGAGAAATGCGGGGATTGAATATGTAAGCAATGGCTTTGTTCTAACGCCACTTTTTGAGCCAAAATGCACAGCATTAGATACAGTAGATTCTATAAACCCTACATATACCACTTTTGATTATCAATCTATGCCTTTTACCTTTCAGGCTACGCTTAAGCCAAATGCCCTTAGTGCCAATCATATAGACTATCTTACAGGAGAGACTTTTTCTTTTGCTTCTAGCTATGTAGCTATTGGGGGGGGGGGTATAAGCTAAATTCTTTATCTAAACCGCTTGATTATTCCATTTATTCTTGCATTATTTTTTCTCACTCCCCTACACCACCAAAACAAGTTGAATATATACATTTTGTAGATTCTGATGATATGTTAAGCGTTGATTGTATAGAGCAATGTATAGAGAATATAGGGGAATGCGATATTATTTGGCACGATACGAAGTATATTTATGAAGATGGCATAAGCCCAAGCCCTTATGAACAAAGTATTTTAGAGTGGCTTAAACTTGATAGCAAAGCGATTGAAAAGCCATTAAATGCAAGTGAGATATGGGCTAATATAGAAGGCTTCTCGTGTGTGTGTGGGGGAGTTTTTCATATATCATTATGTGAAAAACTCCGATTTGCTCCGCAAATCCAAAGTGAAGATGCACTCTTTGGTATGCTCCTTTTTGCTAAGGCAAAAGCTATCAAAATTTTACCAAATCCCCTATATATCTATCGCTTAAGGGCAGATTCTACAAGCGATCATACGCTTAAACAAGATTCCACGCTCAAGCCCTATCCACCCTATCTTGCAGAGATAGCCTACACATTTGCTAATAGTTATAAAATCAAGCACTATCACTTTGCCTACTCCTGCACTTATATTTGTCTTGGACTTTTAGCCTATATTGAGAGTTTGGACGATTCTCAATTAGCATTAAAAAATAAACTTATAGAATTTTTACAAGTGAGGGCTGTATATGCTTTTGGTGCTGTGAGTTTTGAATCTGATCCTAAATATGTCCGCCCACTATTAAAGCCTTTAGAACCTTATATGCAAAAAGTAAGTAAAGCTAACAAAATAGCCTATTTTATGCCAAGGATTTTTAAGATTTTAAAATGGATAAATGGGAAAAGGAAGAGGGTGAGAATAGGAAAAATTCAAAATAGCCAGATTCTGCCGTAATGCAGAATCTAAAAGTTTTAAGAAGCGGGGATAACAGAAACTTTCTTGCGGTTTTTGTCTTTTTGCTGGAATTTCACAATCCCATCAATCAACGCATAAATCGTATGATCCTTGCCTAGTCCTACATTATCGCCCGGATGCACTTTCGTGCCTCTTTGGCGGACAATGATACTCCCCGCACGCACAAATTGAGAACCAAACTTCTTCACACCTAAGCGGCGTCCAGCTGAATCGCGGTTGTTTTGGGTGCTACCCTGACCTTTCTTGTGTGCCATTTCTACTCCTTTATTTTGCTATGATTTTGAGAATCTTCACACGAGTAAAATCGCGTCTAAAACCTCTTTTTGTCTTACTGTCTTTTCTTCTGCGTTTTTTGAATGTAACGACCTTTTTGCCCCTGCCTTCGTTAATGACTTCCGCTTCAATCTTAGCACCCTTTACAAAAGGATCACCAATTTGTGCCTTATCATCGCTTACAATGGCTAAAACTTCGTTCAATTCAACCTTTGACTTCGGCTCAAGGCTCATCTTATCAAGTAGCACAATGCTCCCTTCAACAACCTTGTATTGTTTGCCTCCATTCTTAAAAATTGCATACATCGCGTATCCTTGTGAATTGAAGTGTTATTTTTGCTTTTAGAAAACAAAGGTGGCGATTTTATCGCAACATTCTTTAATCTAAGCTTTGAATTGCTATAATCCCGCCTTTTTAGATTCTTATAACACAAAGGATTTATATGCTTTTTTTTCACAAGATTCGGTTTAGAACTGCTTTACTAGCCTTGCTTATGACATTTCAAATGTCAAATCTCTATGCCAAGACACAAAGCCCTAAAGTCCCCACAGCCTATAATGGCACAATCTTTATTTATCAAACTTCTACGCCAAACCCACTTAACTACAATAATGGCAAAAAATCCCTGCATTATATGCTTCACCCTAGTAAAAAGGGGGAATTTATAGCCTTTATTCCCATAGGCTATTATGACGAGGGCGTTAAAACCTTGCATAGCCCAAAGCAAACAGAATCTAGTCCGCAAACAATCAAGATTCTCCAAAAAGACTATCCAAAAAAGGAGCAAATCAATGTCGCCAACGATAAAGTGAGCTATTCTAATGAAGTAGCAAAACGCATAGAACAAGAAAAAAATGCCGCTGTGAAAACTTATGCCACCATCACAAAAGGGCGTTTGTGGGATAAGCCTTTTATCAAGCCGCTAGATTCTGCTATCACTAGCCCTTATGGGAGTGCTAGAATCTTTAATGGCAAGGTTAATAGCTACCACGGCGGCACAGATTTACGCGCCAGTATTGGCACACCTATCCTTGCTACAAATGACGGAAAAGTAGCCCTCGTGCAGGATCGCTACCTTTCAGGCAAATCAATCTACATTGATCACGGCTCTAGCGTGTATAGTGTGTATTTTCACCTTGATGAATTCCTAGTCAAGCAAGGGGATATGGTAAAGCAAGGGCAAGTCATTGCCAAAAGTGGCGATACAGGACGCGTAAGTGGGGCGCATTTGCATTTTGGCATTGTGGTAAATGGCACAAATGTTGATGCAATGGACTTTATTGAACAAGTCAATGCGTTGTTTTAATAAAAATAAAAGGAGATTTATGCAGATTCTAATCACAGGAGCAGATGGCTTTATCGGCTCTCATCTTACACAGGCCCTTTATGAGCAAAGCAAAATACAAGATTCAGTATTTTTTAACGCAAAAATTAAGGCGTTAAGCTTATATAATTCCTTTAACTCGTGGGGTTGGCTTGAAGATATTGATTGTTTGGATTCTATTGAAGTGATAAGTGGCGATATACGCGACCCGCATTTTTGTAAGCATATTTGTAAAGGTGTGGATATGGTATTTCATCTTGCCGCACTCATCGCCATTCCCTATTCTTATGTTGCACCAGATAGCTATGTGGATACTAATATCAAAGGCACACTCAATATCTGCCAAGCTGCACTAGATTCAGGTGTGAAACGCATTATCCACACAAGCACAAGCGAAGTCTATGGCACGGCACAATATGTCCCCATTGATGAAAAGCACCCATTACAACCTCAAAGCCCATATTCCGCAAGTAAAATCGGTGCAGATGCCATTGCAATGAGTTTTCATAACGCCTTTTGTCTGCCCCTTACCATAGCACGACCCTTTAATACCTATGGACCAAGGCAGAGTGCAAGGGCGGTTATCCCAACTATCATTACGCAAATTGCCAATGGGGCAAAGCAGATTAAGCTAGGCGACACGACGCCAACGCGGGATTTTAACTATGTCAAAGATACTTGTGCGGGATTTATCGCTCTAGCCTTAGCGGAAAATACCATAGGCGAAGTTATCAATATCGGCTCAAATGCTGAAATAAGTATCCACGATACACTAGAGCTGATAAAAGAGCTAATGAAAAGTGATGTGGAATTTATCACAGAAAAGCAGAGAATCCGCCCCGAAAAGAGCGAAGTCTTCCGTTTGTGGTGTGATAATACAAAGATTCAATCTCTCACAGGCTTTAGCCCACGATACACACTCAAAGAAGGCTTACAGGAAACAATTGAGTGGTTTTCAAACCCAAATAATCTTGCTAAATACAAAAGTGATATTTACAATATCTAAAAAAATCCAAAGGAGAAAAAATGCCAACTTCACAAAACACAAACCCCACACAAAATGTCAATAGTGGAGAAACGAATCGCCCAAAAGTGAATCTCGCCACCTTGCTAGATTCTAATAAAATTATTCCACATTATGAAAGCATAAGAGAGAGAATTTTAACGGGGGGGGGGGATATACTAAACTCTTTACCACCCATTGCTGCGGAATTTCACTGGTGTGCGAGCTGTAATTACAACTGCGTACATTGTAGCTACGGACAAAGACGCCAAAACAAATCCCGCCTAAGCCCCGAAGTCATCACCCAAACAATCAAAGACTTAAGCTCCCTTGGCACAAAAGCCGCCTATATCTCCGGTGGTGGAGAACCAACTACCCTTAGCAAATGGCACGATTATGCTCAAATGATGCTAGATTCACAAATGGAAGTAGCCCTTATCACAAATTCTGTGGCGATTAAGCCTGAGCATTATAAGCTCTTGCGACAATTTAACTACATTGCCGTGTCAGTGTATTCCACAAAAGAGGAGCAGTATAAGGCAATCGTGGGAGCTAATCATTTTGAGGGGCAATTCTCACTGCCCAAAAAGCTAAAAGATCAAGATTCTAAACTCATCGTTGGGGCAAGATGTGTCATCAATGGCATTAATTACCAAGAGATTTTTAACACCTACAAAAAGGCTATGGAAGAGGGCTTTGATTATATTATCTTTATCCCTGCGGTGGATTATGAGAAACGCTCCATTAATTTGAGTGAAGAGCAAAAGCAAAGTGTATTAAAGCAGATAGAAAATGGACTTTCACACATAAACCCCGCCACGACAAATCTTATTAATGTCAAAAATAATGGTGTGGGGCATTATGGCAGCACATACCTGCCTAAACTCCAAAAAAGCGTGTTATGCAACGCCATTGCTATGCGGAGCAATGTATTTATAAACTATGATGGCGAAGTGTATCTCTGCCAACCCCTTATAGGCAACAAAGAATATAGCCTAGGCAATCTTAACGAGCAGAGATTTTTAGACTTATGGAATGCAAAAAGACATAATGAAGCGATTGCCAAGCTACACGAGAAATTTGCCAAAGGTGCGTGTGAAAACTGCCGAGCTATATCCTATAATGTAGCGATTGATACATTGCTCCAAGGCAATAAACCTGCTATAATCCCAAGCGATAATTTTCTCTAAGATAGTTTTTTTGCTACAATACCAGATTATTGCACGATAACAACACAAAAAGGGGTTAGAATCTATGGGTTCTATGAGTGATTTTAATGATATTTTTAGCTTTATCCGTGAGCTTTATGATAGTCCGCAGGGCTTTATCCCATTACACGAGCCACGATTTATGGGGAATGAGAAGGCATATCTTTTAGAATGTATTGATAGCGGCTTTGTCTCAAGTGTAGGGGCGTTTGTAGATTCATTTGAAAAGGAAATTGCCAAGTTTTGCTCTAGTAAATACGCCATAGCCGCCACAAATGGCACTTCAGCCCTACACGCTACACTTCACGCCCTGAATGTCAATGCAGAATGCGAAGTGATAACCCAGCCTCTAAGCTTTATCGCCACAAGCAACGCCATTGCCTACACGGGAGCCGCTCCGGTATATATTGATGTGGATTTAGACACAATGGGACTATCCCCACTCTCACTCAAAGCCTTTTTAGAATCTTATGCAATAAAAAAGGGGGGCGTTACCTACAACAAGCAAAGTGGCAAGATTCTTAAAGCCTGTGTGCCAATGCACACCTTTGGACACCCTGCAAGAATCCAAGAGATTAAAGCAATATGCGATGAATGGGGGATTTTACTCATTGAAGATAGTGCGGAGAGCTTAGGGAGCTATGTATGCCACACAGATTCTCAAAAGAGTAAAGATTCACAAATCCACACCGGCACCTTTGGAATCTGCGGAATCCTTAGCTTCAATGGTAACAAAACCATAACCTGCGGTGGCGGTGGGGCGATTCTTACCCAAGATGAAGCATTAGCAAAAAAGCTTAAGCACCTTACCACCACGGCTAAAATCCCCCACCCTTACGAGTATAAACACGATATGCTAGGTTTCAATTATCGTCTTCCAAATATCAACGCAGCCCTAGCCCTAGCTCAAATAGAGCAGCTCCCAGCATTTTTACGCGATAAGCAAGACATTGCTAAAGAATATGAAGCGTTTTTTGCTACGCAATTACATTGTAGCTTTATAGGTGCTAGAGTAGGCACACAGCCTAATTTTTGGCTTAATGCCCTACTACTAGATTCCAAATCTTTGCGTGATGAGTTTTTAAAGCAGAGCAACGCTCAAGGCATTATGACACGCCCTATTTGGAAGCTTAATAATGAACTTAATATGTATCGCCACTGCCAAAGCGATGAGCTAAAAAATGCCAGATTCTTGCGTGATAGGATTGTCAATATCCCAAGCAGTGCGAGAATCCATAGCCTTAAAAAGTCTAGCTGATGGCTAAAAGATTCCACATACTTCATCATATTAAGCCAAAGCTTGTGCTTATCGGCGGTGGCGGACACGCTAGGGCTTGTATTGATGTGATAGAGAAGGAAAATCGCTTTAAGATTTGTGGCATTGTAGATTCTAATGCCTTACAAAATGGCATTAGCGAAGTGCTAGGCTACCCTATACTTGGCGGAGATGAATTGCTAGAATCTTTATATACTCAAGTCAAAATCGCCTTTATCGCCCTTGGACAGATTAAAACGCCAACTCACAGAATGCGTATTTACCAAAATCTTAAAACCATAGGCTATAATCTCCCCACTATCATATCCCCACTTGCCTATATCGCAAAGGGAGTGAATCTTAAGGAGGGAAGTATCATTATGCACCACGCCCTTGTGAATGCGAATGCTAAAATCGGCACAGCTTGTATCATTAACTCCAAAGCCCTTGTGGAACACGACTGCGTTGTAGAAGATTTTTGTCATCTCTCCACCGCAAGTGTCATCAATGGTAACTGCCACATCGGCGAAGGAAGTTTTTTAGGGAGCAATATGATTTTAGCTCACAATACCGCTGTTGCCCCAAACTCTCTGCTTTATAACAATCCGCTAGAAGTTTCACAAAATATCTCTCGCATAAGCCCAAGCCTAGCCAACAAAAGCAATTCGCAAAGTAGTTTGCAAGAATCCACCACGCATTATTCCAATAAGAATCTCTCTTTACAAATAGATAAAAATTTAACGGGGGGGGGGGATAGAGTAAAATATCTCTATCCTTGTAACTCCAGCTTTTCTTTCTTTAGATTCCAAGCAATATCTTTTTACCCTTTCTCAAAACATATCACTTCATCTTATCCTGTAAAGATTGCTGTATGAGTGGATTTTACAGCATAAA
>NZ_DS990392.1:248655-254346 GCF_000155475.1 Helicobacter cinaedi CCUG 18818 = ATCC BAA-847 | reverse complement strand
ATAAACTAAAGCTTTTTTCACATAATATTCACTCTCTCATAACCCCACAAGATTCAAAGAGCATTATCTCAAGGAGAAGTGCCTAATGTCTCTTTGCAATCTTACTCCCAATACTCATCAAAAATTTTTATTCGTCGGCAATCGCCTTAAAGTATTGCAAGCTATGCTTCAAACTTGCCACAATCTCACTATTTGTATGCAGTCTCAAACCTATGCCGCACGCACCTTGCAAACAAGCCTCTCTCCAAAACACAAAAAGCATTGTTATGAATTTTCATCAAAAAAAGAGCTTTTAGCCCTTGTGCAAAGCCTAGAATTTGATGTGCTAGTCTCCAATGGCTGCCCTTACATTCTGCCTATATCGCAGATTCAAAAGCCACATCAAATTTTTATTAACTGCCACCCATCTTTACTACCAAATCTCAAAGGCAACCACCCCATTAATGGAGCGATTTTGTTTCATCAGCCAAGTGGGGCAACTTGCCATATAATGACTAATGAGATTGATTCTGGGGCGATTATCTCGCAAGTGCCTGTTTATAATGATGATAACATATCTCTACCACTGCTTTATCAAATGTGCTTTTTAGCCGAAAAAGAAGCCTTTCTCCTTGCTATGCAAAGGGATTTCAAGCCTGATGAAAACTTTTTATCTCATAGCACTCCACCCATTCCCTACTACACACGGGCAAATTCCCATTTAGAGCTTGACTTTCATACACAAAGCACCCAGCATATTATTGATACCATAAAAGCCTTTGCTATGCAGACACAAGGAGCATATCTCAAATGCAATTCTTCTGTGCGTTTCATAGATGCAAAGCTCATTTCCAATCCATTCCTTGAAAGGACATTTGAGCAATCTCGCCTTAATGATATACTGCTTTCTTTTGACAATCACATACTTTGCAAACGAGAAGAGGGCTTTTTGCAACTCACCCTAGCAAACAAAAGCAAGATTCCACAGTCCCTAACAAAAAATGCTTGTGATATAAAATCCCAAACCTGCATTACAGATTCACACACTTACAACATTTCACATCACTGCAACACCCCACAAACAACAATCAAGGCAAATATGGAATCTAGCCACGCACAAACAAGCATTTTTAGCCAAGATTCTTATGCTAAAGCCCTTTTAGAACCACTCTTATATAATCAAAAGCAGATTTTTCACTTCTCATACACGCAAGGCAGTGATTTTTTCTCTAACACCGCCATCATAGAGCCAATACCCAACACACCCTACTTTGATATGAGCTCCCCCTATGGTTATGGTGGATATTTTAGCAACTCTAGCGACATAAACTTTTTACGCAATGCCCTAGAAGCACAAGCACAAGAAGCAAGGAAAAGAAACATTATCGCTGAGTTTATCCGCTTTCACCCACATTTTAGCTCCACACCGCATTTTGCTCATTTGCTTGATTTTTTTGATAATACAAGAGAGATTATAGCCACAACTACGGACACACAAGCAAGATGGCAAAGCTATTCTTCAAGGCTTAGAGGGAAACTTAGAAAATCACTTCAAGCCTTGCAAGTAAGCCAAAGCTACGATACAGAGCTTTTTCACACACTTTATACGCAAACAATGCAACGCAACAACGCAGATAAGTTTTATTTCTTTGATATAGCCTATTTTAAAACCCTGCTCCAAATGCCCCAATGCGTAATGCTACAAGCCACATTTGAAGGCAAAATTGCCGCAATGGGAATCTTTTTATTCGATTCCTTATGCGGATACTATCACTTAGGGGCGAATGCCGATATTTCACTTGATAAGAATCTTAATGCTATGGGAGCGTTGTTTGAACACTTCTTTGAAATCGCAAAAGATAAGGGCATATCCCAATGTATCCTAGGCGGTGGCAGAGGGAACGATAAGCAAGATTCTCTTTTTGTTTTTAAAAAGCAATTTAGCACACATATTTTACCTTTCACAATCGGTGGCAAAATCTATGACAAGCAAATTTATCAAACCCTAAAGGCAAATACAGAATCTACAATATTCCTAGCCTATCGTATAAGCCAAGATTCACACAAAGTAGCAGATAAGGAAATTGCACGGGGGGGGGGGCAGTATGGATTTATATACCGATTCGGCTTTGGATTTTTCTGCGGATTCAATTTTGGATTCAACCACAACCCCAGATTCAGCTTCTGCTTCAACGGATTCAACGCCACACCAGAGCTAAGATTCAAGGCAGTAGCAAAGGCAAAAGCCCTGCCCTATTTACGCACTGCTTATACTCCCCTATCTATCCCTACCATAGATTCAAAGCCAAAGCCTTTAAGGAAAGCCTATGCGTAGCCTAGCTCCACTCAAAATAGGCTACTTCGCCGATGGTATTTGGTCGCATAATGCCTTTAGAAAAATCATCGCACACAAAGACTTTTGTGTCTGCTTTATCACACCGCGATTTGACAGCACCGATGAGACTTTGCATAACTTTGCTAAAACGCATAATATCCCCTATATCAAAGCTCAAAATATCAATTCGCCCGAGTTTTTAGCCCAAATAGAATCTTTTGAGTGTGATATTTTTGTCTCAATGAGCTTTAATCAAATCTTTAAAGAACCGCTTATCTCCACGCCTAGGCTTCATACCATTAACTGCCACGCTGGGAAGCTACCCTTTTATCGTGGGCGGAATATCCTAAATTGGGCGTTAATCAATGATGAAAAGGAATTTGGCATTAGTGTGCATTATGTGGATAGTGGGATTGACACGGGCGATTTGATTTTGCAACGCACTTATCCCATAAATGACAAAGATGACTACTCTACACTTTTACGCACAGCCCACACAGAGTGTGCGGAAGTATTATTTGATGCACTTTGTCTTTTGCAGAGCGGCAAAGCGGAGCGGATACCACAAAGACATATCCACGAGATTGGATTCTACTGCCCTGCTAGAGTGAAGGGCGATGAGTGGATTAACTGGCACAAGACTTCAAGGGAGATTTTTAACTTTATCCGTGCGTTAAACGCCCCAGATTTAGGAGCTAAAACTCGCACAAACACCCAAGAGCTACGCATTTTTAAAGCCCAAGAGATTAAAAATACTCCGCATTATATCGCCACACCCGGTTGTGTTGTAGGCATAGAAAAAACCTTACAAAATCCCCTAGAATCTGCCACACAAGATTCTACAATGCACGATTCTATCACGGCAGAATCCGCCACGCAAAATGCTATGATACTGCCACATCTCATTATCAAAACGCTAGATTCTACATTACGCATTACGCACTATCAATGTGCCAAAGCACTTAAAATCGGCGACAGGCTATTAAGTGATATTTTAACGGGGGGGGGGGATAAAACTCTAATTTTTTATCTCTCATCTTCTCCCATTATTTCTTATCTTTTCTTTATTGCTATGGGCGTGTTTTATCACAAATTTATTACCCTTTTTTCTACTTTTACATCTTTATTCAATACTGCTTGTTTCAATCTTATTTTAAGGAGCAAAAAATGCAAACACAAATCCAATCATTAATCTATAAAACTCTCCAATCTCTAGCAGATGAGCTAGAGAATGAGAATCTAAAAAATCCAACACTTGAAACAAAAATCTATGGGATTGAGGGCAATTTAGATTCTCTAGCCCTTGTAAGCTTTATTGCCGACTTAGAGGAAATGTTAGCAGATGAACTCAATCTTAATCTTATCCTAGCTGATGAAAAGACAATGAGCGGAAGAAACTCGCCTTTTAAAGATGTCGCTACCCTAAGTGCCTATATCCTAGAAAAAAGTCAAAGCAATGCCTAGAGTCATACTTATCACAGGGACACGCAAGGGCATAGGCAGGGATTTAAGCGAGTATTACTTAAATAAAGGCGATATTGTGTGTGGCTGTTCGCGGACACAAAGCAATTTAGAGCATAAAAATTACAGACATTTCACCCTTGATGTGAGCGATGAAAATGCGGTTGTAAATATGGTAAGGGCTGTGAAAAAGGAATTTGGCACAATTGATGTATTGCTAAATAATGCCGGAATTGCTTCTATGAATCATATCCTTACTACACCACTAAAAACTATGCAAAATATCTTTAACACAAATGTGTTTGGTAGCTTTCTTTTCTTACGAGAAGTCTCAAAGGTTATGGTGCAAAATTATAAAAAGCGTATAAAGGATTTAGAATCTAAGGGGCTAGATTCTAAAAATAATGCGAAAAATGCCATTGCGGAAGCGGTTTGTGATGATTTTAAAGAATCTGCAATCTTAGATTCTAACAATAAGGATTCTACTGCGGAAGGATTTTTGAGTGATTTTAGTGGTTTTACTAAAGAAAGCATAGCTTTTGGAGCGAAAGGTGAAGGGAGTTTATTAAACATAAATGACCGAGCCTTGAGCGAACAATCCGCTAAAAGCACCAAAAAGCCGACGCAAACAACGCAAATGCCCTACCGTATCGTAAATTTCGCCACAGTCGCCACCCCCTTACGCCTAGAGGGAGAAGCCGCCTATGCCGCTTCAAAAGCCGCACTAGTCAATCTCACACAAGTGTGTGCTAAGGAACTAAGCGAGTTTGGCATTACCATAAATGCCGTTGGTCCCACACCTGTGCCAACGGATTTAATCAAAAATGTCCCTAAAGCAAAGATGGACGCCCTTTTAAATCAACAAGCC
The DNA here is from genome assembly GCF_000155475.1 of Helicobacter cinaedi CCUG 18818 = ATCC BAA-847. GTDB lineage: Bacteria > Campylobacterota > Campylobacteria > Campylobacterales > Helicobacteraceae > Helicobacter_C > Helicobacter_C cinaedi. Next base: position 249,703 of record NZ_DS990392.1, on the reverse strand, counting down.
ATCAAACGATTTGGTGAGTTTAGAGATGTGCTAAATGCCATTGAGTTTTTCTTAGATGAAAAAAGTGATTTTATCACCGCACAAGTCATTTATCTTGGAGGCGTAAATGCGTAGTGATTCTTATAATTTCACGCACCCATTCTTACGCAAGATTGAGAGTTTTAAGCAAGATTCTATATGTCTTATTGCACAAGATCAAAGCCACACTTATGGGGAGCTTTTAGATTCTACACGCAATGCCCTAAATTTACTCAATAGCATAAAGGCAAATAGTGTCATTGGCATTATCGGTGATTATGATTTAAAGACTTTAGCCTTTTTCCTAGCGTGTGTAGAAAAGGGCTTTATTGTTACGCCTCTATCTGCTTCACTTATCCCAAAAGATTCCATATTCTCTCCTATGCTTCAATCTTATATCAAAGAGGGGCAAATAGACTATCTTTTCTATAATAACACCTTGCATTCTACGCGTAGCATAGACAAAAAACACAGCATTATCGCTTCCTTGCAGGCAAATCACACAAGCGGATTAATCCTTTTTTCAAGCGGTAGCACAGGCAAACCCAAAGCCATAGTGCATAATCTAAACACCTTGCTTCAAGGTTTTTTAGAGAAAAAGCCAAAGCGTATAAATATCTTATTATTCCTTATGTTTGATCATATAGGTGGGCTAAATACGCTTTTTAATGTGCTAAGTCTTGGGGCGTGTGGCATTACTCTAAAAAATCGCAAAGATATGCAAGAGATTGCAAAAAGTATTCAAGATTACAAAATCGCCCTTTTACCCGCTAGTCCTAGTTTGCTTCATCTCTTTTTGCTTTCAAACCCAACGCAGCTTTATGATTTAAGCTCACTAAGGCTTATTACCTATGGCACAGAAAAAATGTCAGATTCTCTTTTAGCAAAGCTTAAAAACGCTTTTCCAAAAGTGCGATTTCATCAAACATTTGGAGCAAGTGAGATAGGTATCACGCAGACTACAACAAAGGATAATTTTATCCACCTTGATAATATGGAATATAAGATTGTAAATAATGAGCTTTTTATC
>NZ_DS990392.1:179979-247643 GCF_000155475.1 Helicobacter cinaedi CCUG 18818 = ATCC BAA-847 | reverse complement strand
CAGTAACACTTCCTTTTATAAACCCTCTTATCTCTTTTGCAAGACTAAGCACCCATTTACAAAGCCCTTATGTGCTTAAGGGGGCGGCGTGAAAGCGACTTTTCATAACACAAGCATAAAAGGCATTTACACCATTGTGCCACCAAAGGTTATAGACATAGATTCCGAGCTTGACACCATTTACAAAGGTGATAAAAAGGGCTTAGAGCGGATTAAAAAAGTCATAGGCTTACAAACTCGCCATATCGCTGAAAAGCACATTACCGCAAGTGATTTAGGACTGCAAGCGGCTACAAGACTTTTAGAATCTCTTAATGTGGAAAGAGAGAGCATTGATGCGCTTATTTTTGTAACGCAAAGCCCTGATTACTTTTGCCCAGCAAGTGCGTGCTATTTGCAAGGCAAACTCGGCTTAAGTCAATCCTGCCTTAGCTTTGATATAAATCAAGCCTGTGCGGGCTATCTCTATGGACTATATGTAGCTCATAGTCTGTGCGATAGCGGTGGGGCAAATCGTGTGCTACTTATCGTTGGCGATACTTTAAGCAAGTTTGTTAATCCACTAGATTCTAATCTAGCACCGATGATGGGGGATGGGGTTAGTGCGACATTGCTAGAACGCAATTTAGCTAGGCATTCAGCTTGTGGCGACTTTTTGGGGAATGCAGCGGACGCTTCATTGCGGCGTATGTCTAATTTGCAAGTGTGGATTTCGCCTACGGCTACATCGCCTCATTCGCTTACCTTGCATAACCCCAAAAATTCACTCACAATCTTAGAATGCCAAGACTCTAGCGATACAGAATCTCAAGCAGATTCTACACACCAAGATCCCAGCAATTCTAAGATTTTTGATGAGAAATGTGGGTTGCAAGGAAAATCGCAAGGGAGTTACCTAAGCGGAGACCTGTGCGATTTTTCGCAGCTCCCGCATTTATCGCAAAACGAAGTTTCTTTAGAAAAAGCTGAATTGCAAAAAGAGCATTATTTTGAATTGGGCAGCGATGGTTCTAAGTTCCACCAACTCATAATCCCACAAGGTGCGTGTAGAATCCCAACAAAAGAGATTATTACAGATTCTAAAGTATGGGAAACAAGCGAGAGCCGAAGTCTTAAAGACTTATATATGGACGGGGCAGAGATTTTTAGCTTTGCGGTTTCTACCTATCCAAAGACATTTCAGGGCATTATAGATTACGCACAATGTGATAAAGACAGAATTGATTACTTCTTTTTCCATCAGGCAAATAAATATATTGTGGATAATATCACGCGAAGTTTAGGGCTGCCAAAAGAGAAAGTCCCAAACACCACGACTAACAAATACGGCAATCTTAGTGGCTGCTCAATCCCAGCGACAATATGCGACACTCTAGCAGAGTTAGCGAGTAATGGGCTAGATTCGCCTTTAAGGGTGCATTTAGCAGGATTTGGTGCGGGACTAGCGTGGGGCAATGCGGTGGTAACGCTAGATAAAGGATTTAAATGCCAAAAGGTAGGGGTTTATGAGTAACTGCATTGTCTTTTGGGGGTATTCAGTATTGAGCGATAAATCGGCGATTTGCAAGTGTGGATTTGTTGCTTTGCAACTGCATCTACATTCGCTAACTTCGGAACTTACACCAAGCAAGCTTCTTGCTTCTGCTTCGCAAAGCCACGATTTACTAAAGAAACCTGTTACGACTTTGCCTTTCACCGCTTCGCTGATTTTTTCATCTCAATCCTTAGAGTGCCAAGATTCCAAAAAAGTGGAATCTAGCAATACGGATTCTAAGTTTTGTCATACCGAGCCTTTAGGCGAAGTATCTAAAATTTTACAATCCAAAAGAGATTTTTCGCCTTTTTCAAAGACTCACACGAGCGAAACTCTTGCCCACACTTGCAAATATGACAAGAATCTAGATTCTTACCCAAATGGGCGGGTGCAGGGCATAGGGGTGCAAAAAGCAGAAAAACTAAAATCCACTGCAAATATAGATTCCATATATAACACAAGCCAAATCACACAGAATCTAGATTCTATAAATTTTGCACCCTTACACCCTGCACCCACCCAATTAGCAGGGAATCTAAAATCTAAAAACACACAATCCACACAAAATCTAAAAATGTTACATAATCTTTGCAGTCAAAGATTTACAAAAGCTGACTTTAAAGATTATGCAACTTTGCATAAACACTTAACAACACTGCGGAAGTATCTTGGAGTGATTTTAAGTGTTTTCAAAGCAAAGGCGAAAGGAGTTACCTAAAGGGTAATGACCGAGCCTTGAGTGCAGAATCACTTAAAAGCGTCAAAGAAACAATGCAGAGACACAAATTTTCAACATTAAAGGATACACAATGACACAACAAGACTTTTTGGCACACATCGCTGATGCGATACAAAGAGATGAGCCATTAACGCCAGATATGCCCTTAGATTCTATTGAAGAATACGACAGCCTAGCCATTGTCTCACTCATCGCCCTATTTGAAAATCTCTTTGCTATGCAAGTAAGCGGCAATGCTCTGCATAATTGCAAAAGTGTAAGCGACATAATCGCTTTAGCACAAGATAAGTTAGAAGGCTAAATATGTTTCAAAAAGATTGTTTTAGCAATAAACGCTTTTTAATCACAGGGGCTAGTAGCGGCTTAGGTGCGGCGATTGCATTAGAGCTAAACGCACTTGGTGCAGAGGTTATAGCACTAGCAAGGGATAGCAAAAAGCTAGAATCTAAAAGGGAAAAAGCCGCACACAAAGAGCGGTTTATCCCTGTTTCAAAGGATATTAGCGAGTATGTATCTTTGGATAAGTGGGCTTTGAATCTCGCTAAAGAATATGGCAGCTTTGATGGCGCGGTGCTATCTGCTGGTCTCCAGCAGATAGCACCGATTTCATCGGTGCTGTCTGTGGAAAACGCCACAGCGATTTTTAATGTCAATTATTTTGGGAATTTACAGATTCTAAAAGGGCTGCTAGATAAAAGGGCAAAAAGTGTAGATAAGGCGTCTTTTGTGTGGATTAGCTCAAATGCAAGTGTGAAAGCACAAAAGGGCTTATCTAACTATTCTGCGACAAAAGCGGGAGTAAATGCGACGGTCAAATCAATCGCGCTAGAAATCGCCCCAAAATACCGCATAAACGCCATTAGTCCGGGCTTTGTCAAAACGGAGATGATAGAATCTTGGAGTAAAATCTATGATAAAGAGTATATTGAAGCAATGGATAAAGCCTATCCGCTAGGCATAGGCAAGGTAGAGTATATTACCCCACTTGTATGCTTTCTCTTGAGTGAATCTAGCTCTTGGATAACAGGGCAGAATATCATCATTGATGGCGGCGGGAGTTTGTGATGAAAAAGTCTATACAAGCAGATACAATAACTACACTTATGCAATCCCAACGCAATGAGGGGCATTACACAGAGGCAGAGCTTAAAAAAATAGGCTTTAAAAGCTTAGGGCGAAATGTCCTTATCTCACGCAAAACAGAGATTTACGCTCCACATAAAATATCTCTAGGCAATCATATTCGTATTGATGATTTTGTGATTCTAAGTGGGGCTATAAGGCTTGGAGATTTTATCCATTTAGGAGCATTTTCAAGTATCACAGGAGGCGATGGGATAGAATCTAGCGTGAGTTTTGGGGATTTTTGCGGTATGAGCAGTTATAGCAAAATTTTTGCTACCACCGATGATTTTGCGGGAGGCTATCTCGTGGGACCTTGTGTGCCGACTATGCTAAGAAATATCAAAGGCTCCCATATTGTTTTAGAGAAGCACTGCCATATAGGAAGTCATTCGCTCGTGTTGCCAAAGAGTTATTTTTCTATCGGTGCGTCTTTGGGACCAATGAGTCTCAATATGGGGCGAAAACTAAAGCCTTGGAGCTACTATTTTGGCAACCCTGCTAAAAAAATTTATACGCTAGATTCACACGCGATTCTTCAAAAAGAATCACAAATATTTCAATCTTAATTTTAAGGAGATTCTATGGTATCAATTCCACAAACAAGTCCATTTGTAGCAATACAAAATACAAAAGCCTATCCAAATACGCAAGCTGTATTAGAAAAGCTCAAAACAAGCACAAAGGAGATTTATATCTTTGGTGGGATTCAGGGCGGCATATCGCTGGGCTCTATGGTCCGAGCCCATATTTTCGTGTTTGCAAACTCAATGCAACGACACAACAAAACTCTAAGCAAAAAGTGTTGTGCCTTAAGCGGTGCTTTGTGATATTTTGAAAATCAATAGTGTTTGGAGTAAGGAGATTCTTTAACCTCGGAGTTTGTCTGTGCGAAATAGATAGGATATAATGCTAGATTCACAAGAATACAAATGCTGTGTTCAATAATTATTAAATCACATTGCAATTCTTGCCAAATCCGTATCACTGCCACTACAAGGATTTGGCTTCAATATTTGCAAATATGACAAACATTGATGAGATTGCTATTTACTCCAAAACTCCACCACTTCGCTTTTTTCTTGTCGCTTTTTGCTGTGCTTTGGTAGGTTTGGGCCATAGCCAAGTGAGAGGATTACCGCCACGCCAAATGGCTTTTTCACACCCAAAAATGCCTCGACTTTATCACGCTCAAATCCACCAATCGCACACGAATCAATGCCCTTAAATATCGCGGCATTCATCATTTGCATTAACGGGAGGTAGCATTGGGTTTGGCTAAAATGAAAGATTTGCTCATCGCTTAGTTTGTCTGCCCAGCCTGTGTAGATTCCCAAAATTTGCTCAAAATGCGCTTCATCTGTGGCAAATCGCCGAACCTGCTTACGCGCAAACTCATCTTTGCTTTTTAAGTCCATTCGCCCCAAAATCACAATATTATGGCTAGCAGTGGCGACATTTTCTTGGTGATAGCAGGATTTTGCTAGCTCTGGGCTATACTCTTTGCCCACCACGACAAACTTCCACGGCTCAAAGCCATAGCCACTCGGTGCTAATCGCCCAGCTTCTAAAATCGCATCTAAATCGCTCTTTGTAATTACTTTGTCATTAAATTTTTTGCACGCGTGTCGCGCTTGCAAGGATTCTTCAAAAGTCATTTTTGCTCCTTTTTTTGTAGAAAATAAAAAAGAGAAATGCTAACAAAACTTGGTAAATTTTAAGATGGATTTTCTAGTCTGTGGTATTTTTTGCCTAAAAAGATTCCCAAAAATCCTCACACAAAGCGAATAAAAGCTCCGCTTAAAAGCGTACGCAATGCCAAAACTAAATAGCACACTCTGCACTTGCACGCTTAATGCGTCTCCCCCACGATACACTACCATATCGATGAATCTTTTGACAGGGAATTTAGAGAATCTAGATTCTCTAAATTCCCTTAGATTTGTGGGGATTTAGGCAAATTGCCCTTTAATAGCATTTACCCAATTTTGTATGCGCTCACCAGTGAGGTCGCCTCCAAACTATAAGATTTTTCTAAGAAATCGCAATCCAGTGGCGGAAGATACCATTCTTTTATGTGTGCCGTAATACCTTAAGATTCTTATGCTATAATCGTCGCCCTAAATTATTCATCAAAGGAACATTATGTCAAAAGTATTAATCATCGCAGAAGCTGGTGTCAATCACAATGGCAATATAGACATCGCCAAAAAGCTTGTTGATGTCGCTGCTGAATCTGGAGCGGATATAGTGAAGTTTCAAACAGCAAAAGCAGAAAATGTCGTTAGTCGCTTCGCCAAAAAAGCAGAATATCAAATAGAAAATACAGGCAATGGTGCAGAATCTCAACTAGAGATGATACAAAAACTTGTGCTTGATGATAGTGCGTGGTCTATTCTCATAGACTACTGCAAACAAAAAAATATCAAATTTCTCTCCACACCATTTGACCTTGAGAGTGTGGATTTGCTCCATAATCTTGGATTAAAGATTTTTAAAATCCCAAGTGGCGAGATTACAAACCTCCCCTACCTACGCAAGATAGGTAAATACAATAAGCAAGTTATACTCTCCACTGGTATGGCAAATCTAGGCGAGATAGAATCTGCTATCGCTGTGCTTGTAGATTCTGGCACGAAGCGGGAGAATATCACGCTTTTGCAGTGCAATACAGAATACCCAACGCCCTTTGCTGATGTAAATCTTAAAGCGATGAAAAGCCTTAAAAAAGCCTTCCGTCTGCCTGTTGGCTATTCCGATCATACGCCGGGCATTGCCATTCCTTTGGCGGCTGTGGGTATGGGAGCAAAGGTTATTGAAAAGCATTTCACGCTTGATAAAAATATGGAAGGACCTGATCATAAGGCAAGTTTAGAACCTTGCGAGTTAAAAGCAATGGTGCAAGGCATACGCGAGATAGAATTAGCCTTAGGCGATGGGATTAAACAAACAAGTGCAAGTGAAGCAAAAAACAAGCCCATTGCTAGAAAATCAATTGTGGCAAATTGTGCGATCAAAAAAGGGGAGATTTTGAGTGAGAGCAATCTCTATACAAAGCGTCCAGCAGGGGGAATTTCCCCTATGGAATGGGATAAAGTCATTGGCACAAAAGCCGTGCGTGATTTTGAACCCGATGAAATGATAGAACTATAAGGAGCGTAAAAATGAATAATAAGAATAATATTTTAACGGGGGGGGGGGGCATAAGCAAAGCTCCTCTGCATTTTCAGATTCTGCATTTTCAAATCCCCATACGCAATCAAATGAGATAAATATACAATCACTTGAGATTTTAGATTCTATCCCACAATCTCAAGCTACCTACTCCACAAAAGAACATTCCCCAAACGAAGCAAATCCACAACTTAAAGCGAAAAGTACATTTGCAAACCGCCTTATTCCTCAAGGCAACTTAAAGCACGATTGGCTTTTGCTTTTTATTATCTATACGCTTGCCTTTGGGCTTATGCTTTTAAATACAAGGGGCTATTATTGGGACGATTGGGGGTTGATTGGTGATTTTAGCTTTGATTCTATGAATCAGCAATTTTTACAAAATGGCAATATATGGTATGGCTATTTTGAGTGGATTTTTATCTCACTTCAGCCCTATGGAATCCCGCTTTTTAGATTTTTTACATTTTTTAGCTTTTTTATATGTGGCTTATGCGTCTATCATATCGCTAAATCACTGCAGATTCTAAAAACCTATGAACTCTTTTTTATTGTGGTATTTTTTCTTCTACTTCCTTTTAATATCATCTCACGCAATGCCCTAATCAACGCTCCATACACATTATGCTATCTACTTTTTTTCCTAGCATTTTTCCTTGTGAGCGTGAAATCAACACAGCATATTTTAATTAAAATCTTAACACTCGCTCTGTTTTTCATCTCCTTTACGATGAATTCTTTGCTTATCTTTTATATCTTGCCCCTTGTATATCTGCTCTACACGCACAAAGCCTATACATCTTTCAAAGCCTTGTGGCTATGGGCTTTAAAGCATTTTGACTTTATATTCTTGCCTGTTGTATTTTATGCGATAAAGATTCTCTTTTTCAAGCCATATGGCTTGTATGAAGGCTATAATGCAGTAAGTGCAGGTGGATTTTTTAAAGCCTTTATTAAAACGCCTATTTTCTCCATCTCGCATCTTTTGCATACGAGCTTCTTTCTCCTTGGGAGTCTATGCGTGTTGGCAATCATTATTGGATTCTGCATTTTTATCTACCGTTTAAGATATAGGCTTTTAGCAAAACGCGACATGTTCGGCATTGGGCTTGGCTTTATTATTATGTGGGCGGGTATGTTTAGCTATGTGGTTGTATTTAAATATGTAGCCTTTGATACGGTAGCAGATAGATTTGGTATTTTAGAATCTTTGGGGGCTGGGATTATTCTTGTATTTTTCGTAAATCTGCTTACAAAAAATACAAATTACAAAATGTGGATTCTAAGTATCCTTATCCTTTGTGCCTTGCATTACAATATCATTTCACAGCAAAGAGTATTTTTAGCCTATGTCAAGCAAGTGGGTGTATTTGAGCATCTTATGCAAGATTCAAAGTTTCTTAATCACGATACATTTGTTATCTATGATACAAACCGGGGTATTTATGATAATGCCTTTTATCAACTTAATGGAATCTATGCAAAGCTCTCCCATAAGAGTGATAAATTTATAAGCGGGGATTATGGGGATATACAAGAAATGGTAGAGTATTGCAAAGCCGCACCAACTTATAACTGCTGGGAATATAAGGGTGATATAAATGCCTACGACAAGATTTTCATCACAGAAAATAGAAATGAGTTTAAGCATATATATAACTTCCTAGTCGATTTGCGTTTATATGTGCTTGATATTTTTAGCCAAGATTCATTTAAGCATAAGGCAAAAAATCGCTATGAAGTAGTAGTCCTCCCGCCAGAGTCTTAAGCTTTTTACTGGTATAATCACGCATACCACACACAAGGACTTCTATGCGTAAAACTCGGCGTAAAATCTGTATCATCACCGGCACTCGTGCAGAATGGGGCTTACTCGCTCCATTGGCACATAAGATTCATAATGACCAAAATCTAGAGCTTCAAATCATCGCCACAGGAATGCACCTTAGCACAGAGTTTGGACTGACTTATCGTGATATTACCTTGCCTATTAATAAAAAATGTGAGATTCTATTAAGCTCTGATACGCCCATCGGGCTTTGCAAGGCTATGGGACTAGCTCAAATCTCTATATGTGAGGCTTATAACGAGCTAAAGCCTGATATTATTGTCGTGTTAGGGGATAGATATGAGATTTTTGCCTGTGTGGCAAGTGCGATGATATGTCGCATACCTGTGGCACATTTGCACGGCGGGGAAGCCACAGAAGGACTGATTGATGAGGCAATACGCCATAGCATTACAAAGATGAGTCATCTTCACTTTGTCGCCACAGAGCCTTATAAAAAGCGTGTGATTCAGCTAGGCGAAAACCCATCGCGTGTGTTTAATGTCGGCGGATTTGGGATTGACAACATCATATCGCTTGATTTTTTAGATAAGCCAAGTTTAGAATCTAGCCTTAATTTTAAGCTAAGAGATAAAAATTTCCTTATCACATTCCACCCCGTAACGCTTGAAAACGCCACCGCACAAGAGCAGTTTAAAGCATTGCTTGATGCCCTAAAATCGCTATCAACCAGCTATGACATAGGCTATATTTTCACAAAGGCAAATGCCGATACCGATGGACGCATTATAAATGAAATGATTGATGAGTTTGTTCGCACACATAGTAATGCTATCGCCTTTACTTCAATGGGGCAGCTGCGGTATCTTAACACAATGCGATTTGTAAATGCGGTGGTGGGGAATAGCTCAAGTGGGCTAGGCGAAGCCCCAAGCTTTAAAGTCGCTACAATCAATATCGGCGATAGGCAAAAGGGGCGGATTAAGGCAGATTCTGTGATTGATTGTAAGCCAAGCTATGAAGAGATTTTACAAAGCTGTGAATATGCGATGAGTGGGGAGTTTCAAGCTATTTTACAAAATGTGAAAAATCCCTATGGGGAGGGTGGGGCTAGTCAAAAAACACTTGAAATCTTAAAAAGCTACCCACTTGAAGGGATTTTGAAAAAGGCATTTTATGATGTGGATTTTTAGAATCTTAAACTCCCAAATTCACGCAAAATAAACTCGCACAAAATCAGCAAAGTAAAATAAGTAAATAAAACTATGCTACAATACTAAAATCTTACACAAAGGCAGTTATTTGAAAATCTTTTTTATAGGTTGCGTTGAGTTTTCATACATATCACTTCACACACTCATCACAAGATTCCACATTCACAACAAGCTTGAAATTGTAGGTGTGGCGACAAAGGAGCATTCCGCATTCAATGCTGATTTTTGTAATCTCGCTCCATTATGTGAAGAATCTCACATTCCTTTCATATACACAAAAGATATTAACTCCCCTGCCACGCTTGATTTTATTCATTCTTGTAAGCCTGATGTGATTTATTGCTTTGGCTGGAGTTCACTTATCAAAAAAGAGCTTTTAGATTCTTATCCTATTATTGGCTATCACCCTGCTGCATTGCCGCATAATCGCGGACGCCACCCTATCATTTGGGCTTTAGTGCTTGGGTTAAAGCAGAGTGCTAGCACATTTTTCCTTATGGAAGAAGGGGCAGATAGTGGGGCTATCATCTCACAAGTGCCTTTTAATATCAATTTTGAAGATAATGCTAAAAGCCTGTGTGAAAAGGTAGAATCTATCGCGCAAAAGCAGATTTGCGATTTTACTGCGGCTCTTCTCTCCGCTGTGGAAAATCCAAAAAATATAGCGAAATTTGGGGAAATCACGCCAAAAAATAATTCGCTAGAAAAGAATCAGCCTGAATCTACAAGCCAAGATTCTCTAAATTTAGCTGGGGGGGGGGGCGATACACAATTCTATCTATGCTCAAGCCCTTTTTGCTATGGCTACACCGCAAAATCACTCCATTGCCAATCTTTGGCGGAAACGAGGTATGCGTGATGGTGTGATTGATTTTAGAATGAGTGCGGTTGGGATTTATAACCTTATCCGTGCGTTAAGTCAGCCTTATGTTGGAGCGGAAGTAGTTTATAATGGCAAACATTATAAGGTATGGGAAGCAAAGATTGTTAAGGTGGATTTGCCTAATATAGAATCTGGCAAGGTTTTGAGAGTGGATTCACAAGGGGTGCTTATCAAAGCCTATGATGATGCGATTTTACTCACACAATGTGAGTTTGATACCTTGCCAAAGGAGGGCGACTACTTCTAACTCTTTAACTCCCATTACTTTTTGCTCCTATTTTTTAGCTTTACATTAGTTTATAAGGGAGCAAAAAATGCAAAAAGCAATCATCTACGGCGCAGGCACTCGCGGCAAACAAGTAGCCCTGCATATACTTTTAGACTATGAGATACTAGCCTTCATTGATACAGATTCTACAAAGCAAGGCTCAACGCTACACATTGAGGGCAAAACTTATTCCGTCCTTGCCCCACAAGCCTTGCAGAATCTAGAGTTTGATACACTTTTTATTGGCACTTATGCTATTTCTAGTGTGAAAGAGATTCTTGCCTCACTTAAGATTCCAGAATCTAAGATTAACACACAGCTTACAGATACCTATATCCACGCAAGAATCGCCTTTATCAATAACCTAGCCCAGCTTTTTAACGCACGAAATATACAAGGGGCTTGTGCAGAGCTTGGTGTGCATAGAGGCGATACAGCAAGACATATCAATCGTGTTTTTCCTAGCAAAAAGCTTTATTTGCTTGATACATTTGAAGGCTTTGATGAAAGGGATTGTGCTTTTGAATCTCAGCATAATTTTTCAACCGCCACAAAAGGGGAGTTTGGCGACACCTCATTAGAGCTTGTGAAGTCAAAAATGCCTCATTTGGAGCAGGTTAGCTTTATCAAAGGCTATTTTCCAAGCACAAAAGAGCAGATTCCAGAAAATGAAAAATTTTGCTTTGTCAATATAGATGTGGATTTGTATCAGCCCATTTTGGCAGGTTGTGAGTTTTTTTATCCACGATTAACGGGGGGGGGGGATACTACTCATAGATGACTATTTCAACCCCACTTATGAAGGGACCAAAAAAGCCGTAGATGAATTTGCAAAAGCTCATCATCTCACACCTTTGCCTATTGGAGATAGCTTGAGCGTATGTTTTATTAAAAAGGAGTAATAATGCTAAACATAAGACAACAACAATGGAATGAGAGTTATGCGCGTGGGGAAAATGCCATTTTCTACCCGCACGAAGAAATGGTGCGATTTTTAAATCGCTTTATCCGTAAGAGAGTTTCACAAAATCACTTTAGCGATGTGATTTATCGCGGGGATTTTTACCACTCCGGCATTGGCATTACTAAAAATGATGAGATTATAGAATCTGTAAAGAGTGATATTTTAACGGGGGGGGGGGATAATGAAAAACTTTTACCCCTTAAAGCCCTTGACTTTGGCTGCGGTATGGGAAGAGGCAGTATGCTAATGGCGGAATTTGGCATAGAAACGCAGGGTATTGATATATCTCAAGTGGCTGTTGATGAGGCTAAAAAACTTTACACAAACCTCGCACAAACGACAAAATTAGCTCCCATAAAGTTTCAAACATACGATGGAGAACAGATTCCATTTGATAATGAAAGTTTTGATTTTAGCGTAAGCTATGGGGTGCTTGACTCCCTACCCTTTACACTCGCTAAAAAGTTAGTTAAAGAGATAGAACGCGTAAGTAAAACATACTTTTTTGTATCGCTTATTGGCGAAGATTCTACGAGTGGATTTAGCAATATTAAAGAGAAAATCTTTACCGATGAAGTGGAAGTCCAAGAAGCCCACGAGAAAGGCACGATACAAAGCTTTTTTGATTATGCAAAGATTCAGAATCTCTTTTCGCACACGCATTTTACAATCATTTGGGCAGAGAAAAAGACAAGCCTTAATCTCATAGATAACAGCACGCAAAGTCGCTACTACATCGTGCTAAAAAAAGCAAGCAAGGAATAATATGAAAAAGCTAAAGATTCTAACCGAAGCAAGTGGCTCTCTCACTAGCTCCTATCTAGCTAAAGCCATTAGGGAAGCTGGGCATATTGTATGCGGGAGTGATATTAATGACTTTAATAGGGCATATTATGATGACTTTATCCTTATGCCAAGGGCTGATGATCCGCAATTATGGGATAAGACACTAAGGCTCTTGCAGCAGCATAGCATTGATATGGTTATCCCAACCCTTGATGAAAGCCTTTTGGGCTGGAGTGAAAGAGTGGAGTTTTTTGCTCAATATGGAATCTTAGTGCTTATCTCCCCACCGCATACAATCTCTACTTTTATAGATAAATGGAAAACTTATGAGTTTTTTACAACGCATAATATCCCAACTCCCCACACTGCCCTTTATGAGCCTAAAAGAATCTTAAAGCCACGATATGGACGCGGTGGTAGTGGTATAGAATATATACAGCAAGAGAAATATTACTGGGGGGGGGGGGCAAAATGAAAAAGAAAGCCTTTATCTCACCCAAGAAGAAGTTAAAGGGCAGGAATACACCATTGACTGCCTTTTTAACTCAAATGGCGAGATTATCTACATTATCCCTCGCAAACGCATTGGCATTACACAAGGCAAATCCACGAAAGGAGAAGTGTGCTATGTCAAGTGTTTAGAATCGTATATCCACACCATTGCTTCACAGATTCAGTTTTTGGGGGCTATTAATATTCAAGCCTTTATTACAAGTGGCAATAAGCCTATGTTTATAGAGATAAATCCACGCTTAGGCGGTGGCTCTGCTCTAGGCTTTGCGGCAAGTGAAAATTGGATTACAGCGATGATAGAAATGTTTGTGTATAAGCAAAATATCACAGCAAAACCCATTAAATATGGGCTAAAAATGGCAAGGAGTTATCAAGAAATCTACTTCTAGTTTTACTCCTTGTCATCATACAAGGAGTAAAAATGTCATATATTTTAGTTACAGGGGCTAGTGGCTTTGTCGGTTCCTGCCTTTGTGAAAGGCTTTTATCACTTGGATATAAGGTTGTAGGCGTAGGCAGGAAAGATGCCCATAACAACGCTTTAACACTCAAAGAAAGGGGCTTTTTATCACAAGCCACACTCTCACATCAAAACTTCAAATATGAGCGATTAGAACTAAAGAATCTTAATGAAAATTCACTAAAAAATTATGAGTTTTCTCTTGCTTTTCATCTTGCTTCTATGGTAGAATACGCTAGCCTTGAATACCTTGAATACCTTGAATACACCATTACACCGACACTCAACCTTATAGATTTCGCCCTAAAAAGACAGATTCCAAAAGTCATATTCTCTTCCACCGCTTCAGTCTTTGCCCAACCAAATGCGACATCTTTTGATACAAATCGTATTTACACCTTATGTGAATCTTCGCCCATATCGCCTTTAAGCAACTACGCCCTAGCCAAATACACTTGTGAAAAGCTCCTAGAGCTTGCCACCTTAAGATATCAACATTTTCAGGCTATCACGCTGCGTTTTCCAGCGATTTTTGGACTTAATCATCTTGGTGGAATTGTGTATGATCTTGCCTCTAATGCGTTAAAAAATAACGATATAGAGCTTTTTGGCAGGGGTAGAATCTTGCGTAATATTCTTTATATTAAAGATGCTTTGCAGGCTCTTATTCTTGCTTTGAAAGCCCAGAATCTTAAGCCTTATGAACTCTTTGTCATAGGTAGTAAAGATTCTAAAACCACTCACACAATCGCACAAACACTCATTCAAGCCCTGCATTCTCAATCAAAAATTATTCTAAGCGATAAGCCCTCACCTAATCCATTTAACTCTGCTTTAGATTGCACAAAAGCACAGAATCTCCTTGCCTTTAGCCCACCAAACATTGCAGATGGCTTAAAGCAATATGCAAATGAGCTTTTATCCATACAACACACAAAAGGAGAACATCTATGAGCAAAAAATACAAGAAAGCACAAAAGCATTATAAAAGTGCTTATCCATATTTTTCACGCACACAAAGAAAAGAGATTCTAAAATGCACACAATCCATACTCAAAGGAGAAGAAATGCTGACTATGGGCAATGCGGTGCGGGAGTTTGAAGCGGGGTTTGCTGCTTATTGCGGGACGAAATATGCCATTGCTACAAATTCCTGCACCTCAGCGTTAAATGTGGTATTGAGAGAGCTAGGGCTAGGGGCAAAAGATGAAGTCATTGTGCCAACACAAACATTTTTTGCTAATGCAAGCAGTGTGTTAAATAGCGGAGCGAAATTGCAACTTGTAGAAACAGATAAGGATTTTATGCTTACAAGTGAGATTGTAGAATCTGCCATTACACCACATACAAAAGCCGTTGTGTTGGTGCATTTTGCGGGGCTTATCACGCAGGATATTTTTAAGATTAAAGCCTTATGTAAAAAGCATACTATCACACTTATAGAGGACTGCTCTCACGCACACGGGGCTATTGCCGTAGATTCTAAAGGCAGGGCGTATAAGGCTGGGAATATCGGTGATATAAGCGTTTTTAGCTTTTTTAGCACGAAGATTCTAACCTGTGGGGAGGGTGGAATGATTATGTGTAATGATAAAGATTTTGCTGATAAGTGCAGGGCAAGGGCAAATCGTGGGCTAGATTCTAAAGCACAAGGGGAGCATTTTATCTCGCTTGGGGAAAATTACAGAATGGCTGAGTTTAATGCAATTTTGGGGCTTGTGGGATTAGAATCTTTAGAAGCAAACTTAGCTTATCGTAACAAGCTCGCCACGCTCTACAAAGATTGTCTATCTATCCTGTCTCAAAAAAATCTTATCTCGTTTCAAGTAATCCCAAATGGCTTTAGGCATAGCTTTTGGAGATTTATAGTTTTTCTTACAAATCACACTCCACAGAGTGTTATACAGAATCTCAAAGCCCATCATATCTATGCTGATGCCCCATACCAGCCGCTTTTACACAAGCAACCGCTATTACAAAAACTCCACAACAAAGTAGCAATACCCCTGCATTCCACCACACCACAAAATCATATATCACTGCCTATGCATTTAAGCATTAAGGCAGGTGATGTGAAGTTTATATCTAAAAAACTCAAGGAGATATTATTATGAAAAAGCTTAGAATCTTAGTTACAACAATTGGGGGCTTGACTAGCCCTGATTGCCTTTTGGCATTGCGGCATAATGGAGAAAGAGAAGTATTTTTGCTTGGTAGCGACGCATTTAGCGGGGCTTGTGGAAAAAGCTTTGTAGATAAGTATGAGCTATCCCCAAATAGTGCGAGTGATGAAGTGGCGTTTGTGGAGTTTATACACAAAATGGTAAAACAATATGATATTGATGTGATTATCCCCTGTGGGAATGATGATAATCTAGCCCTTGCAAAGCATAAGGCAAGTTTTAGCATTTCCATTATGGTGGGGGATTATAAAGATTTGCTTATAGCCTATGATAAGGCAGCCGTGTATGAAGCCCTTTCACTTCATCTCCCTACAAATGCCCCAAAATACAGCATTGTCTCAAACTACACGGACTTTTTAGATTCCATACATTCACTTGGCTATCCACATAAAAAGCTTGTGATTAAGCCGAGATTTGGCAGGGGAGGTAGGGGTGTGTATATTCTAAGCGACATATCAAAGAGTGATGAGCTATTTAGCTCAAAGCCTAGCAATGAAATGCCTTTAAGCTTTTTTGAATCTGCCTTGCAAAAAAGGGGTATTTTTGATGATCTTATCATTATGGAGGGTTTGCGTGAGCCTTTTGTCTCTGCGTATTCGCTTTGTCAAAATGGGCAAAACCTATTTACCCTCCAGCATATACGAGAATGGGGTAATGCCTCTCAAACCTATCGCGGCAATGTGTCTTATAACACAGAACTAGAAGAGCTTTGCTCTGCAATCATTAAAATTTTTAACCTGACTTATACAAATAATATGGAGTTAGCGTATAATGAAGATTCAAAGCTTATCTTATTTGATTTAAACCCACGACTTGGGGCGAGTAGCGGCATAGATATACAATTAGGGATTAATTTTCCCTATCTTGCATTAAAACTAGCCCTTGGAGAATCCATTACACTAGATTATGCCAAAATCCACAGCATTGATAATCAAAGATTCTATCGGTATTTTTCGCAATGGTGGGATAATATGCTATAATCCCACCATTAAACACAGCACACAACACAAGGGCACAGCTTGAAAATCAAATCTGTTATTTTTGACTTAGATAATACGCTTTATGATGAGAATCTGCTTATATCTGCGGTATGTAGGGAGTTTTGCCATCGCTATAATCTCCCTTTAGAGAATATTGCTTATATAGTGAATGATGAGTTTCGTCTGCATTCAAAAGATATTTTTGGCGATTGGCTGAAAAAGATGAATTTCTGCACAGATTCTAGACAAGAAGAGCTTTTTACACTCTATCAAAGTATAGATACACCTTTAAGCCTATATGAAGATGCAAAAGATTTTCTTGTGTTTTTACAATCACAAAATGTGAGCGTAGGTATTCTTACAAATGGGAATCTTAACGCCCAGCAGCACAAAGTAAAGCTGTTAAATCTGCATATATCTCCTTATGAAATAGAATATGCTAGAAGCAATGGTATAGAATATGAAAAGCCCCATATTAACGCCTTTATGAGAATCTTACACCGCTTGAATACAGAGGCTAAAGATTCTATCTTCATAGGGGATAATCCACTTACTGACATCGCTGGGGCAAATAACGCTGGAATCTTAAGTGTATGGCTTGCTCGTGGATATGGTAGGCTTATCCCTTGTGATTATGCGAAGATAAAAATCACACATTTTGATGAATTAAGGAGACTATGGCAATGAAAAAGATTCTAGCAGTTACAGGCATTAGAAGTGAGTATGATATTTTGTATCCTATTTTGAAGGCATTTGAAATGGAGGGATATGAAGTTTGTGTTGCCGTGGCAAACGCACATCTAAGCGACATACACGGCAATACTTATAAAAAAATAGAATCTGATGGCTTTAGGATTGCTGATAAGATAGACTGCCTTTTAAGCACCGATAGACTAACGCAACGCTCAAAAGGTGTGGGGCTACTCATCGCGGCTTTGACACAAACGGCGGAAAGAGAAAAGCCTGATTTTTTGCTTGTTTTAGGTGATAGGGAAGAGAGTATTGCCACTTGTGTAGTGGGGAATTATATGGATATTTTAACCATTCATTGTGGTGGGGGCGATCCTGTGTATGGGAATGCTGATGACCCTATCCGCTTTGCTTGTTCTAAACTCGCTCATATCCACTGCACCACCGCGCAAGAATACGCTAACAATCTCCTACACATCGGCGAAGAGGAATGGAGGATTGTTTGGAGTGGGAATCCTTCCTATGTCAATATCGCTACAACTCCGCATATCTCACGCCAAAAGTTAGCAGACTTTATGGGCTTTGACATAGCACAGAATGATTATATCGTGCTACTCAAACACCCTTTAAGCTCTGAAGTCAATGAGGCTTACGAGCAAATGGCTATCGCTATAGAATCTTGTGCAGAATTTGCCAAAACGCATAATCTTAAAGTTGTTGGGATTTATCCAAACACAGACCCGGGCAGCTATAAAATCCTAGAAGCTATCAATCAAGGCGAGGCACAATACCCACATATCAAATTTTTTAAAACCCTGCCAAGAGAAATTTTTATTAATCTCATACGCCACACACTCACACTTGCTGGAAATTCAAGTATGGGGATTTTAGAAGCCCCTTTTTATAAGCTCCCTGTTGTGAATATCGGCAATCGTCAAAAAGGACGCTTAAATGCGGGGAATGTGGAGTTTGTAGCACATAATAAGCAAGAGATTCTATCCGCCTTACAAAAAGCCTGTTTTGATGAAAACTATCGCCATTTTGTGCAGTCTCTAGCTAATCCTTATGGCGATGAAAGCTCCTGCAAACACATTGTAGATTTTGTCAAAAAGATTGATATAACACAAAGGAAATGGTATGTTAAAACAAAACTCTGCTAAAGACATTCTAGTCATCGCCACACACCCTGATGATGAGACGCTAGGGGCTGGTGGGACGCTTCTTAAGCACAAAGCTAATGGCGATAGAATCCACTGCATTTTTTGCACAGATGTTTTTGAAGAAGAGGGCTTTAGTCAAAAAGTAATCCAAAAAAGAGAGCAAGAAATCGCTGCTGTATGCCAAGCCTATGGATTTTCAAGTGTGCATAGACTAGGGCTTAAAACAATGAAAGTTGATGAATATCCAAAAAGCAAGATTATCAACGCATTTTCTAGCATTTTTAAGCAAATACAGCCTAATGTCATTTACCTGCCCTTTGCCTATGATGTGCATAGTGATCATCGCGTGATTTTTGAATCCGCCTTTGCCTGCACGAAGTCTTTCCGCTACCCAAGCATTGAACGAGTGCTAATGATGGAGACTTTGAGTGAGAGTGAGTTTGCCCCGAGCTTTGCCTCACAGAGCTTTATCCCAAATGTGTTTGTAGATATTAGCGAGTTTTTTGCTAAAAAATGCGAGATTATGGCAATTTATGAAAGTGAAGTGGGAATCCTGCCCTTCCCCCGTTCAATCCCAAACCTAAAAGCCCTAGCACTCTATCGTGGCTGCACCCGCGGAGCGGACGCAATTTCTACGGATAAAAACGACTTAATTTTAGCTGGGGGGGGGGCGATAGATGAAATCCCCCTTTACGCAGAATCCTTTATGCTCCTTAAAGAAAAGCTCTAATTTTAAATCCCTTAAGTCCATAGCTCTAGTAACCGGCACTCGTGCAGAATGGGGCTTACTCTACCCTCTTGCTAAAGCCCTAAAAAATACTCCATTTTTTAAGCTATCCCTTATCGTTACGGGTGCTCATCTTAGCAAAACGCTGGGCAATACCTATAAGGAAATACAATCCGATGGCTTTAAGATTGACACTAAAATCCCCATTTTACAAGATTCTAGCTCCACCCAACTTGACATAGCTAAATCACTATCCACCACGATTGCAGCATTTAGTCAGCATTTTTCCACCTCCCCTTATGATATGGTGATTATTTTAGGCGATAGATATGAAGCCTTTGGAACAAGTATCGCCTGTGCTAATCTCAATATCCCCATAGCTCATATTAGTGGTGGTGAGACTACACAAGGGGCGAATGATGAGTATATGCGACATTGTATCACTAAAATGAGCTATTTACATTTTGCTAGCACAGAGATATATAGGAGACGCGTTATTCAGCTAGGCGAAAACCCATCGCGTGTGTTTAATGTCGGATCATTAGCCGTTGAAAATATCCATAACACACCATTGCTTACTCAAGCAGAGCTAGAATCTACACTTCAAACCCCTGCGGATTTTCTCCATTCTTTTTGTGTGCTGACTTTTCATTCCACGACTTTAGAATCTACAAATCCAACGCAAGAAATTACACTTATTCTAAACGCCCTTTTACAAAGCCCATACAAGATTCTAGCCACAAAGGCAAATGCCGATAGTGGCGGAACTCTCATCAATGAAGTGCTAGAATCTTATGCGAAAAAATATCCGCAAAACATTGTGCTTTGTGCGAGTTTAGGCAGAATGCTGTATCTCTCAAGCCTAAAGCTAGCAAACTTTGTCATAGGCAATAGCTCAAGTGGTTTAGGCGAAGCCCCCATTTTGCGAACGCCTACAATCAATATAGGCGATAGGCAGAAGGGACGATTAATGCCAGAATCTGTCCTTGCCATTACGCCAAATCCAAATGATGAAAAAGCGTATATCCAAGCGATTTTAGATTCTATACAAACCATTACAAACAAAGATTTTATGGATAAAGCCATCACTCACCCCTTTGGCAATGGCACAACTTCACAGCAAATGATACAAATCTTGCATAACACACTTTATAACGACACAATCAATCTTAAAAAAGCCTTTTATGATATAGAGCCTTGAATCTTAGCCATTTTTACATTACCAAAGAGTGAAGCAAAGGTGTGCTTATCATTGATTTGCAAATCTCCATATTCATCTTTGCTAAGTAAGCCTTGCTGCTGCATTTTCTGCAAGATTCTACTTAGCGTTTCAAGCTTGATATTGAGTTCGTGTGCGATGACCTGCCTTTGGACCTTATTGAACCGCTCTAGCTCGGTATAGAGCAGATACCCCACACGCGAAGTGCTATCATACACTTCTTTGAAATTAATAAAATTCTTAAATACAATCACCTTATCCATAAAAGCCGATAAAAAAGCATTGCTTATCTCAATATCCTGCTGAATCAGTAGCTCCAAAGATTCTAATTCAATAAACGCCACTACACTTGGCTCTATGCTCCGCACACTCGCAGCCGCCTCATAAGGCTTAAAAGAACCAAAAGCATTTACCAGTCTTATCCCCTTAGCCCTACTCTCCACATAGCACAAAAATAATTCATTATCATTTTTATCCATTTTGTATAGCTCCAAATGCCCACTTATAAGCATACAAGCCCATTTGAGTAAATCCCCTTCATAATACAAAATCTCATTTTTATCTATCTGCTTTATCTTTGTGATAGATTCTAAAGATTTCAAACTCTTCTCACTTATATGCTCAAAATCCCCTATGTGCCGTAATGATTGCTTTTTCATCTTCTTTTCCTTATTTTTTTCTTATTTGTTATTTATCCGCGTGAGAATAGCAAAAAATAACCATTCTAGAGTAAAATACGCTCAAAAATCTTTAAGGATTCTAATGGAATATGATGTTTTAGTCGTGGGTGGCGGACACGCTGGGCTAGAAGCAAGTATAGCAAGTGCGAAAATGGGTGCAAAAACACATCTGCTTACACTTTTAATTCAAAATATCGCCCTAGCAAGTTGTAATCCCGCAGTAGGTGGGCTTGGCAAAGGGCATTTAGTAAAAGAGATAGACGCATTAGGGGGAGTTATGGGGGAGATTACCGATAAATGCGGGATTCAATTTAGAATCTTAAACTCCTCCAAAGGTCCTGCTGTGCGTGGCACAAGAGCGCAAATTGATATGGATAGATATAGCATTATCGCTAAAGACATAGCCCTAAACACCCCAAATCTCACGCTCTCACAAGAAAGCGTAGAATCCCTTATCTACGAGCAAGATTCACAAGGGCGATTTATCGCTAAAGGTGTGAAAACAAATATCGGCAAGACTTATTATGCAAAGGCGGTGATTCTTACCACAGGGACTTTTTTGCGTGGGCTAGTGCATATTGGGGAGAGCAAGATTCAAAATGGACGCTTTGGCGAGATGAGTCCGCAGAATCTTAGCACTTCCTTGCAGGAGCTAGGCTTGTCTCTAGGGCGGCTTAAAACAGGGACTTGTGCTAGGATTGATGGGCGGAGTATTGATTTCTCACGCCTTGAAACGCATAGTGGTGATAGCAACCCTCCGCATTTTAGCCATAAAACAAAAGATTTTGCTCCCACACAACTGCCCTGCTTTGTAACCTACACAAATGAAAAAACGCATAATATTATCCGTAGCAACTTCCATCGTGCACCGCTTTTTACAGGGCAGATTGAGGGTGTGGGACCGCGATACTGCCCAAGTATTGAAGATAAAATCAACCGCTTTGCCGATAAAGAGCGACATCAGCTTTTCTTAGAGCCTCAAACACAAGAAGCGGTGGAATATTACATTAATGGACTTACAACTTCACTGCCTATTGATGTGCAAGAGGAGATGATTCATAGCATTGAAGGGCTAGAAAACGCCCATATTACGCGATATGGCTACGCCATAGAGTATGATTATGTAGAGCCAACCGAGCTTTACCACACACTAGAGACTAAAAAATGTGCGAATCTTTTCTTAGCCGGGCAGATTAATGGCACAACAGGCTATGAAGAAGCCGCCGCTCAAGGCATTATGGCTGGAATCAACGCTGCCCTTTCATTAAAGGGGGAATCTTTTAGCCTAGCACGAAATGAAGCCTATATAGGCGTGATGATTGATGATTTGGTAACAAAAGGCACAAAAGAGCCCTATCGTGTTTTTACCTCTCGTGCGGAGTATCGGCTGCTTTTGCGTGAGGATAATGCGTATTTGCGGCTTGTGCCTTATGCGTTTGCTTTGGGCTTAGTTACAAAAGAATATTATGAAAAAACTATGCAAGATAAAGAGCATATCATAAACACGATGAACTATTTACAGAATAATTACCTTACCCCATCGCAAATCTCACTTGATATGCTAAAATCGCTTAATCTCTCGCCCATTAGTGATAAAACTTTACTTATACATATTATCGGTCGCGAAGAGCTAGAACCTCATAGACTTAGGACTCTTCTAGCAAAATGTGGGGTAGAAAATGTAGAATCTATGAGCGAAAAGGCGATTGAACAAATATTCATAGAATCTAAATATTTTGACTATATCCAAAAGCAAAAAGAGCAAATTGGGCAGATGGAGCAAATGCTACAAGTGGAGATTCCACGGGATTTTGTATTTGATAAGATTCCCGGACTTAGCCTTGAAGTGATAGAAAAGCTCAAAAAATTCACACCAAAGAGCCTTTTTGAAGCAAGTGAGATTAGCGGTATCACTCCTGCAAGCATTGATGTCCTGCATTTGTATATCCATTTACATCATAAAAAATCAGCTTTGGTATAATCTTTGTAAGTCAAAAGGAGTGGCAAATGAAACATATTAACACGATTAAAAACTATGCGATGGTTGGCGGACTTGGGGTAATGGCTATTTTTGGGCTAAATGCGTGTGATTCAGGCAATAACAATAACAACCTTAACTCCACTTTGCAAAATACGCAGAAAAACGGGGCGTTTGTGATTATTGAAGAGCAGTTTGATGGGAGCTACAAGGTGCTTGAAGAGTATCCAAGCGAGCAAACACGCGTTATGCTTAAAGATAAAAATGGCGGAGAGCGAATGCTAAGTCAAGCTGAAATTGATGAGCTTATCAAACAAGAAGAAGGCAAGATTAATGCTGGGACAAGTGAGCTAACAAACCCAAATGGCGGGGGGCTGGGGCTTGGCGGGGCGATACTAGCGAGTGCGGCTGGGGCGATTCTAGGCAGCTATATTGGCAATAAGCTTTTTAATAATCCAAACTATCAAGCTAACCAACAACGCAACTACAAATCCCCACAAGCCTATGAAAGAAGTCAAAATAGCTTTAATAATAAAAATGCTACAAGCACAAGCGGCACAAAAAGCAATGCTGGAAAAAGTGGATTTTTTAGCGGCAATAATGCAGGGGCAAATACAAATAGAAGCACACAAAATTACGGCGGATAATCACGACACATAGAATCTTAAGGTGTGCAAAATCTATAAAATATGTAAAAACCCACACAAACACAACAAAAGGAATCAAATGACAATCACTACCCTTTCACTGCCTAGCATACAACAATTTGAATCTATGGGACTACAATGGCATACGGATTTGGATAATACCTCTTATATCAGCGATGAGCTTATCCATATCACAGAGCAGGAAGCAAATGTCTTTTATGAGGCGGGAAATACGCTATATGATATGTTTGTAGAAGCCGGAGAATATGTGATAGAAAATGATTTATTCTTTGAGCTTGACATTCCGCCAAGTCTAATTGATGCCATAAAGCAAAGCTGGGAGGAGGACATACATTGGCATTTATACGGACGCTTTGATCTCGCTGGGGGGCTTGAAGGCAGACCTATTAAGCTATTAGAATTTAATGCCGATACACCAACAATGCTTTATGAAACCGCCCTTTTACAATGGGCGTTACTCAAACACAATGAGCTAGATGAAAACAAGCAGTTTAATAATATTCACAACGCTTTGAGTGAAAATTTTAAGCGACTTATTACGCTTGATAAAAACACTTCTAGCTTTAACTCACTCTATGAGGGCTGGAAGATTCTCTTTTCCTGCATTACAGATTCTAGTGAAGATATTAGCACGACACGATTTTTAGAGTATATCGCTAGGGAATCTGGCTTTATATGCGACTTTGCCCCTATTGATAAGATAAATTTTTCTGCCACTGAAGGGGTTAGCTTTGAAGGGGTAAATTATGAATTTTTATTTAAACTCATTCCGTGGGAGAATATTGCCATTGATGAGCCTGAACTCGCCTTGCTTATGAGTGAAATGATGACAAATCACAATGCTATTTTTCTAAACCCTGCCTACACACTGCTTTTTCAAAGCAAAAGAATGCTAAAGATTTTATGGGATCTTTTTCCAAATCATCCACTATTACTCCCTGCGAGTTTTGAGCCACTGCCAAAAACAAAGCAAGTGCATAAAAGGGCATTTGGCAGAGAGGGGGCAAATATTGAGATTATAGATTCACAAGGCAGGATTTTAGAATCTAAAGAAGGCATATATACTCATCACAAAAGCGTGTATCAAGCCTACTATGAGCTAAACTCACATAAAGATGCCCACTATCAACCTAATGTGTTTTTTGCCTATGAATCTTGTGGGCTTGGATTCCGCAAGGGCGGGAATATTATAGATAATTTTTCAAAATTTGTAAGCCACTGTATAAAATAGAATCTATACTAGAAAACCAGAATCTATAATTACGCCCAAACCCCATAGCCCACCCAAAATGGGCTTTGCAAAAGACAAGATTCTAGAATCTTTACAAAATCTTAAGGCTGCAAAATATCAAGATTCTTATCGTAGTCTTGTGTCTGCACATTTAAGATATGCAAAAGTGTGTGAAACACATAATCTTGACTAAAATCCTGCTCCACCCTTTGACGCGCCAAATGTGGAATCTCCCCCCACGATTGACTAAACCACATAATTGAGGGGATATGCTTTTGATATTTTGGAGCTAGAGTATAGCCAAGTCCGCCGTGCATATACAGCCCAAGCTCCCCCAAACTCTCTCCGTGATCGCTCACATACCACAGCATAGAACGCATAGGGCTAGAATCTTTGCTTGTAGAATCCTTTTGAAGCATACCTATCATTTGAGCTAAAACCCAATCTGTGTAAAGCAATGAATTATCATAAGCATTGCTTATCTCTTCAGTCGTGCATTTTGATAACTCCTTTTGCTCACACACAGGAGTAAAACGCTCAAACTCCTTTGGGTAACGGCTCGTATATGAAGCCCCGTGGCTACCATAGCCGTGAATGACAATAAATGTGTTGCGATTATTTTGCTTTGCTTTTTCTACAATCTTAGCAATGTCTTTTAGCATTACACCATCAAGACTATCTGTGGAGTAAAAAAGCGTGTTGCGGATATTCCTATCACAGCCTCCCACACATTTACCACCATTATTTCCCAAATACCACACATCATATCCTACACTTTGGGCAATATCAAGGATATTATTGACATACAATGAAAGGTTTCTGTGCGTATAAGTCTCTCTCGTATAATGTGTCAGCATACAAGGCACAGCAATAGCTGTAATCACACCGCAAGAATAAAATTCCCTAAAACTTATGACATTGAATGCTTTTGTATAGGGATTTGTCTCTTTTTTATAGCCATTGAGTGAAAAATTTGCACTCCTTGCACTCTCACCAATCATAAACAACACAATTTGCTTTGGAGAATCCACACTCAACACCGCATCTTTAGCCACGAGCATAGAGGTAAAATTTTTCTCTTTTGAATGCTGGATATACCGCACAAAGGAGCGGATAGGGGCAATGGGATTTGGCATATCCCTAAGTGTTTTTTGCGTTTTAAACACAAAGGTAATGTCTTTTCCCGTAGCTGCGTAGCTTCCGCTAATCATAATGGCTAAAACCGCTACAAAGAAAAGTTTCTCTCGCAATGCTTTTTTCAGGCTAAAACGCTTTATTTTTATCAACAATACAAGCACACTTGGCACAACACCAAAAAGCAAAACATACACGATAAACCCAAAACTTACCATATCCAAAGCTTCGTTAGTATGTGTCTCAAACACACTTTGGATAATGTCCTCATCAAGCACCACACCTAAAGATTCCATATAGAATCCACACACACTACACAAAAGCAATACAAAAATTACGACATATTTAACACTCAATCTTAAGCTTAGAATCTCAAATGCCAAAGCCAAGATAGCTATATGCACGATATATTTTACCCATACAAGATAGCTAAATCCAACTTGTAAAGCAACATCATCAAATGTCTTATGAAAAGAATGATTAAGACACACGACAATATAAGCACTCACAATAAGAATAAGCCAATGATAGCTAATGGAATAAGAAAAGATTGTTTTGAAAAATTTAAGCATTTATGTATTTTAAAGTCCTAAGCCCTGCAAATGCAGAGCTTAGATTCTTGATTTACGAAGTTAAGATTCTTAGAGAAGTGAATCTATTTTTTGGCGGATAACATCTTCTGGCTGAACACCTGTGATTTGATCAACAATCTCGCCATTTTTCATAAACAGCATTGTGGGGATATTGCGGATTCCAAATCGCCTTGAAAGCTCACCCTCATTATCCACATTCACCTTGCAAATCTTTGCCTTGCCACTATAATCTTCTGCAAGTTTATCAATCACAGGGGATAGCATTTTGCAAGGATTGCACCAAGGCGCCCAAAAATCAACCAACGCTACGCTATTTGCGATCTCCGCATCAAAATTATCATTACTTAGCTCTATATACTTAGCCATAACAAACTCCTTCTTAAGGTTGTTTAAAATTATTTTAACCATGCATTGCAAGTTTAAAATCCGCCCATTATACATTGCTTTTTTCAACAAAAAATATCTTTTGTAATATTTTCACAATCTTTGTTTGTGATTTTTAAGACAGCAACCTACCCTTAGTTCTTACTTTGCCATTTTACAAAGCCTACTTTTTCACACTATCACTTTTTGTAACTTTTATTTAAAAATGTTTTACTTTTTCTCACAAGCCACAATTTTATCTTAAGAAAATCCCAAAAATAAGATAATATTCCAAACATCTCTCAGTTTTCAAACAACAATCAACAAAAGGAGTATCCACAATGAAAATACAAGATGCAAATGGAGAGCTATTCAAACAAGCTTCCAAACGACTAGATGAGTTAGCCAAGCTCCCCGCACATAATGCAGATAAAGACTTAATGCAGGAGTTAGAATCTAGAGGCTTTTCTCGCCGTGATTTTATGAAATGGTCAGGCATGATGACAGCTACACTTGCCCTGCCTGCGAGCTTTGCCCCACTCACTGCTAAAGCGGCTGAAGTGGCTAATCGCCTACCTGTTGTATGGCTACATATGGCAGAATGCACCGGTTGTAGTGAAAGTTTATTGCGAAGCGATGCGCCAAGTATAGATTCGCTTATCTTTGATTACATTAGCCTTGAATACCACGAAACCGTTATGGCAGCAGCTGGTTGGCAAGCAGAACAAAATCTTCATCACGCCATTGAAAAATATGCTGGAGAGTATATCCTTATGGTAGAAGGTGGGATTCCAAAAGGAAGCAGTGAGTTTTATCTCACTATCGGCGGACACGCACGCACAGGAGCAGAGGAAGCAAGAATAGCGGCAAAAAATGCAAAAGCCATTTTTGCCATTGGCACTTGCTCTAGTTTTGGTGGGATTCAAGCCGCTCACCCAAACCCCACAAATGCCGTGCCACTTAGTGAAATCACAAGTCGCAATGTGATAAATGTGCCGGGCTGTCCGCCGAGTGAAAAAAACATTGTCGGCAATGTCTTGCACTATATCCTTTTTGGCTCACTTCCTACACTTGATGCTTACAATCGCCCAACTTGGGCTTATGGACTTAGAATCCACGATTTATGTGAAAGACGCGGGAGATTTGACGCTGGGCAGTTTGTAGAGCATTTTGGCGATGAAAACGCACAAAAAGGCTACTGCCTTTACAAAGTAGGCTGCAAAGGACCTTATACATTTAACAACTGCTCAAAACTAAGATTTAACCAACACACAAGTTGGCCTATTCAAGCGGGACACGGCTGTATTGGCTGCAGTGAGCCACATTTCTGGGATACAATGAATCCATTTGAAGAGCCTATTGGTAATAAGCTTTATGCCACAAGCTTTAATGGACTAGGAGCGGATAAAACAGCAGATACAATAGGAGCTGTCGTGCTTGGAGCAACCGCCATTGGAATCGCCGCTCACGCGATTATTAGCTCAACACAGAATGCAAAATAAGGAGTAGAAAATGACAAAGCGTATTATTGTAGATCCTATCACAAGAATTGAAGGACATTTGCGTATTGAGGTGATTGTTGATGAAAACAATGTGATTCAAGATGCGTTTTCTAGCTCAACACTTTGGCGTGGGCTAGAAACAATCGTAAAAAACCGCGACCCACGCGATGCAGGATTCTTGGTGCAGAGAATCTGTGGTGTTTGTACCTACTCGCATTACAAAGCTGGGATTGTAGCGGTTGAAGATGCGTTGGGGATTAAACCTCCGCTCAATGCCATTCTCACACGCACACTAATGAATATCTCACTCTTTTTGCACGACCACGCGGTGCATTTTTACACACTGCACGGGCTTGATTGGTGCGATATTACCTCAGCTTTGCAGGCTGATTGTGCCAAGGCGGCTAAACTTGCATTTAAATACACTAAAAATCCGTTATGTGCGGGAGAAGCGGACTTAAAAGTCGTTCAAGAAAAAGTGAGTGCCTTTGTCAAACAAGGTGCGTTAGGACCATTTGCAAACGCATATTGGGGACATAAGACTTATAGATTTTCGCCTGAACAAAATCTCATTGTGCTTTCACATTATCTTAAACTCCTTGAAGTCCAACGCGTCATCGCTCAAATGATGGCGATTTTTGGTGCGAAAAATCCCCACCCGCAAAGTCTAACCGTTGGTGGTGTAACTTCTGTTATGGACATTTTAGATCCCAGCCGTTTGGGCGAGTGGCTCACTAAACATTTAGAGGTGGTAGATTTTGTTAATCGTGCGTATTGGGCAGATATTATTATGGCAGCAGAAGCTTATAAAAATGAAGATTCTGTGCTAAAAGGCTGTGGGGTTAAAAACTTCATTAGCTTCCAAGAAATGCAGGTGGGAGCTGAAGAGTGGCTTTTCAGCAGTGGGATTGTCAAAAATGGCGATTTAAGCAAAGTTTATCCTATTGATGAAAGCAAGATCACAGAAGAGGCTACGCACTCGTGGTATGAAGATAATGAGCCGCTCCACCCCTATGATGGTAAGACAAATCCACATTATACAGGCTTTAGAGATGCTCAAACTATTGGAGCTGATGGTAAGCTTGTGGATTCTAAAATCCTTGATGAGAGTGGTAAATACTCGTGGATTAAATCACCACGCTATGATGGAGAGCCTATGGAAGTAGGACCTTTAGCGAGTGTTGTGGTGGGATACGCAAGTGGCAACAAGGCGATTGTAGATGTTGTGAATGAATTTTTACAAGCCACAGGATTGCCAAAAGAGGCGTTATTTAGCACACTTGGCAGAACTGCTGCTAGAGCTATTGAATGCAAAGTTGTCGCAGATCACGGCATTAAGGCATTTAACGCACTTAAAGATAATATCGCAAAGGGCGATAAAAGCACTTGTGCACCTTATAGCATAGATAAAAATAAGGAATATAAGGGACGATTTATCGGTAATGTGCCACGCGGAATGCTAAGCCATTGGGTAAGAATCAAAAATGGCGTGATTGAAAACTATCAAGCCGTTGTGCCATCCACTTGGAATGCCGGACCACGCGATGCTAAGGGACAAAAAGGACCTTATGAGATGAGTCTTATTGGCACACAGGTTAAAGACATTACCCAGCCACTTGAAATTATCCGCCATATCCATTCATTTGATCCTTGTATCGCTTGTGCGGTGCATTTAATGGATACGCAAGGCAATGAGCTTAGCCTTTACAAAGTAGAGCCATCATTTGCCAGACTCCACTAGAGGATAAAAGGAGAAAATATGAAGAAGGTTGAAATGTTTAAAAAAGAACTCCATATGCACGAGGAGTTTTCAGGGCTTACACGAATCTTCCATTGGATTAGAGCATTGTGTATTTTTACACTTATTGCCACGGGATTCTACATCGCCTATCCTTTTGTCAGCTCAAACCCAGAAATGACACAAGCCACCTTGCAAGGTGTCATACAAGGGCAGATTGTTACAGAGCAGCAAGTGGGTGCGGTGAGTAATTCCTACCTTCAAGCCTATATCCGGAGTGTGCATTTGATTATGGGCTTTGTGTTGATTGGTATTTCATTTTTTAGAGTCTATCTTTTTATTTTTGATAAAAAATCTTTACCAGAAAGAGTATCGTTTGCTCAAGTTAAACAACCAAAAGTATGGCTAGATACCATTAGGGCGTATTTGTTTATAGGCTCTCACCCACACATTGATGGTGCATACAATCCATTGCAATTTACCACTTATCTTTGCCTTGGCATACTTGTTTTACTGATTTCACTCACAGGTGTTGTGCTGTATTACAATGTCTATAATGATGGCTTAGGAGCGATTTTAGAATCTTGCTTCAAATGGGTGGAGGTGCTTTTTGGTGGGCTATCAAATGTGCGTGATTTGCACCATATGCTTACTTGGGCATTTGTGATTTTTATCCCTGTGCATATTTATCTTGCTGTGTGGAATTCTGTCAAATACCCAAATGGCGGTGTAGATGCGATTGTAAGCGGTATGCGTTATACTGATGATGTGAAAGTCTAGAACAGAATGAAGATTCTTGTCCTTGGCATTGGCAATATTCTTTTTGGTGATGAGGGCATTGGGGTGCATTTATCCAATCTCTTAAAGCTCAATTACCGCTTCAGCGGCGAAAATGAAGTGGATTTTGTAGATGGTGGCACACTTGCTTCTATGCTTATCCCCCTTATCACTTCTTATGATAAAGTCCTTATCCTTGATTGCGTGAGTGTGAAGGACGCTCAAATAGGCGAAGTGTATTATTTTGATTTTGATAATGTCCCGCACATCATCACTTGGGCGGGGAGTGCTCACGAAGTAGAAATGCTCCAAACACTAAGAATGACAGCTATTTATGGCGATTTACCCCCGGTTAAAATCATCGGTATTATCCCAGAAGTTATCGGCGAAGACACAGCTTTCACTCTTTCATCAGCAGTCAAAAATGGCGCAAAAACAATGGAGCAACTCGCCCTAGACTTTTTAGCAGAAAATGGCATAACCGCCCACAAAAAAGATGATAGGGATTTACAAGAGGTTGCCAATGGCTCATTTAGAGGCTATGAATGATTTATGATTTTAGATTCTTAAATACAAGTGAAGATGCGGATTTTTTTCTCTATCTCCTTGCTTCACAAGCTAACAACCTAAACCTAGAAGCGTTTTTCTACACACAAGATTCACATACGCATTGCATTATCCCAGACTTATCAGCCATTATAGAATCTTATCTACAAAGCCAAGCCACACAGAATCATCAAACCCCACAAACTAGCCAAGATTCTATACAATCAGCACCTACGCACACAGCCCAAACCAACATATTACCCCACACTTTCACACTTTATCGCAACTCACAAAATATTGTAGATTCTCAAAAAATCTTAGACTTTGCTAATGACATCTCACTCACTCTGCCGCTTTCACTTTATTTTACCTTTAAAGAGATTACACCCATTAGCCCAAATCAAGCCTTTTTTAAAAAGCTCTCCTTGCAAGAATCTAACCACGCTAAAGAATCTAATGAATCTAGCCACACCCATAA
Source organism: Helicobacter cinaedi CCUG 18818 = ATCC BAA-847 (assembly GCF_000155475.1). GTDB lineage: Bacteria > Campylobacterota > Campylobacteria > Campylobacterales > Helicobacteraceae > Helicobacter_C > Helicobacter_C cinaedi. The sequence goes on along the minus strand of NZ_DS990392.1, from coordinate 215,550 downwards.
AAATCTAACGCAGATTCTCTCCCTTGCTTTGCTTGAGCTACTCCCCTGCCCTACGCTTTTTAGCTCTAGTCAAATCATTGCTCTTTTTAACACACCCAAAACCTACTACTACACGCCCCTGCAAACAAGCCAGATTCTAAACCCCAAAAGTGATGCCTTTGCTTTTCTTAATCCTCCGCTTTCTATTACCCACAAACCCCTTGCTTCACAGGATAGGGTATATTTTTTACAGATTCTCCACGCCCTAAAGGACAATCAGCAAGTCTCTCTCCACACCCAACGCGGCATTGTCTCACTCTCTCTTACTCCAACGCCAAACACCCACACAACCCTTGCTTGTGATATTGTCTCGCTTAAAACCTACTTCCGCATACATAAGGCACAAATTGATGTTCTTGCAAGTTTTGAAAAACCCCTAACCCACCTTGTGCCAAAGGAAGTTTTTGAAAAGCATTTTCCGCTTAATGCCACGGGGCTAGTTAAAGTTGGGTTGCCTTATGATATGCCTTTAGCTATTATCGGGGCTTTACTCTTGCAAGATGATATAGGTTATTTTTTTCTATCTACGCCTAGTCAAGATTCTAAGCCACCCTTTGACTTTTGCCACTCTCCAGCCCCAAAGGAGCAGATTCTTACCATCTCACAGAGCGGGATCTTTATTGATAATCGCATTGCCACATCACATACGCTCACTTCTCTTATACGGGAGCATATCACAGATTTAACCCAAAGGCATTTAGTCATCTACCTTAGCACAAGGCATAAAAGTGCCTTCCTTGTGTATGAAGATACGCCAAAAGTCCTGCTTGACATTTATTTTGAAAGCAACCCAAAGCTTATTTTACAAAACATCGCCACTTCTTACAAAAGCGGAGATAATCTCATCAAAAACTTCACTTCACGCTTTCCACATCTTATAGAATCTATAAACGCCCTGCCGGATTTAGAGCAGCCAACTAGCAATCTTATTGACATCTTTGATAGTGCGGCTTTTACTCTAGGCTTTAGCACAAATGGAGCGAGTGATAAAAATGCCCTTTTCTATCGTGCGTATCGTTTCGTGCGTGAGCGGGGACCTCGCATTGATTATACGCTTTTGCGGGAAGATAACGCACTTAGCCTTGATTATCATCGCATTATCCGCTCAAGCATTAGCTTTAAATGTGCAGATATGGAAGATGAGATTTTAAGCTATGGAATACTAGATTCTCTAAGCGAATTTATCGCCACGCTTGTGCGGGATACAAAAACAAACTTACAGATTAAAAAAGTATTGCTACTTGGGGATATGCTAAGTAATAACATTTTCCTTGATAGAATCTTAGGCTATTTGCCAAAAGATATTCATCTTATTTTGCCAAAAGATGGCTTACTTGATTACTAGCAAGTTACTCAAAAAAGCTATAATCCACAGCATTTCACACCTACAACTTTTCACAACAAGGAGAATCCTATGAGAAAATCCATAAAACTTCAACCTTTTGCCATAGCGTCATTAAGCCTTGGGTTACTTTTTTTTACCGCGTGCAGTGATGACAGCACAACTCTAGCCACAAATGAATGCCCTAGCCACGCTCTATGTATTTACAAAAACATCTCCTTTTCTCAACCCATTATGCCTGATGTATATAAGGCGAGCATCCGCATTACCGAAAGCGATAGTTTGCGTAAAGGTGGCGAGATAGAATCTAGTGCTAAAAAAGAAATCGCCAACACCCTTAATGATATTTTGAATCTCAATAAAGAAAGGGGCTTGTGTGAAGGGGGTAACTATGACTTGCGTCCAAATATCCAATATAAAGATGGAGCGGCACGAGACACTGTTGGCTATACGCTAAGCTTTAGCTTAGAATGCGATGTCCCAAGTGAGCAAAAAAAAGATTATGATAATTTTATCGTCGCGGTTGATAAAAAAATCAACAAAAACAAATTCCTAAGCTTTCTTGCACCAAATGTTACTATAATCGCCACGCCTGAAGCGTGGCAAAACGCACAAGATAAGGCTTTTGCTGGAGCGTTGAATCTTGCTAAAGAAAGTCAAAAAGAGCTAAGTGAGATTCTAGATAAAAAATGCGTCTTAGCAGGAGCTGATGGCGTGAATAACGCTATCGCACCGCGTGAGTTTGCAAAACTTAGCAATATGAGTGCATCAGCAGACATCAGTTGGGAGCTTCCCGCACCAAAGGAACAGGAAGTGAGTGCTAAGATTCAAGTTAAATATATTTGTAAGTAAAGGATTTCTATGCAAAGCACACTTGATACCACACTAATCCACGGCGGGCTTACCACAGACCCACGCACAGGAGCGGTAAATACGCCTATTTTCCAAACCTCCACTTACGCTCAAGATGAGCTAGGCAAACACAAAGGCTATGAATACTCTCGCACCAAAAACCCCACAAGAGATGGGATTGAAAGCCTTATTGCCGAATGTGAGGGCGGGAAATATGGCTTTGCCTTTGCCTCTGGTATGGCAGCACTTGGCACGATTTTAAGCCTATTTAAAAGCGGAGATTCTATCATCATCTCACAAAATGTCTATGGCGGCACTTTTAGAATCTTAGATAAAGTCTTTAAAAACTTTAATATCACTTATAAAATCGTAGATACAAGGGACTTAGACACGCTAGATTCTGCCCTAACCACTGAAGTCAAAGCTGTGTTAATTGAAAGCCCTGCAAACCCACTTCTAAGCGTTACGCCTTTAGCAAAAGTCGCTGAAATTTGCAAGAAAAAAGGTGTGCTAAGTATCGTGGATAATACCTTTATGACGCCCTATCTCCAGCAGCCCTTAAGACTAGGCATTGACATTGTGGTGCATTCTGCGACAAAGTATCTTGGCGGACATAGCGACCTTGTAGCCGGGCTTGTGGTGGTAGATGATGAGAATCTAGCTGAACGCATAGGCTTTTTGCAAAATAGCATTGGCGGTGTGCTTGCGCCATTTGATAGCTTTTTGCTTATCCGCGGTATGAAAACACTAGGCTTACGAATGCAGCGACATTGTGAAAATGCCTTGTTTCTAGCAGAATCTTTAAGTGAGCATAAAGCGGTGGCAAAAGTGTATTATCCGGGGCTAAAAAGCGATAGCGAATATGAAGTGCAAAGCTCTCAAGCGCGTGGTGGCGGAGGAATGCTAAGCTTTATATTAAAGCCAGAATATGATTATAGAATCTTTTTTAAATCCACGCGTATCATCGTTTTAGCAGAAAGCTTGGGAGGCGTGGAGAGCTTGCTCTGCCACCCTGCGAGTATGACTCACGCCTCTATTCCTAAAGATTTGCGTGAATCTATGGGGATAGCTGAAAATCTTATCCGCCTATCTGTTGGCATTGAATATAGCAAAGACTTGCTTGAAGATATAAATCAAGCAATTGAAAAAAGTTGCGTGTAATATATAGCCTTGCTATTAAGATTCTAGTCGCCTATGCTTTTATATCAAACGACACTTATTTAAATTCTCAAAGGAAGCTATTTGTCGTAAATCATTTATTTTAGATTCTATCTCTTTAAATTTAGAATCTAACTCGCTCTTGCACTTTATGCTTAAATTGATAAAGCTAGATTCTTTTTCAATACCTACAAACTGCCTACCTAAAAGATTTGCGGCAATACCTGTAGTGCTAGAGCCTGAAAATGGATCACAAATTATAGAATCTTCATTGCTTGCCATTAAAAGCAATCGCACCAAAAGGGCTAAAGGCTTTTGTGTGGGGTGTTTGCCAAAGGTTTTTTCCCAAGAGGCAATAGCTGGGAAGCTCCACACATCACGCATTTGTTTATCATTGTTTAGCTTTTTTAGAATCTCGTAGTTAAAAATATGCTTATGCTTATGGCTTTTTCTAGCCTAGATGATTTGCTCGGTAGAATGTGTGAGATAGCGACAGCTAAAGTTTGGTGGGGGATTAGTTTTCTGCCAAGTGATGATATTTAAAATCTTAAAATCAAGCTTTTGCAATGCCCTGCCAAGCGAAAAAATATTATGATAAGTCCCACTTATCATAATACTACCTGTGGGCTTTAGGGCTATTTTTGCATTGCTTATCCACTCCATATTAAACCTATCAATTTCATCAATATTTTCGCCCCTGTCCCATTCGCCTTTATTCACACTTACAATCTTGCCGCTTTGGATACTTAAACCATCATTTGAGAGAAAGTAAGGCGGATCAGCAAAAATCACATCAAAACTCTCTTTCATCTGTGGTAAAAGGGCATTACAATCGCCTTGATAAAGGCTAAATGTAGAATCTAAGCTTGTAAAAGTGGGGGTTAATGTGTGAAATTTAGCGGTCATTTTGTGCCTTTTTAATAAAATCTTTTACATTATTGAGATTATACATCTCTACGCTTTTATAGGCTTCTTGCAATTTATTTTTGCTGCTGTGCCAACCTTGCCCATCGGTAATCCATATAAAATTTTTATCGGCAAACCCATCAAATTTTGGGGCTAATTCTTGATATGCTCTAGCTGTTTCGTTAAGCTTACTCCCGCCACTCGTATAGAAATTACACTCAATAAAATAGCTTATATTTTTCCCAAAAATCACAAAGTCAAATCGCTTTTTATCATCTCCAAAGTTTCTCTGCAAATCGCTAAACTCTGCAATATTTACTTCTTTTTTAAAGCGTAAATTAGCCTTTGCAAAAAGATCTCTTAAATAAGATTCCATAAAAGCACCGCCACGATTTTTCCTTGCATTACTATCTAAACCCACTTCAATACCAAAGACAAAGTCATTTAAATCTTTAATCTTTCTATCACTAAAGATAGATCTAGCCCACTCTCACAGATAAATTCTAAATCCCTTTAGGACTTTGTAAATACGCATTGATAGGTGTTTCATTGCCATTAGAATCTAGCACCAACTCTTTCTCATTGCGAATCGCTAAAATCAAGGGCAAAACATCAAAAGCCTTAGCATACTCATTAAAAAGCAAAGTAATCTTATCTTGCAAACTATCCTTTGGCACACCCAACAAAAGATTTAAATGATTAAGGCTAATGCTTAATTTATCTTTATTTGCTAGACACTTCTGCCAATCCACAAAAAAGCCCAAATCCCTATTTGTCGCCCTAAGAGTGCTTAGAAAAATCTCAAATGCTAATGTATTTTTCATATTGATTCCTTATGCATTATGTTTAGATTTACTACCCTAAACATTCTTTTGAAAATAAAATCCACTTCTTCCTTAAACTGCAAAGCTTACTATTTATATTATTAAAAATCCTTTTGTGCCTACAATCTTTAAATGCCAGATTCTATCTTTTTTATTTTAGTTTTTATCTATTTTATGGAAAATAACAAAAATTAGAAGTAGAAAAAAGTTATAATAACATTTACCATACAATTAAAAGTCTTATTTACTATATTTCGTAATTTTTAAAAATAAAAGGATATAAATGCATTTTCACTCAAGTCTTGAACTTATCGGTAATACACCACTTGTAGAGCTTTCACGCATAGCAATTCCAAATAACAACCGCATTTTTGCCAAACTTGAATCCTACAATCCCGCTGGGGGTGTGAAGGACCGCGTAGCCTTGCATATTTTGCAAAAGGCACAAAAAGAGGGCAAACTACATAAAGATTCTGTGGTGATAGAAGCAACGGCAGGGAATACCGGACTAGGCATTGCCTTTGTGTGTTTGCATTTTAATATCAAGGCGATTTTAGTCGTGCCGGATAAATTTTCTACTGAAAAGCAGATTCTAATGCGAGCTTTAGGGGCAGAAGTGATCAACACACCAAAAGAGCTAGGCATACAAGGAGCGATTGATAAAGCTAAAGAATTGCTAGATTCTACCCCGCATTCTTTTAGTTTGCATCAATTTGAAAATCCGCTAAATCCACAGGCACATTATGAGACAAGTGGCAAGGAGATCTATGTGCAAATGCAGGGCGTGCGAGACTTAGCACCTGTGCTGGATTATTTTGTATGCGGTGCTGGAAGTGGTGGCAGCTTTAGCGGTGTGGCAAAATACCTAAAAGAGCAGGATTCTAGGATACAAGCTGTGCTATGCGATCCTATCGGCTCTGTGATTGGCGGAGGGCAAGAGGGGTGTGCGAATATTGAGGGCATTGGTAATAACTTTATCCCAAAGACTATGGATACAAGCCTTATAGATAGAGTAGAAAAAATTAGCGATGAAGAAGCGTATCAAGGGCTAAAAATCTTAGCTAGAGAAGAAGGAATCTTAGCTGGAATCTCATCAGGGGCGTGCTTGCAAGCGTGTTTAAAACTCGCCCAAGAAGTAGAAAACAAGCTCATTGTTACACTCTTTGCCGATGATTTAAGCAGGTATTTGAGTAAGAATCTCGTATGATTTAGCTTTGAATAATAGCAAAAAAAGATTCTATAAATCTGCTATAATGGTGGGTTTTATCTCAAAAAGAGTTGCCAAAAGCACATATAAAGTAAGGGGTTAGGCTATGGACTTCACGCAAGAAAAAGATTTGCAAAATGAGATTGCAAATAATCAAAGCTTGCAAAGAGATATTTGTGGCTTACTTGATATGGACTTTTATCAAACAAAATTCCATAAAGAGACAAAGTTTATTAATGGAATCACTGCAGACTTTACACTTTTTGAAAAAGATAGAATCAAAGCCCTTATGGAGTGCAAAGGCGGTAATATCGGCGTAACTGACTATGTTAGGGGCATAGGGCAAATTTTTCAGTATGAGTATTTTGCAGAAAGGGGCTTATCTGTAAGAGATTATGAGTTTTACCCTTTGTGCGAGTTTTCTAGTGTGTATATTTTCCCAGATTCTGTGCTGCGAAATAATGAGTTTAATATAGGGCTTTTCAAATATCCACAAACTAAGAAAATTTTAGAGGTCAATTCCCACTCTCTAGCAGTGCGTTTGATTGATGAAAATGAATTTGCTAAATATGCGGGGGGGGGGGTAAATCCCGTAAGCTACTTTCTCAATACTATATCCACGATACCCGTATTTTTGAACTTTATTTTCTTATTAAAATTTTAGCTATTTATCTACTTAAGCAAGAAAATATCCACAGAAAACAGCTTGAGTTTCAACTCGCACAGAATCTACAAACACCAAATTCTGGCGGTTGGCGAAATATGTTTATCACGCTATCAACGCTAGGGTTGATTGACAAAGGAAATAATCTAACACAAGCGGGATTTAACCTTTCACAACTTTCTTATCCGCAATTTGCTTTAGAATTTTTTAAGTATCTAAAGCCCTTTTTCTCTTATTTGCTTGAAACCCTATACAAGAAATCAAATGGCAAAAAAGAATTTGATTGTAGCAATAAAGAGCTATTTGAAATTGTGTATAAGCAATATGGCGAAATAGCCTATCTCATAGAATACCAAAACAAAGATTCTAAACCAAACGCACGCTACATATCAAGCTATCTTAATATCTTAAAAGATGATTATGGTGTGATTGATTTTCAGCCTAGAAGTAGCTTACGCACACTTCTTTACAACCCTTTCGATTTAAATGAAAAGGCATTTTTGCAACATATTGCAAAGCATTCAATTATCAAAAACTATCAAACAAATTTTCAAAGGATTATCAATGCCACATAATGTAGTAGAGTTTTTTGTAGGGGCTGGTGGGTCGCATTTAGGCTTTATGCAAGAGGGCTTTAGCACACTCTATGCAAATGACTTTGATAGCAATGCGTTAAAAACCTTAGAATATAACAATAAAAAGCATTTACAAAACGCTATTTTAGATAGCACAGATATAACGCAGCTTAACCCAAAAGAGCTAAAGAAAAAGCTAGATTCTAGTGTAGATGTGATGTTTGGAGGCATTGTTTGCAAGGGCTTTTCTCTAGCTGGAGAGCGAAGCCCAGCAGATGAGAGAAATCAATTTTACCGCTATTATTTAGACATTGTTAAAGAGCTTAGACCAAAAATAAGCGTGATAGAAAATGTCAAAGGAATGCTAAATGCTAGAATCTTAAATTCAAACGCACCGAGTGAAATCTGGCAAGAAGTGGGCAATATTTGGAAGCAATTAGAACTTTTGAAGGGCGAAAAATCAGCATTAAGAAAGAAAGATAAAATCACACAACAAATCATTCAAAAAGGTGAAATGCTACGAAAACAAAAACAAAATTTATTAGTAAAAATCAAGCCTTATCAAATCTCTGTGCTAGATGATATTTATAGAATCTATGAAGCTATGGGTTATAAAGTCCAGTATAAAGTCTTAAATGCGGCATGGTATGGAGCAGCGACAAAACGAGAGCGGCTTATCATCGTAGCCACAAGAGCTGACCTAAAAGGCGACTTTAGCTATCCACTGCCTAGATTCTATGATGAAAGCATAGGCACGAAGCTTGATTTTAGCGATGATGAGCTAGCAAAATGCAAGTTTAAAAAGCCTTTGACTCTGCGTGAAGTGTTAGCAAAGATTGATTACACAAATGAAAAAGACATAGATAATCTCCCTATGCAGCATAATGCCAAGACCATTGAGCGATTTAAGTATATCAAAGAGGGTTGCAATATAGCAGAATCGCTAGATTTATTGCCTAAGCATTTGCAAATTTCTAAATTCTACTCAAGGGGTGGTAATATGCGACTGCATTTTGACAAACTTGCCCCTACACTAGTGCCAGGACATAGTGCTTTCCCCTTGCACCCAAAAGAGCATAGAAGCATTACCATAAGAGAGGCGGCGACTATCACGGGATTCCCACTTGAGTATAAATTCTTTGGCTCTCATACAAAAAGATGTGAACAAGTAGGCAACGCCGTCCCACCACCACTAAGTCGGGCGATAGCAAAGAGCGTAAGGGCGTTTTTAGATACGAGGCAGTAACCACACTCTTTGCCGATGATTTAAGCAGGTATTTGAGTAAGAATCTTGTGTAGCAGGATAGTGAGTAGCAAAAAGATTCTATAAACCTGCTACAATGGCAGTTTTATAGAATTGCCACACTGCTAGGAAAGATTTATGGACTTCACACAAGAAAAAGACTTGCAAAATGAGATTACAAACAATCAAAGTTTGCAAAGGGGTATTTGCTCCGTGCTTGATATGGATTTTTATCAAATAAAACACTTCAATGCTATTATTAAAACAATAATTTTTAAATACCTAATAGAGCTTCAACAATGACAATACCATTACACAATACATCTTTTAGCTACAAAAACACAACGCTATTCAATCATACCTGCCTTGATAAAACGATTTTGCAAGAAAACTCGCTTGATTTAATCATCACTTCCCCACCTTATAATGTGGGTATTGAATACAACTCCAATGAAGATTCTAACTCTTATGAAAGCTATTTAGAATTTTCTCAAAAATGGATAGGAAATTGCTACCTTTAGGCAAAAGATGGGGCAAGATTCTGTCTTAATATCCCACTTGATAAAAACAAAGGCGGACAGCAAAGCGTGGGGGCGGATTTAACCACTTTAGCAAAGCAAATTGGCTGGAAATATCATAGCACGATTATTTGGAATGAGGGCAATATCTCACGCCGCACAGCGTGGGGGAGTTGGCTTAGTGCATCTGCTCCTTATGTTATCGCACCTGTTGAGCTTATAGTCGTGCTTTATAAGGGGGCTTGGAAGAAAAAGCATAAAGGGGAGAGTGATATAAGCAAGGAAGAGTTTATGGCTTGGACGAATGGATTGTGGAGTTTTAATGGGGAGTCTAAAAAACGCATAGGACACCCAGCCCCTTTTCCTAGAGAGCTGCCGAAGCGGTGCATTAAGCTATTTTCTTATGTAGGTGATGTGGTGTTTGATCCATTTTGTGGCAGTGGCACAACAATGATAGAATCTTATCTTAACAATCGGCAGTTTATAGGCATTGAACTAGATAGGGAATATTGCGAACTAAGCAAAAAACGATTTTTAGAAACAATCCAAAAAGAAAGGGGAATTTTTGATGAAAAATAATGGCTCTCAACTTGATTTAATAATGGAATTTTTTAAGGCAAATCCAAAACGAGATATTAAACACCCTGAAGTGGTGGATTGGGTTGTTAAAGAATGGCAAAAACGCACAGGGAAAGTTTTTAGAGACCCAGATAGAGGTATTAGAAGTTTGCACCAAAAAGGCTATTTGCAAAAGATTGCAAAGGGAGTTTATCGCTATGACCCAGATTCTATCAATTTAAGGCCAAGATTTAGAGGATTTTAGTCAAGCTTTAAAAAAGCAAATTTTAGAGCGAGATAATTATAAATGTGTGATATGTGGAATGGGTAAAAAAAGAAGGAGTTGAGCTTCATATAGACCATATAAAACCAAAGGATTTAGGTGGAAAAGCGGTTTTAGAAAATGGGCAAACTCTATGTAGTAGGCATAATTTTTTAAAGAAAAATCTAAAGCAAACTGAAACAGGTAAAAAGATGTTTATCCAAATGTTAGAATCTGCAAAAGATTCTGGTGAGAGTGAGCTTGTGGCATTTTTAGAAGAGGTTTTAAGCATTTATGAAAAGCATAATATCAATAGGCATATAGTATGGAAAAAGTCAAGTGATATATAATCTTAGAATCTTGTTTTATTCTATGTGCTAGAATCTTTGCATTTAACAAACAAAGCAAAGGCGGTGATTTATGGGCATTTTTATAAGATTATTTAAGGTTAGCACAAAGGCTAAGATTCTAATGCCTTTGGCGTTTATAGCGTTTGCAAATATGGCTTTTGCTGATAGTGAGAGCTTACAAAAGTTGTTTAAGGAATATAATGTAAGCAAAGATAAGCAAGAGTATATCAACAAAGAATGCAATAAGGAAGTCCTTAAAGATAATTTCAAGGATTTAAGTAAGATAGAGCAAATCTATAAATTTGAAGTAGCACGGATTGATTGTGAAGTGAATAACTTAGGCGAAGTGCTAGGCTCAACACAAGGCATTTTAGCTTCACTTAATTATGACTATGATGAGTATGACAAGCTTTTAAACAAATACTACAAACTCTACCGCGCTGAAGTCAAAAAGAAAGGCAAAACCACGCCAACAGGGGCTTTCTCCCACGAGCCAAGTATAAAAAAGGGGCCACACTGCTAGAAGAGCAAAGAGCGTGGCTCAAACTCCGCGATAGCTATGAGGCATACACAAAGACACATCACGCACATATCTATGATATAAATGGCGGTGGCACGATATATAGCATTAGTGTGAGCAATGCAAGGCTAGGATTCTTAAAAATGCACTTAAATGAGCTATTTTCACGCTATTTGATGATGATAATAGATGGTAGCGTAGAGTTTGATAGTCTCTTTGGGTGCAAGCTAGATGGGGATATATAGGCTCAAGTTATAGCCAAATCCTGCAAGATTCCAAGATTCTATGTTTGGCAAAAAGTTTAGAATCTGTGGGTTAGATATGATTCTAAGCTTTGCATTGCTTTGTTTAAGTGATTTTAAAGATTCTATAAATTTATACAATATTAATTTTTTAAAAAAGCTTCTAGGATAGAATACGGCTACAACAACCTAAAGGAGAGAAGATGAAAGATGTGTTGATATTGCAAGTGAGATACAATCAAATGGCGGATAGAGCGATGTTTGCAGTGTTTAATGATATGGTGAAAAGTGGCAAAAAAGATTTGCTTTATAAAGATTGCGGATTGTTTTATAAAAGCATTATTGGTACTGCGGCACATAGCCTTTGCGGGAGTATTGGGCTATTTTTAGGGCAATTTAGTGCATTTGTGGAGCAAAAGCCAAATAAATTAGAATCTTTACTACAACATTTACAGCAAGACTTTACGCTTAAAGATTCCTTGTTGCAGGATTTAAATGCCCTTCAAACACTTCAAGATGACACAGACACAGCGATGATAGAGCTTATCACAAATATGAGTGATTTTAATAAAGTGGAAACTTTGCATTTGGGGCAAAATCTCTCTTTTAGTAAAACAAGGGCGCATTTAATCCTTGCGTTGCTAAATCACGCTACACATCATCGCGGACAGATTGCAGGTGCGCTTGATATACTTGGTGTTGAAAATGATTTTGCCGGAATGCTGGGTATGTAGATTAAATATGTAGGGCAAATGTGAAAATCAAGCAAGTGCATAGATTCAAACATATAAAGAAATAGGCTTTGTAAAGCCTAACACAAAGCCTAGAATCTCATCGCTCAAACCACTTAAAATATAAGAATCTAGCCTTTCATTTTACTTTCCAAAGTTTTAGAATCTAGCCCTAAAGCTTATAAAAATCCATACAGATTCATAAATCACCCCAACTTTTGCCAAACACTTAGAAGCAGGTATTCTTAACGCAAACTAAGCAATTCTAGCTCACAAAAAGTTTTTTTGTTTAATCTAATGCTTAAATTTAAATCCCTACCCCAAATGACTTAACAAGATTCAAGTAAATATGGCAAGTTATTTAACTAAAATTTTATTCCACTCTACTTTGGGATTTTAAGGCAGTTATTTTTATACCGCTACAAAAAATAGAGTTTTTGGAATAAAATTTCTTGCTTGTAATTCAACAAAGATTCCTAAAATCTTAGAATCTTAGCCTACAAACACAATACCCCAAAACCCTAAAACTTCTTCATATTTGCATCTTGTAAAATATCTTGCACGATATGCTCTACACCTAGGCTAATTTCTTGCGTCTTATGTGCGGTTTGCGTGTTATGATTTGTTATCTCTTCTAGGGCAACAATGCTTCATTGATATGCTCAATGCCCTCCATTTGCACCTTAATCGACTCGCCCATATCATTAATGCTTTGCACAAGCAGATTCACACTTGCCCCTATCTCGCCTAAGCTTTTTTGTGTGCGTTCAGCCAAGTTTCGCACTTCATCGGCAATGACTGCAAAGCCCCGCCCGTACTCCCCAGCCCTTGCCGCTTCAATCGCCGCATTCAACGCCAAAAGATTAGTTTGATCGGCAATCTCTGCGATAAATCCTAGAATCTTTTTAATATCATCGCTTTGCTGCACCACTTCTTGAGCCTTACTATCAACACCCTGCATAGATTCTGCAATCTCTCTTACCGCATTTGCCGTCTCTTCTAGCGACTTCTGTGTGCTTTCACTCATCACCATTACAGAATCTTCTAACTCTTTTGCCTTAATATTTAGCGATTTTGCAAAATCAAGGCTTGTAAAAAACATTTTGCGTATCTCTTCGCCCAAATGCCCCACACCTTCATTCATCGCTTGAAGTTCGCCTTGCAGATTCTGTGCTGACCCACTCTCTTGCTTTTGGAAATCATTGTCTGCATATCGCTTCAAAATCTCAAGCACACGCGAGACATTCTCATCAAGGGAAGTTAGCATTTCATTAAACAGCGCGCCAAGTTGGGTTAGCTGCGGATTATTCGCATTTGTCTGTATCTGCAAATGCGAATGCCCCTGCTTGATACCCTCAACCGCCTGAAAAAAATCCTGCAAACTCTTTATATCCTTTAAGAGATTATGCTGGATTGTCTCTTCATTTTCATTGATCGCTTCTGCCATTTCTTGAAACTCATCGCCACTGCGGAGTTTCAAAGGATTCACACTTTTTTGCTTGTGATTTAAAAAGTCAAAAAACTCTAGCAAACTCTTTTTTAATGCGTCTAATGGGCTTTAGCAAATACGCCAAAATCACATACAAAGCCACCACAAGAATAAAGGCAAAAATGCCTAACATAATGAAAATAGGCTTGTTGTTTTGACTAAGCTTATCGGCAATGCGAGATTCTGGGATAATGGAGCAAAGCAGCCATTGCGTTTGAGATTCTACCTTACAAGTTGCGATATTAGAATCTAGTTTAAAAGTCGTTGTGTCCGCACTAAAGCTACTTTTTATCGCTTGAGCCAACTCATCACTTTGCAAAATCTTACTCTCATCATTATGGCTAACATAATTGCCATTTTTGTCTATGATGATAATCTCCTGTTCGCTTGTATTCTCATCTTGTGCGTGGATATAGGCATTAAGCGATTTTAGAGCAATATCCACACTTGCCACACCGATGAATCTGCCATTTTCAATCAGCGGAGAGGCAAAGCCAAAAACGGGGATTTTGTAAGACGCCTAAATCCACGGCTCACTTAGCACTTCATCTTTGAGTAAATTTTTGGGATTTGATACCAACTTCTTGTGCGTGGGTCATAGCCATCTTGTGGGTATTGATGTTTGCCATTGCCCCATAGCATTCTCCCGCTAGATTCTATACCGATACGATATAAGTGAGATTAAAATCCCCTGATTCTTGGATAAGGTGGAGATTTTGTGTCATTTGAGATTCATTTAAGCCACTTGCAAGGGCTTCTTTTACGAGTTTGTTAATAAGGCGTTTTTTCTCATCAATATACACATCTATGAGATTTTCTAATTGCGTTACTTGCTTTTCTTGCGTCTCATACTCAATAAGTGTAATAGTCTTTTGTGCGTTAAAATACACAAACCACGCCAAAAGGCTAAAACTCACAAACACCATTAAAGTCGTGCTAATTGATACCTTTGCGTTGATTCCTAATCTTAGTTTCGCCCATTTACCACACCTTTGTCATAAGATATTCCAACATAGGTTAATCATATACACAAAACATAAAAACAAACTTTTCATATATTCATATGAAGCAAATTTCTCATTTTTAATGTGTTTTTACACATTCTTTATATTTTTATTGTCATTTTTGCTTTTCATACATATAAAAATCACAAAATGAACTCTCATTTGGCTTGTTTTCATCATAAGGATAGGCATTTGGTATCATTGTCTTAAACTTCCACTCTACTGCATTTTTTTGCACCCAACTACTAAACTGCCTATGTCGCACATGTTGAGTGTGGGGCTGGTCCTTGTTTGATGAATAGATGATTACAAATTTTTGTGCGTATGCAAAAAGATTACGCATATAAGATTCAAAAATTTCATCATTTATGAGATGATACATCACATCTAACGATAAGCCAAGCTCCACACTGCTAGGATTTTCTAAAAATTCCCCCACTTCATAAAACATCTTACTTTTATCATTAGCAAACTGCTTTTTTACTTTTTCAATCACACAAGGCGACACATCAAGCCCTGTGTATTGGGGATATTCCGCCAAGGAGAGCTGATTCCCATCGCCACAGCCCCATTCTATCACACTTTGAATCTTATGCTTTTTTACAAAGTCATTTATCACTTTTGCCTTAAAAATCGCTAAATCCCCATAGCTCCCAACCCCAGAAGCACCAAGCCCTTGTGAATCTTCGTGGGATTTATAGCGTATCTCCCAATACTCATTACTATCAAAAGCTACTTTTTGCTTCAAATCGGGGTAAAACTTCAGCAAATTTTGAATCTGCCAATCATTCCGCCATTTCGCATTTTCTATCCACAACGCACCACTTTTAGCGGTATCAACAAAGCTTGATTGCATTTTGAGATTATCTCTCACCACATTTATTTTTGTCCCATTTAGAACCGCCATTGCCCAAAACCACAAATCATCGCCATACGGGCAAAGCTCCATAAAAATCTCTTCTTTTAGCACATCTTTATACAAACAATGAGGGGGGGGGGGGATATAATATACCGCCAACGCCTGTTGGGAGATTTAAAAACGAAGCTACACTTTGCTTATGTGAAACATCAAGATTCCATTTGAGATAGGGTAGAATCTCGCCGTATTTATCAAAAGTAATACGATGAGCTCGGTGAGTATGAATACAATGCGGATTTTCCTTATACGCATAATAGAGCTTAGAGAGCCAATCCTTAGCATACAACGCATCATCATCGGCACTTACCAAAATAGAATCTGGAAATTCTTTTAAAGCATAAATAAGCTTTTTGTAAGATTTAAGATTCCCCCTAACCCACACTATCTCTAGTCCGCATTGCTTGAAATCCAAAATCTCTTGGGGCAGTGGCGCGTGAAGATTGGCAAACTCATCTTGCGACAGCCATAAAATCACCCTATCTGGCTTAAAATCCTGTATGAACAATGTAAAAAGTGTATAGTGTAATGTGGAGATTCTAGCTGGATATGAAGTAAGCGTTACCACAACTTGCGGACGAGATTTCATAGAATCTTTGTGTGCTAAATATGGACTTGTGGGATTTGTAGCATTGTTTTTAGCACCATATAAAAACTCCGCAATCTCCCTATCAAGCCTTGATTGAAGCTCATTTTGTTTATGCTGATTTTTCAACTTTTGCCTTTAATCTTTATTTATACGCAACTTTTAGCTTAAATCTCCGCAGGGTGCTTAATCTCCTAATCATTTGTTAGATTCTTATTTAAAAATTATTCACTACTCTCACAACTTCTTCTGCTTGTTCCTTGCTCATAACCGGGCTAATCGGCAAAGACAACACTTCCCTATGAATCTTTTCAGTAATCGGTAAAGAGAGGAGATTATATTCCTTATAGGCTTCCTGCTTGTGCGGTGGGATAGGATAGTGGATAATTGTCTCAATCCCATTATCCTTTAAATACGCTTGGAATCTTTCCCGCTCTTCGCACCGCACGACAAATAAATGCCACGCGTGTCCTTCTTCACTCACACATTCAGGTAAAATAATCTTTTTATTTGTGATATTTTCGCGGTAAAACTTCGCCACTGCCCTGCGAGATTCATTATCAGAATCTAAATACTTAAGCTTTATTTCTAGGAATGCTGCTTGAAGCTCATCAAGCCTAGAGTTTAGCCCCTTGTAGAGATTAACATACTTTTTATGTGAGCCATAATTCCCTAATGCCCTAACTTTTTCCGCTACTTCTTTGTGCTTTGTGGTTACCGCTCCACTATCGCCTAATGCCCCTAGATTCTTCCCCGGGAAAAATGAGAATCCAGCCACATCGCCAAGTGTGCCAACCCTTCTGCCTTGATATATCGCGCCGTGTGCTTGTGCGCAATCCTCTATAATAGCAAGTTTGTGCTTTTGTGCCAGCTCCCATACCTTTTGCATCTCCACGACCTGCCCATACAAATGTACGACTAAAATCGCCTTTGTGTTGGGTGTTATGGCAGATTCTATTTTCTCCACATCAATGTTATAAGTCTGCAAACTTGGCTCAACAAAGATAGGCTTACACCCATTATCAGAGATAGCCAAAATTGAGGCGATATAGGTATTTGCCGGGACGATTATCTCATCATTTTCCCCCAAACCTAACGCCTTTATGCTTAAACGCAAGGCATCTAGTCCATTACCACAGCCTATGCAATGCTCTATCCCGCAATATTCAGCAAATGCCTTTTCAAAAGCTCTGCTTTTTTCTCCTAAAATATACCAGCCAGATTCTAGCACCTGCTTCATCGCCAATTCTAGCTCATTTTTAAAACGCAAATTAATTGCCTTTACATCAAGAAATGGTATCATCACAGGCTCCCATCTATCAAGATTCTATCCATCAATTTTTAGCACAGCTAAAAATGCTTCCTGTGGTAACTCAACCTTGCCGATAGCTTTCATACGCTTTTTACCCTCTTTTTGCTTTTCTAGCAGTTTTCTTTTACGCGTTATATCCCCGCCATAGCACTTTGCCGTTACATTCTTACCCATTGATTTAATCGTCTCTCTTGCGATAATCTTATTGCCAACACTGGCTTGAATCGCCACTTCAAAAAGCTGCCGCGGCACAATCTCTTTCATAGATTCTACTAATGCTCTGCCTTTTTCATAGCTTTTTGACTTATCTACAATGATTGACAACGCATCTACAACTTCCCCTGCCACGCGTATATCAAGCCGCACCAAATCGCCCTCCCTATACTCAATAGGCTCATAGTCAAAACTCGCATAGCCCTTCGTGCAAGACTTTAGCTTATCATAAAAATCCATCACAATCTCATTGCTCGGCAGCGCATACACAAGCATTACACGACTTTGGGTAAGATAATCCATCTTTTCTTGAATCCCGCGGCGATTTGAAAGCAGTGTGATGATATTCCCCAAATACTCGCTAGGTGTGATGATACTCGCCCGGACATACGGCTCTTTTATAGATTCTATCTTTTGCACTTCAGGCAACTCGCTGGGATTTTGCACCGCTACCATAGAGCCATCAGTAAGATAGACTTCATACACCACCGTGGGGGCAGTGGCAATAAGACTTAGCCCAAACTCCCGCTCCAAACGCTCTTTCACCACTTCCATATGCAAAAGCCCCAAAAAGCCAACGCGGAATCCAAAGCCTAATGCCACGCTCGTTTCCGGCTCAAAACTCAAAGCAGAATCATTAAGCTTCAACTTATTTAACGCGTCGCGTAACTCCTCAAACTTATCTGTCTCAATGGGATAGATTCCCGCAAATACAAAGGGCTTTGCCGGACGGAAGCCCTCTATGGGCTCTTGTGTGGGATTCTTCGCATCTGTAATCGTATCGCCAACTGCCATATCTGTAAGGCTTTTTAACCCAAGTGAGAGAATGCCAATCTCGCCACAAGCGATATTCTGTGTTTGAATCTTTTGCACCGGGTGGGGATAATACAACGCCAACACCTCATACTTTTTCCCACTGCTCATTACCTGCACTTCCTGCCCTACTCTAAGCTCCCCATTCACAAGTCGCACGAGTGCTAAAGCACCAAGATAGTTATCAAACCACGAATCATAGATTAAAGCTTTTGTAGGAGCGTTGCTATCGCCTTGTGGAGCGGGGATTTTCTCAATAATAGATTCTATTAATGCTGTAATGCCTTCCCCACTTTTTGCACTTACTTTCAACGCCTCCGTGCAGTCAAGCCCTATGGTAGATTCTATATCTTCAGCCACTTTGAGTGGATCGGCAGCAGGCAGGTCAATTTTATTAATCACAGGGATAATCTCAAGGTTATTTTCCATAGCGATATAAACATTTGCGATTGTTTGTGCCTCCACGCCTTGACTTGCATCAACCACGAGCAATGCCCCCTCACACGAGCTAAGAGAGCGAGAAACCTCATAGCTAAAATCCACATGTCCGGGGGTATCAATGAGATTTAAAATATAAGTTTGTCCCTTGTAGGGGTAGCTAAGACGCACGGATTGTGCTTTTATCGTGATACCGCGTTCTTTTTCAATATCCATTGTATCCATAATCTGTGCGGTCATCTCCCGCTCACTCACCGCCCCACACTCTTGGATAAGCCTATCTGCAAGTGTGGATTTGCCGTGATCAATATGAGCGATGATGGAAAAATTACGAATATATTGCTGCTGAAAAGCATTTTGCGGATTCATTTCGTGCCTTTGTGTAGAATCTAAGGCGTGATTGTAGCACACTCAAGGCACTTTGTCTATATTAGCCTCTGCGCCTTATCTCAAGTAAGGAAAAGTAATGCAAAAGCCCAAGCCCATTAATAATTGCTCTCTTGCCATTTTCAAGCCTAATCGTCCAAGAACGCAAATAATCATCATTCCTCCTAGGTAAATCAATACCTATTTCAAAGTCATTATGAAACACACCCTCAAATCCAAGCTTATCGCATAATTGCAGTGCTGTTTCCCTACTATGCATATTCCAGCCAGATTCTAAATGCTCACTCTTAGTGGCACGAGACTTTATAAACACATCGTGTGGATAAGGATTAAAAATACCCATAATAAATCCTCTACCTCCATTTGCAATCATTTTAGTAAAGTTTCTCAAAGGTTGTTCAAGGTCGTCAAAAATACTTAATACACCATTGCAAAACACTAAATCAAATGTTTGATTTGGAAACCCTTCTCCACTTACTATATCTCCTTGCCATAATGTGGGAACAGGCTTATTGCGTGACTGAAAATCTGCCCTTGTCTTCTCAAGTAAGCTTGGCAAAATATCAATCCCAAAAAGTTGAGATTCAGGGAAAATCTCACTTAGATAGTAGAGAAAATCCCCATTTGAACAGCCAATATCTAAAATACTTTTAGGGAAATTTTGAGATGAAGGCTTTTTAGTATTACCCCCCCCCCCCCGCAAGATTCTAGCACTACATTTGCTATGTATTTAAAGCTTTCTTTAACATTGTCCTTATGGCTTTCACTCGCATAAAACTCATCGTGAGTTCGCTTTATCTCTACTGACATTTTTTCACTCCTTTTTTCCAATAAACATATAATGATGTGAATTTCCCTCATATGTAGGTGGCTCATACAGATTTATCAAATACTCACCAATATACAAAGACTTAAAAGGAGTAAAGATATTCTTTAGCTCACTTTCATCATTCACAAACCTAATATAAGTCCGCTCATTTAGCCTACCACTCAAAGTCACCTCACTCAATCCATTGTCAAACTCCTTTGTAATGTGTTTAGTATAACCATTTTTTCTGCCCATCATCGTAAAAAAGCAGATTCCACCTTTTCTAGTCATAGAGTATAGCTCATCAACCTGCCGCCTTAAGTTTGCATTATCTAAATAATACAAGCTTTGATTAGCAAAGACTAAATCAAATTGAGTATCAAATAAGTTAGCCACGCTTTGATTTGGCTCTATAAGCTTTGCCCTTTGTCCCATAATGCCTTGAGCTTGAGTTATTGCCTCTTTGATAATATCCACACCATAAACTCTAAAGCCCTTGCTTTGAAAATATTCAGCGTGTGTGCCATTCCCACAACCAAAGTCAAATACTTTCCCCGAAGTCAGTCCCAACTCATATTTTAAAATCCGCTCATAAAAGCGTATAATATGCCCTTCAGGGTATCTAACACCATAGCCCTTAGCGTATTTTTCGTTATAAGCTGATTTGGAATCTAAACTTTGCGTTGTCTCTTTGGCACTTTTAAGGGAGTTTGCTTCTTGTGCTTGCTCACTACCGCTTAGGTAGCTTCTCGCACAAGAATCTTCACAACCCTTAAAATTGCCTAAAGATACTTCCGAATCGCTGCTTGAGAGGTGGCTATTTAAGGAGTTATCCCCCCCCCCCCCCGCACATAAAGTGCTAGGCATTACTTTATTGTTTTCCATAATTTGATCCTTTTGTTTGTTTTTTAAGATTCCCATACAGGGTTTTTTAACACCCAACGCCCAAAGCTATCTTTTGTGAAAATATCACGATTGTAGAATCCATCTAAAATCTTCCAAAACTCACTCTCTCTATATCCCGTGAATTTGCAAAAATCTTCTACAACCCTAAGATCCAAATCGTGATCGTGCTTTTTAACAAGTTCTATAGCTTCGTCCCTACTCATCATTCCATAACGAATAAAACGAGAAGTCATATCTGTTGCATAGGCGTGTCCAAATTTAGGATATTTCATCCAATGATGTACATGCAACCCAATAGAATCTACCTGATCAAAACTTTCCACACTCATTGTTCTGTCCCATTCGCCTCTTAGATCGTGAAGGCCTCTGGATTTGGCAAAAATATAATGTGAATATGAATTCCAAGGAATAAAATAAGAAAGATAAATAGGATCAAGCTTTTCTAGTTCTGACTGGGGGGGGGGGGAGAATAAAACCAAAATCTTGTTTTTTGATATTATCATCAATCAACTGTGTGGCAATATCACCAACAGCACTATCTTGCAAAAGATTTTTAGCGCTATAAGTTTCCTTGGCACCAAAGCCACCATATTCATAACTCATATTTTCTGCATAAACAAGCAGCGAAATATTAAACCGTAACGCCATATGAACAGGATATGTCCCAATGAGCTGTTCCACCAACCACATTGGTTTTCCATACTTCTCGAATGTTTTCCGAGTTATCAATTTATTCAATCTTCTATCAAGATTAAAACGAATAAGATGGCAACCAAACTCCTCGGACAGGTTAAGCAAATTATGTTTTCCAGCCTCGGTAACAGACAAGTTGTCATCAACAAACAATAAAAGTGGATTCATACCCATTTTTTCTCTCATCACATGGACTAACATATACGAATCTTTCCCACCACTCACAGCAATCGCACAATCCCAAGAATCTCCATTACACCCACGATACTTATCGCATAGCTTTTTAAACTCCTCAAATCGTGCTTCATAATCCACCTTTTGCTTACGCTCGTGATTTTTACACGGCATACACACGCCATCACTATCAAATGTAATACCCGGTCGCGTATCAGGCATTACACACTTCTTGCAATACTTCATTTGCACTCCTTTAAAATTAAGATAGGTAGGAATCATATCACACTTTGCGTTTTTTTTTGTTAAAAATTGCTCAACTACCCAAATATTGCCTTAGCTACTTCATAGCTTTTTCTAAGAGAATCTAAGCCACTATACACTTCTAATGTATAAATTTTTTGACTATGATGAAAAGAAACAAGGGTGGGCAAAAACTCACTCTCCATACTGATATACTTATTTTCATCACTTAAACTATTATTATCGCTCAAATGGATATAATCCGCCACCCTAGCACAGCCTTTTAACTCACTCATAAAATCCCTATCCATTGTATAAGCACTCACTTTCAAATGCCCCACATCAAGTAATAATTTACAATCAATAGAATCTTGAAGTTTAAGCAAATCCTCCAAGCAAAGTAGCATAGCCAAATCCCAAGTGCCATACTTGTTGGCATACGCAGTAGAAATAACATTATTTTCAATATACAGGGTAATCCCAAGCCTTTTGGCACTACTATCTAATAGCTTATAGCCCTTGATAAACTGCTCTATCGCCTTATGTTTATTATAGATTCTATGTTTATTTCTTAGCTCCAAAGCACCCAGTTCATTTGAATGTAGTGGCAAAAAGAATCCAGCGTGAAAGCCAAAATGAGCACTTCCAAGCTTATGACTATACTCCAAAGCTGTATGCAAATGCTCCAACGAACGCTCAAACACAGCAGAATCCAAACTCGCAAGATTAATGACAAAATCACCATTTTTAGGCGGGGGAAAATAATTATGACACGCAAATTGCAAATTATATTTTTCTTTCAATTCCAGTAAATCTTCTAGAATTTGCGGATAATACTCACTACCACCAGAAAGCTCAATACAGTCAAATCCACTCTCTGCAAGTGTTTTTACACTTTGCTTAATGTATTGAGCCTTGATACAAGAACTTGATACATAAATCATCTTTTACCCCTTTACTCTTACTCCAAATCAAACATAAGCCTTCCCCTTCAAAAATAAACAAACATAAATCAAGATTCGCTCGTAAAAATATTTAATACAGATTCTACTCCGCACTAAGCAACGCAAAAAGCGTATCACTCGCCCCAAGAGATGCTAAAGTCTGCTCATACGCACACTTGAGTAACTCATTATCCAAAAACTCACCCCACACCTTATGCCCAGCTGGTTTATTGTGGGAGAGCCAGTAGAGATGATTTGAAAGAGAGTATCTCTGCACACATTTAATAAACTCCACTTTCAATCCTGCCAATTTAGCCAACTTCTCAAGTGTATGAGGCGTAAATAAATACAAATGCGCACTCCAATATGTAAAATCAGCAAACGCCTCACTCTTATAGATTCTAAGCAGGGCGTCATTCGCATTTGGCACTTCAAGGATAATCTTGCCACCTTTTTTCAAGTGTCGTTTAAAAGTCTTAAGGAACTCAATGGGATTTGCTAAATGCTCCAAACAATGAAAACTTGTAATCACATCAAAGTTCTTATGCGTATCCTCTATGCTTACATAAAGTGGAATCTGCTCTCTCTCATACACGGGGGCTACTTGAGATTCTAGCTCCACACCACATACAGAATCTGCCGCTTCTTTTGCTAGAGTCAAAAATCCCCCATATCCGCTTCCAAAGTCGCAAATCTCCTTACAAGCAATCATATTTTTCACAAATTCATATCTCCTTTTTGCATCTTCATCATTAGCAGCTAGGTTCCCCCCCCCCCGACAAGCATTTGTATGCGTTCATCGTGCATTTTGCCTTCTTTATAAAACGCTTCATTCGTCTTATGTGAATCCAAATACACAAGCCCACATTCCAAGCATTCCCATACGCCAATGCTCTTATCATCACGCACACCATTATGAATCCTGCTCCTTTTATCACTTCCGCATAAGTAACAACTCTGTATCATCAAAACTCCTTTAAAATTGATTGAATGCTTGAGCTAATATCCTCAAGGCTTCTTAGCGATTCATAAGTTGGCAAATTAAAGCCAAGTTTAGAAATCTTATGTGCTACCGGTGTGGGCTTTGCATATTTTGCATACAGGGGCATATCACTTAATGGATAGAAAAAATTTCGTGAATCAATACCATTTTTCTTTAACTCCTGTATAAACGCATCTTTATTCTCACCGCGAAATAAAAAACTCGCCAACCAAGTGATTTTCTTTCGTTTTGGCAAATGAGCTTGAGGGATAATCAATGAGCCTAGAATCTGCTTATACTGCTCCTCATATCGTGTGCGATGATATAAAATCTCATCAATGCGTTCAAGCTGTGCTAGTCCTAGTGCGGCTTGAATATTTGTCATACGATAATTAAAGCCAACTTCGCTATGCCAATATCGCTTGTGCTTATCCATTCCGTGATCACGCAAGATTCTCATTTTCTCACTCAACGCCTTGTCACTACACACGCACATTCCACCTTCCCCTGTGGTAATGACCTTATTCCCAAAAAATGAAAAGCACCCCACATCGCCAAAGCTCCCCACCTTTTTGTCATTAAACTCCGCTCCGTGAGCCTCTGCACAATCCTCAATCACATAAAGTTTATACTTTTTAGCACAATTCATAATCGCTTCCATATCGCATACTTGCCCATATAAATGTACAGGGATAATTGCCCTTGTTTTTGGCGTAATAGCAGACTCTATGGCTTGTGGAGAAATACACCAAGAATCTTCCTCAATATCTACAATTACAGGCGTAGCACCAGCCAACAAAACAGCATTAATCGTAGCAGCAAAAGTCAAATCAGGCACGATAACTTCATCGCCTTGCTTAATTCCAAGAGAATGGAGTGCTAAGTGCAAAGCCACCGTGCCATTAAACACACTCACCCCCTGTCCCACTCCACAATATGAAGCAAATGCCTCCTCAAACTGCGTAATATAACGCCCACTACTTGAAATCCACGAACTAAGAAAGGCATCTAAGAGATAATTTAGCTCATTGCCGTGCAAACTCGGTGTTGCCACAGGATAGAATCTTTTTTTACTTGAATAATAATCCACCAAAATATGCGATGTATCCACAATGGGAATGAGCCTAAACTCCGCTAATTTCGCATTATCAATCACATCATTTTGTAGCGTGTAATAATATTCTTTTTGTATAATGGATTTAGCAGGACTTTGCAGACTTAAGCCCTTAAGCAATCCCCTGCGTATATCCCCATCGCTTATCACACCTTGTAACTTCATAGCAGAATCCACCACAAACGCAACGCCCATTGTATTTTGATTGATACAAGACATTGCCGTAAAAATACTCGCCTCATAATCAATGCAAAACTCGCTCAATCCTAAACTTCCCACTTTACTATTCAACTATTTCTCCTTGAGAGCATTGGCAAGTTATGAAAAGTCAAATTTTCATAACTAAATATGAAGTTTGTTTGCGATAGACAAGGCATTTTTTCTTAAGATAAATTCAGTTTGTTTTTGCTAGAATGTGCCTCCAAAACCTAAAAATAGGCATTGTGTTAGTTATGAAAATTTGACTTTTCGTATCTTAATTTCACTCTTAAGGACATATTCAAAAACTATGCAAAACATCAAACAATTATCCGTTTTTTTAGACACAAGCATTCAAGATGCGCTAAAGATTTTTGGCACTTATGATGGTGTAAGACTACTTGTTGTCAATGATAGAAATGGCAAGTTTTTAGGTATTTTGACTGACCCAGATATACGCAGGGGATTGCTTAAGGGCTTAAGTCTGCAAAGCCCTGTGGAATCTATTATGCAAAAGTCCCCCATTACCGCAAGTATCAAAGATTCTAAACAAAAGCTTATTGGGCTTTCAGCACGATATAATATTTATGAGATTCCGCTTTTAGATGAGAATGGCAAAATCGTGCGGATAGAATCCATTGCTTCCTTGCTAAGAACGCCAATTTTTGATAATCCCATTGTGATTATGGCAGGGGGCTTGGGGAAGCGTCTTAGACCTTTGACAGATTCTATCCCAAAGCCTATGCTTAAAGTCGGCTCAAAGCCGATTTTACAAATCATTTTAGAGCGATTTAAGGCTCAAGGCTTTAGTAATATTATTCTTTGTGTGAATTACAAATCACATATCATTGAAGATTTTTTTGGCGATGGGAGCAAGTTTGGATTATCTATCCGCTATGTCAAGGAAGAGAAAGCTCTAGGCACAGCCGGGGCATTAAGCCTGATTGACAACATAGGAGAAAAGCCGTTTTTTGTGATGAATGGCGATATTTTAAGCGATATAAGCTTTCAAGCAATGCTAGAGTTTCATAATGAGCGTGGCTCACACGCTACAATGGGTGTGAGAGAGTATAGCTATCAAGTGCCTTATGGCGTGGTAGAATGCGAGGAGAGCAAGATTCTTAACATCATAGAAAAGCCCACGCAAAGTTTCCTTGTGAGTGCGGGAATCTATGTGCTAGAGCCGCAGATTCTGCCCCTTATCCCCAAGGATTGCTTTTTTGATATGCCTAGCTTATTTAATCTTATTTTTAGCCAAGCACACTATAATTCCCACTCGTATTTAATCACTGACTATTGGATTGACATCGGTCGCCACGAGGAATACGAAAGAGCTAATAGCGAATACACAACATAAACCCAAAGGAGTTTTTTATGAGCACGAATTACCGACAAGATGACTACTACTTCCACGAAAACGAATACTATAAACAAGTTGATGCTTTTAGATTTGGCAAACTTCTCTCACACTATGAGATATACAAAAAGACCATAGGGATTCCGGGCGATATAGTGGAGTGTGGAATCTTTAGAGGTAAGTCGTTTTTCCAAATGGCTGGATTTAGAGATGTGGTGGAGAATCCTTACTCAAGAAAGCTGATTGGCTTTGATATTTTTGGTATGTTCCCACCTACAAACTTTGAAGAGGATAAGCAGATTCTACAAGACTTTATTGATGCTTCTGGTGGGGAGAGTATAAGTATAGATGAAATGCACACTGCCTTAAAGGCTAAAGATGTGAAAAACTATGAGCTTGTCAAAGGCGATATCAATCAAACCGTGCCGCAATACTGCAAAGACCACCCCGAGCTTAGAATCTCGCTCCTGCATATTGATGTTGATGTGTATGAGCCTTGCGTTACGATTTTGGAAAATCTTTATGAGCGAGTAACGGGGGGGGGGGGATAATAATGCTAGATGATTATCCTTGTTTTCCGGGTGAAGAAAAGGCGGTGGAAGATTTTATTAAAGGGAAAAATATCCAGTTACAAAAGCTTCCCTTTGCTCACGCCCCATCTTTTTTTGTAAAGCCTTTGTGATTTATCACGGGCTTGAAATATGACTTAGATTCACATTTTGTATTTTGATTTTTAGGGAGTTGTTATGAAAAAACCAATCGTATATGTCGTGCATTGCATAGATACAGAAGGACCACTCTATCAAAGCACACAGGCTATTTGTGAGCTACTTCAAAGCACTTTTAAGATTAAAGTAAGCTCACAAGATGAGATTTTAGCATTACAAAAAGGCGATTTTTCACATTTAGCTGGGGGGGGGGCAACACTAGATTCTAAAGCAAAAGAAGCCATACAAACTTTTTTAGACCCTCATCTTTTACATTCGCACGGCTCTTGGGAGCAAATTGATGTTATGTTAGAATCTATTACTGCTCCGGCATTTCGCAATGTCCTGCTAGATTCTTTTGGTGGAGGCTGGATATATAATTGGTTTTGTATGGACCACACGGGATTTGATGGCTACAATCCACGCAGACGCGATGCAGGCTATCACAACATCTTTGATCATTATGCGGGGTTAAAAAGTGTTACAGATTATGATCATTTAAGCTTTCATTATCACCCTCTGCCTTTCATAGCCGATTATCACGCTAGTGGCACACGATTTTGGGGAAGTAATATTACTGAGATTCTCTCTCGCAGATTGATTGATAGACACTTTTTTCCCTCTACTTTCCGCCCCGGATTCCACACAGAGCGACCTGATAGCCATTTTTTCTTAGAGCAATGGATACCCTTTGATTATGCCAATCAATCTACAAAGGGCTTAGATACTAATCAGCCCGATTGTGGCGATGGACGCTTTGGCGATTGGAGACGAGCTACAACAGAATGGGAAGTCTATCACCCAAGCCACGATGACTATCAGGTAAAGGGTTCTTGCAGACGCTATATAGCACGATGTCTTAATATGTATGCGAGGCTTCGCTGTATTACACAAGATGATGTTAATGATGCGTTTCAAAGAGCCTTAAAAACAAATGATGATGTGATTTTAGCCTTTGACTGCCACGATTACCGCGATATGAGCTTTGAAGTCAATCTCCTACGCGATATGATTAAAAACGCTTCCCTTGCCTACCCGCAGGTGCATTTCAAGTATGAAAAAGCCGATGTAGCAATGAGAGCTGTCCTAAAGCTTGATAAAAAGCCACTAAATCTGCGTTTAGAATATGACTTTTCACACAATAAGCTTCATATACAAACAGATTCTAATATCTTTGGTCCCCAGCCATTCCTTGCCATAAAAACAACGCAAGGACAATACTTCCACGATAATTTTGATTTCTATCAGCCTTATCACTGGACTTACACTTTTGATAGAAACACAATCCCCCCACAAGCAATAGAAAAAATAGGCGTAGCAAGCAACACAAATGCCGGTGTAACGGAACTCATCGTGTGGGATAAAGCCACAAACACACAGAGCAAAACCACACTCAATAATGCATAATCTCACCTAAAGGATAAACGATGAACGAGCAAGACAGACAAGCTTATTGGGATAATTACATTAACTATTGGCTTAAACGCGTTGAAGATTCAAATACTAACACCAACAACGAAGACAAAATGGCTGATGATTCTGTAATGGAAGGCTATATCGCCCTCCTAACAGATTCTCTTAAAAATGAACTGGGGGGGGGGCAATACACGATTTTAGACTATGGCTGCGGTTTTGGTAGGTCATATCCATATTTTGAAAAGCTCAACTGCTTGTATTATGGCTGCGACATCGCACAATCCTGCATTGACTATATGCTTTCACACTATCCCAACGCACAAGCCCAAAAACTTCTCCCAAATGATTCTATCCCCTTTGAAAAGCAAAAATTTGATGGTATATTTTGCTATGGCGTGTTTGATGCGTGTTTTCAGCATATCACAATTTTTGAGATTCTATCCCGTCTTAAAACCGGCGGTATAGCCCTTATCACAGGCAAAAATAACAATTATTTAGAATCCGATGAAATGGCACTTGTAGCAGAGATTGGTGCAAGGAAAAATAACCACCCAAACTACTTTACAGACACTCCTTTGCTTTTAAATGAGCTACAAAAACGCAAGGTTAAAATCCTGCAATCCCGCTTTTTCTTGGAGAGAAAAGATGGTGCGACTGATACCTACACGACAACTATGCCAGAGCGATTTTATACCTATGCTCTTTTACTACAAGTCCAAGAGAATAGCATTTTAGAGCCTTTTGCACCTTTTAGCCACACACATAGCAAAACCTTTGAGCTAAAAAATAAACATTTATAATTCTTTGCTATAATCCGCCCCTGTTTTACAAAGGATTTATAGATTTTACAAGGGGTGGCAACTCTCGCTTAGAATCTTAAGCTAGAGATAGCAATTTTATATGGCAACACTTACACTAGCACATTCTCATTCTCGCTTTCTCTCCATTATCCCAGCAAGGAGTGGGAGTAAAAGACTGCCTGATAAAAATATAAAGCTTTTATGTGGGAAACCACTTTTAGCGTGGAGTATAGAATCTGCGTTAGATTCTGCTTATATTGATGAAGTGGTAGTTAGCACAGATTCTAGTGTGTATGCGGATATTGCTAAATCTTATGGGGCAAATGTGCCATTTTTGCGTCCAGAATCTTTAAGTAGTGATACAACGACTACTTTTGATGTGTTAGAGCATTGTATTAGATTCTACAACGAATCTTTAGGGAAAGAGTTTGATTATGTGGTGCTACTTCAGCCCACTAGCCCCTTGAGACAAACTTGGCATATAGATGAAGCGTGTAAAAAAATTATCACAAAAGAGGTAGATTCTCTTATCTCTGTGTGTAAATGCGAACACCCACCATTATGGAGCAACACCCTGCCAGAAAATGAAAATATGAATGATTTTATTCCTAAGTCTGTGCGAGAGATACGCTCCCAAGACTTGCCACAATACTACCGCCTGAATGGCACGATTTTCATCGCTAAAACTGAATCCCTACTTGCAAACAAAAGTTTTCTCACGCCCCAAACCATTGCCTATAAAATGGACAATCTCTACTCAAGCGACATAGATTCTGCCCTTGATTTTGCATTTGCTGAGTTTTTGGCTTCACATATAAGAGAGAATATTAACGGGGGGGGGGGCAATACACAACTAAAGCCAAAAATTCTTTATATTCTCCCCACGCCTTTTATCACAGCATTATCACACCGCACATTTTTATCCACCCTAGAGATAGACTCACCAAAAGCAGTCTCAATGGAGGCAGCCTAAATGTCGCTTAAGATTCTTATCATCGGCTATGGCTCTATTGGCAAACGCCACGCACAAGTTTTACAAGAATATTTCACACACACAAACATCACGCTCATTAGCTCCCAAAATCTCCCAAACGCCTACCCTAACCTAGAATCTCTGCCCAATATCCACGCTTTTGACTACTATATTATCGCCTCTCCTACCGCCTGTCATCTAGCCCATTTGAGCTATCTAGATTCTAAAGTCAAGCATAAAAAAATCTTTGTAGAAAAGCCCCTTTTTGAATCTGCCCACAGCTTTACCCCGAGTGGGCAAAATACAATCGTAGTGGGATTTTGCCTAAGACTTCACCCACTCTTAAAGCAGCTTAAAACAATCCTGCAAGATTCTGTTCCCTATGCAGTGGAAGTAGCTTGTGGCTCATATCTGCCATCTTGGCGTAAAGATGTGAATTATCGTCAAGTATATAGTGCGGATAAAACGCAGGGTGGTGGCGTTTTGCTTGATTTGAGCCACGAGCTTGACTATATACAATGGCTTTTTGGGAGCTTCCAAGATGAAAGCCTTGTAGGCTTTAATGGCAAGATTTCGGAGCTTGAGATTTCAAGCGATGATACACTTATGCTTATAGGTAAGACAGAGCAAAATACCCTTATTCAGCTAAACCTTGACTACTTTAGCAAAAATCCAAAACGACTGCTAAGAATCCACACGCCAAGCCAAAGCATAGAGCTTGATTTAATCGTAAATTCCCTTAGCATTACCGACACACAAGGCAATACAGAGCATTTAAACGCCGCATTTGAACGCAATGAGCTTTTTGCGATAATGCATCAAAGTGTGCTAGATTCAGCAGATTTTTCACATACAAAAATCCCAAAAAAACTTTTAGATTCTCTTAAATCCAAAGCTCAGATTCTCCCTACCTTAGAAGAATCTCTCCCCCTAATGCAAACTCTCACAAGGATAAAAAATATGAAACCACATCAAAAGATTCTCTGTGTCATCGGTGCTAGAGGCGGAAGCAAAGGTGTGAAAAATAAAAATATCACGCCCATTGCCGGAAAGCCCCTTATCGCTTATACTATTCTCCAAGCCCTGCAAAGCAGTCTCTTTACACATATTGTGCTTAGCACAGATTCTAAAGAGATAGCCAAAGTCGGCAAGGAATGGGGAGCAGAAGTGTTTTTTCTAAGAGATAAGGAACTAGCAAGTGATACTGCTGGGAAGCTCCCTGCCATACGCGATGCACTTTTAAGAAGTGAAGAGCATTTTCAAACGCATTATGATGTTGTGTTTGACCTTGATGCGACAAGCCCTTTGCGACTTGTGAGCGATATTACACAAGCTTATAGTCAATTTGTGCGTGATGATAATGATATTTTAATCACAGCCGCCCCAGCACGAAAAAGCCCTTATTTTAATCTTGTAGAAATATTTGAAAACAATGGCAAACAACAAGTAGCTTTAAGCAAAACCCCAACCACGCCTATTTTACGCCGACAAGATTCACCAAAATGCTATGATATGAATGCCAGCATTTATATTTGGAAGCGTGAAGCACTGCTTAGTAATGAGAGTGTCTTTACACCGAACACAGGGCTTTTTGTAATGCCAGAATCTAGAAGCGTAGATATTGACACGCCACTTGATTTCGAATTTGTAGAATTTATGCTAAATAAGGCAAACAAGTTAAATCTAACGGGGGGGGGGGATAGAGTAAATATTTTTGCGCGAGATATAATCTCCCATATAGCCTCCATAAAGGAGGCTGTATGATAAAAAATCTCGCTATTATCCCCGCACGAGGCGGAAGCAAAGGTATTATAGGTAAAAATATCAAGCCCATCTGTGGCAAACCTCTCATTGCTCACACGATTGATTTTATAAAACAAATCCCTGCTTTTGACAAAATCATTGTATCCACTGATGATTCTCATATCAAACGCGTAAGCCTTGAATATGGTGCAGAAGTTATTGATCGCCCAAAAGAGTTAGCCACAGATACTGCCTTGGCTATGGATTCTATCCGCCACGCTGTGCAAGAGCTAGAATCTAGTGGGGAAACAATAGAGTATATCTATATACTTGAGGCAACTTCGCCCTTGCGTAGAAAAAGTGATATTGTGCAATGTATGGAGATTCTAAGAAATGGTGATGAGAGTGGGGAGTATGATAGTATCGCTACTCTTATGCCATCACACATATCGCCCGGACGAATGTTTCAAATCAATAACAACACCATAAGCCCTTATATTGAAGGCTCTGTGGCGTGGATGCCTCGCCAATCCCAACCAAAAGCCTATCAATGTGATGGGATTCTCTATGGCTTTAGCAATGCCGTTCTTCAAAAGGAAAAAGATTCTAAATCCGCCTTTTTAGGCAAAACCTACCCCTATATCACGCCCTATGAATGCCTTGATATTGATACACTCTTTGAATTTGTCATTATTGAAAAGCTCCTTGAAATGGGTTATCCTGAAAAGGAGCTAAAATGAAAAAACCTTATCTCCTACTCACAGGTGCAAGTAGTGGTGTGGGCAATGCCCTTGCACATTATCTTTCCCAAAGATTCCATATCCTAGCCCTAGCAAGACGCAAAGGCAAAATGATAGAATCTTTTGGCAATAACGCCAATGTAGAGATTATAGAATCTAACCTTGCTTCACTTACAGACCTAAAGCACACACTAGATTCTATTACACAACGCTACAATGAAGTGCTATATATCATTAATTGTGCAGGGACAAACAAGCCTCAAGCTCCACTAGAATCGCTTGATATGCAAAGCCTAGACTATGCCCTAACACTCAATGCAAAAGCCCCTATGATGATTATCAACCACTTTTTGCCCATAATGAAAAAACGCAACTTTGGCAGAATCATCAATGTAACAAGTGGCGCTCCGCTCAATTGTGCGGAAAACTTTGGCATATATAGTGGAAGCAAAGCACTGCTTAACACCCTAAGCATAACCTTAAGCAAAGAGCTAAAAGATACAAATATTAAGCTTAATCTCCTATCCCCCGGACCTGTGCGTTCAGAAATGAGCCCTAATGCGACTTTAGAGCCAAACATCTGCTTTGATATGGTGGATTATCTATTAAATGTAGGTAAATCTGCCATTGGCGGAGGATTTTATTGGATTCAGTGGAAGGTGCCACTATTCCCTGATTTGGAGGGAGTAGATTGGCTTAATGGCGTGGGCAACCACAAATTAGAAAGGATTTTAGATGAAAACACTCAAGGAATTAGCAAACTTGAAAGGCAAAACAGCTCTAATTACAGCGGGGGGGGGGTATCTAGGAATGTCTATGAGCGAATGTGTAGCTGAACTTGGTGCGAATGTTATTGTAGCTAGTCGCAATAAAACAAAATGTGAGGAGAGTGCGAAATATTTGCAAGATACTTTTGGTATTAAAGCCATAGGCGAAGTGGTGGATATTACAGATACTAAAAGTATAGAATCTCTAGCAAATACCATAGAGCAGGAGTTTGGAGAGCTTGATATTCTTATAAGTAATGCCGCTCAAAGAAAGAAAAATACCTTAGAAAGCATAGATAAAGAGGATTGGCTTTTTGATATGGAGCATTGCCTAAATGGTGTATTTTATCTCATCAAAGCCTTTATACCCATACTTAAGCAAAGCAAGGGTTGCATCATCAATATTGCTTCTATGTATGGGCATATAGCACCTGATTATAGAATCTACAATCGCAACTGCTACACAAATCCACCAAGCTATGGTGCAGCAAAAGCTGGAGTCATACAATTTAGCAAATATTTGGCTAGTTTTTTAAGCCCCTATGGCATTAGAGTAAATAGCATTAGCCCCGGAGCGTTTCCTTATGGATTCACAAATGATGATGAAGAATTTATGCAAAATCTCTCAAGCAAAGCTATGCTTAATCGCATAGGTGAGCCTGATGACTTAAAGGGTGCGGTTATGCTCCTTGCAAGTGATTTGGGCAAATTTATCACCGCACAAAATATCTGTGTTGATGGAGGTTGGAAAGAATGGTGAAAAAAATCAATCTAGGTTTAATCGGCTTAAGCGAGGGCAATGGACACCCCTACTCTTTTTCCGCCATTATCAATGGCTATGACAAACAAGCGATGGAAAAAAGTGATTGGAGTGTGATTTATAACTATCTTTTAAAATGCGATAAGCAGGATTTTCTTAACCGCAATGATGTGGCTATCACCCATCTTTACACACAAGATAAGCAAGTGAGTGAAAATCTCTCCCGTGCGTGTAAGATTCCATATATTGTAAATTCACTTGAAGAATTAGCTCTAGCCCCCATTGATGGAGTGATTCTCGCGCGTGATGATTGGCAAAATCACAAAGCAATGGCAAAGCCATTTTTAGAATCTCATAAGTTTGTTTTTATTGACAAACCTTTAAGCCTTAATATGCAGGATATAGCTTATTTTACACCATTCTTAGAGCAAAATAGGCTTATGTCTTGCTCAGGTATGCGATATGCTAGGGAGCTAGATTCTATCCGCAAAGCCATAAAAGAAGATGGGGAATCTATACGCTTTGTTGAAGCAAGTATTGGCTCTGCGTGGGATAGATATTTTATCCATTTGATAGATGCCATTATGGGACTCACCCCCTTTAAAGCTACGCATATTGAAGTGATGAGGCTAGATTTTTGCGTGAGTGCTTTGATACAAACGCAGAGCTTTCATATCCAGCTTAATAATATCAATGCCTCTTTTCAGCCCTGCACCCTTACTATCACAACAGATAAAAATCGCTATACCATTACACTAAGCGATAATTTCAGTGCGTTTAGACGCGCAATGGGACATTTTGTAGCCCTTATGGAGGGCGAATCTTTTGACTACCAAAGCACCTTAGAAGCGATGGATATCTTAAGCCAAATAAAAGCTAAACTTGAAAAAGTAGGCAATTTAGCTGGGGGGGGGGGGGATAGACTAAATTCTTTTGTAGATTCTCCTACCTTTTTTGCCCCTACTTTTTATCAAAGCCTTTTTGTATCCCATTCTTTTACTTTTGTTGATTGTTTCATCTCCACTCATTCTTTTGCCCCTGTGGCTCATCTCTCTTTTGCGGAGGTGGCATAATGTATCAAGGACATACATTTCTAG
>NZ_DS990392.1:177994-179816 GCF_000155475.1 Helicobacter cinaedi CCUG 18818 = ATCC BAA-847 | reverse complement strand
GAGAAAAAGGCGACATAGACAAAATGATAGAAAAGCTCATCGCAGAAAAAGCAGATTCTATCTCAAGTATTGGCGAAGTCAAAGAACACCCCGCCATTTTAAAGAAAATCACAAATAATCGCCTCCATACCTTTATGCCTAGCCTCCCCAAAACTACACGAAGACAGGATAATGAAACCCTTTACTTCCCCTATGGCGTAGCCTATATTGCTAAAACTACCGCCCTTTTGCAAGAGCAGACATTCTACACGCAAAACTGCACCTTTTACACCATCTTGCCCCATCAATGCTACGAGGTTGATGACTTATGCGACTTTATCTGTATAGAGGCGATGATGAAACACTTTTATCCAATTCAACACAAGGAGAAAACAATGGAAAACAAAATCTTAGTTATTGGGCTAGGCTCAATGGGAAAAAGACGCGTGCGAAACTTAATCGCACTAGGGCTAAAGGATAGAATCTTAGGCTTTGATGTGCGTGAAGACAGACGCAAGGAAGCAGAGCAAAAATACAGCATAAGCACATTTGATACTTTAGAATCTGCTATGCAAAGCCACAAAATAGAGATTTTTATCAATTCCACACCGCCACATATCCATATGCAATACGCTGAAATTGCCGCAAAAAATAATATCCACTGCTTTATAGAAGCCTCTGTCGTGGAAAAAGAAAGAATCTTAGCCCTCTCTCAAAGGGAGAATCAAAACACGCTCATACTGCCTAGCAGCACGATGTATCACACACCGATGGTAAAGCACATTAAACGCTTAGTGGAAAATCAAACCATAGGCAAGATTCTAAACATCAACTACCACACCGGGCAGTATCTACCTGATTGGCATCCGTGGGAGGATATAGGGGATTACTATGTGAGCCGCACGGATACGGGAGGGGGACGAGAGATTGTGCCTTTTGAGCTTACTTGGCTTTGTGCTATCTTTGGCAAAGTGAGTGCCATAGGCGGAATGTATGGGAAGCTTACCGATATGAACGCCCCTATTGATGATATGTATCACTGCCTTTTGCAATTCACAAGCGGAGCGTTACTAAACCTTAGCATTGAAGTGATTTCTGCTCCAAAGGCTACAAGAGAGCTTAGAATCTTAGGGAGCAAGGGTATTATCAAATACACTCAAGATTCAAATATTCTAAGCTTTATAAACGCTGATATGAGTGATTGGGAGCATATACACTTTGATACGGGCACTATTGAAGCACAATACATAAACCCCGAAGAGCCATATATTGAAGAGATGAAAACATTCCTTGAAGCCATAAGGCAAAATAACCCCACCCTTTTCCCCAACTCACTGACACGGGATTATGAGATTTTATCACTTTTAGAAAATATTGAATCTCAAAGTAGGCATTTAGGTAGAGATATAGTAGCCGCCCAGAGCAACGCTTTAGGAGCTGAAGCGGGAGAGAATAATTTCACACAAACAAGCACAACAATCCCAAGCGGAAGTATTTTTGAAATAGAATCGGCGTTTTCAAGTAAGACAACAAGAAGCTTACTCGGCGTAAGTGCCGCAGTTGGCGAACGCAGAATCGCCGATTCTAGCCAAAAAGACAACGCTAGGCACAATAGCGATGAAAATATAATGGGGGGGGGGCGATAAATGAATCGCCCTACAAATATCTTTCTCAATTCCCAAATGGATTCAAGACACAATCCCAAATTTCAAAAAGCTCACGCACCGCCTTAGAATCCCCTAGCCTATGCTACTTTGATTCTATCTCTTTATGGGGTAATGCTAGAAATATCATAGATTCTAGCAAATGGGCTGCATAATGTATCAAGGACATACATTTCTCT
>NZ_DS990392.1:174372-177675 GCF_000155475.1 Helicobacter cinaedi CCUG 18818 = ATCC BAA-847 | reverse complement strand
CTCACAAACCTTTCTTATTTTTGATGAAAAAGCCCTGCAGCCCATTATCAACGAAGTGCATCGTATCTTAAAGCCAAAGGGCAAACTCTATGCTTCTAGTCTTTTTAATACAGAATTTGATGTGGATATAGTCTGTGATTTTAAAGACTTGACAAGAGAATCTGGCAAGGCTGGAATTTGGGGGCGATACACGACCTTTAGCCTCCCTACAATGCAAGACATATTACAAAACTACAATGCTTTTACTATCCACCCCTTTATGCCAGAGATTGACTTCCCACGCACGACACACAGAGGCATTACCACATATAGTGTGAAAGTGTTACAAGATTCTCATCTTATCCAAGTAGATGAAAACTTTGGCGGTGCGTTTGTAGGAGAGACAAAGAGCGATGAAAATATGAGTGCCCCCCCCCCGCAGGGGACTGAAGCGGAGGAGAATGATTCAAGCAAGATAACCCCAAGCGGAAGTATTTGCGAGGAAAAATCGCTGCTTTCAAGCGAACAAGCAAAGAGTTACCTAAGCGGTAATGACGCCGCTTGTGAGCGTAGAATCAGCGATTTTAACCGCAAAGACAACGCTAGGTGTAACCCCACAAGACTGCAAATATCCGCAGGTATGCTAATGAATTGGGGGGTTTTAGAAGCGACAAAATAGCTTAATCCCATAAAGAAAGGCGTAAAAATGTAGAGAGAAACAAAGCGGTTTCAGCCACGCAAAAGACGAGCCGCAAAGCGAGGCGACAAAGCAAGTCGCAAAAGACAAGCCGACAAAGACGCGCCGACATAAAAACGGCTCAAACAAGACACACAAACCAGCCTTCCAAGATTTGAGATGAGAAAGCTGCGTTTTGCGAATGAGATGTATTAAACATACATCGCAGTGAAGCAAGATGAAGCAATCGCGGCTTTATCGCTCAAAGCTGGAGGCTAAAAAGGAGAATTTAAAATGAACTATCAAGAGCAATTACTCAAAGCCATTCCCGGTGGCGCCCATACATATTCACGCGGATACGATCAATACCCTAGCAACGCGCCGCAGATTCTCAAACGCGGCAAGGGGGCGTATATCTATGATGAAAATGAAAATGAATTTTTAGACTATGGTATGGCTTTAAGGGCGGTATGTATCGGCTATGCTGATGAGCGTGTAAATGCCGCTGCTATAAGGCAGATTGAAAATGGCAATAATCTCACACGCCCTTCACTCATAGAGCTAGAAGCCGCTCAAACGCTGATTTCTGCAATAGATTCAGTAGATATGGTGAAATTTACCAAAAACGGCAGCACCGCTACAAGTGCAGCAGTCAAACTCTCTCGTGCCTACACGGGCAGAACGCTCATCGCACGATGTTTAGAGCATCCATTTTTTAGCTATGATGATTGGTTTATCGGTAGCACAGAAGTCAAACGCGGTATCCCACAAAACATACAAGATGACACGCTTGTATTCCACTACAATGACATAGCCTCACTTGAAGCCCTTTTTGATAAGTATAAAGACAAAATTGCCTGTGTGATTTTAGAACCTTCAAATTTAGAACACCCAAGGGATAACTTCTTGCAGAATGTCCGTGAGCTTTGCAATAAAAATGGGACGGTGATGATTTTAGATGAAATGATTACAGGCTTTAGGTGGCATATTAAGGGTGCGCAGCATTATTATGGTGTAACACCTGATTTATGCACCTTTGGCAAAGCATTGGCAAATGGCTTTTCAGTGGCAGCAGTGGCTGGAAAAAGGGAGATTATGCAATTAGGCAGTATTGAATTTAGCGGAAGTGAGCGGGTATTTTTACTCTCTACCACACACGGGGCAGAGATGTCCCCACTTGGTGCGTTTATAGAAACATATAGAATCTTAAAAGAAAACAATGTCGTTGATTATCTATGGGATTATGGGCGAAAACTTGTCAGCGGTATCAATCAAATCGCTAAAGATTTGGGGATTGAGAAACATTTTGTCGCCACAGGCGTGGAATGTCAGCCCTATATCCTTACCTTTGATGAAAAAGGAGAATCTAGCCTAGCATTCCGCACACTCTTTTTACAAGAGATGATTAAACATAAGATTCTATTCCCTTGTATTGCGATGAGTTATGCTCATAAGCAAAAGGAGCTTGATTACACATTAGAGGCAGTGGCAAAGAGCCTTGAAGTGTATAAAAAGGCATTGCAAAATGGCGTGGCAAACTACCTTGTAGGCGATGTAGTGAAGCCTGTGTTTAGAAAATACAACTAAAGGAGAAAACAATGGAAGAAAATTTTTGCTTAGAGGTTACGACAATCTGTGATGCAAACTGCATTATGTGTCCGCGTGATGAATATCCATTCCGCTTTAAGACTATGGATTGGGAGACCTACAAACTTTGTGTTAGTCGCTTAAAAGAGCATTTTAGACAAACAGGGGGGGGGGGGCAGACCATAGGCTTTGGCGGTTATGGTGATATTTTTATGTGTAAAAAAGAAATTCTTTTGCAATATATGCAATATATCAAAGATGAAATCCCGAATTGCAAATTGCAAAGCTCTTCTACTTGCAATGCTATCACCGAAGAGAAATTGCCCCTGCTAGAATACCTTGATGTCTTGCGTGTAAGTATGTATGGTATGGATAAGCAAACCTATGAGAGTGTGCATAAGGGCAGTGTGAAGTTTGAACGCGTATGGGAGAATATCCATAGAATCTTAGACTATCCCAAGCGTCCCTATCTTAGCTTTAACTATGTGATTTTAAAGCAAAATAAACATCATATAGAGCAGTGGAAAGAGTATTGGGAAAAAAGGGTTGATGAGATTCAAATATGGAAACCCCATAATTTTGGTGGATTCTACGATACGCTTGAGTTGCAGGGCTTAAAAGATAGCATAGAGATTAAGCCTTTCACCGAAGCCAAAGACCACCCAAAATGCAATAGAATCTATGGTAGAGATATGATTATTAGAGAAAATGGCGAGGTGAGCCTATGCTGCTTTGACCCACATAGAAAGTTTATTATGGGGAATTTACACACACAAAGCTTAGAGCAAATACAAAATGGAGAACCTATCAAAAATGTGCAGAGAATCTTCAAAGAAAATAGAGTGTTTTCATCAAATCTTATCTGCAAGGTATGCGATCAAATCACTGATAGAAGCGATAGCCTTGTGTATAGCAATGCCCCTGTGGAAGTAGGCAAGACAAATAATGTCGCTAAACGCGTTAATAAAAATCAAAAGGAGTAACAAATGCAAAAGAACATAACGCAAGACAATTATCTACGCACGATGAAAGCAGATAAGAATCTAGCAAAAGATTATTAC
>NZ_DS990392.1:158256-174064 GCF_000155475.1 Helicobacter cinaedi CCUG 18818 = ATCC BAA-847 | reverse complement strand
TTGGCAGACTTTGAGCTGGGTGGATAAAGAAAACATTAGTCGTGTTATGCAAGAGATTGTAAGAATCTTAAAGCCTAAGGGGCGATTGTATGCTTCAAGTTTGTTTAACACAGAGTTTGATGTGGATTTATACACGACTATTTGCGATAGGACTCGCCCTTCAAGCTATAATGAAAACAATCCCAAAAAGCCATTCACCAATGGCTACTACAATACCTACTGCAAACAAAGCATTATAGATATGTGTGATGGTGTGCGAAGCCTTGAGATTGTGCCATTTTATCCACAAATAGATTTTAAACGCGACTTTTCACAAAGGGGCATAGGGAGCTTTACTCTAGCTATTGATAACACAGAATCTAACTTTGCTTTTGGGCATAACAGCGAAGATTATATAACGGGGGGGGGGGCGAAACATAACTCCATTTCAACCATCTCAAGTAGCCACCACACAGCCCGATTTGATAGAATCTCATCTCACACAATCCCATATTATAGAATCCACAGCAACACCTCGCCTTACCATTTCTGCGGGAATGCTACTCAACTGGGGGATTCTCATCATTATCAAATAAACACACATATAAATATACGCAAGGGGGCAATATGACTGCCCTGCTCCCTTTTGTATCCGCACTTATCCATAAGCAAACAGATTCACTCTTTCCGCTTGAATATAACCAAAACCTTATAGAATCTGCTGACTTGCTTATCGCAATGGAGCATTTTGCCTCTTGCTTAACGCACATATCTGGCAAATACTACACACAAGCCCTAAGTCAAAATGATTTCTACCATAGCGATAAATATGCTGTATTTCTCTACTACCTAGCAAATAGCTTTATCGCCATAATAAAATTGATTGTGCTACGCAGATATATTGCTTAAATAAGGCATTGCATAGCGTTGATATGTTTTATGAAGTGAAGTTACCTAAGATTTTTATGCTTACTCACCCTGTAGGGAGTGTGCTAGGCAGGGCAGAGTATAGTGATTATTTTTGTGCGTATCATAATTGTGGCGTTGGCTCTAGCAAAGAAAATGGCATTACGCATTATCCATCTTTTGGGCAGGGAGTGCTGATGTATGGGGGTAGCAGAGTGATAGGCAAATGTAATGTAGGAGATAATGTCATCTTTGGGGCAAATACCTTTATCATAGATACTGATGTGCCGAGTAACAGTATTGTTGTAGGCTCTTATCCCAAGCATAGAATCTTAGTAAGCTCACACAATGTGCTAAGGGATATTTTTGGAGTGGATTCCACTCTATAAGGAGGTGTCATTAAAGCTGAAACTAGAATCTTTTTAACTCAAATTTTCAAAATCTTAAAAAACAAAAAGGAGTAAAAATGGAAACCATAACAGGCTGTAAAATATGCGGATTCCCTATGGAGTATCGCCCAAATCTTTATGTAGAAAATGGAATCTGTGGGGCGTGTATCAACGCTAAGGCAAAAAAACATATTGACTTTAAAGCAAGGCAGGAGTGGCTTACAAAGCATTTGGAGCAGAGCAGACAATTAACTGGGGGGGGGGGCAGTAGATAAAAATAGTTATGATTGCGTTATTGGTGTGAGTGGTGGGAAAGATTCCCATATGATTGTAAAAAGGCTTATACAAAATCATAATGTCAAAAATCCCTTGCTGATTACCACTTATGATGAATCTACTCGCACACAAGCAGGGGCTCATAATCTCAATAATATCGCAGAATTTTTTGATGTAGATCATATCATCTATCGCTACAAGCCTAAAACTTGCAAACAGGAAATGAAAGAATGCTTTGAAAAATATCTTAATCCCTATATGTTGGCTGAACTCCGTTTGGGGAGCTTTGAAAGTGAGGTGGTAAAGATTGCTAGAGCATTTGGGGTAAGAGATGTGTTTTATGGCGAAGATGCGGCTTTTGAGTATGGCAGCACAAAGGAACTCAATATTTTTCACAAACAAAGCACAGATGAG
Source organism: Helicobacter cinaedi CCUG 18818 = ATCC BAA-847 (assembly GCF_000155475.1). Lineage (GTDB taxonomy): Bacteria > Campylobacterota > Campylobacteria > Campylobacterales > Helicobacteraceae > Helicobacter_C > Helicobacter_C cinaedi. Next base: position 172,100 of record NZ_DS990392.1, on the reverse strand, counting down.
CTGAAGTTTATATTTATGGGAGCGATTTATCCCTATGGCTATGTAGATTCAATGCATGAGGCTAGAAGTGTGGGATTTAAGGACTTGCAAGACTTCCACGAATGGTATAGGCAAGGCTCTGTGGAGCATTTTGCACAAATTGATAGTATTGGCTATATGGTGCAGTATTGGTGCAAATTTGTAAAATTTGGCGCACAACGCACAACTGATATGGCGACACGCCTTTGTAGAGAGGGGGCTATCAAACGAGAACAGGCTCTGCTTTATATCAATGAAGCTGATCATATCCTTGATCCTTTAGCTAAATATGATATTTGTCAAACAATGGGGATAAGTGAATCTCATTTTGATAGAATCGTAGATTCTCACGCAAATACAGAGATTGTAAAAAAAGATGCAAATGGCGTATGGAGACGCATTAAACAAGTGGTGTGATAGCAAATTAGGTGAAACAGGAGCTTTAAACATTTGTAAAAATATGCTAATATCTATCCCTTTTGATACATTAGATACAAAAGGGATACGATGACACAAAACCTGCAGGAACTCATTAAAATCTACTCACTCAACTCCCATATTGACTTTAGCACACATTTACTAGGGCAGTCAAAAGACACGCTCATCGCTCTTTTGAGCGAACTTTTAACAACTTATATCAATGACAAGAATAGCTCTACCATTAGAGAAGCCTTAAGCGTTACTTTGGCAGGTTATACACATAATCCTAAAAAATTAGGCTTTAATGGCTTTAGGCAAAATAGCTTTGGTGAGCCCATAAACTGCGAAGCAAAGCCTAAAAATATCTACTCTAACGAAAATAAAAAACTCAATGGTGGTGGGAATTTCACTGATTACACTTGGGCTAGATTCTATAAAGACAAACAAGAGCGTTTAAATATGCTTATTAGTGGATTTGTAGATGGAAAATTGCTTTATCTCTTTGAGTTCCCTTTTAATGATATTCATTTTTTAAAACATTTAGAACTACAACTCCATAAAAAATTCCCAAATGGAGACATTAAAGGACTTTATCTGCGGAGTGCATCTTTTAGCTTTTCTCATTGCAAAAATGCCGATATTCATATCATTTATATTTGCCCACAATTAGCAGAATATGAAAAATTTTTAGAAAAAAACTTATTTGCTTTTTTAAGGGCAAATCAATGTTAATTTGCGGAGATACTTTAAGCGAGCTTCAAAAGCTAGAAAATGATAGCATAGATATGGGCGTAACCTCGCCGCCTTACAATAAGCAAGAGAATAAAAGAGGTTGGCTTGTTAAGAATGTTTTATACGATAATACTTGTGATAAGCTTGATGAAAAAGCATACCAAGAAAATCAAATCGCCGTGCTAAATGAACTCTATAGAATCACAAAAGAGGGGGGAAGCTTTTTTTATAACCACAAAATCCGCTGGGAAAAGGGCAAATTACTCCATCCATTGCAATGGATTTCTCAAACAAAGTGGAATCTAAGGCAGGAAATTATTTGGGATAGGGGCATTGCAGGGAATATTCGCGGCTGGAGATTTTGGCAGATAGAAGAAAGGATTTATTGGCTTATTAAGCCAAAGGGTAAAAATCTCATTGGAGAAGAACTACAAAGTCGCCACGCACTTTTAAGCTCCATTTGGAGAATCCGCCCAGAGAGTAATAACGCCCACCCCGCCCCCTTTCCACTCGCATTGCCCTTGCGGTGCATTTTTTCAATTTTAAATGAAAATGGTGGCGTTGTGATTGATCCATATTGTGGCAGTGGGACGACAGGCATTGCCGCAAAGATACTCAACTGCGATTTTATAGGCATTGATAATGCTAAAACTTATCTCACTCTTGCGGAGAGTAGAATCACAAATTATCAGCATTTTTTGAAAGAAGCGCAATTGGAGCTAAATCTACACGAAGTCAAAGAAACTTTTAGCGAGAAAAAAGCAAAAGGCAAGAGCAAGGATAGGTTTGCTTTAAGGGGGCAGGGGGTGCTTTTGTGATTAAAAAGTTTGCTATTTTTTGGCTATTCTTTGGTATTCTAACGCTTTAAAAATTACTATAAAAGTGAGATTTATGGCAGATTCTAGGCTTTTTTATGCGGTTACACTTTTATCTTGTATCGGTGCGGTGATGTCTTACTCACTCGCAGCATATATCACAAGTCATAATGGCTATACGCATTTTCACTTTTTTATAAGGCAGATTATAGCTGTGATTTGTGGCATTTTGCTGATGTGGGGACTTTCTAAGCTTAATGTTGAAGCCCATTTTAAACGCATTGGCGTTGCTATTTTTCTTTTATCTATCATTCTTATGGTGGGTATGCACTTTTTGCCCCAAAGCTTTGTAAGCTCGGCTGGTGGGGCAAAGAGATGGATTAGGCTTTCTTTTATCTCCCTTGCACCATCTGAACTTTTTAAAATCGGTTTTGTGTATTTTCTAGCTTGGAGTTTTTCTCGCAAGTTTGTAAGCAATGTGCATCTTTCCATTAAAGATGAGATTAGAATCTTTATCCCCTATTTGCTTTTATTTATCGTGGCTGTGGTGCTTATTGCGGTGCTACAAAATGATTTAGGGCAGGTTATTCTCCTAGCACTCACACTAGGAGTAATGCTGCTTTTTGCCGGAGGGAGTTTGCGACTGCTAGGCATTATCTTTCTAGGCACGATAAGCACAGCATTTCTAGCTATTATCACAAGCCCACATAGAATCTTGCGTGTCAAGTCGTGGTGGGCAAGCGCACAAGATTCTGTTTTGGCATTGCTCCCACAAGGCTGGGCGGAGAATCTCCGTGTGAGCGGACTACCTGAACCTTATCAAATCTATCACGCTACAAATGCTATGTCAAATGGTGGATTTTTTGGCTCTGGCTTAGCTGAAGGCTCTATTAAGCTTGGATTTTTAAGCGATGTCCATACAGACATCATTCTAGCTGGAATTACAGAGGAGCTTGGCTTCCTTGGGTTATTTGGGATTATGCTGCTTTTTGGCTATATCTTACTTTTACTCTTTCGCATAGCTAATCGTGCTGCAAACAAAATGTGCTATCTTTTTTGCATTGGCGTTGGGCTACTCATTGGTTTTTCACTTATTATTAACGCCTTTGGAATCTCTGGAATCACGCCTGTAAAAGGTATAGCTGTGCCGTTTTTAAGTTATGGGGGTAGCTCACTTATTGCAAATTGCATTGCCATTGGCTTAGTTTTAGCTATCTCAAAATCCCAACCTCAAACTCAAATTTCATCACATCAAACCTCATTATTAAGGAGCAAAAATGAATCTTAAAAGCATACTTTGGTTGGCCTTTAGCCTTTCACTCATCATTTTAGGTATTGTGTGTATTGCAAATCCGGATAACACAATGATTGTCCTTGCCTATCTTGTAGGCTTTATTATGCTTTTTAGTGGGCTAGGAAGCCTTGTGTATTTTTTTCAAATGCGTTTTATGATGATACTCATAGATGGGCTATTGTCGTGTGCATTTGGCTTGGTACTGCTTTTTGGCGGTGAAGAAATAGCACAAAATTTTATTCCACTTCTTATCGCCTTGTGGCTTATTTTAAAAGGAATCTTGTGGCTTATCCACGCGTGGAGACTTTCAAAAATCTCAAATCTCGCTAGTGGCGTGATGATTATGGGTGGGCTGTATGTGCTACTTGGTGTGCTTTTTGTCATCTTCCCTGAAGTGCTTGCTACACTCATTAGCCTGATTCTTGGCATTACACTTATTATCAGTGGCGGTATTGGCTTAATCTTTTGGAATAGTCTAAGAAAAATGCAGTAATCCATAATGGCAGATTCAGTATTGCTTACAAGCAAATCCTATAATCCCCTTGCCACTCGTGCCTACGAAGTTGTGCTTATAGGCACACGCGAAGTAAAAAATGTCAAATGCCTTGTTACAAATAAAATCACCTATCTGCCTATCACACACGATTTACAAGGCATTGATAGTCTTATTTTTACTTCACGCTACGCTATACGAGCCCTGCTAGAATCTGCCAACCCCCTATCCCCACACTACAATCCACATCTTGCTAAGTGGCGTGAGATTCCAAGCTTTGTGATAAGCCCAAAGAGTGCGGAGATTCTCTATCAGCATAACGCAAAGGTGGAGTTTGTAGGGCAAAAAGCGCACGGGCAAGAATTTGCTAAAGAGATTATCCCCCTGCTTCAAAATCGCTTTCCAATCTATCTACGCGCCAAAGAGATTGTCTCACAGCTTAATGCCACACTTATAAATGCCAAAGTCCCGCTGCAAGAAGTCATAGCTTATGTGAATACACCCTTAACTTTAGAGCAGAATCTTAAGCCAAAACCGCAAAGCGTGTTAATCTTCACCGCACCAAGTGCGTATAAAAGCTTTGTAGCAAATTTTAGCTGGGAATATGAGTATATCGCTATTGCCATTGGTAAAAGCACCTTTGCTTCTTTTAGCCCCACACTTCAGGCTTACATTAGCCCAAAGCCTAGCATTCCCCACGCTATTGAGTTTGCTAAATCCATAGCCTTAGGGCTAAATACCCAAAATGCAAGAAAGTAGAATCTAGGCTTAAAGTCCATTTAACTTTGATTGCTACAATCCTGCAAATCTTAAATTTTGGAGAAATAACGATGAAAAAACATCTTCCCGCAAAACAACTTTTTGGTGCGATTTTTTTAAGCCTAGCTATCGCATCTTTACAAGCTAAGACTTATGCTACCATTGATGGCAAACCTGCCGTTACGGATAAGGATTTAGAAATTTTGAAGCAAAGTATCCCTAACTTCAATTATGCTAAACTTTCTGATCAAGAAAAAGAGGGTATTATCCAAGAGCTTGTCAATCGTCAGCTTATCCTTAAAGCCGCCAAGGCTGAAAAGCTTGATACTTCAAAAGAATATACCGAAGCGATTAATAATATTAAAGATCAGCTTCTTATTGACTTATGGAGCAAAAAGCAAGTAGGTGGGATTCAAATGCCAAGTGTCAATGACGCACAAATTAAGGAAATTTACAAAAATAATGAGGGTATGTTTATTAACCAAGAAATGCACGCAAGACATATTTTGGTAAAGACTGAATCTGAAGCAAAAGATATTATTAAAGAGCTTGATAAAGCAGGGAAAAAAGCTGAATCTAAGTTTATTGAACTTGCCAATGCTAAGAGCACTGACCCAGCTTCAAAACAAGCTAAAAATGGCGGGGATTTAGGAACATTCCAACGCAATGTTATGCACCCAGACTTTGCTAATGCTGCTTCAAATCTTAAACCCGGCACATATACGCAAGAGCCTGTGCAAACGCCATTTGGCTACCATGTTATCTACCTTATCAAAAAGAGTGAGCCAAAAATCATTCCTTACAATGAGGCTAAAAAAATCATTGAAGAGCAAATCAAAATGCAAAATGTGCAAGGTGGTATGATGCAAAAGATTCAGGCTTTGCGTGAAAAAGCAAAAATTCAGATTACAAAATAGTTTTAATCACATAAGGAGAGAATATGCTTGTTTCGGGGATTGAGATTCTAAATAAAGCCCATAGAGAGGGTTATGGCGTGGGGGCGTTTAACTTTGTAAATTTTGAAATGCTAAATGCCATTTTTATGGCAGCTGATGTTGCTAAATCGCCCATCATCGTTCAGGCAAGTGAAGGGGCGATTAAATATATGGGGATTGATATGGCAGTGGGCTTAGTCAAGATTCTATCCAACCGCTATTCACATATCCCCGTGGCATTGCACCTAGATCACGGCACAAGCTTTGAATCTTGCAAAAAGGCAGTGGATGCAGGATTTACTTCCGTGATGATTGATGCCTCTCACCACCCTTTTAAAGAAAACTTAGAAATGACAAAAGAAGTGGTAGCATACGCCCATAGCAAGGGGGTGAGCGTGGAAGCGGAGCTTGGGCGACTTATGGGGATTGAGGATAATATTTCCGTTGATGAAAAAGATGCGGTGCTTATTAATCCTGATGAAGCAGAAGAGTTTGTCAAAGCCACACAGGTGGATTATCTAGCCCCTGCCATTGGCACAAGCCACGGGGCATTTAAGTTTAAGGGTGAGCCAAAGCTTGACTTTGAGCGTCTCCAAGAAGTCAAAGTCCGCACAAATATTCCGCTTGTTTTGCACGGCGCAAGTGCGATACCAGATTATGTGAGAGAAGCTTTCCTAGCCACAGGTGGGGATTTGAAGGGCAGCAAAGGTGTGCCGTTTGCATTTTTACAAGAAGCAGTCAAAGGCGGGATTAATAAGGTAAATATCGACACAGACTTGCGTATTGCCTTTATCGCTGAAGTGCGAAGGGTGGCAAATAGCGATAACACACAATTTGACTTACGCAAATTCTTCACTCCAGCAATGGAATTTGTTACCAAACTTATGGTGGAGAGAATGGGTGTGCTAGGCAGTGCTGGAAAAATATAAGGGAAGAAAAATCGGCTATTAAACAAACCCCTTATCTATAATATAGAATCTTTGTAAGATTCTATATTCTTTTAATCTTTAAATTTATCCCCCTAAACGCCAAATCTTAATTGCAAATACCACACACAAATGCTATAATACGCGACTTTACACTACTTGAAAGGATTTAAACAATGGCAATTGGAATGAGCGAACTCAAAAAAGGACTAAAAATTGAAATTGATGGGATTCCATACAGAATCACAGAGTATCAACATGTAAAACCGGGTAAAGGTGCGGCGTTTGTCCGTGCTAAGATTAAGTCATTTCTTGATGGCAAAGTGATTGAAAAGACCTTCCACGCGGGTGATAAATGCGAAGAGCCAAATTTACAAGAAAAGACAATGCAGTTTCTCTACCACGATGGCAGCTCTTTTCAGTTTATGGACACAACTACCTATGAGCAAATCGCACTGAATGAAGATCAAGTAGGTGAAGTGGCAAAATGGATGCTTGATGGGCTAAATGTGCAGATTCTATTCCATAATGATAAGGCGATTTCCGTTGATGTGCCGCTTGTCGTGGAGCTAACAATCACAGAAACCGCACCAAACTTCAAAGGCGATACAAGTAGCGGAGGTAAAAAACCAGCCACACTCGAAACTGGTGCTGTTGTGCAGGTGCCTTTCCACGTGTTGGAGGGCGAAAAAATTAAGGTCAATACCGAAACAGGTGAGTATTTAGAAAAAGTTAAATAAGTCCCTGCAAAAAGGCTGAAACCTTAGCCTTTTTTGATATTCCTAAAACAATCTCTTAAATAACTTCACATTTTTTAATTCTCAAGCCTAGATTTTGAGCTATTGCTTCACACAATAAGCACTTCATCTCGCCAAAGGACGAGCCTCCACAAGTGCGGGTGTAAAGAAAAATAGCTCACTTGTATCAATCAAAAAATCAAAATCAAGCGAACAAGGCTGTATGCCAAAACGCCGCTCAATAGGCACATTTGGATTTTCAAACGCACTCAAACATTCATTGGCTTCTAGCACTAGAGAGCGTATCTGCACCGCCCCACTGCTTGTGGGAATGATCGAAAATATACTCTCAAACGCCTTTGATTGTATATCACCCCTGCAAGACTTGTAATGCAAAAAACCATCCTCACCAATAGATAGACATCTATCCTGATTACGCGGATCAACAAACTGCACATAGCCAAAGCCCCAACTTTTAGCCAAAGGATCTTTACCTTTAATAAACTTAGGATTAAGCCCAAAATCACGCAAAAACCAATTTTGCGTATTAAAATCGCCCTTCCTATCAATATTTAATGCAATGCCATTTCGCACATTGCGTATTTGAAAACGCCGTGTAACATTCTCAAAATCATCTCTTCTTCCGCCACTATTAAAGCTAAAACCAGACACACCCTCTTCAGCGACACTCTCCATACTCCCTACACTCATCACGCCAAGCATCAATACAACATAACATAGCTTTTTCATCACATATCCTTTTTTGTATATTTTTTAATTTGGTGGGAATCTTCTAAAATTCACAGGAAAATGATCCGACACGAGCTGTGTGCGGAAATTTGCCAACATCAAAACAGCTGCAATAAGCGGTTCTCTAAAGCCGCTTCCAGAGTTCCCTATCACTGCATAATCAAGTATGCCTCCGCTTCTTTGTGTGGCTATATTTGGAGCAACTATCGCCGTCCTTACTCGCGTCTCCAAATTAAGCTCAAGCCGCAAACTCGCAGGGCTACGATTAAAATCCCCCAAAATCATCCAATTCACATTTGACTGCCCCCTAAAATGATTAAACACAGAATTGACAATCGCAGGTGCATCTCTTCCGCCATTAGCCAAAGCGTGGATTGAGAAAAACACATCATTACCTATGCGGATTCCAATAATCGGGCGAGAAACCGTTGTGGGTGGTGGCAGAACAATCACATCATCCGCCCTTCGCCTAGAAACAATAGCAAGATTCACGCGATTTGCTCCAACATCAACCGGAGAATAATAAATATACACCATATCCGGACGAGAGCGAGAGCCTAAATCCCAAGTATATTCAGCAATAGGAATACCCTGTGGCGTTTGAAAAGTCCTTTGAGTGGGCGTTGCCGTTTGTGGCAAAGACCCCGCCTCTTGCAGAGCAAGTATATCAGCTGCATTTTCTCCACTTATGAGCTGCCGCACACTCACGCTCCATTTGCTTTCAGATGTTGCCGAAGAGCCTTGAAGATTCCAAGAAGCAGTCTTAAAATCATCAATCGCACCAAATGCTACACCAACAACACAAAGCCAAGCACATATTGCTTTTATCATTTTTTCTATTGTTATTGTTTTTACGCCCATTTTTGCTACCTCCATTATTTTTACTGCCATTATTTTCATTTATCAATATCCCGCCTATACAAAGGACGCACTAAAAAAGTCGGTGGGGCAACATACCACTGCTGATCTAAATTGCTTCCTGTCGCACATTTGGTTAAAAAGATACTTGTTACCCTATGGAAATCGCCGAAAATATTGCCTATGGGTGCTTGCACACATTGATTCAAGCCTACATTTTTAAGCTGAAAAGATTCATTAGACATAGGAATGAGTTTGAATCTTTGGTAGCGATTTTTTGTATTACACGCCATATGGATAAGCCCATTTTTATAGCCATTGAGACAAGTTCGTGTCTCGTTATTTTCAATCATCACTTCATCATTATCAAAGAATCTAAGTCGCCACACGCGTGCACCACCAAAGCCTATACTATCAATAAGTGTATAGCCCCATATCCAATTCCCCTGTGCCAAAGCCCACACGGTCAAAGCCGCACCACCGGGCGACATCAATACTATCCAATCTCCATTTTGCGGTGGAATAGGCGGTGCATTTACTCCACTACTCCCAACTAGTGGTGGGTGCTTGATAGGCAACACGGCATTGCGTGAACTTTTCCCCACCATCTCTTCGGTGATTTGTGTTCTCACTCTTGTATTAAAGCGTTTATTTTGATCTTCAGGCACAACTATGGGTCCAACAACAAGTGTAGGTGTGCTTTGCTTTGCTGGTGGCTTGGGCTTTGAGCCTATTTTCAACGGATCAGAATCCTTAGAATACCCTATCAGTCCAGCGGTTGGATTCACATCGCCTATTTTCCCTCCACAGCCACCAAAAGCCAACATATAGCCAATTACAAAGGCTATAGAGATTCTATTTTTCATATAAGCCACTCCTTTATATATTAAAATTTCTGTGAAAGCCAAGTCATTATATGACTTCTATCATTTGTTTGATTATGCGATAAGGGAGATGAATCTGAATCGCCGCCGACAGAATATCCAGCCTTTGTAACATCGCTAAAATATTCAATCTTTACACGCATACTTAGCTCCTTATACAGCCTTTGATTCAAAGTGAGTGCCAAAGCATTTTCATCACTTCGTGGGCTTTGTGTGTGTCGCCCTAGAATCTGCCAAGAAAAATCCCCATAATCTCCGCCAATATAGCCAATAGTGCTTATCGCATTGCGTCCTATCATATCGCTCAAAGAAGCACCTTTATCATACGCACTGCCTATCCAAATATCAAAGCCATTAAACGGATCGCCATACGAGCCTATCCACGCATTAGCATTGCCCCAATTTTTATAGAGCATTGCCCCGGCAAAATGTTTGTAAAAATTCACCTGTTCCCTAATAAAAAGTGTTTGCGTGTATTTATCAAGCTTGTCACCAAAAAGCGTATCTTTGCCTACTAACGCAGATCCACCGCTCATTCCTTTAGGATTCTCTTCATTTATAGGAAATAGTCCAATAGCCACAAATTCATTTGAAAGATGTTCCCCCAGAGCCTCATTCCACGCAAACTTCACGCCCGGTGCTACAAAGCGATCTTGCGAACCATAAGTATAGAGCGAAAGTTTTATAGAATCTGTGCCAACATCTAGCCCACCAGCATACACGCCCTTACCAGCCACACTAAAACGCGTATAATCCCAAAACCAATTGCTATACACCATAGCCCTGCTATCAGAGTAAAATCCCCAGAGCTTCACATACTCATTGCCAACATATAGCTCCCCACCTTGATTCCACGCACCAAACCAGTCTAGCCCACTACTCTCATATCGCCCAGCCTTAAAGCCAAAATACTCCCCCTCATAGCCAACAAATGCATTATGTAAAATATATTGTCTCGCTTCCATTGCCTTATCGCCCTTGTAGCCAAACCACGCACCGATATAGCCATTTCCTAAAGATTGCCCACCTTGTGAAGAAGTACTATCATACACCAAAGCATTAATCGCACCGCCTAAAGACGCACTAAAACCATTTTGAGCTTTTACATCAAACTCCATAGCCCCAAATAACGAAGCATAACTATCAGTAGGGTTTTTAAATGTATTTGGATTATATGATCCATTATTAAAGCCAAATTTACCAAAAGTTTCAGCTTTTCCTCCAATCTTATACTCCACTCCAAAAGCACTTAACCACACGCAACAGCACACACCAACAAGAAACTTTCTCACTCATACTCCTTAAAGATGAAAATTTTACACATATTATACAAAACTCATCCAAAAAACCTTTTTAAAAATGCAAAAAATTCTCAATAAATTCATATAGAATCTAAATTTTTAGCAACTTGGCATAAAATTTGACAGATTCTAAGCATATTAGCAAAAACTTATCACTTATTTTATAAATAAACTTGACATTAAATGACTAAACTTATATAATACACTTCATATAAAACTTAAAAGGAGTTTGCTATGAATTTATTTGATAAACTAACCAATCAACTCAAAGAAGCCATTGATAGTGCGGCTTCACTTGCACTACATTCACAGAATCAAGAAATCGCCCCTTCACATTTGTATTGGGCATTATTAAGCAATCATCAAAGTGTGCTGAATCAAGCCTTAAATAAGCTCAATATTGACAAAGCTACCATTACGCTACAAGCACAAAGTCAAGTCAATACCCTGCCAAAAAGCTCTCAAGTCTCAAAGGAAAGTCTAAGTATCAGCAAAGAGCTTTCAAATGCATTAAATCTCGCTCAAGGCGAAGCCACAAAAAATAATGATAGCTTTATTGCGGTGGATATGTTTCTCATCGCTAATCTTAAAGAGCAAGATTTTGTAAGTATTTTTAAGCCATTTGTGGATATGAATGAGCTGAAAAAGACGCTACTTGCGTTAAGAGGGGATAGCAAGATAGAATCTCAAAGTGGTGATGACAATCTAGAATCTTTAAGCAAGTTTGGCATTGACCTTACACAAAAGGCGTTAGAAAACACGCTTGATCCAGTGATTGGACGCGATGATGAGATTAATGCGATGATGCAGATTCTAATCCGCAAAAGCAAAAATAATCCTATTTTGCTAGGCGAACCCGGAGTTGGGAAAACTGCTGTGGTAGAGGGCTTGGCTCAAAGGATTATCTCAAAATCTGTGCCTTTAAGCTTACAAAACAAAAGGCTCATAGCCCTTGATATGAGTGCGTTAATCGCTGGGGCGAAGTATCGCGGTGAGTTTGAAGAGCGATTAAAAAATGTTGTGAATGAAGTAAAAAAAGCGGGTAATGTGATTTTATTCATTGATGAGATTCACACCATCGTGGGAGCAGGAGCAAGTGAAGGGAGTATGGACGCGGCAAATATTCTAAAACCAGCTCTTGCACGCGGAGAGCTTCACACCATCGGTGCGACCACACTCAAAGAATATCGTAAATATTTTGAAAAAGATGCCGCCCTTACACGCCGATTCCAGCCTATTAATGTCAATGAACCAAGCATTAATGAAGCCTTACAGATTCTGCGTGGGATTAAGCCAAACCTTGAAGCCCATCATAATGTTAATATCACAGATTTAGCACTCATTGCTGCAGCAAAGCTTTCAAGCCGCTATATCACGGATAGATTCCTGCCCGATAAGGCTATTGACTTAATTGATGAAGCCGCTGCGGAGCTTAAAATGCAAATAGAATCTGAGCCATTGGAACTTAGCAAAGTCAAAAAGCAAATTGCAAATTTAGAAGTGGAAAGACAAGCACTCAATATGGAAAAGACAGATTTTAATCAAGCAAGAATCACAGAGATTGACAAAGAGCTAGAAAATCTTAAAGAGGAGAAAATCTCACTCAATGGACGCTTTGAGCAGGAAAAAAATGTCTTCACGCAAATTGCTAACATTAAAGCCGAGCTTGATAGCCTAAGGCGAGAATCTGAAAATGCCAAACGAAGTGGGGATTACAGCAAGGCGGCTGAAATTGACTATGGCAAGATTCCACAGACTTTAAATAAAGAGAAAGAGTTGCAAGACCAATGGGAGCAAATGCAGAAAAATGGCACTTTGCTTAAAAATGCCGTAACGCAAGAAAGTATCGCAAGTGTGGTAAGTCGCTGGAGTGGAGTGCCTATCAAAAAAATGCTCCAAAGCCAAAAGGAGCGAATTTTAGACATAGAATCTGAACTCACAAAAAGTGTGGTGGGGCAAGAATCTGCAATCAAAGCCATTGCTCGTGCCATTAAACGCAATAAAGCCGGGCTAAGCGATGCTAATCGCCCCATTGGGAGTTTTTTGTTTCTAGGACCCACAGGTGTAGGGAAAACGCAGTGTGCTAAGACTTTAGCGGAGTTTTTGTTTGACAATGCCAAATCGCTTGTTAGGATTGATATGAGCGAATATATGGAAAAACACGCAGTCAGTAGGCTTGTAGGTGCACCTCCGGGATATGTGGGCTATGAAGAAGGTGGTGTCTTGACTGAGGCTATAAGACGCAAACCTTATAGTATTGTGCTGTTTGATGAAGTGGAGAAGGCTCATCCAGATGTGTTTAATATCCTATTACAAGTGCTTGATGATGGGCGATTGAGTGATAACAAGGGCGTTGTGGTAGATTTTAGCAATACCATTATCATTTTAACGAGCAATATCGCAAGTGATAAGATTCTAGAGTTGCAAGATAAAGAACAGAAGCAAAATGCTGTCAAAGAGGCGTTAAGAATGTATTTTAAACCTGAATTTTTAAATCGCCTTGATGATGTTGTGATTTTTAATCCTCTAGGAATGGAGCAAATCACGCAAATTGTGGATATTATGTTTCAATCTCTTGCTAAAAAGGCTAAGGAAAAGGGCATAGAGATTAGCCTAAGTGATGAGGCAAAAGAGCATATCGCAAAGGTTGGCTTTGATAGCGTGTATGGGGCGCGTCCGCTAAAAAGGGCGTTGTATGAGCAGGTTGAAGACAAACTCGCTGATTTAATTCTGCGTGATGAAGTAAGCGAAGGAGGAAGTGTGCTTTTCACACTTAATGGGGATTCTATTAACGCACAGGTGGAGAAAAAAGAGGGTTAAACAACATACTAAAATCTTTAAAGATTTTAGTATTAAAGATTTGCTATACATATTAAGCCTAAAAACATTAAACACTTAAAAATAGAATCTCACAAAGTAGGT
>NZ_DS990392.1:130856-156356 GCF_000155475.1 Helicobacter cinaedi CCUG 18818 = ATCC BAA-847 | reverse complement strand
GCGTCAAACTTGCGGGGACATTACAGAACTTGATTATCCAAGCACAAACACACTTCCAAACTTACACATAAATTTTACAAATATCCAACTTTACTCATCAACTCGCCTACACATTAAACCTAAAGTGCATTATATCCCCATCTTGCACGATATATTCTTTCCCCTCAATCCGCATAGCCCCTGCTTCTTTTACCTTTGCTTCTCCGCCATACTTGATAAAATCATCATAGCTTATACATTCCGCACGGATAAAGCCCTTTTCAAAATCCTTATGTATCACACTAGCCGCCTTTGGTGCTAAATCCCCACGCCTAATCGTCCAAGCCCGAACTTCTTTCACCCCCGCAGTAAAATAGCTAATAAGCCCAAGCCGTGAAAACCCCTCTCTAATAATCTGCTCTAGCCCACTCTCACTTGCCCCCAGACTTGCCAAAAACTCTGCCCTTTCACTATCCTCCATTCCTACCATTTCTTCTTCAATCTTCGCACAAAGCTTGATAGCAATGCCCCCATTTTTCTCGGCATATTCACGCACTTTTTTTACATATTCGTTATCAGATTCTAGCCCATCTTCACTCACATTTGCTCCATACATCACTTCCTTATTTGTGAGAAATCGTAGCTCACGATTAAGTGTTACAAACTCTTCGCTCTCTTTTTTAGCAAAGGTTTTGACCGGCTTATTAGATTCTAAATGGGCTAAAAGCTCTTGTGCAATAGAGAGGTGTGCGTTTGCACCCTTTTGTGCCTTGCTCTCTTTTTGTAGCTTTTCAATGCGTTTGTTTAGACTTGCCATATCGGCAAAAAGCAGTTCTAGCTCAATAATCTCAATATCGCTAATAGGGTCAATCCGCCCTTCCACGTGTGTAATATTAGAATCTTCAAAGCACCGCACAATATGCAAAATCATATCCGCTTCTTTAATGTTTGCTAAAAACTGATTGCCTAGCCCTTCACCCTTACTCGCCCCTCTTACAAGCCCCGCAATATCCACAAACTCCACGACTGAATGTTGAATCTTTTGAGGATTTACTATCTTTGCTAACTCATCTAGCCTAGAATCTGGCACAGGCACAACCGCCTTATTTGGCTCAATCGTGCAGAATGGATAGTTTGCCGCCTCCGCATTTTGTGCCTTTGTAAGTGCGTTAAAGGTCGTAGATTTACCAACATTTGGAAGCCCAACAATACCAATTGAAAGTCCCATAGCTACCCTTTCACAGCTTGTGTAAGGATAAACTCAATCCCAGCTCTCACTCCAGCTCCACTACCCCCACTTGGGTTAATATCCCACTCTTTTTCCACATACGCAGGACCGGCAATATCAATATGCAGCCACTTATCCTTATACTCATCGCGGATAAACTCACTCAAAAATAACCCCGCACTAATCGCCCCACCATAGCGACTTGAGCCGACATTACACACATCAGCGATTTTAGATTCTATAAGCTTTTTTAAGTGTCTATTAAAAGGCAGGCACGCCATAAGCTCTCCAGAATCTAACGCAATCTTTTCAAATTCTAGCTTTAGCTTATCATTATGCCCCATAATCCCACTTGTATATTCCCCCAACGCCACGACACAAGCCCCTGTGAGTGTCGCAAAGTCAATTAAAATATCAGGCTTCAAATCTTGAGCATAGCTCAAGCAATCAGCCAATACCAAACGCCCCTCCGCATCGGTATTTCTCACTTCTATACTCTTGCCCTCCCTAGAATACAGCACATCATCAGGCTTGTAAGCATTGCCACCTATCATATTTTCCGCCGCACCTACAATGCTATGCACCTCTACATTTGCCCCAAGTCTAGTCACAGCTCTAATAATCTCCATAACCGCACAGCCACCGCTCTTATCAGCTTTCATTGTTACCATAAAATCCGCTGGTTTGAGCGACAGCCCCCCACAATCATAAGTCAGCCCCTTACCTACAAGCACCACTCTTTTTGTCGCACCCTTTGGCTTATAGCTCAAATGAATTAAACGCGGCGGATTACACGAAGCACGATTCACTGCTAGAAATGCGCCCATTTTTTCCTTTTCCAAAAGAGATTCATCTAAAATCTTACATTCAATCTTATCTAGCTCTTTGCTTAAGCCTTTAGCATATTTGGCGAGATATTTTGGCGTAGCCACCTGTGGGATAGTGTTAATAAGCTCACGCGTGGCATTGACAGATTGAGCGATAATTTCAGCCTTTGTAACAATGCTAGAATCTAAACTCGTTTTTTGCTCCACTAGAACAAATTCTTTCAAAGCATTTGCCTTTGGCTTACTCTTATAGCTCATACATTCATATTCCCCACACAATGCTCCCAAAAGCAAGGCATACGCCTTTTTGTTATCTATCTTGCCTTCAATGCTTACATTCACACCCTCATAAGGCAAACCTTTAAAATACCGCACGATATTTGCTCCAGATTCTCGCAAACAATCAGATTCTAGCTCATCTACACACACCACAAGAATCCTGCCCTCTTGTAAGAAAAACTTCCCCTCACCCTCAAAGCCAAAAGGTTTGCACAGCTTGGCATAAGCCGATTTACCAAACGCACTTTTTGCCATTACAACACATTGTGCGTATTTTTTTTCATTCTTTATACTCTTTGAAATGCTTACTTTCATTATGTCGCTCCTTTGTTTTATTTAGCCTTTGAATCTAGCTCACTTTGAATCTTAGCAATCCTTTTATCCATCTTTTTGGTTTGGGAGTTAAAATACCACCAAACACCTCCACCAATCACAATAGCAAGTGGTATCAGCAAATATGGACGATCTTTAAACCAATCAAGCACGATGAAAATCTCTTCACCAAAAATCCGAGTTAGCACAATGGTAATTGCCGCCCAAACCCACGCTGAAAAAAGATTAATAATCGCAAATTTTAACGCACTATAACGCGTTGTGCCAATACTCATAGGAATGATTGTCCGCATACCATACATATAGCGTTGTATAAAAATAATAGACCAGCCATATTTTTTTAAAAGCAAATGTGCTAGGGCGAACTTGCGTCTTTGCGAGGTAAATTCCTCCTGAATCGTCTTGCGATTAAAACGCCCAATGTAAAAATAAATCTGATCGCCCACAAAGCCCCCAAGTCCCGCAACAAAAATCGCCAAAAACAGATTCATTTTTCCATCGTGCACAGCAAGTCCAGCAAAGATAAGTCCTAGCTCACCCTCCAAAATCCCCCAGCAAAATAAAATAAGATACCCCCAAGTCTCTACATATCTATCCCAAAGCTGTGTAATAAACTCTTCAAGCGAGAATCCAGACTGCTTATACAGCACAATAAGTCCTATAATAACAGCAAACACTAATCCCCACACAAAAATGCGTTTAGGATTATGCTGAATATAAGCAAAAAATCTTTGTACAAAACTCATTTATTTTCCCTCATAGTCCAAAATGCTAAATACTTTTGTATGTGAAAGGAGCTTTTTCTCACCCTGCAAACCTTTTAGATTAATAATAAACGCTGCCTCCACGCATTCTGCCCCCATAGATTCTATAAGCTTCACGCTTGCCTCTGCCGTGCCACCTGTGGCAATCAAGTCATCTACCAACACAACTTTGGGATTTTTCACTTCCCTAAAGGCATCAATATGCATCTCTACTTCATCAAAGCCATACTCCAAGCTATATTTTTCACTCACGGTTGTAAAAGGGAGTTTGCCCTTTTTGCGTATAGGCACAAAGCCCACACCCATAGCAAATGCCAAAGCCGAGCCAAAGATAAAGCCCCTTGCCTCAATACCAGCGATAAAATCAATCTTCTTATCCATATAGCGATTTTTTAGAATCTCAATGACCCCATTAAAAACCTCCGCATTGCCAATAAGTGTGGTAATATCGCGGAAAATAATATCAGGCTTTGGATAGTCGGGTATGGCACGTATAGAATCTGCTATTTTTTGTTTGTCTATGGTATTCATTCAAGCTCCTTTGCGTGTTTTTAAAATAGAATCTTAGAGTAATGCCTCTATTTTTTGCTCTAAGTCTTTGATTCTCGCTTTGTATTTATCAGTCTCAACTCTGTATTGAGAATTTCGCGATTTTAGCACCTTCACTTCATTTTTTAAGGCATTCATCTCTTGAGTAAGAATGTCAATATTCCCCAATGCCCTTTGCAACTGCAATTGATGCTTGCGGATAAGAATCTCTGCTTCATTGAGTGTTAGCTTCATTGCCGCGGAGTTTCTCTCCTCCTTTTGTGCCACAGAGCGATAGAAAAATGTCCGCACAAGCATATACAATACAAATAAAATAAAGCCTGTTAAAAAAAACCATTGTGCGATAGAAGTCCCTGTATTCCCCATTTTATCTCCTTATTGCCACCTAGATTCTACTCCATATCCCCTAGCTTCTCAACCCTCTGTGCGTGTCGCCCACCCTCAAATTCAAAATCCACAAATGCTTCAAGAATTGACTCCACTTCGCCCACGCCACTGATACGCTCACCCATACACAAGACATTAGCATCATTATGTAACCTTGCCATTTTTGCCATATACGCATCGTGGCATAATGCTGCACGGATATGCTTGTAGCGATTAGCAGCAATGCTCATTCCAATTCCACTTCCACAGATTAAGATCCCCTTATACTGCGGATTTTCTTTTAAAACATCGCATACTTTTTTAGCATAATCGGGGTAATCCACCCTTTGTGTATCTTGCGGGGCTAAGTCAATCACGCTAAAGCCTTTTTCTCGCAAAAAAGTCATCACAAAATCTTTTAGATTCGCTCCAGCGTGGTCTGTGCCTATCACATAGGTTTGTTTTTTGTTTTCTCTCATCTTTATCCCTTTTATCTCTATTTTACAGCTTTATTTTGGCATTGCCTCTCTCATTTTCTGCTCCAAGCCCTCCGTTGTTTTAAACATTCTCTCCCAGCGGATTGTATAACGCTTACTCTTATCCACATCTGCCCCAGATTCTTCGCTATTTGCCTTATTGAGACTAAGATAGATAAACCACGGCTTCCCTACAATATTTTTATACGGCACACTTCCCCAAAATCGTGAATCAAAGCTGTTATTGCGATTATCACCGACCATAAAAAATTCATCTTGTTTGATTTTGATATAAAACATATCATCATATTTTTCCATACTGCGGATTGTCCTATCATTAAACATATCCGTGAAAGCGACATTTCTATCTTCTATAAGCCCACTTGTATCTGTGATATATTCTTTTTTCCACAGCTCACAGCCAAGCTCCCCATCGCCCATATTTGCGTGTCCTGCTCCCTCTACGCACACTCTTTTATAGAGCTTTCCTTGCTCGTCTATTTTATAACGACTTTCACTATACGGATTCTCATAATACACACTTTGATAAGCAATGCCCGGATGCTGTCCCATATACGGCTCTTTGACAAAGAGTTTGCCAAATCGCTCCACAAGCACATAACCAGAAAAATGCTCTCTTATATATTCATCGCCCTCAAATGGACGCAGATACATTCCGTCCTTATCAAAAATCACTTCATCACCGCCCACAGCAAAAGTGCGTTTGACATAATACACCTTTTGTTCGTGTGGGGGGATAAAGACAACAACATCACCCCTTTTTGGTCGCTCTCCCTCAAACAAATGCCCATTCCCACGAAAATTAGGCAATATATTCACCTCAACCCAAGGGATTCTAGGTATTGGGATTCCATAGCTAAATTTTTTCACAAATAAAAAATCACCTTCATAGAGTGTGCCTACCATTGAACGCGTAGGAATAACAAACGCCTGCATAACAAAAAATATCAAAAACAAAACGATGATAATCGTCCCCGTCCAGCTTGAAACAAATGCTTTTAGTCCATTAAAAAGTTTTTTCATCTCTATATCCTTTGTGTCAAGCGATACAATGCTGCTTTATAGGTATTTTGCAATAGTGTAGCAATTGTCATAGGTCCTACACCTCCGGGCACAGGGGTAATAAAACTTACCTTTTTAGAGACATTTTCAAAATCCACATCGCCCACAAGCACCCCAGATTCCAAACGATTAATACCAATATCCACAACAATTGCACCCTCTTTTATCATATCTGCCTTAATCAGCCCAGCCTTCCCTACACCAACGCATACAATATCCGCATTTTTGGTATAAGCACTCACATCGCGTGTTAGAATATGTGTGCAGCTTACACTCGCTCCCGCATTTAGCATTAATGCAGCCAAGGGCTTACCTACAATATTACTCATTCCTACAATCACAACATCTTTGCCACTTACATCAATATTATAATGTTTTAAAAGATTCATAACACCAAGGGGAGTAGCAGGGACAAAGCTATCAAGATTCACACTTAGTCGCCCCACATTAAAAGGGTGGAATCCATCTACATCTTTTTGCGGATTTATGGCTTCTAGCACTTTAGAAGTTTTGATATGTGAGGGCAATGGAAGTTGGACTAAGATTCCATCAATATTTGGATTTTTATTAAGAATCTCAATGACGGAAAGCAACTCATCTTCAGTGATACTTGGGGGCATTTCGTGTGTTACGGAGTAGATTCCCACACGCTTACACGCCTTAGCTTTCATCTGCACATACGCACAGCTTGCCGGGTCATTCCCCACTAAAATCACTGCCAAACCGGGCGTTATTCCCTGTTTTGCAAGATCTTGGACTTGAGTAATGAGATTTTTTTCAATATTTGCACTTAGAGTCGTGCCATCAAGTAAAGTCATTGTATTAAGCCTTTGTGATTATCATTTCGCTATTATAATACAAGATATTAAAGAAATACTATTAAGCGAGGAAATATGAGTAAAAAACTAATGCTGTGTGCTTTGATTCTAGGGAGTATAAACGCCCAAAGCAAGTTTCTCTCACAAGATGAATATGGTAAGAATCTTTATCAAAATCCGCGTGGTATCGCGTGTAGTAAATGCCACGGAGAGAGTGGAGAGCCTACCATAATAGCCCACTACAAGCATAAGGGTGTTGAAAAAACACTTCTTGCCCCGCGTATTAACAACCTTGAGTTTAGCACCTTTAGCAAAGCATTCAAAAAGCAAAAAGGCGTTATGCCTACATACTATTTGACAGAAGAAGAGATAAAAGCCATTTATATCTACCTCTATCGTCCATAAGCACTTTTGACTACAAAAAGCGGTAAAAAAAGCCAAGATTCTAAAATAACTTTAAAAAAGATAGAGGGAAAGATTCTAAAGGGATTCTAAAAAGAAAAAAGAAATCAACCCTCCCCCTTACTCAAAGGAAGAGAGAAAGGAGTGGCAAGAGTCAAGAGACTAGCTCAACTTAGTTAAGCAATCTTAGGATATTTTGCTGAATAGCATTTGCTTGAGAAAGTGCATAGCTACCAGATTGAGCAAGAATATTAAGCTTACTAAATTCTGAACTTTCAGCTGCAAAATCCACTTCGCGGATAGTAGATTCGGCTGCTTTAACATTCACTTGAGTTACTGTGATGTTATTAACCGTGCTTATCATTTGTCCTTGAACGGAACCAAGGTCAGCTCTAATCTTATCAAGCATTTTCTGTGCAGATTCTGCAATATCCATTGTTACCATAGCACCTCGCAAACTTGTTACACCAGCACCAAGATCCGCACCACCACTTGCGATAACAGCATTGTAGTTCGCACCTGAAGCAGACTTCACATCAGCATTAAACACACCTGTTATATCACGAAGATTTGCTGTTGTTTGAGCGATCTTTGTGTCATCTTTGTAACCTGTTGAGCTGATATTTGTCCCAGAGACAACAATATCTCTCGCATCAGTTCTTACAAGTGAAAGGCGTCCATAGTTTGTAGAGCCATTTTTCAAATCGTGGTTTCCATTTACCATTTCCACAGCAATATCACCTTGATTACCCACAGCACCATCAATTTTTAAATCAATACCGCGTCCATCCATGCTTCTTAGCATCAAGCGACCGAAATTATCAGTATAAGCTTCAACACCTGTATGCATTGTAGCAGCATTGAAAGCCTGAACCAAACGACCATCACTATCATTCTTCTTAATACCAATGATATCCCCAATAGAGATACCATTAATCATTACATTTGCCATACTTCCAGACTTAATAGCCTCATTAGAAGTTGTAATAGTATTAGCTTGAGCACGGATACCTGTTTTATCAGAGTTTTTGTTAATAACTTCCGCCAAAACACCAAGCCCTGTTCCTGCAGATGATGAAATTTTCACAGATTCTAAAGTAATATCATTTACACCATCAACATTTTTAAACACAACCGTTGTTTCACCAGAAGCTGTTACAAGATCACCTGTCTCAATACGCACCTGCCCAATTTTATCAGATGTCGTTGAAGCAATAGAAGCCTTGATCGTTTGATTTGAGTAAGCTCCCACTTGGAATTCTTTATTTGAGAATTGCCCTGAAAGCAACGCCATACCATTATAAGTCGTGGTATTACCGATATTATCAAGCCCCTCAATAAGTCGCTTAATATCCATTTGAATCATTGAGCGAGATTGAGTAGATTGCCCATCTTGAGCTGCCTGAACTGCCTTGGTTTTGATTGTATCAAGGATTTTGATTTGCTCATCCATCGCCTTATCCGCAATTTGGATAATCCCCATACCATCATTTGTATTTCTAATTGCTTGTCCCAAAGCACTTGCTTGTGAGCGTAAGCTATCCGCAATCGTCATACCTGAAGCATCATCTGCTGCCTTGTTAATGCGAAGACCTGAACTCAATTTTTCCATTGAATTTTTGAGGCTGTATTGAGTAAAGGTAGATTGAGCATGTGCGTTGAGCGCATTTATGTTAGTATTGACTTGAAAAGCCATAGTAACTCCTTTTTTTGTTTTTCCTTAGGCGTCCTTGCCCTTGGTTGAAAGACATATCGGCTATGTAAAAATTTTTTAAATAAAATCTGCGAGATTCTGCGTATTTTTGTTAGGAATCCTAGAATCTAAGGCGGTAGCAAGTTACTTTTAGAGACATTGAGAGCGTAAAAGAAGCAAACTTTCGCCCATAATATATAAAAATAACTTTGCCATTGCATAATTGAAGCTTAAAATAAACTTGCCTTTTAGGAGCTTTACAATGGAAGATATATTTGATCCAAAATCCTTAACAATGAGTGTGCTTGCCTCACCAAGTATGGCAAACTTTAGCGGTGTAATGCACGGCGGAGAGCTTATGAAGCTTTTAGACCAAGTAGCCTATGCTTGTGCTACGCGATATTGTGGCTGTGGTGTGGTAACTATTGGCGTTGATGGAATGGTGTTTAAAAATCCCATTCCCATTGGCTCACTTGTGATTTTTCTTGCCTCTGTGAATTATGTAGGGAGCAGTAGCTGTGAAGTGGGGATTAAAGTCATCAGTGAAGATATTAAAAACCGCTTTGTTACACATTGCAATAGTTGCTACTTTACAATGGTAGCCATTGACAAAGAGGGTAAAAAAGTCAAAATCCCTCCACTTACCCCCACCACAGAAGCAGAAAAAAGACGCTTTGAAGCAGCCAAAAAACGCAAAGAGTTTAGAGTCCAAATCAAACCTAACTGAACTTTGACAAGCCCTAAAGCAACATCAATCCAGCATTGCAGAATCTTTGGGGCAATCTCTACATCAAACTTCATTAATGATTTTATGGCTTTTCACATTCCTTTGCCTTTGCTTTCATAAGAAAATTTTCAGCCTTAGCTATACGCCCTTTAAGATAAGAGCTAAAATCAGGGAAAGATTCAAGCAGGATAGCTAAAATCGTGCTTGTGTAGGGCATTGTTTCAAATTCCTTTAATGCCTCTTCATTATTTTGAAAAATAAATCTATTAAGATGTAAATCCGAGACTTTCAAGCGAAAATACACATTGCCATCAGCCACTTGTTCTAAAAGGATTGAAGGCAAGATCTCATCTGTCATTATGCCATTTTCCTTATCAAAAAATAGGCTATACCCACACACGCCTTGCTTTTCTTGCAATCTCCCTAAACGCTCATCTATAAGTAGATTCTGCTTGTAGCACTTCCTATCTGCCACACCCACAACCATAAACCTATCAAAATCAACAAAATATTTACCCATTTGTGAGAAATCTCTCACACCAAAAACCTCCTCCATACGAATCTTAAAAAAATCTGGTGCAATGCCCTCATAGCCTTGAATCTTATACGCTTGATAAACTAAAGAGAGCATAAACTCCACATCTGCAACATCAAGGCAAAATACTTCTCTCTGCTGGGGATTCTGCTCCTTTGTCATAAGCTCGTTAATCTTTTGCATTTCTTGCGGGGATAAATCAAGGGCAATCTTTATAAATCCATATTCATCTTTAGGCTTACTCTCCACAAAGCTAATAGAACTAAAAGCTTCTTTATCGGTTTTTTCTAGCACTCCTAGCATTTCTTTATACAGATTCATATCATCTTCATTTATGACATCATCATATTGAGCGAGTTCAGTTTGAATCCTGCGTAGCAAATCCTCAAAATACTCTCTATCCTGATGTAAGCCCGATAAGATATACGCTCCTACAAACATTGAAGTGAGATAGTTTTGAAAATATGGAGGCAAAAATGTGTGTTGCTGAATCTGATAGAATTGAAAATCTTTTTGCAAATATTCTAGTGCAGTTTCTATGTTGCGTGAAACATTTTCATTTAAAAACGCAAGGGTAAGATAGTTAAGCCCATAGATGTAGTTCCCCACTTCATCTTCTTCACAAGTGTTTTTCAGCGGATTTTGTGTGATTTCTACAATCTCTTTTGCCTGTGGGCTTGAAAAGTCCCTTATTTGAAATAACTCATAGGCTTTTTGCAAACGCTCAGTCTCCGCCCCATCCATATCTCGCTCTATCTGCACTATAAATGAATATGTCAAAAGTTGCTGTAAGATTCTATCTATTGGTATTTGCCCCTGCAACGAAGTATCGCCAAATAGCTCCAAAGCCTTGTCATATAGCTCATAATGTTTAGGTGGAAGAAAATCTTTATATTGCTTAAGATAGTCTTGTGCTTCAGCCTTAAAACGCAAAGTATCCTCCAAACTCCCATCTAGAGAAGTCTCGCCCATTTGACTACATAATCCATAGAGAGTTAAAAGCCGTATTTGAATCTGATATTCTATCACTTCTGCAAGTGAGCCAGATTCTTTGGCATTCTCTTCCTGCCCTAGTAACAAATCCGTGAGACTCTGCATACTGCCTTGCCCCACCAGAAAAAGAGCTAAATCAGTATCAATCTCTAGCTCATAGGCAAGATCTATCGTAATGGCATTTTGTGCTGTCCTTTCCCGCAAATCTTTTTTTATCAAATGGAGTGTTTCAGATATTTGCTGATAAGAACCCACGCCCTTATTCATTTCATAAGCTCTTTGTAGATAGCCTTTGACATTTGCAGAACTAGATAGTGATGTGTCCTGCTGTATATTATTTTGCTCTTTGTCCTGCAAATTTGGCTCATACACGACATAAGCTAGAATCTTATCCATAATATTTGTAAGATTAACATCATTAGATTCAAGCTCCAGCTTAGGCTTTTGTAGTAAAGACTGTGAATCTTGTGTGGTTGTAGAATCATCACTACACGCAAAAAGCATAAACACCACAAGCACAAGGCTTAAGATTCTTGATTTTCTCATTTTTACTCCTTATTTTCTAAGCTCTAGCTCAAAGCTATGCCTCTCTTCACCCACGCTCACTTCTACCTTGATAGCCCCATTTTTTAGCCTATTTGGTGCATAGAGCATAAAGCCACCCTTTGGAGCGGCGTTTGACTCTAGGGTATTTTTCCGCAAGACACTCGCAAAGATAATCGCCCTTTTTGCCCTATTCTCATCAAGCTGAATCTGCCTCTGCATTCTCTCTCGTGCGGAGATAATCATATAATCATACACATAAAATCCCCCCATATACCCACGATAGATAAAAGGTATCCCCACAGGCAGTTCAGGCATAGGAGCAGGAGGCACATACAAATGATAAGATTCTACAATACTCCCAAAGTCATAGTTATCCGTCTTAATCTCACTCTCACTTAGTGGAATAATTTCCTTATTATTTTGATAAATGCGGATATTATCCCTATCAAAAATTACAGGGTGGATAGAGAGATTTTGTGCTAAGACAAAAATAGCTAAAGGGATAGCACTTGAGCCACCAACTTTGCCTTGCCCTATCTCAAGTCGCACCTTACTTTTTTGCTTACTAGAATCTAAAATCCTTGCACCCTCATTATACAAGCTCACATTTTTAACTTCAAGGGTATAACTCGCACAAGCACTTACAAACACACCCACACAAGCAAGAGTAAAAATGAAGCTAAGCGTTGAGATTATAGACTTCAAAGCCAAATCCTAGTAATCACTCTCTTTTGCCTTTACCCCAGCGATACAAAGTAAAATCACCGAAAAGAGATTTGCCACAACTGCTCCTACAACCAACGCCGTAGCAATCTCAATATCACCAAAGACTTGCAAAAACACAAACGCAGGAATAAGATGAAAATCAGCCACCAACGAGCTTGCAAAAAGTTCAGCAGAGAGACTATTTTTCACGCCAATACGCAAAGTCGTAGCAATAAAATTAATCGCTGTTGCAATAAAAAGAATAACGATATTACTCTCATACAAAAAGCCCAAAGTAAAAGTCAAGCTCATTAAGCTGAAAAATACAAAAAATACCTTGCCCCAATCCATATTTTCTCCTTATAAACGACCTTTACAGGCGACCTTTCTCATACATCTCACGCAAACGCTTCTTTTCTTCTTTGCGTTTCAGCTTGGCTGCTTCTTTTTGGTAATACTCTTCAAGGCTAAAGCCAAACATTATAGCCAAGCGTGGTGCAAAAAAGATTGAACTACAAGTCGCCACAATCACGCCAACAAGCATAGGGAGTGAAAAACCTACAATAATCTCCCCACCAAACAAATAAAGTGTCAGCACCACAAAAAATACCGTGAGTGAGGTCAGCAAAGTGCGTGAAAGGGTGCAAGAAACCGCTTCATTAATCACATAACGCATATCTTTTTGACGCTTTATAAGCATTTGCTCACGGATTCTATCAAAAATGATAATCGTGTCATTAATGGAATACCCTATGAGTGTCAGCAAAGCCGCCAAAACATCAAGGTTAAAATCCACACCTACCAAAATCACCACACCAGATACAATAATCACATCGTGCATTAACGCCAAAACACCCGCTAAAGAGAATCGCCACTCATAGCGAAAAGAAATATAAATCATCATCGCCACAAGTGCCAAAGCAAGTGCGACAATACCATTTTGCTTTAGCTCATCACCCACCTTTGGACCAACAGAATCTAACCTTCTTAGCTCAAAATCCCCGCTTGGCTTTAAAAGCGTGATAATATCTTGTGCCATATTCTCATTTACACCTGTTGGAATATATGGAACCTTAAGTAGCACTTCTTGTTTGGAGCCAAACTCACTCACTTGCGAATTTTTAAACCGCTCATCTTTGGCAAGCAACTCTCTAATCTGTGCTAAAGGAGCATCCTTGCTATATTGCAACTGCACCACAGAGCCACCAGCAAAATCAATCCCTAGATTAAATCCTTTCACACCCAAAAGCATAAAAGAAGCCAAAATCAAAACAAGCGAGATAACAAGCCCATAGGAGCTATATTTTACAAAATCATAAACTTTTACTTTTTTAAAGACTTCCATTGTTATCCTTTTATGTTTTGCGTATGATCACTTGGTAGCTTAATCCCAAACCACAAATTGACATTACCACTTTTTATAATCCGCCCCATCATCGCCTGATAAATGCCGTGAGTGCCGACAATCGCAGTCAAAATAGACGCAGTAATTCCAATCCCCATTGTGATAGCAAAGCCCTTAATGGCTCCACTGCCAAAAGCATAGAGCAAAATCGCTGCAATAAGTGTGGTAAGGTTTGAATCAAAAATCGCCCTTGAAGCGTTTGCATAGCCCATTTCTATGGATTTAGCAATGCCAAATCCCCCGCGTAATGCCTCTCTAATTCTTTCATTAATAATAATATTTGCATCAACAGCCATTCCCACGGTAAGCACAATTCCAGCCATTCCGGGCAATGTCAAAGACGCTCCAAAACAAGCCATAACCGCAATGATTAAGATGATATTGACAAACAACGCCACAACAGCAATCACACCAGCCAAAGAGTAATATATCATCATAAAAAGCACCACCAGCACAAAACCACTAAGCAAAGCAATCAGCGATGCTTTAATAGAATCTTCTCCCAAACTTGGACCTACACTGCGTTTTTCAAGCACTTCCATAGGTGCAGGTAATGCACCACTTTTTAACGCAATGGCTAAATCTGTGGCTTCTTCTACGCTAAAGCCCCCACTAATCTGTCCGCTTCCACCACCGATACGCTCTCGTATCACAGGGGCAGAATACACCTTACCATCAAGCACAATCGCCATTCTTTTACCGACATTAGCTCCCGAAAAATCCCCAAAGATTCTAGCCCCTTTTGAATCTAAGCTAAAACTTACAATGGGCTGATTATTTTGATCAAATGCCGCCCTTGCATCTGTCAGCATTGAGCCATCAAGGATAGGCACAGCTTTAAGCAAGATAACTTGATCGCCCCTTGCTTTTTGAGATTCTATTTGGGCATTTAAACGCTCTATCTCGCTAACAAGATTCTCTTTTTTTTGTGAGCTTTTAGAATCTGTGTTGTTTAATAACTCAAGCTGGGCTTGAAGTGAAGTCAGCTGATTTTCTAGTGTTTGCAAGGCAGAATTTGCAAAAGGTAAGATAACATCATTATACTTCTGTGCTTCAAGCTCACTCATTATGCCTACTCGTGCATTTCTCTCCTCATCAACCGCCATCATCTGCAAATGTGCAGGTTTAGCGATTAAATCCCTAGCTCTTTGCTCCTCTTCCACACTCTTAATGCCCGGCAATTGCACTAAAATATTATCTTTACCCTGCTGCGTAACACTTGGCTCAGCTAATCCAAACTCATCTAAACGACTACGAATCGTGCCAATAGCTTGTTTTAATGCACTATCTTTGATTTCCTCTTGGTATTCTTGAGTAAAGCTAATAGTGTAAAAACCTTTATTCTCACTCACCTGCAAACCACTAATGGAAGAAAGGACTTTATCCATCTTTGGCTTCTCATCAGTATCTACAAGCTCAAAGCTTATGTTCCCTTCAAGCACCTTAAGGTTATCAATCAAAATATTTTCTTTTTTAGTATCAAAGACGATTTGTGAGGCAAGAGAAGAAAATCTTGCCTTAATCGCTTCATCAGTTTTTACACCAAGTAGGAGATTAAGTCCTCCTTGCAAATCAAGCCCTAAGGAAATCTTACGCCCTTGAATATCCATAAAAGAAGGCAAACACAAGGCAACGCCAAGCAGTGCTGCTACAATAAACGACCATAAATGATAATTAAAGCCTTTAGTATTTTGAGGCTGAAATGACGACTTTGCCATTTATTCTTGAGCATCACTCTCATCAAGTCTATATGCGATAAACTCTCTTGAAAGCCTTACAATCGTATCGTCATTTAAACGCACACTAAAAAATGTCTTTTCTGCTTTGACAACCTCGCAAATAAGCCCACCAGTAGTGATAATCTTATCACCCTTTTGAAGTGCATTAATCATCTCTTGATGTTTTTTGCGTTTGACATTTGCCGGACGAATAAGCAAAAGATAAAAAATCGCAATAAAAAAGACAATAGGGAGTAATGAGATAAGTGTTTCTTGCATTCCACCTTGTTCCATAGTGATCCTTTAAGAGTAAATTAAAGTGCGGATTCTATCCAAAAATAGTTAAATTTTGGAATAGCTAAGACTTAGCCTTGCCAATTTGATGATAAACAAGCAAAAACATAGACCCAACAACCCCAGCAATACTTGAAGCAAGTAAAATTGCCACTTTTGCTACATCTGCCGAGCTTGGATCATCAAAAGCAAGATTACCTACAAACATTGACATTGTAAAGCCAATCCCCGCAAGCATTCCTGCCCCAAACATATGACTCCAAGTTACGCCCTCGGGACGCGAAGCGATTTTGAGTTTTTCACATACAAAAGTCAAGCCCAAAATACCCAAAGGCTTACCAACAACAAGTCCCAAGATAATGCCAAGCATAATATGATCAATATTAAAATTCACTTCTGCCTGTATATTTACCCCCGCATTTGCAAAAGCAAAAAGCGGCATAATAAAATACGCACACAATGGTTGCAAGGCGTGTTCTAGCCGCAAAAGTGGATTTTGCACCTTTGTAAAATCGTGCGAAAGCTCATTGATGGCACTCATCTGCTCTGTATCAAGCAAAATATTTTTTCTTTCCTTTTCCTTATCTACAAACACCTGCATAAGCTGACGCACCACTTCAATAAAGTCCTTGCTTTGAATCTTGGGCTTCACAGGGATACAAAATGCCAATGCCACAGCGGCGATTGTGGCGTGAATCCCGCCGTGATGCACACAAAACCACAAAATAATCCCAACGCCCAAATATACATCAAGTCGCCTTACCCCAAAGCGATTTAAAACCACCAAAAATGCCACAATGCCAAATGCCGCAAAAAGATAAGCAAAATGTAAGCCTTCAGGTGATGGATAAAAAACCGCAATTACAGCAATCGCTCCCAAATCATCTGCCACAGCTAAAGTTACAAGAAATACTTTCAATGCCAAAGGCACACGCTTCCCAAGAAGTAAAATCACGCCCAAAGCAAAGGCAATATCTGTCGCCATTGGAATCCCAAAGCCGTGATATGAAGGTGTGTTAGCATTCATCACATAATAAATCACACCCGGCACAACCATACCACCAATTGCCCCAATCACAGGAAAAGCCGCCTTAGCAAACCCCGATAAATCCCCAAATAATAACTCACGCTTTATCTCCAAACCCACCATAAGAAAAAATACAGACATCAATACATCATTAATCCAATCGTGAATACTAAAGCCATAAAAATGCCCAGCAAAGCTAAAGCCAAAGGGCTGCTCCCAAAAGTTTTTATATACATCAGCAAAAGGCGAGTTTGCTACAATCATCGCACTCACAGCACAAAAAAACAAAAAAATACCACTAAAAGATTCAGCACGGATAAAATTACTCAATGCTTCTGAAACTTTATTTTGTCTTGTCTGTTTTGTCATTGCTACTCCTTGCCATTAAATCATAAACTTAAATCACACTCTGCGTATCTTTGAGCCTTTGAATCTCATCATCTTTACTTGTCGCTTCTGCTAGATTCTGTTTTTCTATCGTGCTAAGATACACGGCAATCAGCCCAAACACCGCTGCAATAGATGATGCCACAAGAATGGAAATTTTAGACATATCAATACTCATCATATCATCTTTGTAAGCGAGATTTGCCACAAACATTGACATCGTAAAACCAATGCCTGACATCATACCAACAGCCACAATATGTCCGTAATTTAAATCTTTTGGACGCACAGCAAGATTTAGTCTCTCCCCTAAAAAGCAAAATAGCACAACACCTATTGGCTTCCCTACCACTAAGCCCAAAATAGTGCCAACCATCACACTATTGAGGCTTATCTCAACGCCACTTTCAAGCGATACTCCTGCATTTGCAAAAGCAAAAAGTGGCACAAAAAAATACGCACATAATGGCTGCAGGGCGTGTTCTAATCGCAAAAGTGGATTTTTAGCATAGCTGGAATATGTCCCTATGGTATCAAGCATATGCACAAGCTGCGAAGTTTTTACCATATCAATCTTTTTTTCCACATCTTGTGTGCCAAACACAAAGTTTTTGATATTTTTAAAACTCCCTTTCCAAAATCCAAGCTTTTCTGTCTCATTTGTATGAATCACATCATTCCACTCATTTGTAGCCGTTTTCATCTTATCAAACTCTTTGAGCATATTGACAAAATATCGCTTATTCACACGCGTTCGCCCCGGAATCGCCATAGCCAAAATGACCGCAGCAATCGTTACATGAATCCCACTATGATGCACACAAATCCACAGCAAGATTCCAACCAAAAAATATAAAGACAAATGCTTTGTATCGCGGTAATTAAGATAAACTAGCACAACTACAAGTGCTAAAGAAGCATAAATCCACTCTAAATGAATCGTATCCGAATAAAAAATCGCAATGACAGAAATAGCACCCAAATCATCTGCCACAGCTAAAGTTACAAGAAATACTTTGAGAATCTTTGGCACCCTATGACCAAGAAGCATAACAAGCCCCAAAGCAAAAGCTGTATCCGTGCTCATCGCTACACCAAAGCCATTCTCATAAGCTGTGCCAAGATTAAAATACAAATAAATCATTACAGGACATATAATCCCCCCAAAAGCTGCCAAAAATGAAAAACTTACCTTTTTAAATCCCGCAAGCTCTCCATAAAGCATTTCACGCTTCATCTCCAAGCCCACAAGCAAGAAGAAAAATGACATCAGCACATCATTAATAAACTCTTGCACATTAATCTTAATATCAGAATCCCCAAAAAAAGCCCCAAACTCCGTATGAAAAAACTCAAAATATATCTCCGCATAAGGCGAGTTTGCCACAAGCATAGCCACAACCACACAAAACGCAAGCAAGATTCCACCAAAAGACTCGTGCTTAATAAAGGCGTTGAGATTCTCCTGCAATTTATCTTTAACATACGAATGTTTGCTAGGCTTTAATTTTGGCATAGAATCTCCTCCAAAGACAATACGGTAAATATGATTTAGATTCCAAGTTTTAGTGTGGAAAACTTAAGGGGGTTTAAAATCCGCATTATACTTAATTGCAATAGGCTAGTCAAGGGGATATAAGCCACTTTTTAAGATTTATGCTACTTACTTATTTTTTACTTAATTCTAAAATCTATTTGAAGCCTTGCAAGACAAAGATTCTAGCTGCAATATAGAATCTAACCTATGTCTCTACCCTATCAAAGATACCTCACACAACTGCTCACCTTGCTTTCTCAAAGGATACACAATAAAGCCTCGTATTTGCTTATGCTCTTTAGATTCTTTATCCTTGCCATACCGCCTTAGAAACTCCATATATTCACGCACCTGCTGTTTATGAGAATCTTCATCACTTGTTGCACTCTTATAATCTAGCACAATCCACTCTTTCTTATCATACAAAAGCGTATCCATACGATAGAGGCGATTTTCTGCCTTGTAGCTCACTTCACACCTAGCCATCTTGCTTCCAAGCAGATTCTTAAACTCCACACTTTGCATACACGACATAGCTTTTTGCATACAATCTTGTATATTTTCAAGTGTGAGTGCAAAACCATAGCGATTAAATAAAATACTCTGTATATCTTTCACGCTCATTTTATAGCCCAAATGCAGCTCAAACACACTATGCAAGGCATTTCCAAAAATAATATTACGCCAACTCTGCGAATCAAAAATGCCCTTGCTTTCACTCTGTTCCACACGCACAAAATCATCTTGCTCCCCAAGCTTTGGCATTGTATAAAGAAGGCTTTGCATATTTTGCATATTGTGGCTTTTTGACTTAGAAACAAGCTTAGGAATGTCATCAAACTGCCTAGAATTTTCAAGCCCTAGAATCTCAAACTTCCCTTTAGATTTTTGCATCACACTTAGCCCACATTTTGCCCTTGTGAAAGCCACATACAACACATTATGCTTTTCTTGATTAGCATATACATTATATGATTGCAACGCTCCATTATACGCAATATCAAACACTTCACGATGTGGCATTTTATAATAAAGCTGACTCATACTAGCCCCGTGATACTCTATAATAAACCTATCACTACTATTATTTTCTCTGCCTAGCCTATCGCATAAAATCACATATTTAAACTCCAAACCCTTTGATTTGTGAATAGTCATTATTTTTACACCCTGATTGCTTTGTGTTGGGGCATTACAAAGCAGTGAAGGTATCTCTTGTAAAAACTCTTCAATACTCCTATATTCACAACTAAGCTCCAAAAATCGCCAACTCACACTTTGGGCTAAATCTAGCTCTTCAATCAGTGCGAGTATGACCTGCGATGGAGATATGTCAATGTCTAAATGAAGCGATTTGAGCTTATGTAACACAAGGTGAGATGACCCAGATTCTCCCACACAATCGCCAAAATACGATTCTCCAAGTAATTTGAGAATGCTTTTTTCATAGAGTTTTAGCTCTCTATATAGCCTTGCTCTTTCATCATTCTCCTGTCTATTCTCCCATTGCTCCTGCTTGTGAAGTTTAGAATCTACAACAATACACTTCAACGCATAAAGTAAAATTTTCACTTCCTTTTTTTCAAAAAGCCTAGAGTTTGTTTCAGTTACGATATTTAAGTGGGGCATTTGAGCTTGAATAGATTCTTTAAGTGTTAAAATATCATTATTTTTGAAAACCAAAATCGCAATATCATCTTCATCTGCCCCCTGCCCTAGCAATGCCCCCAGCTCATCAACCACTTGTGATACAAGGACATTATCTACCTTTTGAGCTTCCTTTTCTTCCTCACCCACAGGGGCAAAAACTCGCACAAAGCCTATCTCTTGCTCCTTGCTCTCTTGCCTTAAAGTATGCGGATATGCTTGATTAATATAATTTTCAAAGCAACGCGAAAAAGTAGCATTATTAAAGTCAATCACGCGTTTGCTTGAGCGGTAATTATATTCAAGATTCTCTTGTGTCAAAGCCTTTGTAGCCTCTTCAAAAACGCCCGAAAAACTCCCGCGAAACATATAAATACTTTGCTTCTCATCGCCTACAATAAATACACTTCTATCGCCTATGCGTCCATTCCCGGATTGTATTTCATCAATTATAGGTCGCAAAATTTGATACTGCATACAGCTTGTATCTTGAAATTCATCAAGCAAAATATGCGTAATCTTTTCATCTAAACGAAAATAAAAAAACTCCCTGTCTATGTTTTGTGTGAGCAACTCATAATTTTTCATACTCACAGATTCAAAATCTAGCACATTTTTGCTTTTTAGCACTCGCTGTTGTGCGTTTTTAAACCGCGTAAGATAATGTAAAATCCGCAATAGAATCTGCCTTTGCTTTTGATGATAATACATCACAAAAAGCCCATAAATCCTTTCACGCACAGATTCCATAGATGATAAATCATACTTTTTGAGATAAGAATGGTTATCCCAATTTATTAGCATATTAACCGCTTCTATCCGCATAAGATCATCAAATGTTTTATCAAATAGCTTTATCGCCCTCGTAGTAGCATTTTGCCTTTTAAGCTCATCACACACCTTAGTCATATTTATAGTAATCTCTTGAGTGATTTGCTCCAAGCTTAAGCCCTTGGTATCAATCTCATCATAACAAGAATCTAGCAAAATATTATGCGGTAAAAAGGAAAAACTATAAAGCATAGCTAAAAAATCCTGCAACTTTAACCCTTGGGTAAAGCAAAATCCAACAAATTCCTTTATCTCTTTAGACGAAAGTGAGCTTAAAAACATCTCATACATCTCGCCCTTATCTATCTGCCCTATCTCAAACCTTGAAGACACGCCCACATACCAGCAAAATTTTTTCAAAACAGAGTGAAAAAATGAATCAATAGTCGTAATGCGTGAGCTACTTTGCATAAAAGTATGATACAAAGCAGCAATATTTTCACTTATTTGATTATGACTTAGCCCCTTTTGCAACAAAGCCTTATAAATATCATTGCTTTCAAAAGTGCCTGTCTCAAAACTTAATAAAAGACTTTTAAGATGCTCATAGATTCTGCGATACATCTCATTTGAAGCTTTTTTTGTAAAAGTGAGTGTTAGAATCTGATGTGGATTTGCCCCTTGAAAAAGCAAATATATAAAACGCAACGAAAGGCTAAAGGTCTTCCCACT
Source organism: Helicobacter cinaedi CCUG 18818 = ATCC BAA-847 (assembly GCF_000155475.1). Lineage (GTDB taxonomy): Bacteria > Campylobacterota > Campylobacteria > Campylobacterales > Helicobacteraceae > Helicobacter_C > Helicobacter_C cinaedi. The sequence goes on along the minus strand of NZ_DS990392.1, from coordinate 134,535 downwards.
TCCTGCCGATGCTTTAAGTGCCAAAAACTGCTCTTGCATAGTCTATTCCTTATAAAGATTCTTTTTTTACATTGTTATTAAGAGAGTTTAAATTATAACCCAACTCGCAAACTTTTTGCAAATTTTAACCTTGATTACACTTTGCTAAACTTTTATGATACAATAACACTTAAATTATATAAAAATCACTATAAATTTTAAGGAGTTATATATGTCAAAAAGTCTTTATGATACGCTTGAAATAAGCGAAAATGCTTCACAAGATGAGATTAAAAAAGCCTATCGCAAGTTAGCGAGAAAATATCACCCTGACATTAATAAAGATTCTGGAGCAGAAGAGAAGTTTAAAGAAATTAACGCTGCGTATGAAGTTTTAAGCGATGAAAATAAAAAAGCACAATATGATCGCTTTGGCGATACAATGTTTGGTGGGCAGAATTTCCACGACTTTTCACGCTCACAAGGCAGTGGGGCAAACCTTGATGATATTCTTGCTTCAATCTTTGGGCAAGGCGGCTTTGGTGCGGGTAATGGCAGTGGATTCTTCGGTGGAGGATTCGGCGGATTTGGCGGTGGTAGCGGAGATTTTGGCTTTTCAAACTTCAATGCCCCAAATCTTGATGTGCAAGAAAATATCCAAATCCCATTTGAAAATGCCGCCCTTGGTGGAAGCTATCATTATAGTGGGCGAAGCGGGAGCTTTGATATTAAGATTCCAGTCGGGCTAAAAGATAATGAAACAATCCGCCTAAGAGGCAAGGGTAATTCACAAAATGGACACTCTGGGGATTTGCTCCTTAAAGTCAAGGTGCTAGATTCAGCTGAATTTATAAGAGAAGAAGATGATCTACATAAAATCATTGACATTTCACTAAAAACTGCCCTTTTTGGCGGCAAAGTCTCGCTTTCAACGCTTTATGGGGAAGTTACACTCACAATCCCGCAAAATACAAAAAACAACCAAAAATTCCGCATTAAAGGCAAAGGGATTAAAAACCGCAAAAGTGGGATTTTTGGGGATTTATATGTGAAAGTAAATGTTATCTTACCCCGCATAGATGAGCTAAGCAAAGAATCACAAGAAATGCTAAAAACCCAGCTTCCATAATCCAAGCAAAATCAAATAAGGAACGAGAAAATGTATAGTTATGATGAGCCGGTTTATCTTATTAGCGTGGTAGCAAAGATTCTAGAAATCCACCCCCAAACCTTGCGTCAATACGAAAAAGAGGGCTTAATCCAGCCCGGACGCACCGATGGCAAAATGCGTCTCTACTCACAACGAGATATTGATAAGATTAAAACCATACTCAAACTTACACGCGATATGGGTGTGAATCTAGCAGGTGTGGATATTATCCTACGGTTAAAAGAACGGCTTGATGAGCTTGATAAAATGGCAGGAGATTTGCGTGAGGATTTAGCCAAACATCAAGGCAAAACAAATGTCTTACAATCACATCAAAGCTCTTATGAAATCATTTTGTTCAAAAAAAAGTAAAGTTTTCATTTGCTAAATCTCGCCGCCCTACTCCGCCCAGAATCTTTACAAGATTTTATCGCCCAAGAGCATATCATCGCACCTGATACGCCCCTTTTTAAAATGCTAAAACACAACGCCTTGTCACATTGTTTTTTTTATGGACCACCCGGCAGTGGTAAAACCACTCTTGCTGCACTCATTGCCAAAGAACTGAATAAACCTTTTATGAGTTACAACGCCACAAGCTTTAAAATAGAAGAGCTTCGGCAGTTTGTCAAAAGCTATGAGAATACCCTATTCCAGCCCATTATTTTTATTGATGAAGTTCATCGCCTTACCCGCACCCAGCAGGAAGTCTTACTGCCTATTATGGAATCTTATAGTGCCATTATCCTAGGGGCTAGCACTTATAATCCTTTCCATTCTCTTACAAATGCTATCCGCTCTCGTAGCTTCCTTTTTGAGTTAAAGCCCCATTCCAACGCCCATTTAGATTCTATTTTAGAGAAAGCCTTAGCCTATGTAAAAGATTCTAAACATATCCACATAGAGCTTGAATCCCAAGCAAGGGAGTATCTTATCCATTCAAGTGTGGGTGATGCAAGAGCTATGCTAAACCTGCTTGATGCCATAATCAGCACGGGAGAGCATCATATCTCACTGCAAGGCTTAAAAGCCCTGCGTCCCTACGCTCTGCACGATGGGGCAAGTGAGAGTGAAAGCCACTACACGCTTATAAGTGCCTTAATCAAGTCTATTCGCGGCAGTGATGTCAATGCAAGTGTGTATTATTTAGCACGGCTTATTGCGGGAAATGAGAATCCGGAGTTTATCGCAAGGCGACTTGTGATTTTAGCTAGTGAAGATATAGGCAATGCCAACCCAAACGCCCTAAATCTCGCCACTAGCACGATGATGGCTGTAAGTAAAATCGGCTATCCTGAATCTCGCATTATCTTATCTCAATGCGTGATTTATCTTGCTAGCTCACCTAAAAGCAACACCGCCTATAACGCCATAAACGCCGCCCTTGATAGCATTAAGCAAGGCTGTGTGCTAGAAGTGCCAAGTCAAATTCTGCCAGATTCTAGCTCGTATCTCTATCCGCATAATTTTGGCGGCTGGGTGGAGCAAAGCTACCTTGCACAAGATTTACATTTTGTAGAATCCACCACCAAAGGCTTTGAAAAAACGCTCAATGAGTGGCTAGAGAAAATTAAAAATAAAGAGAAAATCACAAACACAAGCAAAGATAAAGGAACAGAAAATGCCTAGATTCTATTTTTATGCCTTGCTTATGCTTTGTGCTATCTCCTATACCTTGGGAGCGGGTATTGATGTCAATCCTGATAAACGCAGTTGGCATATTGAGCTAAAGCGTATCTCAACAAATCTAAGTTCTACTACAATCCAAGGGCAAGATGAATATGTAAAGTTTTCAGATAGCCGTATTAAGGGCGATTCACAGCTTATCGCTCAAGGCTACTTTGATTTAGGGCTTGACTTTTATGCACCGCGTTATGTCGTGTTTAACTCCACTCTTGCCGAGTATGGACGCACCATTCTTGTGCGAGATGATGAAAGAATTAGCAACACCACATTAGATAGAATCTTAATTACCACCGATTATACACACAGAATCTGGTATGTCCCAACATTTGCAGGGGGCTTTGAAATCGGTCCATTTCTCAAGGCAAACTACCAAACCGGCTTTGAAAATAGGCGGCAAATCACACGACTTAACGCGGGAGTAAAACTTTTTGATGGGGTGTATATCAAAGATTTACATTTTAACGCCTTTGGGGAAAAGGACTTCTCACTGAAAACAGAATCTGAAAACTACGGCTGGGAGGGCGGTATCAAACTTGAATATAAATTTAATAAAGATTCAAAGTTTTACTACTTTACAAACTTTCGCCACTATCTTTACAGCTCCGCCTCACAGGAATACAATCCACTCTATCAGCTAGAAATAGAAGTGCGTTTAGATACAAAATTTTACAAAAGACTAGCTATTGCTCCATTTGTGAAATACTATGCCCTGCAGGGACGCAATATCCCAACAAAAGGCGATAATCTCCTGCTTGGATTCTCATTCTCATTCGGGCATATATTCCTTGATGCGACAAAAAAGCAGGAACTCACCCAGATGTAAAGCCCAAGCCAATAACAGAATCTTAAAACAATACAAATTTT
>NZ_DS990392.1:0-128956 GCF_000155475.1 Helicobacter cinaedi CCUG 18818 = ATCC BAA-847 | reverse complement strand
AAAATCAGCACACTTGCATCAGTCTTAGCCACTTTAAGTGCGATATTTTTTGCCTCTTCTAGCTTTAGAGAAGTGGAGATAAAATCTTTAGTAGGTTTCTGGGATTTGTGGACATTTGTAGAATCTTGGGGCTTTGTGGGGTTTTGCGTGATTGTATGCACTTTATGACTTCGCTCTATGGCTTCAATGAGTGCTTCTATCTCAAAACCTTTAACAAGAAAATCTTTCACACCCAAGCGGATAGACTTAATCGCATTTTGCACAGAGGCATTACCTGTGATAACAATGGCTTCATATCGCCCATTTAGCTCTTGCAAAAAGCTTAGTCCGTCCATTTGGGGCATATTAATATCAGTAATCACGAGATGAAAACTATCATCAAGCTTTTTTAGGGCATCTTTTGGATTCTTAAAACTTACAATCTCATATTGCGGATAGTCTTCAAAGGCTGTCTCTAAGGACTTTCTATAATTAATATCATCTTCTATAATGGCAATTTTCATCTCTCCCCCTTGGCTAAAATATACATCACTATGCTTTTATCAACAAGCTTTGCCCTAATCCTTGTTGGAGCTATCTCAAGGCTGACTTTTGAGCTTATGGCGTTATTCCTACCTTTTGTGCTTTCACGCACATTCACTTCATATCCATACAAACACTCAAGCACCTGCTCTTTTTCCTGCTTTAAAACAGATGAGATGAAATAGGGCATATCGTCCATTATAAGATATCTACTCGCATCAATCTCACACTCCTTTGTGATATGATACCCGCTCTTTTCTTGCATTACTTGCGACACGCGGTAACGCTCACGCTGGGCTAGATTATCTTGACTAACAACTTTGTATGAAATAAGCAACTCAACTTCTAGCCCATCAAGTCGCTCATTATATGGAAGTAAATCAAGCTTATTTGCCCCAAAGACGCAAACATAAGCCCCAAGCATAAGCCAAGCTACAAGTTTATAACGCATAGAATCTCCCATTCTCGCACTAATCTTCTTGTGTTAATCCCTCTTCTTCATCATCTTCTTTTGGCTCTTTGGGGCAGACATTGGCGTAAGCGACTTTATCATTACCAACATTGACAATTTTCACGCCACTTGTATTACGCCCTGCTTCGCGTATGGCTTCGGTATCTACGCGTATCATTTTGCCCGAGCTTGTCAGCACCATTAAATCCATATTTTCATCATTGATATTGACCACACTCACAAGTTTGCCCGTTTTTGGAGTAAGCTTCATTACAATCACACCCTTACCTGCACGCGATTGTAGCCTATACTCTCCTGCCAGTGTTTGCTTACCAATGCCCTGCTCACTCACGGTTAAAAGCTTATCTGTATCGCTTGTGATTGTCGTTGCCGCAATGACGCAATCTTCACTTGCCTTAAACTTAATGCCCGTTACCCCGCGACCCACCCGTCCAATCTCTCGCAATTCATCAATACCAAAGCGGATACACATACCCTGCTGTGTAGCGATAAATAGCTCTTTGACACTTGAGCCTACGATATGTGCGGTTACTAGCTCATCATTCTCATCAAGGTTAATCGCCCTTACCCCCACACTGCGGATATTGCTGTATTCTTTGAGATTTGTGCGTTTGACAATACCATTTTTAGTGAAAAACACAAGCGATTTGTCATCATTAAAATCAGTCGTTGTGATAGTTGCCATAATCTTTTCATCAGGGGAGAGATTAATAAGATTCACAACTGCCTTGCCAATGGCTGTGCGACCCGCTTCTGGAATCTTATAGACTTTGAGCCAATAGAGCTGTCCTTTATTAGTAACAAACATAATCGTATCGTGCGTATTTGCCACAAAGAAAGATTCAATAAAGTCATCTTCGTGCGTATTCCCGCTAACCTTACCTTTACCACCACGATTTTGCTTTTCATAAGTTTTAAGTAGCACTCGCTTGACATAGCCGCGATGACTCATTGTTACCACAACTTTTTCATTTGGGATTAAATCCTCTATATCAATGCTGTCATAGTCCTCTTCAATCTGTGTTTTGCGTTTGGAGCTAAACTTTTCTTTTATCTCTAAAAGCTCATCTTTTACGATACTTTTTAGCTTTTCTTCACTTTTAAGGATAGATTCTAAATATGCGATTTGTTCTTGTAACTCGGCATATTCCGCATTAATCTTATCTCGCTCTAACCCTGTCAAGCGTTGCAAACGCATTTCAAGTATGGCTTTAGCTTGTAGCTCACTTAAACTAAACTTCTCTACTAACGCATTTTTTGCTTCTTCTGTATCTTTTGACGCACGAATAATGCGGATAATCTCATCAATATTATCAAGGGCTATGATTAAGCCCTCCAAAATATGTGCTCTAGCCTTAGCCTTTTCAAGCTCAAAAATACTTCGGCGGATAATAATCGTCTTGCGATGAGCAATAAAAATCTGCAATAGCTCAAGGAGATTAAAAATCTTTGGCTCTTTGTTATTAATTGCAAGAAGTATGATTCCAAAGGTGCTTTCCATTGTGGTGGATTTAAAAAGATGATTAAGCACTATTTCGCTCATCGCATCGCGTTTTAGCTCAATGACTACGCGTATCCCTTCCCTATCGCTTTCATCTCGCACTTCTGCAATGCCTTCTATAATCTTTTCTTTAGCAAGTTCGGATATTTGCTCCACAAGCTTGGCTTTATTGACTTGATAAGGCACTTCATCAATGACAATCACATCTTTTGTCTTTGTTTTTTCAATATGCACCTTTGCACGCACACGGATTCTACCTCGCCCAGTGCGGTAAGCCTCTAAGATTCCCATCTTGCCATAGATAATCCCACCTGTTGGAAAATCCGGTCCTTGCACAAGTTCAAGCACATCATCAACATTTTGCGTGTTGTTATCAATCACAAAAATAAGTGCGTCAATAATCTCATCAATGCGGTGTGGCGGGATAGAAGTCGCCATACCCACAGCAATACCACTTGAGCCATTTACAAGCAAATTTGGGATTCTACTAGGCAGGACATCTGGCTCACTTAGCGTATTATCATAGTTTGGCACAAACTCCACCGTGTCCTTATCAATATCGCGTAGCATTTCTTCACTCGCACTTGTCATACGTGCTTCAGTATAACGCATAGCCGCCGCACCATCACCATCAATGGAGCCAAAGTTCCCCTGCCCATCTACAAGCTCAAGTCGCATAGAAAAGTCCTGTGCCATACGCACAAGTGCATCATACACGGCTGTATCGCCGTGTGGGTGGTATTTACCAATCACATCGCCAACAATCCTAGCACTTTTCTTATAAGGGCGACGGGGAGAGAGGCTTAGCTCATTCATTGCATATAAGATTCTCCTATGCACCGGCTTTAGTCCATCTTTAGCATCTGGTAATGCCCGCCCCACAATAACACTCATTGAATAATCAAGATAACTCTCCTTAATAGAATCATCAATCTTTACTTCCACACTTTTATCTTCTAGTAGGCTATCCATTCTCTCTCCAAAACGATTTTTTACAAAGTGATTTTTAAAGGTAGGATTCTAGCCCAAATTGACTAAAAATAGGCTTACTCCTAAGCAAAAAGAACTATAATAACCCATTTATCTTTTCCCAAAGGTTTGTTATGGATAGTATAGAAAAAATCGTTCTTCTTTGCCTTATGGGCTTTTTTGGTGCAATCACACCCGGACCTGATATTTTACTCACACTCAAAACAACTCTTCGGTATGGAATTTTGCAAGGATTTAAAGTGCTTTTTGGCATAGCAAGTGGGTGGTTTTTGTATCTAGGGATTATTTATGTGGGGCTAAGCCATTGGCTTAATACCCCCATTATTCAGCTTATCCTTAGCTTTGTTGGTGGAGGCTATTTGCTCTATCTTGCTTTTGCTATGCTAAATGCCACGCCCTACACACTAGATTCTACGCACAATGTCAAAAAAGATGGCTTTTTGCAGGGCTTAATCCTTAATGTCTCTAATCCTAAGGCTATTTTGTTTTTTATCTTTTTGGTTACACCTTTTGTTGATGAAAATATCAAACTTGGACTTGTGGCATTGTGGTGTTCGCTTTTTGCCGCTTTTGTTTTTGTGATTTTGAGTGCAAACATAGCAAGAAGTTACATTAATGCAAAGACTTTTTATGTGATTGATAGAATCTGTGGCGTTTTATTTGCTATTTTTGCGTGGCTTTTGTGCTTTGAATGTGGAGAGATTGTTGCTACATTATTGCTTTAATTTCACGAGATTCTATAACAAGATTCTAGGGCTAGATCTACCACAGCCGCAATTCTGTATTTGTCTTTTTATACAGACTATCGCCCTTTCCATCAAGGTCATATTCCACCGCAAAACCATATTTTATATCCGTAACACCTGATTTTTTAATGCGGATATTCTCATAAGTATCAGTTGGGATTTTTAAGCTCCCCACAGATGCATTTGAACGCGGTGGAATCTTTTTGCTCACTTCCGCTTCGCTGATTAAATCTCCATTGATATACAATGCAATGTAATTAATAGTAGCAAACTTATCGCTTGTATTGTTAATGCTGATATTCACGCTTCCTTGCCCAAGATTAAATGAAGAGGCATTGAGCGTAATATCAGCATTTTTAATACTCACAGCAGGCAGAGAGCGAGTAGCTAAAATATAACGCGCAGGTGTATCGCCCTTATGATTTTCCGCATACATATCCGCACCATTAGAAAGTAAAAGGCTTATCATTTCAGGATTCTTTTTCATCACTGCATAATGCAGGGGCGTATTTCCCAAATGCTCATCGGCAACTTTGACTTTAGCCCCCTTGCTAATCAATGCTTTAGCAAATTTGAGATTATTCAAAGCCACAACCTTAAGCAATGGTGTCTCGCCGTGAGAGACTGCATTGACATCAGCTCCGCGTTCAATCAAAAGATATAAAATCTCTAGATTCCCTTTCCTTGCCGCATCATAAAGCGGTGTGCTTCCACGCAGTCTAGCTTCAATGTCAGCCCCAAGATTTATGCCCTTACGCACCTCTGTGTAGTCATTGCTAAAAAGCAAATAATTATATCTATCATTTGCCCCATAGCTTAGACTTACAATAATGGCTAATATTGCTAAGTAGATTCTCATTTTTGCTCCTTTTATTTTCTCTCTATATTTATCTCAAGCTTGTCCCGCAGGATTCAAATGCTTTTTGCTTAAAGCTTTAATCTTTTGATAGATAGAATCAAAATCCATTCCATAAGTGCGAGTATCAGCTATGCTTGTAATAAAATTTGTATCGCCTACATATCGTGGCACAAAATGTATATGTAAATGCTCTGGGATTCCAGCTCCACCTGCTTTTTTGATATTTATCCCCATATTTACCCCTTGTGCACCATACTCATACAGCACAGACATCGCCTTATGTGAAAGTGTGTGTAGATGAAGCCACACTTCAAGAGGCAATTTCTCTGGGGAATCGCAATGGGACAAAGGCAAAAGCATAAAATGCCCGGGTGTGTAGGGGTAAAGATTCATAACACCAAAGACAAAATCATCACGATAGATTACACGATTTTTCTCATCATCTTGCGGATTGTTGGCAATATGGCAAAACACGCACCCCTCAATGCAAGAGCCAAAATATTCACTCCTCCAAGGTGCGTAGATTCTATCCATTCTTTACCCCTTACATACAGAATCTTGCAAAATCTTACAGAATCTCAAATATAGCTTGGTGCGTCATTACTAAACAGCACCAAATCATGCGGTTGAGAGCAGGATTTCAGCATATCTTCAAGCATAGACTTATCTTTAATAATAATTTTTTGCGTGTTGTGTATGTTATCAGCAAGTGTCCTAGCATTCAACTCTCCCGTGATAATCGCAATATCAAAGACTTCATCAATGGCTTTTGCAAGTTCAATATTTGCCTCCTTTGTGCTTTCCACAATGCCGGGTGTTACGATGATCTTGCGTCCTTCATAGAGTGAAGAAAGCCTTATAGCTTCCTTCATACCCTTAAGATTCCCATTAAAGCCATCATCAATAATGAGCTTTTGATTTGTTTGAATCTTATTGAGCCTATGCGGGATTGGCTCAATCCTTTTCACCGCTTTTTGAATCTCCTCCACCCTAAGCCCAAGCTCAACCCCCATATAAATCGCCGCACTTAGATTCACAACATTAAACTGCCCTAGCACCATTGTGTCAAAGCGATGCCATTCATTTTTAATAAATAGATCAAAGCTTGTGCCTTCAAGGTTTGCCTCTACATTTCGCACATTTTCAGGAAAATATGTGATTTTTTTAGCAAGGGCATTATCAAGATTCTGCGGTTTTAGATTATCTTTAAACACAAAAGCTTTTTTGAGCCTTTTGCTTTGCAATAACTCAAATTTTGTCTCAACAATATTTTCTAAACTTTTAAAATACTCTAAATGCTGCTCCCCTACTTCGCCTATCACAGCATAATGCGGATTAATAAACTCACTAATCAAAGCAATATCACCTTTCAAACGCGCCCCAGCTTCAGTGATGTAAATCTCTGTGGTGTAATCAAGGTTATTATTAATATCAGCCACAATGCCTGTGTGCGTATTGACACTACGCGGCGTGGCATACACACGATACTTTTCTTTTAGAATCTGTGTGAGAAAGTTTTTCATACTCGTTTTGCCATAGCTCCCTGTTACGCCGATGATAATAAGACGCGACATAATATCAAGCTTCTCTTTCGCAAGGACGATGTAGCGATTAAGCAAAACATTTTCATATATTTTTGAAATCACACTCGCAAAGATGAGAGGCATTAAATCAAGCAATCCACTCTCAATATCAAGCATATAGCACAAAGATTCATTTAAAGCCATAAAGATAAAAAAGATCACAAAAAATTTCACAACACGAGGCGTGAAATTAAGCCTTTTATCAAGCTTTATAGCCCAAACCACAAGAGCGATAAAATACACCAAGCTCAAACTCACAAGGATATAATCACCCCAAGGGCTAAGCACAAAAAATCCGCCAACATAAACAACCAAGGGAAGAATAAAATAATACAAATGCCAAGAGCGTTTATGGTGCATAAACAGCACTCTTTTAAAACTATAATTATACCACTGCAAATTCGTCATTCCATAATATGCTAGACATAGTGCAAATGCCCATTGTGCTATCGTATCAATGATTTGCATATCCATTATTTTCTCCTTATCTTAGAATCTCAAAACTATCAAATTCTGCCTTCGCAACATCACTTACTTCTATATGCGACACTTCACTTTTAATCGTGCCAACACTCAAAATCTCATAGAGTTTTTGTAAATCTTCCTTGCTTCCTTGTGCGACAACACGCACACTGCCATCGCTAAGGTTACACACATAGCCACTTATTTTCATCTCTTCTTCATTAATTACATCAACCTTTGCTTTCACAAAACGGCGGAATCCCACACCCTGCACCTTGCCAAAAACTAAAAACTGCCTACTTTGTTTCACACTTGCTCCTATATAATCGCTCCACTTCCAAACCTTGCTTTAAAAAAAAGTAGTGATCACCTTGCATTGGAAAAAATCTACTTTGCTTTATTAAACCTGCGATTTTCTCTCCACAAAAAAGCGGTGTAGCCTTATCAGATTCTCCCCAAAAAATACTCGCTACCCCGCCATACGAGCTAAACTCCCCTGAAAAATCCTCATCAACGACATTTTTAAAAGTTTGATACATTCCTTCATTCATCGCACTTACATCGCTTGAGCGGAATACCTTGCCTATACTCCTAAGCCCTAGTTTTCCCATTATCTTAGTTAAAGCGATTTTAAAACGCACTTTCAAAGGCTTTGGCACGATGATTCCAGCAGATGAGAGTAAAATCATCTCTTTTGGCTGACACAAAGTCGCTACCTTACCGCCAAAGCTATGCCCTACAATCACGCATTCACTCGCTTCTATTTTAGCCACTTCCCGCATAAACTTCTGTATTATATTGGCATAATCCTGCGTATGTAAAGGCTTCTCATTAGGGCTATTGCCAAAGCCGGGCATATCTACATAAATATGACAAAACTCCCTAAAACACTTGCTAAAGGCAATTTTCATCAAGTCTTTATTACTCCCCCAGCCGTGTAAAAATAGCATCATAGGCGGTGAATCTTGAGATTCTAAAGAGCAAGATTCTAAATTTGGCTTTATTATCTCATAGCTTATATCAAAGATATTCCCCTGATACTCTATCCGCCTTTGTGCCATAGATTACTTTCCTTTTGCGTGATGAATGCGTTCAATATATTTATAGCTTACCTTGATAGAATGTTTTTTTGGCAAATTATGAGCCAAAGATTCAAGCACACAAGCAAAATCTTCAAATAAATAATTCGCCATAGACCCCGGAATGGGATTAATCTCATTCAAATACACTTCATTATCAATCACAAAAAAATCACAACGGATCAACGCCCCCTCAAAAGCGTTTTCATAAAGTTTGGCAAAATTTTGCTGAATCTGCTTTTCAAGCTCTTGGCTAATATCAGCTTTCAAAACCTGTGCTGTGCGAGAAAAGTCCAAATATTTATTTTCAAAATCTAGCATTTCTTTCTTACTTGGCTCTTCTACGATAGAGAATCTAAACTCATCACCTATCTTGCACCCAGCCAAATTATATTCTTTCACACCGCTTTTAAAGCACTCCACCACAATACTATCATCATACTCAAATGCTAAATCTTTAGCATATTCTAGCTCATCTTCTTTATTTACTACACTTACACCTATGGAGCTTCCAAGGCGAGATGGCTTTAAAATCAAAGGATAGGGCAAAGTGGGATTAGGGCTATTGCGAGTGAGTATCTCATGATCTAACACTTTCACGCCCCTTGATTGTGCGTAAATCTTTGTCAAAGCCTTGTTAAAACTCATCACACTAGATTCTATACGCGGACCAATAAAAGGAATATGATAAAAATCAAGCAACGCACTCATACTGCCATCTTCTCCATCTGCTCCGTGTATAAGGCTAATAAGCGTATTTGGGATAATCGCCTTAAAGCCAAAAAGAGATTTTTTTACAAATGAACTCCTTTGCAAAAAAATCTCTGTGCATTTTTTATACTCCCCTGAACTAAAAGTTTTAGACTTCATTAGCGTTGCGGGAATAAGGTAGAATCTATGCAAAGAATCTAAAAAAATAAAATTTGATATTCTCTCCCCTAGCACCTTTTTTAACGCCACCGCACTCACAATGCTAATCTCGTGCTCAAAGCTCACGCCACCAAAGATTACATCAAATTTCATTTTTTTCCTTTTGTTTTTTATATTTTTTATCACGCTCTAATTCCAAGGCTAGATATTTGCCCGTATAACTGCCACTTTTTGAATGATTTTTGACAATCTGCTCCACAGAGCCACTATCCACGACTTTGCCGCCCCCTGCTCCACCTTCTGGACCAATATCAAGGATATAATCCGCATTTTTAATCATATCTAAATTATGTTCAATAACAATAACAGAATTGCCCAAATCCACCAAATGATGTAGCACCTTTGTAAGTCTATCCACATCGGCAAAATGTAATCCCGTGGTTGGCTCATCAAGCACATAGAGTGTTTTGCCTGTGTCCTTGCGACTAAGCTCTTTTGCAAGTTTTATCCTTTGAGCTTCCCCACCGCTTAGTGTAATGGCATTCTGCCCTAGTGTAATATAGCCTAGCCCCACATCTTGCAAAGTTTGCAAACGCGAAGCAATCTTTGGCACTTTAGCAAAAAATTCCAACGCAGATTCAACACTCATACTTAACACATCAGCGATATTCTTGCCCTTATAGGTAATCTCAAGCGTTTGGGGATTGTATTTCGCCCCTTGGCACATATCACATTTCACCATAATATCTGGCAAAAAGTGCATTTCAATCTTAATCTCCCCTTCCCCTTGGCATTTCTCACATCGCCCACCTTTGACATTAAAGCTAAATCGCCCCGCCCCATAGCCGCGAATCTTAGATTCTTTAACCTCAGCAAACAAAGAGCGTATATCGTCCATAAGATGCGTGTAAGTGGCTGGATTACTACGCGGAGTGCGTCCAATAGGGCTTTGATCTAAATAAATGACTTTGTCTAAATGCTCTAAGCCCACAATCTCAACGCCATCGCATTTTTGCACTTTTTTAGCATTGTTTAAAAGCTCTTGTGCCACAGGCAAAAGCGTTTGTAAAATAAGAGAGCTTTTTCCGCTCCCACTCACCCCCGTTACGCACACAAACTGCGATAATGGAATCTTGGTGCTAAGTGAGTGAATATTATTAATGCTGACATTTTTGATACCTAGCCAATGCGTAGTCTTCCGTTTATGCGGATACTCAATAATCCGCTCTCCTTTGACATACTCCGCTGTCAGCGTGTGAGATTCTAATAATGCCTTAACATCACCGCTAAAGACAACTTCCCCTCCACGCAGTCCCGCTTCTGGTCCAATATCTACAATATAATCCGCATTTAAAATCGTCTCTTTGTCGTGTTCTACCACAATAACACTATTGCCCTTTTCCTGCAAACTCCGCAAGGTTTTAATAAGCCGCAAGGTATCTCGCTCGTGCAGTCCAATGCTAGGCTCATCAAGCACATACATCACGCCTGTAAGCCCACTGCCGATTTGACTAGCAATGCGAATGCGTTGAGATTCTCCCCCGCTAATGCTTCTTGCATCACGCCCCAAACTCAAATAGCCTAGCCCCACATCATAGAGAAAAAATAACCTTTCTCTTATCTCTTTTAAAATAGGCTCTGCGATGAAGCTTTTTTGAGAATCTAAATAGGCAAAATGTGAGCTATCATTAAAAAACTCATACACCTTTTCAATAGGCAGACTGATAATATCCCCTATACCAAACCCTGCAACTTTTACGCTTAAAGATTCAGGCTTTAGGCGATGTCCATTACATTTTTGACACACCTTTTCTGTTGTATAATCGCCTAGCTCTTTATCATCTTTAAACATATCATACGCAATTTGCAAAATCCCCTTCCAAGGACGCTTTAATTTACTTGAACGCCAAGTGATTTCCACTTCCTCTTCTCGCCCATAAAGGAGTATGCTTTGTTGTGTGCTGCTTAGCTCTTCAAAACTTGAATCTGGATTAATCTTAGCACTCTTACACAGAGCATAAAAAAGCTCGGCATAATAGTTGCGATTAAAGCCAAAAATGATTTTTATCCCACCTTTATTGAGTGGTTGAGATTTATCTAAAATCTTTTTAATATCAATAGCATACTTTGCCCCAAGCCCAGAGCAGTCCTCACACGCACCCTTTGGCGAGTTAAAAGAAAAGCCAAGTGGCTCTAGCTCTTCAAAGCTCACTTTACATTTAAAACACGCAAAATGCTCTGAATAATGCAAGATTTTTTTCTCACTCACAAGCTCTACTTCCACCTCGCCATAAGATTCTTTCAACGCCTTTTCCACACCTTGTGCGATGCGTGATGTATTCTCATCTGTGTTTGTTACCCTATCAATGACAACCTTAATCGTGTGCTTTTTATGCTTGGCAAGTTCAATTTCCTCATCAAGCCGCACCATCACACCATCTACCATTGCGCGGACATAGCCCTTTTGCCGCAAAGATTCTATTTTATCAGCAAAACTGCCCTTTTTCTCTTTCACAATGGGTGCTAGAAGTATGAGCCTTGAATCTTTAGGCAAAGAGAGAATCTGCTCAATAATATCCGTTTGACTCATTTGCGAAATAGATTCACCACATAAATGACAATGCTGAATCCCAACCCTCGCATACAGCAAACGCAAATAATCATAAATCTCTGTAATCGTGCCAACCGTGGAGCGTGGATTTTTACTTGTAGTTTTTTGATCAATGGCAATAGCAGGTGTTAGCCCTTCAATCTTATCAACATTTGGCTTCCCCACCTTATCCAAAAACTGCCGAGCATAGCTTGAAAGCGATTCTATATATCGCCTTTGCCCTTCAGCATAAAGCGTGTCAAATGCTAGAGTTGATTTACCAGAGCCTGAAAGCCCGGTAAAAACAACAAGCTGATTTTTAGGGATACTCAAATTGATGTTTTTAAGATTATTTTCCCTTGCCCCTGTGATGTGAATATAATCATTTTTCAAAAATTATCCTTAGATTCTATACATTTACAATCTTTACACCAAGACACGCAGGAATTGCTTCAAGCTCATTAATTGCCTCATTTGGCACATCTGAATCCACAAGAATAACCGCCATTGCCTCTTTATTTTGCCTAGCAAGGCGAAAATCGGCAATATTGACCTTATAATTCCCCAAAATACTTCCAACAAGCCCCACAACGCCCGGCACATCGGTATTTTTGAAAAATATCATCTTGCCCTTTGGCTCAATGTCAAACTGAAATTGGTTAATAGAAGTAATACGCAAATGCCTATCTTCAAATACCGCTCCGCTTAAGCTAATGCTCTCATTTTGTGTGCTAAGCGTGATAGAAATGTGATTTTTATAAGTCTCACTTTGCTTTTTACAAATTGTCTTTAGCTCAATACCCCGCTCTTTAGCCACAAATGGGGCATTGACATAGTTTATCTTATCGCCCAAACTTGCATTTAATGCCCCTACAAGCCCAAAGGTTTGCAATGAATCTGCATACTCGCTTATCTCGCCTTGTGTCTCTATGGCAATGGAAGTAATCACGCCCTTATTTGCCTGCACGGCTAAGAATCCAAGCTTTTGCATAAGCTCAAGGTAGGGCTTTACCATTTTTGGCAGCTCATTTTCTTTAACCGGGAGATTAAGTGCATTTGGATAGCTTGAGCCTCTTGCTGCTTCAATGGCAGCTTGTGCGGCTTGAATGGCGATTTGCTCTTGGGATTCTAAAGTATTAGCCCCGATATGTGGCGTTACATACACATTTGGCAGATTAAGCAAGGCATTATCAATAGCCGGTTCTTTGTCAAACACATCAATCCCAGCCCATTTAATCTTGCCAGATTCTAATCCCGCATACAAATCCTTTTCATTATATAGCCCACCCCTAGCACAATTTATTAAAATCACGCCATCTTTCATTTTTTCAATTTGCTTGGAGGTAATCATATTTTTTGTTTCAGCATTTTTAGGCGTGTGGATTGTGATAATATCACAGGAGAGAATCTCATCAAAATTTGTCGTGTAATTGACACCTAAATCCGTAGCCTTTGAAGGCAGGATATAAGGATCATACGCTAAGACTTCCATTTCAAAAGCCTTCGCCCTAATACTTACGCGACTACCGATATTCCCAAAGCCGATGATTCCTAGCTTTTTACCTTTGAGTTCAATACCATACCAATCTTCACGCTTCCATTTTCTTTCATTCTTAAGCTGTGTGTTGGCTCCGGGGAAGTTACGCACAGCGTTAATCAAATGTGCCATTGTAAGCTCTACTGCCGCAATAGTATTTGCCGTAGGCACATTCATCACAACAATACCCTTGCGTGAGCAGCCATCAATATCCACATTATCTACGCCCACACCAGCACGCACAACTGCCCGTATCTGCCCAGAAGATTCTAAAAACTTCTCATCAACATCAGTTGAACTTCGCGTAATCACAACATCAGCATTTGCGATTTTACCAAGTAGCTCATCTTTTGGAATAAAAGCGAGATTCTCCATTTCAACATCATTTTGAGCCAAAAGCAAATCAAGGCCACTTTGATGAATATGATCACACACAATGATTTTATACTTCATAACACACTCCTTTTGTTTTGATTACTGCACACTGAAACTAAGACGATAGTATTTTAAATCCGTCAAAAGCTTTTCATACATGGCCTCATCTGTCAAAAATACCATAAGCTTAAGGTTATCTCCTGACTTATAATAGGCAGATTCTATATTGTTTTGTCGCAACACCTGCTTCACACAAGCAAATTTATACTCATCTAAATCATTAATGCTAATTGAAGAAGGCATACCGCGTTTAGAATCTGCATCCGCAAAATCAAACCGCACACTTAGCTCCGTAGCTGGATACGCATAAGGCAACTCGTCACTATCAGCCAGTGAGCTAAGCCAACTTTCATCTTGCTTCATCTCATTTGTGCTAGTCTTTGGAAACTCAACAGGTTGAGTTTGAGGGTTTGGGGCAACAGAGATTCTATCAAAATACAACACACCATAAATTGCCCCACTCAAAACCGCTAAAAGCCCTGCAATAAATGCTAGCTTTTTCATTGCCTATTTATCTCCTAAAGGCGATTTTTAAGCTTATCGCCAAGTGTAATTTTCTCTTCAGCATTAAAAGCCTTGAGCGTTTCCTTTTCTTTTTGTCGCTCAAGTCGCTTGATAGACGCTCTTACTTTGTTATTCTCTTCATCAATATGAGTGATAACACACTCTATCTCTTGCCCTGAAACAATCTCATCTTTTTTAAGCGGATAAATATCATCATTGCGGATAAGGGCTTCCATCTCATCAATCTTCACAAACACGCCAAAATCTTTCACATCAATGACTTTTGCATTTACAACATCATCAACCTTATGCGTTTTTGCAAACTCTTTAGCCGGAGAATGATCTAGAAGTTTTTTAGAGAGAGAGATACGCTCATTTTCCTTATCAATCTTAATGATTTTTACCTCAATCTCATCGCCAACTTTAAATTCATTCTTACATTTTAACTCTTTATCCCAAAACGCATCTTCATTATGCAATAATCCATCAACGCCATCAAGCTTTACAAAAGCTCCAAAATCAGTTAGCGTAGCGATTTTACCCTTGATAACCTCGCCCACTTGGTGCGTTTTGGCAAACTTAGCAAAAGGCTTATCAAGCAAACGCTTCAATGACACACGCAGTCTTTTACTCTCTGTGTCAATCTCAATAATCTCAACATCAATCTCTTGTCCCACGCTCAAATATTGCGAAGGGTGCTTGATATTCTTATCCCAAGAAATTTCAGAGATATGCAAGAATCCTTCAATATCATTTCCCAAATCTACAAATGCCCCATACGCTTCAATATTGCTTACACTCACCTTAATCGCATAGCCTACTTCAAGCTCTTTTTCTATCTCTTTCCAAGGGTCATCACCTAAGGCTTTCATAGAGAGTGAAAGTCTGCGTTTTTTCTCATCATAGCCTAGCACTTTGACAACAACAGCATCGCCCTCTTTAAAGTTCTTTGCCGGATTCACAGGTCCCTTATGGCTAAGCTCTGTGTAATGCACCAATCCCTCAATCCCACCAATATCAACAAAAATACCAAAAGGAGCAATCTTAGCCACTACGCCATTTTGCACACCATCATTTTCAAGGAACTTACTACTCATATTTTGACGATTCACATCATCAAGCTCAAAAAATCTCTTGCGTGAAACCACAATAGAATTATTCTCTTTATCAAGATTCACAATCGCTACTTTGTAAGTTTTACCAATAGCCTTATCATCTTCGCGCACAGCAGAATCTCGGCGTGGCATAAACACATCTACACCATCATATTCCAAAATAAAGCCACCCTTATTTTTCTTAATAACTTTTGCTTCAATGACTTTATCCTTATAATCATCTGCTAACTCCGCGATTTTCTCAACAATCTTGTGCATTTTCAACGCCTTTTTATAAGACGCACTTGGTCTGCCTCGCCCAGAAGTTACAAATACCTCAATCTTATCGCCCTTGTTAAAAAGCAGTTTTCCATTCTCATCTTGAATCTCACTTAGTCGCAGCGAAGCCTCTATCTTTTCATTCGGCACAGCCACCATAGCATATTCATCATTTATCGCTACAATCTCGCCTGTCTGCATTGCTCCACTTACAACCCTACGCTCACTTGCCTCAAGCATAGCCGCAAAATCTTCTTCGCCTTCCAAGACTACATTATCCAAATTTACTAACATTGACGCCCTTTACCTTTTTAAAATTAAAATCCGCTTATTCTACCAAAG
This sequence comes from Helicobacter cinaedi CCUG 18818 = ATCC BAA-847, assembly GCF_000155475.1. Taxonomy (GTDB): domain Bacteria; phylum Campylobacterota; class Campylobacteria; order Campylobacterales; family Helicobacteraceae; genus Helicobacter_C; species Helicobacter_C cinaedi. The sequence goes on along the minus strand of NZ_DS990392.1, from coordinate 113,091 downwards.
CAAACCTTGCCATAGCTTAAGAATGGCATTGTGTTATAAAAGATTCTTAAATTTGTTCTATTTTTGCCACAACATTTTGAATAATCCAATCCGGAGTAGAAGCTCCCGCACTCACTCCACATAGTTTCTTATTTTCAAACCACGCCCTTTCTAACTCATTTTCATCTTCTACCAAATAGCTATTCTCACAATATTTTTGTGCGATTTTTAAAAGCTGCTTTGTGTTTGAGGAGTTTTTCCCCCCAACGATAATCATCACATCTACTTCTCTGCTTAGTTCATCAACCGCAGATTGATTATCAAAAGTCGCATTGCAAATAGTATTAAACACGCGGCATTCATTCACTTTTGTTGCTAAAAACGCCGTAATCTCGCCAAAAAGCTTAGGTTGCTTTGTTGTTTGGGATACAAGGGCTACTTTTTTCTTAAACTTCACATTTTCTAGCTCTTCCACACTCCCTGCGATAATCACATCTTCACCATAACTCGCCACACCCATTACTTCTGGGTGATTACTATCGCCAAAAATCACAATTTGATAGCCCTCATTTGACATCTTTTCCACAATATTTTGTGGCTTTGTTACAAAGGGGCAGGTTGCATCAACGATATGAATCTGCTGATTTTTTAAAGTCTCTAAATCACCCTTTGTAATGCCGTGCGTGCGGACAATGATACTTTGAAATTGTTGAGCTTGATTTAAAGTTTCACTTAAACTTACATTAAAATCTTTCTGCAGTCGCTCTATCTCTTTGGCATTATGAATAAGCGGACCAAAAGTCGTGGCGTGTTTGTTTTTTTCAGCAATATTAATAGCTCTTTTTACACCAAAACAAAATCCGTATTTTTTCGCAAGTTTTACTTCCATTATATATTCTCCACATCAGTAATTTGCCCTAAAAGCTCTAAAAAATTTGGAAATGACACATCAATACAAGCACTATCTTCAATCTCCCCGCCACACACAAGCTGGGCGATAGCAAAACTCATCGCAATGCGATGATCGCCAAAAGAGCTAACTCTAGCTCTTTTTAACTCCCCACCATTCACACTAAAGCCATCTTCAAATTCCTCACATTCTATTCCCATAGCACGCAAATTTGTAATAGTAGCTAGGATTCTATCACTCTCTTTTACCCTTAGCTCCTTAGCATTCCGCACTTCACTCCGCCCCTTTGCTAAAGCAAAACACACACCAAGAGCTGGAAGCTCATCAATAAGCCACGCGATATTTTTATCCACTTGAACTGCTTGTAATCGCCCCCCTTGCACTTCAATATCGCCAATCTCTTCATATAGTGAGCTTCTCACATTATAGCTCACTTTTGCCCCCATAGATTCTAGAATCTTAAAAGCCTCAATGCGCGTTTTATTGAGCAACACATTTTTTAACAGCACCTTTGATTCTAGCACACACGCCGCCACAGCGAAGAAAAACGCACTTGAAGGATCGGCTGGGACTTCAAGCTTAAAAGATTCTAATTTTTTACAAGAGCCTTCAAACTCCACCTCATAGCCATCCACCGCATTTGTCCCGCTTTGAATCTCACGCCCTTGTATTTTCACACCCATACCTTTGAGCATATTCTCCGTGTGATTGCGACTTAAAAGCGGCTCATAGAATCTGCATTTACCCTCTGTGCGTAATCCGGCTAAAATCATCGCACTTTTGACTTGAGCTGAAGCAATTTTGCTTTGATAATTAAAACTTTTTAACCTTGCTCCTTGTATGCTTAAAGGAGCGTATTTATTCTGCTCTCTCCCCCTAATATCCGCCCCAATGGCACTTAAAGGCTCAATCACTCTCCCCATAGGGCGTGCATTTAAATACTCATCACCGCTTAAGACAAAATGCCCCTTTACTCCGCTTAAAAGCCCCACATACAGCCGCATTCCTGTCCCTGCATTACCACAATCAAGCACTTGCTTTGGCTCTTGCAACCCTCCTTTTGGCGGGGTAAGGTGAAGTATATCCCCCCTTTTTTCCACCACAAGCCCTAGATTCTTAGCAATCTCTAAAGTATGCAGCGTATCCTCCCCTTCTAAAAATCCCTTTATCTCACAAGGCGCATTTGCCAAAAGGGCAAACATCGCCCCACGATGCGAGATTGACTTATCCGTGGCAATACTATCAAATTCTAGCTCAAATCTCTTTGCCGCTGCAATTTTTGTAATACGCATATATTCCCCTTAGATTCTAGATTCTATATTTTTCAGCCCATTTTTATCACATCAGCACACGCTTGAAAGCGTCTTTGCCAAGCCACCAAGCGAGGTTTCTTTATATTTGCGATTCATATCCTTGCCGGTTTGATACATTGTAGAGATAATCTCATCAAGCCCCACAATCGGCTTAGAAGTCCTACCCATCGCAATCCGCACCGCACTAATAGCCTTAATCGCCCCAAAGGCATTCCGTTCAATACAAGGCACTTGCACAAGCCCACCTACAGGATCGCAAGTCAGCCCCAAATGATGCTCCATAGCAATCTCCGCAGCATTACACGCCTTATTTGCATCTGCTCCAAGGGTTGTTGCCATAGCGGCTGCTGCCATAGAACTAGCCGAGCCAATCTCCGCTTGACACCCAGCTTCCGCACCGCTAATTGACGCATTCCTTTTATACAATGAGCCAATCAGCATAGCAGAGAGCAAAAAATCTTCAATCAATTTGTCATTAAAGCCTATGGTATGATTTTTAAGATATAAAATGACAGCAGGTATCACCGCACAAGCCCCATTTGTCGGTGCGGTAACAACCTTGCCCCCCGCAGCATTCTCTTCAGCAATAGCAATAGCATACAATGAAACATAATCAATAATCCCAAAAGGATCAGTCGTTGGTTTTAATCGCTCACTTAGCCCCTTTGCCCTGCGGTGTAAGTGTATTTTGCCGGGTAATTCTAAACTTTGTGGATTGCACCCACGATGATAAGAATCTTCCATCACCCCCCAAATCTCTTGGCAATAGCGTGAGATATGCTCTTGTGTGTGAAACTGCAACTCATACTCTAGCGATATTTGAGCGAGATTCTTATTTTTCTTTTCACAAAGCTCCAATAAATGTGAAGCATTATCAATCTCTAAGGCAAAGTGAGATTCTGCTCTAATCCCCCCTTGTAAATGAGACTCTAGCTCATCTTGTGTAGCGACAAATCCGCCACCTGTGGAATAATACACTTGAGATTCTATAATCTTAGCATTTTCATCAAAAGCGGTGATTTTTAGGGCATTTTCGTGGAGTGGCAAAAACTCTTGTGAAAAAATCAAATCCTTTTCATAGTTAAAACTTATTTGTTTTTTTCCACACAGATTTAGAATCTGCCCCTGTAAGCAGTCATTTATGATCTTATGCTGAAGCTCTGCGGTGATAGTTTGTGCTTTTAAATCGCTTAAGCCCCAAAGGATAGCCTTATCACTCAAATGCCCCCTGCCTGTCAATGACAAAGAGCCATAAAGAATAATCTCCACTCTTTTTACAGATTCTCTTTTAGAATCTACTCGCTCACAAAATAAATTCCCAGCCAACATCGGTCCAAGTGTATGAGAGCTTGAAGGACCTACACCGATTTTGAAAATGCTAAGATTGCTCATATTGCCACCCTTTAGAAGATACTAGATTCTAAAAAATCCAAAATGTCTACTGTGGAAGTATTTTTAGATAATTTCAAGGGTTGTGCAGATTCTTGTGCGAGAAGTTTATTGAGATATATGCAGTGGCAAAGCCACACTCGTGCGAAGCACTAGTCCAAACCTGCAAAATCCACACTTGCAAAATGACGACGCACAAGAATCAAACTCCCTTGAAAGCACTAAAAAGACAATGCAGATTCTACTTTCTGCTGTTTCCACGCATTATAACAATATAAAGTTTAGTTTTTGGCAATTTTAACAAAAAAGGTTTTTGTCTCTTGTGAATCTTGTAATTCAATGCTTCCATTATGTGCTACCACTATCTGCTGACACAACGCCAAGCCAAGCCCATTGCCCTTTAGCTTTGTTGTTTTAAATGGCTCAAACAAAATATTTTTATCTTTAATCCCCACGCCATTATCACTGATACTAAAGCACCAAAAATCACTCTCATCGCTAAAAGTAATACTCACTTGCCCCGCTTCACACTCCCCCGCTTCAATAGCATCAATGGCATTTGATAAGAAATTTTGTAGCACAATACTTAATAAATCAAAATCCGCTAGAATCTCACTCACATCGCCATCACAAAGCTTAAAACTAAACTCAATAGGCTTTGAATAAGTATAATACCCAACACTATCATATAAATCAGATTCAAAATCAATCAGAGCGTGAATCTGCCTATTTGGATTCACACCTTTTGTAAAAAGCAAAGTCGCATTGATGAGTCGCTCCACTCGCCAAAGTGCCTTTTTCATCTCAAACACAAGCGGTTTTATCTGCTCATCACCCCTTTTAAGTAGGCTTGAAGTCAAAAGTGAGATTGAACCGATTGGATTGCGTATCTCGTGTGCTAGATGTGCGGAGACTTGCCCCATAGAGGCTAGTCGCTCTTGTCGCTTTTGGTTAGTGATATGTGTCGCACTCATCACTTGTTTATCATTTTTTCTATTATTTTGTAAGAGATAAAACTGCCCTTCAAATTCCACCTCGTGTTCGCCTTCTTGCAGGTTGATAATACTTGGTAGCATTGATTTTAGCTTATTTGCGTGCTCATTTTGATAAAACACACTCTTATCAGATTCTAGCACCCACACCGCTTGAGGTATCAGCTCTAAAACCCACTCATACAAGGCTTTTAACGCATTAAAATCACTTTGAAGCTTTTTAAACTCCTGCTCTGTGCCATAGGTGCTTTGTATGAGTGTGGCTAAAGATTCAAGCAGGACACTTTTATCATCACTGCTTAAATGCTGTAAAATCTCTGGGCTTATGATATTTTGATTATCCATAAGGATTCTTTACTCCATTAGTTAGTTTTGTGGTGGGATTTGGCTTTACCTTGCCTTGATTTTGCTGCTCTTTTAGGAAGTTAAAAAGTAGCTCACTATACCCAAAGCTCCCGCTTAGCTCTTGGCTTAAGTTATCAATATACATTGAGTGGTAAATATCACTCCCAGCCTGTTTAGGATAAAGTGTATCATCATTTTTTATCGCTTGTTCTAACATAATCTTTAAAAGCAAAGATTCAAAATTATCTGTCTGCTCCCTTAGTTTTGCGTCCTCCCCTTGTAAATCCGCTGAATCTACACGCAATTTATTAGAATCTTTAGCTTTGTGAAAATTCATTAACGCCATAGAAGTATCTACATTCATTTTTTCACTCCTTATATCATTTTAAAACTTGATTTCAGCCTTTAGCTTCAAATCTTACATCACTTCAATATCCGCACGCAATGCACCGGATTTTTTAATATTTTCAAGGATAGAGATGATATTTTTAGGTGTCGCACCCATTTTTTGTAAAGCCTTAACAACGCTTGAAACCGTGGGCTTTGTGCCATTTACACTAGCGATTGTGCCTTGGGACTTACTCATTAAAATATCATTATCTAGCTTTGTCGCCTCTGGATCTTCTAAAATCTCATCAGAGATTTTAATCGTAATATCGCCGTGCGTTACCACCACAGGATCAATACTAATGCCAACTCCCGCTACAATCGTGCCGGTTTTCTCATCTATAATGATTTTTTCCTTGCGTGAGTAGTCTATCTCTACTTCTTCCACAAGGGCTAGAAACTCCACCATACTAAGATTCTCTGGCTTTTTAAGTTTGATAGTCCTTGCATCCACAGCCACCGCTATCGCATCAGAAAACACGCTATTAAGCGTTTGCTGAATCTTTATGGCATTTTGTAAATGTGAGCTTTTAAGGCTTAGAGTGGCATTTTCTTGATTATAAAGATTATAGTTTATCTCACGCTCCACACTCGCCCCACCTATGATTCTACCCGATAATACACTCCCACTTTCTCCCATTGTGATATTGCCTTGAGCTAGAGCATAGATATTGCCATCAACTCCGGTAAGGGGTGTCATCACAAGTGTGCCACCGCTAATAGATTTCGCATCACCGATGGAAGAGACTAAAATATCAAGCTTATCGCCCTGCCGTGCAAAAGGTGGCAAAGAAGCCGTTACCATAACCGCGGCGACATTTTTAGACTTAATATCATTTGCTGAAAGCTTGACATTGACACTTTCCAGCATATTGGCAATACTTTGCATTGTGAATTTTGATCCGCTCTTATCGCCTGTACCATTTAGCCCTATCACAAGCCCATAGCCTACAAGGCTATTATCTCTAATGCCGACAACTTGGGCGATTTGGCTTATTTTTTGCCCATATAGAGCGGAGATTCCAAACATCAGCCAAAAGGCTATAAGAACGAGTTTTATCTTGCTTAGTTTTACTTGGTTTAACCTTTGATTTAGCCTAAATTGACTTAGCTCAACCTGTCTCATTTCGCGTCCTTGCTACTTAAGATTCTATACACTTTTACATATTTTGCGAGATTTTAAAGCAATTTGCATTCCTAGAATCTAGATTCTTTCGGATTTTAATCATTTATATTGCTTTCTTGCTGTGTTTTCTTTTTTTTATTTGAATCTGCATTTACATTGTGTATATAATATCGCTAAGTAAAAACAAAAAGGAGATAAGAAAATGAGTTGGTTAGAGACTTTATTTTTAGCAGATGTGTTGAGCAGTGATAAGAAGACTGCACAAAAAAAAGATTAGAGCTTTTGTGTGGGTGTTTTTTGGTTTGATAGGATTTTTTCTTGTAGCAACCTTTCTAATGATGCCTTCATCTTCGGAAGCAAAGAGATAGGAAGCTTTAGAAATTATTTTTAGAGAACATAATTATGCCTAAAACACTGCAAGATGGCATTAAAACAGAAAATATGGATAAAGCAATTAGTGAGGAAATAGCCCTTTTAAAGGAGAAGCAAAATCCTCTATATGAGGACTTGATTTTGATGCAAGAAAACTACCACAAATTTCTTGCAAATAATGGTAAGCTGTGTGAAGAACACAAAAACACCCAGTCTAACAACAAGTATCTCGAGGGGCTTGATGACATAAAGCAGCAAACAAAAAAATGACAAAGTTTCTGTATGGCAAATTAAAAATCCTTATCATATATCTATCCAATCAATGATTGATATTTCACAAGGAAAGAATGCGGAATTAGAGTTGCCATCACTAGAAACAATTAAGGAATGTGTCAAACAAAACTAAAACGCTTTCCCCATTCCACCAGTTTTATTTGCACCAATAACAAGCCCACCTTGTTTATTTCTTTTCATTAGTCCATTAGCTTGGGCTGATAAGCTTAAATCAAAACAGATAAAATCTTTGCTACTATCTGCATAAAACCACAAAATATTTTTTAGGATTCTATTAAGGCTTGAAGTAAAAGAAATGGTCGGAGTAGCGGGATTCAAACCCACGACCTCACCCACCCCAAGGGTGCGCGCTAATCAGGCTGCGCTATACTCCGCCAAAAGAAGCAAAGGCGGCATTATATCAAATTTTGTTAATATACCTAAACAGACTGATACATTTAAGCAATTAAACAACGCTGTGTAGAATCTACCTAAATCAATAATCGCACATAGTTTTGGGAGTAAAAAAGTAACTCTTTTTTAATATTTGTAAAGTATTTTTTAACCAAACATACTGATTTTTAGAATCTATACACTACAATCGCACACAAATTACAACAACAAAAAGGAACAAGATGAGTCATTCTGTCTTTGAACATCCATATTTTGGCGTTTTTGTGCTGTTTGTGCTGACAAGTGTTGCTTTTACACTCACACTAAGACTGCAACGCATTATCTCAAGAAAAATGGCAAAAAAGGATAGGGAAAAGCTCAAACTCTCAACCTACGAGTGCGGTCCTACCCCAAATAAGCAGCAAAATAGAATCTCCACGCACTTTTTTATCCTTGCCCTGCTTTTTATCCTTTTTGATATTGAAGTGATTTTTATGATTCCTTCGGCGATAGATTTTAAATATTTCACATACATTGGGCTTGGGAATTTTGTGTTTTTTGAAATGTTAAGCTTTATTGCCTTTTTGGTTGTAGGATTTATCTACGCGTGGAAGAAAGGAGCGTTATCGTGGCAGAGCATCAAGTAAATTATACACAAAGTGCGGGACTTCCCATCGCCCTTAGCAGTGTGGATAAGCTACTGAATTGGGGGAGAAGCAATTCACTTTGGGGGCTTACTTATGGCTTGGCGTGCTGTGCGATTGAGATGATGGCGACAGGTGGCAGCCGCTTTGATTTAGATAGATTCGGGACAATCTTTCGTGCTTCGCCTAGACAGGCGGATTTGATGATTATATCAGGGACGGTAACAAAAAAACACGCCGAGTTTGTCCGCCGACTTTACGACCAAATGCCCGAGCCAAAGTGGGTCATCTCTATGGGGAGCTGTGCCAATACGGGCGGAATGTTTAATACTTATTCAACCGTTCAAGGGGTGGATAGGATTATCCCCGTTGATATTTACCTGCCCGGCTGTGCGCCTAGACCAGAGACTTTGCAATACGCAGTTATGGTACTTCAGCAAAAAATCCGCAAACAAAAAGCTATCCCGCAAATCAAACCAAAGCGACTTGTATGAAAGCCAAATACACAAGAGGTGCAAAATGATACGACAAAATCCCCCTAAGGCTAACGCACAAAAAAGCATATATTACACAAACCGCTTTGATGTAATGCCGACTTCGCCAATGCTCCCTTTAGGTGAGTTTGAATCTTTTCTTCAAGCCCTGCATACACCTATCACACAAAGCTATATCCAAAATGATCTCATCACACTTTGGGTAGAATCCACACAGATTCTACCACTCATTAAAGAGCTATACGCTTTGGGCTATGATTTTTTAACAGAGATGAGTGCGATTGATAAGCTAGAGGAAAATAATGAATTTGAGCTTTTTTACCTGCTTCTTAAGCTTGAGGATACAAGCTCTAAGCGTCTTAAAATAAAAACAAAAATCAAAAAAGGGGAACATATCACTTCGCTCACACCACTCTTTAAAAGTGCGAATTGGAGCGAGAGAGAGTGCTTTGATATGTTTGGGATTATCTTTGATGGACACCCCTATTTACAAAGGCTACTTATGCCAAAAGATTGGGTAGGACACCCCTTGCTTAAAAGTTACCCTTTGCAAGGTGATGAATATGCTGCGTGGTATGAAGTGGATAAAATCTTTGGCAAGGAATACCGAGAAATTATTGGAGCAGAGCAACGCGATAGTGCAAGGATTGATAGAAATGATGATAAAAACTTCTCTGCCATTAGTTTTGAATCTCGCTATCAAGAATCTAAAGCTCCAGCCCTGCTGAAATCCTTTAAGTCAAGCAAGGAATTGAAGGAACGCCGATGAAGCAAAACTACACCAAACTTAAACCAAACTTTGAAAATATCTTTTTTGAACAAGAAAATGACAAAATGGTGATCAATTTTGGACCACAGCACCCTTCAGCTCACGGACAGCTCCGCCTTATCCTTGAGCTAGAAAATGAAAAAATCATCAAAGCTACACCCGATATTGGCTATCTTCATCGTGGTATTGAAAAAATGGCTGAAAATATGATTTACAATGAGTTTATGCCAACAACCGATAGGCTAGACTACATTGCTGCTACAAGTAACAACTACGCCTTTGCTCTAGGGGTTGAAAAGCTTATAGGCGTGGAAGTGCCACTGCGTGCTAAAGTTATTCGCACGATGCTTTTAGAGATTAATCGCATAATCTCGCATATTTTCTTCCTTGGCGTTCACGGTATGGATGTTGGGGCGTTGTCCATCTTTTTGTATTGCTTTATTGAGCGTGAATATGGACTTGATTTGATGGAGGATTATTGCGGGGCTAGGCTTACGCATAATGCTATCCGCATAGGCGGTGTGCCACTTGATTTGCCACATAATTTTTTACAAAGTGTGGAAAGATTTACCCAAAGCGTGCCTAAAACGCTTGATCTTGTGCGTGGATTGCTTGATAAAAATAGAATCTGGCGTATAAGGCTTGAAGATGTGGGTGTAGTCTCACAAGATTTTATTAAGCAGTGGGGCTTAAGTGGGATTATGGCACGAGGCAGTGGGATTAAGTGGGATATTCGCAAACATAATCCTTATGAGCTTTATAATGAGCTTGATTTTGAAGTGCCTGTGGCAAATGAGGGCGATTGCTATGCGCGTTATCAACTCTATATTGAAGAGATTTATGAATCTATTAAGATTCTTAAGCAGCTTATGACTATGTATCCAAGCACACCAAGTGAGATAATGGCAAAAGATGCCCGCTATATTTCTGCACCAAAAGAAGATATTATGACGCAAAATTATTCTTTAATGCAGCATTTTGTGCTTGTTACACAAGGTATGCGTCCGCCTGTTGGGGAAGTGTATGTCCCAACTGAATCTCCAAAAGGGGAGCTAGGATTTTTTATCAACTCTCAAGGAATGCCCTCTCCGCATAGGCTCAAAATCCGCACACCGAGCTTCTATCACACAGGAGCGTTACAAGAGCTTTTAGTAGGACATTATGTCGCGGATATTCCAACAATTATTGGTTCAACAAATATCGTATTTGGCGAAGTGGATAGGTAAAAGGAGCGATATGAGACGATATGATTTGCGACATTTGGCAAATGACTTTGAAAAGCGATTAAGTGAGTTGTGCGATGAGCTTTCTCAAGGAGAAGTGGCGATATTTCTCTTTGAAGTGAGAGATTTTAATAATGTTCAAAAAGCCATTGATTGTGTGCTTAATCGTGGTGATGAGTTGCTGAATAGTTTGCGATTTAATGAAGTGGATTGGAGTATTGTTGTAAGGAGGGCAAAATGAAAGCCTTTGCTAGAATCTTAAGCAATATTTCAAATAAGCCCATACAAACAAGCCCAACAAGCCACAAAACACTTCTTAGCTTTGGCTATTTATGGGAAAAGATAGATACGGATTCTAAGCTTTTTATTCTGCATCCGCTTCCATTGCTTGAAAACAATGAGCAAATTACACATTTTGCTAGGTATGAGATTGGCACGGAGTTTGGTGTAGCGTGGCTTTTAGCCCACACGCTTTTATCTGTATTTCAACCAAATGGGATAGATTCTGCCCTTACATCAAAGCTTAATGGTATGCTTGATAAGCTTGATGTGGGCTTTCTCTCTTCGGAATCTAATCTCGCAGAAGAAGAGCTAGAAAAACTTAAAATCTTTCTCAACCCTTCAAGCTTTGCTCTTGTGCTAGGCTCTGAACTAGCCCAGCACCCAAATGCCAAGGATATTGCCCATATACTTGGGCTTTTAAGCAAACTCACAAATATAGAAATTATTATGCCTGAACTCATAGATTCTATTAGCCCAAGTCAAAGTGTGGAGGCTAATCTCTCACCCTGTGAGCAGCTCCCAGAATCTAATGGAAATTTTATCTACGTTATGCCTAAGCACGACTATGCTAGCACAATAGATTCACCCTTGCTTAAAGCACCACCGCTTTTTGCTCCAGCATTCAAATTGCAGGATAAAACAAGCATTACACTAGGCTTTGAATCCCAGCAGATTCTAACGCAATGTCAATATGATAGCTCACTCAAAGGCACAATCGCCCTTTTATATCTCCCTGATGTGTCTAATGTCAATCTAGGCTATCCTTACAAAAAAGTAGAGGTGATATTATGAGTAAAATTACCATTACAATCAATAATCAAGCTATCTCTTGCGTTGAGGGAGAGAGTATCCTTAATATCGCGCGTAAAGAGGGCATTGAGATTCCAGCGATTTGCTATCTCTCTGGTTGCTCTCCTACTATGGCGTGTAAGCTCTGTATGATAGACGCTGATGGGAAACGCAGCTATTCTTGCAACACAAAGGCAAAAGATGGTATGAATATCCTTACCCATACGCCCGAGATTATGGAAGAACGCAATGCTATTATGCAAAGCTATGATGTCAATCACCCACTGCAATGCGGTGTGTGCGATAAAAGTGGGGAATGTGAGCTGCAAAACTACACGCTTAAAATGAATGTTACTTCGCAAAATTATCACATTAGAGAAAATGACAAGCCCCATAAAACTTGGGCAAAAGTCGTCTATGACCCTAATCTTTGCATTATGTGTGAGCGATGTGCCACAACCTGTAAGGACAACTTAGGGGAGAATAACTTAAAAGCACAAAAGGCGGATTTAGAGGTGCTTGACACAGCAGTATGGAAAGAGAAAATGCCAAAGGACGCCCTAAGCGTGTGGGCTAGAAAGCAAAAGGCTTTAATCGCATTTGTGGGCGAAACGCCTTGCTTTGACTGCGGAGAGTGCATTAGCGTATGTCCTGTGGGGGCATTAAGCACAAATGACTTTAAATACAAAGCCAATGCGTGGGAACTCAAAAAGATAGATTCCACCTGTCCGCACTGCCCTATGGGCTGTAAAATCACCTATGATGTCCGTCATAATGATAGCCTTGGCACACCGCATATTTTCCGCGTAAAAAATGACTTCTACTTTAATCCCATTTGTGGGGCGGGACGCTATGCCTATGATGTCAGCTCAAGCCCGGAGCCTAAGCAGAATCTACAAACTGCTATTAACGCCTTTAAGAACGCAGATTCTATTAATGTAGGCAATCAAACAACAAATGAAGAGGCCTTTGTGCTAAATCACATCGCTAAGATACAGAATCTCACACTTCACAACCAAGAAGCCCTAGATTTTAAAAACTTCATTAATGCCTTTTTGACACACGCTCAAAAGACAAATCTCAATCATTTAGATGAGTTTAAAAACGCACAAAATGTCATTATCCTAGGCAGCGCGATAAACTACCAAGTGCCGACCTTACGCTATATGCTAAATAATAAACTTAAACTCCAAAAATGCTCTAACGCTATCTATATGCACCCGCTCAATGATACGCTGATGACAAGCCTAAGCAAATCACTCACGCACATTGCCTATCGTGAGGATGCCCTAGGCGTTGCTGTTGGTGCGATTGCCCTTGCGTATTTAGAAAATGTAGAAAATAATGAAGATGTAGAATCTCACACATTGCGGCAGATTCTAGCACCCCTGCTTGAAAGTAAAATCACCATTACAACGCCCATTGAAAGAGAAGTGAAAAAGACTATTACAAGCACAAATGAGGCAGGAGAGGAGATAGAGCAAGAGATTACAGAAATAATAAAAGAGACAAAAGAAGAGGTGAAGTTTCAAGCCTTGCTTGAAGCCAATATCAATGAGTTTGACACACTGAAGCAAATACTTCAAAATACCCCACTGCTTGTGCTTGGAGCAGAAATATATGAAAATCCACAAGCACAGATTCTAGCTCACATTCTTGGAATCTTAGAGCATAAAGGGGCGTTAAAAGTATTACTCATTCCACCATTTGCCAACGCCCTTGGACTAGCGATGATTTGTGATTTTAGCCCAAAAAGAGCAGATTCTACATACAGCATAGGCTACCGCACAAGCGGGGATTTTGTATGCGAATCTGATTGTGTTAGTATAGATGATAGCCAAAAATGCCCTACACAATCGCCTGATTTTATTTTGCCTGCTATCAATCAAATGGAGGGCACTTATACAAGCGTTGATAGCAGAATCTTGCCTTTAAAACCTGCCCTTACATTTAAAGGCTATGATTTAAGCGATATTGCTAAAGCCTTTGGTATGAAGGGGGAATATCTCATTGATTACACAAGCCTTATTTGTGGCTGTGAGTTTGATGACTTTGAAAATAAGTTTGCCAATGATGGCACTGATATGCGGGGCTATCGCTTCAAATCAATCACCCTAACACCACTAGCAGAATCTCAATCTAATAAGCTAGAGCTACCGCATTATCAAACTTATAATGCCTACAAACTCCACTCGCCCTCGCAATTTAACGCCTACACCGCTTCAAGTGTGCATTTACAAAATAAAATAGGCATTTATGTGAGCAATGCGTTATTTGAAGAGCTAGGTATGAAAGAGGGAGATTTAATCACGCTTTGGGATTCTACAACGCAAGTAAGCGGGGTGTTATACATAGATCATCGCTTGAGCGAACCATATTTTCTTATCAATCCTATGCTTGAAGGGGCGGATAGAATCTTTGCTCAAAATCAATGGGCTAAAGTGGAGTTAATGAAAGCCGAGCTAAGCGGCAAAATGGCTGAATCTAAGCCTGAATCCGAGCCTACAAGGAGTGCGTTATGAGTGATTTGACTGGTGGCATAATTGAAACTATTCTTAAGATTCTAGTTGTTTTGCTTATTTTTTCAGCATTAGCTGGGTTTGGCACTTATTTAGAACGCAAAGTCTTGGGCTTTTTTCAAAAACGCATTGGACCAAACTATGTAGGACCTTATGGCTTATTGCAGGTTGTTGCCGATGGGATTAAGCTTTTTACAAAAGAGGATATTATCCCGCAAAATGCCATAAAACCCATATTTATCTTAGCACCATCAATTGCCGCTATAACGGCTTTTGTCGCTATGGCACCTATACCCTTTTTCCCTGAATTTGAGCTTTTTGGCTACACGATTCGCCCTATTATTGCTGATATTAATGTTGGAATCTTATTTATCCTAGCGGTTGGCTCTTGTGGGATTTACGCACCACTTCTTGCTGGACTAAGCTCTGGGAATAAATGGTCGCTTATTGGCGGAGCAAGGGCGGCTTTGCAGTTTTTGAGCTTTGAAGTGATTACTATGCTATCTCTCCTAGCACCTTTGATGATTGTAGCTTCCTTATCGCTTGTGGATATTAATAACTATCAGCAAGGCGGCATATTTGATTGGCTTTTGTTTAAACAGCCCCTTGCCTTTGTGCTTTTTCTTATTGCTGCGTATGTGGAGCTAAACCGCACACCTTTTGACTTGCTTGAACACGAAGCAGAGCTTACAGCTGGCTTTGCAAGTGAGTATAGTGGGCTAAAATGGGGTATGTTTTTCATCGGCGAGTATGCGAATATGTTCGCCACTGCGTTTATTCTAAGCCTTATTTTTTGCGGTGGATTTAATGATTTAGGCTTTATCCCCGGTGGCATTGCTATTTTGCTAAAAGTATGCTTTTTTATCTTTTTGTTTATGTGGGTTAGAGCTTCATTCCCGCATGTGCGACCTGACCAGCTTATGCGTATGTGCTGGAAAGTGATGCTTCCCCTTGCACTTTTAAATGTGCTTATCACTGGTTGTATTTTACTTCTCTAGGAGTGTGCTATGAAAACAGAATACAGAATCTTACCGCCCCGTAATAAGCGTGAAAAACAGCTTTTTCTCTCACGCGTTGCACTCACTTTCAAAACAAGCTTTAGCCTTGATTTGTTAAGTGGCTTAAAAACCGCACTTGGTGCGTTTTTCTCCCCAAATGTTACGGTGCAATACCCATTAGAATCTAATCCCTTAAGCCCACGATACAGAGCCATTCACAAATTACAAAGACTTTTAGAATCTGAAAATGAACGCTGCATCGGCTGTGGGCTATGTGAAAAAATCTGCACGAGCAACTGCATACGCATTATTACCGATAGGGGCGAAGATGGGCGTAAAAAAATCTTAGATTATAGTATCAACTTTGGGCGTTGTATTTATTGTGGATTATGTGCTGAAGTCTGCCCCGAACTTGCTATCATACACGGCAAGGGCTTTGAGAATGCAAGTGTGCAAAGAGCGCATTTTGGCTTCAAACCTGAACTTTTAGAATCTCAATCTTCACTCATAGAATATGGTGGCTTTGGCTCTGTGTCCTACAATGCCGATGAGCGTATGATAAAAACTCCCTTAAGCTATGTGCTAGACTCTACAAAACAAGAATCCACACAAGATTCACAAAATACACAACAAGCCTTGCAAGATTCTACAAAGCCTAGCGATACACAAAGTGCAACAAATGATAATAATCCAAAGGAGAGTGCTAATGTTTGAGAGTATTTCATTTTATCTTTTTAGCACATTATGTATTGTCAGCTTTCTTATTGTGGTGAGTTCATCGCGTATTATCTATGCGATGACTGCCCTAGCAGGTGGAATGATTTTCATCTCTGGAATCTTTTTTACACTTGGGGCGGAGTTTATAGGGGCGGTGCAAATTGTCGTGTATGGTGGCTCTGTGATCGCACTCTATGCGTTTGCGATGATGTTTTTTGACACTTCAAAAGATGTTATAGAATCTCGCAAGAATGAATGGGTAGTCTCTGTGCTGTGTGTGGGGATATGCGTGGTGCTAGTAATAATGTTTGGGCTGCCTTTACTTGGCAATCAGCTTGAGACTATCGCAGATTCAGCAAATTTGCTTGATTTTGCTGAGATGAGTAATATTCAAAAAATTGGCTATGTGCTTTTCACGCAATACCTCATCCCCTTTGAACTTGCCGCACTTATGTTGCTTGTAGCGATGGTTGCAGGCATAGTTCTAAGTGTTAAAAAGGAGCAAAAATGATAAGCCTTAATCACTATCTACTTTTATCCGCTCTGCTGTTTTGCATTGGGCTATTTGGAATCCTAAGGCGAAAAAATATCCTTATGCTGTTTTTTTCAACAGAGATTCTATTAAATGCTGTCAATATCGGCTTTGTTGCCATTGGCTCGTATTTACACGACTTGAATGGAGAGATTTTCGCGCTTTTTATTATTGCCATTGCCGCCGCTGAAATCGCCGTGGGGCTTGGGCTTGTCGTCATTTGGTATAAAAAGCACCATACACTTGATATAAACACACTTAAAAGCCTTAAAGGATAAATTATGAGACTTGACACTCAAACACTCATTTGGCTTACTTATCTAGCCCTTTTCGCTCCACTAGCTGGGGCAGTTTTTGCCGCGTTTTTAGGGCATAGAAGAAAGATTTTGCTTGTTGGGATTGTGCCTACTTTGCTACTTTTCTGTTCTTTATGTGCTTCCATTCTTATCTTTTGGGAAATTTATCATAACAACATTGTGATTCATATTGATTTTTTAGATTGGATTGAAGCGGGGGATTTTTACAGCTCATTTGGCTTTATGATTGATAGTGTGAGTGCGAGTATGATGCTGGTTGTGAGCCTTGTGTCTACTATGGTGTTTGTGTATTCCATTGGCTATATGAAGCAAGATTCTGGATTTAACCGCTATTTTAGCTACTTAAGCGGTTTTGTGTTTTCAATGCTATTGCTCGTAATGAGTGATAATTTCCTTGGGCTTTTTGCCGGTTGGGAAGGTGTGGGGCTATGCTCATACTTACTCGTTGGATTCTGGTATGAAAGAAAAAGTGCAAATTTTGCCTCCATTGAAGCCTTTGTGATGAATAGAATCGCCGATCTTGCCCTAATTATGGGAATATTTTTAATCTTTTATATTTGTGAAAGCTTGAAATATGATGAAGTATTCCTAGCACTTAAATCAAATGACTTTGATACAAGCACATTAATGTGGATTGGGGCTTTGCTTTTTGTAGGAGCTATGGGTAAGTCCGCACAATTCCCTTTCCACACTTGGCTAGCCGATGCGATGGAGGGACCCACACCGGTTTCTGCGCTCATTCACGCCGCTACGATGGTAACCGCTGGGGTTTATCTCGTGGTGCGGTGCTTTCCTTTGTATGAGATGATTGCTGATGTTGGCTTTTTCATCGCTTCACTTGGGGCGTTTGTGGCGTTTTTTGGAGCGAGTATGGCACTTGTCAATAAGGACTTAAAACGCATTATTGCCTACTCTACCCTATCGCAGCTTGGCTATATGTTTGTAGCTGCTGGGCTTGGAGCGTATGCCATAGCACTTTTTCATCTTATCACACACGCCTTCTTCAAGGCTCTTTTATTCTTAGGTGCTGGAAATGTTATGCACGCGATGAATGATAAGCTTGATATTACAAAAATGGGCGGACTGCATAAAAGTCTGCGTTACACGATGATTATGATGGTTATTGCCTCTCTTGCCCTAGCTGGAATCTACCCCTTTGCAGGATTCTTTTCAAAGGATTTAATCTTAGAAGTTGCCTTCACTCATAACAATATTATTTGGATAGTTTTACTCTTAAGTGCGATTTTTACCGCATTTTACAGCTTTAGGTTGCTTATGCTTGTCTTTTTTGTTAAGCAAAATCACCACGAACATCCCCACGAGGCGTATTCCTATATGCTTCTTGCGATGTTGCCTTTGATGATTTTAGCCATTATCGCTGGGTTTGGCGGGGTGCTTGAATCTTTCCTTAAAAATGCCTTTCCTGCTTTTTCACTTGAGATTTCACACGATACACATATCTTGCTGATTGGCGGGACTTTGGGGCTCGTGGGCTTAAGTGTGCTATTTGCTATTATCAAATATGCTCGTGGTGGATTTTCAGCCTTTTGGGAATCTAACTTTTTATATAAGATTCTAAGCAATCAATACTATATCCCAAAGCTGTATGAGATAATTTTCATTAAGCCCTATTACAAATGCGCTCACTTTCTGTGGCAAAAGGTTGAATTTGGGGGTATTGATAGATTTGTAGATTCTCTAGCATTACTTATAAGAGTTCTAGGTCTTAAACTTTCACTTCTACAAAATGGCTCACTTTCCCGTATGCTTCTACTTATGTGCCTTGGGCTTTGTGCTATGCTCTTTGCGTGTGGCATTTACTTTATGTGGAGGTAAAATAGATGAATTATCTTTTAAATATTGTTATATTTTTTCCAGCCTTTGCAGCACTCTTGCTTTATGTGCTAAAGGGTGAAAATAGTCGTATTTTTGCCATTCTTGTTGGCATACTTGAGTTGCTGTTTGTGGTGTTGCTATGGAATGAATTTAATGTTAATTATGGCGGGATTCAGTTATCTACGCATTATGAACTTATCTCTTCTTATAATATCAGCTATTTTGTGGGGATTGATGGTATTTCGCTTTTCTTACTTACGCTTAATGCCTTTATCACGCTCCTTACACTCTATTTTTTCAAATATTTAAGGACACCGCTTATTATCGCCATTTTATTCCTTGAAAGCATTGTAATGGGCGTATTTAGCGCACTTGATGTGATGATGTTTTATATTTTTTGGGAGCTTTCACTTTTGCCTGTGCTGTATATTATCGGTGTATGGGGCGGAGAGAGAAGAATCTATGCTTCAATCAAATATTTTCTCTACACTTTTGGGGCGTCTTTAATTATGCTTGTTGGAATCTTGTATTTTGCTTATCAATATTTTCTTATTATGGGGGCTTGGAGCTTTAATCTTATTGATTGGTATCAAATCTCACTTGATATAGACACGCAAAAATGGCTCTTTGTGGCTTTCTTTATTGGTATGGCAGTTAAGATTCCTATTTTTCCGCTTCACTCTTGGCAACCACACGCCTATACTCAAGCTCCACTTGTTGGCTCGGTTTTACTCTCTGCGGTATTAAGCAAAATGGGGACTTATGGGCTTTTGCGACTTGTATTGCCACTTTTTCCTTTTACGAGTAGTAATATTTCCTTATTTATTGGGCTTGTTTGCGTGTTTATGGTAGTTTATGGTGCGTTTATAGCCCTTGCTCAAACAAATCTTAAAACCTTTCTCGCGTATAGCTCTCTCTCACACATGGGGATTATCGTGCTTGGAATCTTCTCACTTAATACAGAGGGCTTAAGTGGAGCGGTGTTTTTTATGGTGGCTCACGGCGTGGTTGTGGGGGCGTTGTTTATGCTTGTTGGAGTCTTGCAAACACGCACACAAACGCAGGATTTACAAGATGTGCAAGGACTAGCCCATAGTATGCCTAAATATAGTAGCGTATTTGGAATTGTGATGATGTGCTCTCTTGCTTTACCACTCACAATGGGCTTTGTAGGCGAAGTTTTAAGCCTATATGGATTTTTTCAAGTTAATCCAATCATTGCTTTTCTAGCAGGCAGTAGCTTTTTTGTGGGAGCAATCTATATGCTTACAATGTTTAGAAAAGTCTTTTTTGGCTCTGCTCTGCCAAAATACACGACATTAAAAGATTTAAACTTACGAGAAAAAATTGTCTTTATCCCCATTCTTGTGATAATTATATGGCTAGGTGTGTATCCAAAGCCCCTGCTTACGCCTATTAGCACAAGTGCAGAGACACTTAGTCAAGTTATTGCCGCAAAGATTCAGCTCACTAATCCCGCCACAGACAATACAATGGATAATGCCGAAGAAAAGCTAGAATATCCCCTTGGTAACATTCCGCAAGATTTCAATGATGATGGGGTGCTATTTATCCCACGAATAGGAGAATAAAATGCCAGAATCTATGAGTTTTTCACTCACTCAACTCAATATATCACTCCTAATCCCTATGAGTATTTCCCTGCTTGGCGGCATTGTGCTGCTTGGCGTTGGCGTGTTTAATAAAATCAAATCTCGCGATTTATACATTACAATCGCCCTTTTATTTGTCATAGTCAATCTTGGCTTCCTTATCCTTGAGGCAAATCCGCTTTTTGCCCCGGGCTTTTTTGGTATGCTGCTTATAGATGGAATCTCGCTCCTTGCTCAAATTATTATGCTTATCACCACGCTTATACTACTGCTATTTTTTATGCGTCAAAATGCCTTTGATGAGACACAAAATGCGGAGTTTTACGCACTTTTATTATTTGCATTAGTTGGCTTTAGCTTTATGGTGTCAAGTCAGAATCTTATCCTTATCCTGCTTGGCTTAGAAACCGCCTCTTTATCAATCTATGCTTTAATCGCCCTGCATAATAAGCAAGTCGCCTTTGAAGCTTCAATCAAATATTTTGTTATGGGAGCTTTAGCTACGGCATTTTACGCCTTTGGTGCGATGCTTTTATATGCTACAACGGGTAGTGTGAATCTTGTGAGTATCGCAAAGTTTTTGCTCCAACATAATTATGAACCTTCAATCCTTGTTTTTGCAGGATTCACATTTTTAATCGCTACTTTTGGATTCAAAATCTCTATGGTGCCTTTTCATACTTGGGTGCCTGATGTATATGAAGGCTCAAACTCACTTTTAGCCGCATTTATTTCTATTGTGCCAAAGATTGCCGCTTTTAGTGTAATTATAAGCGTATTTAGCATATTCTTAAAATCCCATAGCCCCTTTGTGGAATACACGCTATACACACTAGTGGTGCTAAGTATAACCCTACCAAATCTCATAGCCCTAGCCCAAAAAGATGTCAAAAGAATGCTTGCATATAGCTCAATTTCACACTCTGGCTTTGTTTTAGCTGCTATTCTCATTGGCACGCAGGAAGCCTTTAGCATTGTCTTTTTATACTGGATTTTATTCCTTTTTGCTAACCTTGGAGCGTTTGGAATCTTATGGCTTAGTGCAGATTCTAAATACAATCACTCCTTTAAAAGCTTTAGCGGAATGATAAAGACAAACCCAACCCTAGCCATTTTCTTAAGTCTCTTTATGTTTGCCCTTGCTGGAATCCCGCCATTTTCTGTCTTTTGGGGTAAGATGTATTTGATTTTAGAAGCCTTGAGTGCGGATTATATATTCCTAGCTTTGGTAATGGTGGCAAATAGCACCATAGCGGGCTTTTATTATCTTAAGCTTGTAGTATATGTTTTTGCTAAAGATTCAAATGGCATTGGGGATTATCAGCCACCACTTGAGCTTTCAAACAAGGTTGCTATCGGCATTTGTGCGATTATGAGTGTGGGCTGTATGTTTATGGTCCAAAATTTGCTTGATATTATCTCATACTATCTTAAAATATATTAGAATCTAGTGGCTTAAAGTTAGCCACCTTAGGAGTGTAAGTGCGGATATTATGGGTGGTGCTATTATGCTGTGTGCCTTTATTTGCTTTAGATGTTACCATAAACTACGGCAAGGAATTAAAAGAGCATTTTTCTGTCCTTAATATTGCCCATAAAGAACCGCTAGAGTGCCAAGAAAATCACGACACACAAGGCGAAGTAACACATATTGTCTGCACTCTTGATAGAATGCCTATTGCGAGTTTTTCCCCGACAGAGACACTTTTTTTCCGCTTTTGGAGTCGTGTGGTAGATGGGAGATTCTATCTCTATGTGGAGCCAAAGCATAAAATCAAACTCTTTGCTACACCAAGCGATTTAAAAAAACAAACCCCCATTACAAAAGAACAACCAAAGTTAAGCACTTCGTGGCAAGTTATTGGCTACAAAGAAATAATCCCTTTTTTGAATGACTACGCAAATCAGGCAAAGCCAAAAGGGCTAAACTTTCCCATCAAAATCATAAAAAACAAAGAGCTTTTTTTTAAAGATTTAGATATAGATAGGGGTCCTTTGCATTATGATGAGGGTGAGGACTTTGAAGCCTACAATCACATTAAAACACTCATTAACAATCACAACCATATTGAAGCAGTCAAAGCCATAGATGAAACGCTCATTGCCTATCCTCAAACCATTTTTACCAAAGATTTACTGCTATATCGCCTAAGGGCATTAGAGCATTTTGATTCTGTTGAAAACAGCGATATGATTGTGGATATGGGAATAAAATGGATTAAAAAATACCCCACAGATTCTAATGTTCCAGAAGTCTTATATTATCTTGGCAATGCCTATGCGGATATGAAGATTCCAAATGAGGCAAAATACTATTTTGAACGCACCATAAGCGAATATCCAGAATCTCGCTATATGCCACTCTCAAAAATGGCTTTAGCAAAAAATTTCAATACAGGCTCTGATTCTAGTGTTGCCTCAAAGCTCTTTGCCCAAGCTTACCAAGAAGCAAAAGACCTTGATAGTGCGAGTGCCATAGCCATTGAATGGAGTAAATTCCGTCTGCAAAATCACGATAAAGAACAAGCCCAAAAGCTCCTAGAAACTATGCTTAAAGTCAATCCAAGCTATATTACAAAATATCCAATAAAATCCTATGAATTTTTAAAATTCATAGCTGAAGAGCAGCTTTTTCTCATTGCCGCACAACTTGGGGAATATCTCTATGACAATCTCCCAAATGACGATGTCTCCGCGGAAGATTTACTTAACAATGTTAGTCTTTGGTATCAAGGGGCAAACGCCACGCAGGACGCACACAGGATTAATAAGATGTTTTTGCAAGAATTTGAGCATCGTCCAAAAGCTGAAGAAGTTAAAGATAGGGACGATAAGCTACTTTTTGCTCTAGCCCAAGATGAAAGTGCAGATTCTAAAATCGAAAAATATGACTATATTATTGGGAATTACGCCAATTCACCCGAACAAGAAAAAGCTCTCTCACTCAAAGCCCAAACGCTTTTTGGTGAGGGCAAATACCAAGAAGTGTTGGCATTAAAAGATATGCTTAAAAATGATCCTATCATTGGTGAATCTTATAATGCCTTGTTGCACCAAAGTCTAAAAGACAATGACTGCAAACAGGCTTCAAACTATTATTTACAATATCCAAACGCCTCATTGCAAGAGAGTGAGAAAATGCCACTTTTTGACTGCCTTTACGCCCTAGCACTCAATAAACAAGCCGCACAAATCTCGCAAAATATGGCACAATCAAGCAAAGATGTAGAGCAAAAACTTGCGTGGCTTTACAGAGATACGCTTAATTTTGCCAAGCTTGGCGATGAGAAAAGCACAGCTCGTGCTGGACGAGATACACTCACTTTGGCTAAAAGTCTTAAAAAGACGCAGTATTATGACGTGGGCTTTACACTCTTTAATACCCTTTCAAGCCTTGATGACAAAGAGGGAATGCTCCAAACTTATGCGTTTTTAAAAGAAACTCAAGCTGATAATCCAAAAATGCTTCAAGTCAATCTTGCCCTACTAAAAAACGCAGAATCTCAAAAAGATGAGCTAGACATTGAAATTTATGCTAAAGATATACTGCGTTTGCAGAATCTCACAAATGACACAGCAGATTCTCCTTATGTGGATTTTGCTCTAACACAGAGCTATATCCGCACACAACGATTTGATGAAGCCATCAATGTGCTGGATAAGCTTTTACAAAAAGATATAAATGATGACAATAAACAAAAGGCTCTCTATCTCAAAGGATCTGTGCTAAAAACAAGTGGACAAGATTCTCAAGCAGCCTTTGAACAATGCGTGAATATCAACTATGAAGGTGCGTGGAAAAGCCTATGCGCACAAGCCCTAAATATTCTTAAAGGCAATTAGTCAATGTATAACTTTAGCCAAGAGCAATTAAGACGCTATGCAAGGCACTTTAGCTTAAGGGAGTGTGGATTCAAGGGGCAGGAAAAGATTTTAGAATCTAAAGTGCTTGTGGTGGGGGCTGGGGGGCTAGGCTCCCCTGTGGCATATTATCTAGCCGCAGCAGGGGTTGGGGAAATAGGCATTATTGATGCTGATAATGTAGATTTAAGCAATTTGCAAAGGCAGATATTGCACTCCACTGCAGATCTTGGCACTCCCAAAGTAGAATCCGCTCAAAAAAAGTTGCAAGCTATGAATCCCGATGTAACTATCACGCCATTTTTATCTATGCTAGATTCACATAATGCCCTTGAGATTATCTCTCAATTTGATGTTGTTGTTGATGGGTGCGATAACTTTGCGAGTAAATTTCTCATAAACGATGCGTGTGTGCTACTCAATAAACCCTATTCGCACGGGGGGATTTTGCGATTTAGCGGACAGAGTATGAGCATAAAGCCAAAAGAAAGTGCGTGCTATGCGTGCATTTTTGATAGCCCACCACCGCAAGGCAGTGTGCCAAGCTGTGCGGAAGCGGGAGTATTTGGCTCGGTAGCTGGGATTCTAGGAAGCATTCAAGCCACAGAAGTGCTAAAAATCATTACAGGCATAGGCGAACCACTTTACAATCAGCTTTTAAGCTTTGATTCACTCTCTATGGCTTTTCGCAAAGTTGGGTTAAAAAGAAATCCGCAATGTCGCGTTTGCGGGGAAAATGGTATTACACAGCTCCAAAGCTATGCACAAAAAGAATGTAGTCTCTAAATATTTTTGGCAATTAGAATCTAAAAAATGAAAATTATACTGAAAAACATTTGCAAATAGACTTGCATTATTCGCCTCTTTTAGAAGCTTCATATCTCATCAAAAAGTGTGAGTGCACGAGACACAACCTTATCCATATCATAGTAGCGATATTCCCCAAGTCGCCCTACAAAATATACATTTTTAAGTTTCTCTGCCATTGCCTTATAAGACTGATACAACACTTGAGCTGCTTGATTAGGTATAGGATAATAACGCTCATCTCCTTGAGAATATGCTTTTGGATACTCAAAACTCACAATGCTATGTTTGCTTTTTGTATCTAAAAAATATTTATACTCACCTATGCGTGTATAATCATAGTTATTTGGGTAATTTACCACAGCGTTACTTTGAAAATACTCTTTCTCAAAACGCATAAATTCAAACTCTAGGCTTCTATAAGGTAGCTCCCCAAGCTCATAGTCAAAAAATTCATCAATTGCTCCACAAAAAAACAAACGCTCATATTGTATATCCTCCCTTACTTTTTGCCATTTTGTATTAAGCCTTACACTGATATTTTTATTATCAATCATATTTTCACACATTTTTGTATAGCCCTGCATAGGTATCCCTTGATACTTATCATAAAAATACCTATCGTCCTTACTGATACTGATAGGCACACGCTCAAACACGCTAGAATCTAGCTCATTTGGCTTACACTGCCATTGCTTAAGCGTATAGTGTAAAAAAATCTTTTCATAGATATATTGACTTAAAAAGCTAAGTTCTGGGGTATTTTGAATCTCTAGCATTGAGACTTTACTCCCATAGGTGTAATGTTTTAAAAGTATAGATTCTAGCTCCTGTGCCATAGAGATAGGGAATAGCATATAAAGGGAGTTAAGATTAAAAGGCACGGGCACAAGCTCCCCATCTACAAGAGCTTGTACCTTGTGTATATAAGGATAGAATCTACTAAACTGATTAAGATAATCCCACACTCCCTTATCATTTGTATGAAAGATATGTGTGCCATATTTATGCACCAAAATGCCATTTTCATCATAATCATACACATTTCCGCCTATATGTTCCCTACTATCAATAATCAAGACTTGTTCGCCCTTTATATTTGCCAATCTCTCTGCTAATGTTAGCCCTGCTAACCCTGCCCCTACAATTACATTTTGATACAACATTTTTTCTCCTTTTTCTCATATTCTTACCCCCTCCTAATCTTTGCGATACACAACAAAACCAAATAATGTAATAAGACTACTTTTACCCCCCCCCCCCGCGCACGATGAATATGACATAGCAACTTTTTAAAACTTAAGATTCTAGAAGGATTGCATTTTTTGTGAAGCATAAGCGGGATAGATAAAATATAACGCATCTTATTGTAATCTTCTATTTGCAAAAAGTATGTTTCTGGCTTTTTTGCAATCCCTAAGTTTTTTAACTCTTTTTTGAGTGCTTTATACACCTGCAAATGAGCCTTATCGCCCAATGTCTGCAAATGCCACAAACAAAAATTCAAGCTCCAATTCACAAAACTTCTTTCCACCCTTTCAAAAGTGCCATTGTGAATAAGCCTCAAACGCCAAGCATACAAAGCCTCAAAAAATATAAGTGGCACTTTATCTCTGCTATTTTCAATAGAATAAGGATTTTGTGTACGATGACAAAACAGCACCCTATCCACAACACTGATAGAATCTGCCTCTACGAGTGAAGAAAAGACAAAATACAAGTCATTGCTTGATCTAATCTCTTGAAACCTCAATCCACAGCTCATAATAAAATCTCTTTTATAGAGTTTATCCCACGCCCAGCCAACGCAAAACCCAAAAATATGATCCCCCATATCCTTATAATTAAATACAGGCTTTGTAGGCAAAAGATCAAATCGCAACGCCCAATCCATATCCACAAAAGTACTATCCTTTAGCCTATATTCCCTGCTTCTACCAATGACAATTTGTGCGTTTATCTCTTTGGCTCTATCCACAAGACTATATATTGCCTCCTCACTCATATAGTCATCAGAATCAAAAAACAAAACATACTCGCCAGAAGCAGATTCCAAACCCTTGTTTCTAGCTGCACCAGCTCCCATATTCTCCTGCCTGATAAGGCAAACTCTATCGTCTTTTGCAGCATATCTTTGAGCTATCTCTGTGCTCGTATCTTCGCTCCCATCATCAATAAGAATAATCTCAAGCCTCTCATAGCTCTGCCCCAAGATAGAATCTAAACACTCTTCCAAGTAAGCAGCAGCATTGTAAAAAGGAACAATCACAGATACAAGCACCCTATCTTGCATATCTTGCTCCCATAAATGCACCAAGCAATATAAACAGCACAAGAGTTCCATCTCGTATAGGGATACAATCAAACAAATTACTTACAAATAAAGCTACGAGCATAATACTCACGCTCAACATAAATATATCTCTTATATCTCCTTTGCCATATATACTACATCTAATCTTTTCCCTATATCCACTCCAAATAAAATAAGCAAAAAAGAGCATACTCGCACCAAAACCAATCGCTCCAAGCTCAAACCATATAGAAACAATATAATTATGATTGTGTGCGTGGGCTGATATAAGTCTATTATCATCAATCTTTGTGAGTGAAAAGGGATGTTTAGGAGAATCAATGGCAAATATATTTTGGATATTATAAGGAAACTGCTGGAAATGATACCCATTTGGACGCCAAGGATTATCTGCTATGGCAAGAAGTGTGGATTTTAGCATAGAGATTCTAATAAGGCTTGACTCCTCTATCTTAATAGATGAATTTGTATCCATAGAATGCGTAGAACACATAAGCCATTTGTTGCTACAAGCATTGCTAAACTTACCCATCTCAGCAGGATTACTACTCCATACTTGATGAAAATTTTGTGCTATATTATGTAAATTGAATCTTTGATGCCAAGATTGACTAAGCTCATATACACCACATACAGCAACTACACAAAACAAACTCACACCAAATAAAACTCTTGCTTTTTTTCTATATTGACACAGCACAAAAGGAGTAAAACATATAGCCATACACGCCAAAAGAGCAAAGCGTCCGCCATTGCATAAAAAAGCAAAAATACATACTATGCCGAATATAAAAGATGCAATTTTTAACACATCTCTTGATAACAAAAAGATACCAAACACAAAACTAAAACATACAATGAGATAAAATACATACACCGTAGCTGGAGCGTAGTAAGTAGGCAGCATAGCACGATAATAACCAAAACTTCCATTATGAGACAAAAAGTCATAGATGGTTATGATAGGATGATAGCACAACGCCAAAACAACAGCACAAAAGAAATAGACAAGTCCTTTTCTGCCAAGCCCTTTTACCACATAATATGCCAAAAACATAAAAAGCAATGGCTCCAGCAAATACTGCCGTATGGCACGAAAGGTTGAGCTACTATCAGCTGCAAACACGAGTGAAATAAATGCCATACACACTACAACAGCATAGCAAATCAAAGGAAAAGCCATATTTTTTATATCTACAAACTCAAACTGCCTATGGCACAGCACAACAAGCAGTATAAGAGCAGTGTATAAAAGATTAATTGGAATCCTAATAGAAACAACACCATAGCTAAAAGGCAGAAGTGCGATAGCTATAGCTACAAGCATACAGCAGATAAAACTTATAGCCTTTGTGAAAGAATGCGTGTCATACATATATAATTGTCTAAGATTCTCTAATCTTCTACCCACACCAAACCTCTCTTACAATCGCTTTTTCAAAATCCTAATCTTACAAACAAAAAACCGCCTTACATTGCCATCTTGCACCCAGCCTAGCCATTTTTTCTTAGACTTCAATCTAAATAATACCAATGGCAACTCTTTAATAACTAGACTTGATTGTGTTTGCTTCTTATGCTCTATCCATATATTCAAAAGTCGCTCAGACAAAAAGCCGAAAACTCTTGCCTGATAGCTATCATAAGAGTAATAAGGAATCCTATCTTGCACCCCGAATAAAATATCAAAAACCCACTGGCAATACTCAAAATACAATTGCTTCTTCATAATACACATATTTGCAATATGCCAATACAGAGGCTTGTGGTGGATTGTTTGCAGGGCAGTTGCATACATTTGAGGATACTTCAAGGCAATATACTCCAAACAAACATTCAAATCTTGTATATGATGGACAGTATCATATAACTCATACAGCGACAAATCCTCCGCTCTTTTTCTCTGTCCGTGATCAATAACTTTTTTTGGCAGGAGAATATCACAGTCTCTGCAAGCCTCTACAATGTTTTGAGAATCTAGATGATACTTGTCCATAATATTTGTTTTATGATTGATACTCTCTTTTCTTGGCATTTCCAAAGCAAAAGAATCTTTGAAGTCAAAAATCCTCCTATAATGAAACAATCCATAATAATCACAATCTAAATTCTTCCAAGCCCAATACATCGCTGTAAGCTCACAAAAGTGAGGGTTAAGCCAAGAGATATGCTCTCCACTATCATCACGCCATAAACTTACCCCAGCCTGCCTACACAGATTTTCTAGCTCACTCACATTCTCTTCTTTTGCATTTGATGCCCCAACCAAAATAGGCTGCAAACATTCATTGGCAACAATAATGCTTGGCTTGTGGTAACACACAAGTATTTGACACTTCATACACATTCTCCCTTCTACCATTTTTCATATATATATGAAAGCCACAACAACCTAAAAAGAAACAAGGGAAGATAAATAGAATGAGAAGACAAAACAAAAGTGAATGTATGTTTTTGTCCATAATTTTTAGAAACTGATGACTTTTTGATAAATGAAAGTTCTTGGCAAGTTCTGGGCTCTAGCAAGTAGAAAAAGAGGGAAAATATTATATTTTTTGAGCCTTGCTTGACGAATTGAGTTTGTATATTTTGAATATAAGTGTGAAAAAGCGAAGTTTGAATGAAGCTACTAGATTCTAAGCTATAAGGTTGCCCCCCCCCCCCGCACATTTTTTTCAACATATCGTTCTCCTACACTTCAATAGTTGCTTGCAAATGCAAATCAAAACCGCTTAAGGCATTATAGCTTTTATTTGCATAATTGGAGCTTAACAATACAAAATCCTTCACACCAAGTGATTTTAGAATCTGTGCGCCAATTCCAAAGTCTTTAATATCGCCACAATTTTTTGCAATATTCCCACTATTTGCCATATTCTCACTATTAAGGCATACAAGATAGCCACCTTGCTGGGATAGCAACTCTATACTTTTTTGCAGGGCTTGCCATTCACTAGAATCTGTCAAAAGAGCAATATCACTACTTGTATTGTGAAATCTAATGAGCGGCATTGTAGCCTGTGGGCTAAAGCTAAAGGCGATATGGCAATTTTGCAAATGATCTAAAAATGTGATTTTCTCACACTCTTGTGCCATAAACACCGCCTTTTCACGCGAAGTTTCACGCACGAGATTCTCAAAATTTAAGCGGTATTGAATGATGTCGCTGACATAGAGAATCTTTAGGTTGTGAATCTTAGCAAAATCAAGCAGGAATTTATCCCCCCGTCCTGCCATCGTGCCATCTTTTTTCATAATCTCACATATTACGCTTATTGGAGCAAGCCCAGCTAGGCGGCAAATATCTACACTCGCCTCTGTATGCCCTGTGCGGATAAGTGTGCCGCCACTCTTAGCAATGAGTGGGAAAATATGCCCCGGACGCACAAAATCGCTTGGCTTTGCGTTACTATCGCACATAAGACGGATTGTTAAATCTCTCTCATACGCAGAAATCCCCGTCTTTGCCTCCTTGGCGTCAATGGATATGGTAAAGGCGGTTTCGTGGTTGCTATCATTTCTTTTTACCATTGGGGGCAGGTCTAGCTTATGGGCTAATTCTTGCGTGATAGATACGCAGATTAGTCCCCTTGCTTCTTGTGCCATAAAATTGATTTTCTCCGGGGTTGAGAAGATTCCAGCCATTACCAAATCACCTTCATTTTCTCTGTCTTCATCGTCCATTATGATAATCATCTCACCTTTTTTAATCGCCTCTATGGCGTCTTTCATACGCATTTGATACATTGGCTATCCTTGGTTTTTGAATCTTAAAATGCTGTGATTGTATAAAAATAAAATAAATTGCCGGATATAATGAAAGCTAGAGTTTGTATTCTTTAAAAGCTAATTTGCCCTAGAACCACAAAGGCAGATTCTAGGGAATTAAAATCTTATGCGAGTTGAGATTTTAGCATCCAAATCGCTTTTTGTAGCTCTCCTACCTTATCATCAGCATACGCCGCACTGACCTTATCTCCTTGGCTGTCTGCTTGGGCTGAAAGCTCGGTAAAGAGTTTGAGAAAATACTCATAATCAGCTAAAACCGCTTGAGCAATCTCTTTAGAGCAAAAGCTTGTTTTACTCTCTTCTTTAATTTTTGCTGCTTTTAGCATATCTGCAAGCGTTACATAAGGCATTTCACCAAGCTGCAACACACGCTCTGCCACATCATCAAAAACATCAGCAAACTGCTCATAAATCTCCTGTGTTGCCTTATGCGTAGGGTAAAAGTCCATACCCTTCACATTCCAGTGAAAATTATGCACCTTGACATAAAACACTGATGCGTCCGCCTGAATCTGTTTTAAAAGTTCTACAACTTTACTCATCTTATTTCCTTTGAAATTGAATTTTCCTTTATTTGATGTAGCTTTATCACACTATACATTACTACATTTTTTAAAGGAATGGTGCCCATTGTAAAATATATGGAGCAACTTATGGTAAATATCAAACTAAGTTTCTATCTTGCCTTGGAGTCTTATAAAATATCTCCACACAATTTTGGCTTTGGCGACTTGATTCCCTTGACAAATCGTAGCAAACTCGCTAGAATTGCGTCTCGTTTTTCATTGGGGTATCGCCAAGCGGTAAGGCACCTGGTTTTGGTCCAGGCATTCAGAGGTTCGAATCCTTTTACCCCAGCCACTTCTTTGAACTCACATGTTTTTTACAATTTTCTAGCACTTTTTGTAAAATGTAGTGTTAGTTTGACGCGGGATAGAGCAGTCCGGTAGCTCGTTGGGCTCATAACCCAAAGGTCGGGGGTTCAAATCCCTCTCCCGCAACCAATTTGTTTTAAGTCTTTAAATTTGTGTTTTACAACATAGAATCTTGATGGCAAATTTAGATATGCGCTCATAGCTCAGCTGGATAGAGCAACGGCCTTCTAAGCCGTAGGTCAGAGGTTCGAATCCTCTTGGGCGTACCACTTCAAAAAAACTATAAAGAAAATGTAGAATTTGTTGTTTAATGCAATTTTACTTAGAATTGAAACTAAACTTTGCTTTTGGAGGGCTGTATTGAGAATCGTGCATCTTGTGAGTCAAGATAATGGTGGGGCGGGCAGGGCTTGTATAAGACTGCATAAAGCCCTGCTAGAAGCGGGGGTAGATTCTATCATCATCACGCAAAACAAAACCACCGACACACCACAAGTGCAGCAACTAGCCCAAACAAAGTTCCAAAAGCTTGTCGCTAAAATCCGCCCTTTTCTCTCCCAGCTTCCACTTATGGCTTACCCAAAACGAGTAAAAGACTTATTCTCGCCTAATATCCCCATTTTTACCCCAAGCAATCATCTGCTTATCTCAACGATAAATGCCCTAAAGCCAGACATCGTGCATTTACACTGGGTGGAAAATGGCTTTTTTAGCACCAAAGATTTACAATCCATACAAGCCCCAATGCTATGGAGCTTACACGATGCCAACCCCTACACAGGCGGCTGCCACATAGTGGCAGCCGCCTGTGTAGGGGTTGGCACTCGTTGTAAAAGCTGCCCCTTGTTACAATCTGCCCTTCCCTTTGACCTAAGCTTTTGGACATTTAAGCGTAAAGCAAAAACCTATGCCAAACTCAATAATCTTACCATCAATGGCTTATCTCGCTGGATAGCACAAAGCGCGAAAGATTCTGCCCTCTTAGGCTCTAAGCCCATCATCAATCTCCCAAATCCCATTGACACACGCATTTATCGCCCGATACAAAAATCCCTAGCACGAGAAATGCTGCGTATCCATACACCAAAAAAGATGATTAGTTTTGGTGCCATAGGGGCTACTTCAACGCCACGCAAAGGCTTTAATGAGCTAAAAGACGCATTAGAAAGTCTCCCGCAACATCTTAAAAGTCAATGTGAGCTGCTTGTCTTTGGCTCTAGTGAAGGCGAAGTTTTACACGATATGCCTACGCATTTTTTAGGTGCATTGCACGATGATATTGCCCTAGCTCTGCTTTATAGTGCAAGTGATGTGTTTATTATGCCAAGCTATGTAGAATCCTTTGGGCAAACTGCCCTTGAAGCTTTGAGCTGTGGCACACCGGTGGTAGCATTTGATACAAGCGGACTAAAAGATATTATCACGCATAAACACAATGGCTATTTGGCTAAGTGTTATGACACAAACGATTTAGCAAAGGGTATGGAGTGGATTTTAAGCTGTGAAAGTGCAATATATGAAAACCTTTCAAAAAACGCCCGCTCTTCTGCGATAAAAGCTTTTGAATCGTCAAAAGTCGCCAATGCTTATATCAATGCTTACGCACAATTAGCTGGGGGGGGGGCAGTAGATAAAACTTGGCTTATCTCCATTGCCAAGCACACCCTACACGCACTATTCCCCCATATTTTTACACAGCCTACTTTTTATATCGGCTTTGGTGCGATTGGTGGGGCTAACGTTGAAAGAAAAGGCTTTAATGAGCTAAAAGCCGCATTAGAAAGCCTCCCGCAACATCTTAAAAGTCAATGTGAGCTGCTTGTCTTTGGTGGGTATGCCCCACAGATTCAAGGGATTGAAGCTCACGCACTAGGCTTTCTCCACGATGACTACGCCCTGAGCTTTGCCTTTAATGCTTGTGATATATTTGTCGCTCCAAGCTTGGCAGAAAATCTAAGCAATGTCATTATGGAATCTCTAGCTTGTGGCACACCGGTAGTAGCCTTTGACATCGGCGGCAATGGCGATATGATTACCCATAAGTACAATGGCTATCTCGCTACAAACCCAAGCGATTTGGCACAAGGGATAAAGTGGATTTTAGCCCAAGATGCAAAAGCCTACGCCACACTTGCCCAAAATGCCAGAGAATCCGCCTTTAGATTTGAATCTACAAACATAGCAAATACATACATTGATACTTATAAATTTCTAGCGGGGGGGGGAGCAATCATAGATTCTTAAAAGTTATCCCACTCTCTCAAGCACACCGCAATTCTCAACACAACTTCTTCTCCAATATCTCTAGCACAGGACTTGCAGCATAATGCTAAAGTCCATTTTGCGATCAATTTTAGTGCCTGTTATGGATATTTGTGTCAATATCCTTGCCTACACAAAGCCAAAGTTTCATAGGCAAAAAAGCATTGTTATCCTCCGCACCGATGCCATAGGCGATTATCTGCTTTTCCGTGCATTTTTGCGTGAAGCAAGAGCTGCTTACCCTACTTACCACATCACGCTTATTGGCAATAGTGCTTGGAGGTCTTTGTATGAATACTTTGATAGTGCATATTGCGATGAATGCGTGTGGATTAGCACAGCAGATTTTCAAGCAAGGCATATTTTTTATAAGATTAAAGTCCTACGCCACATCAAGCAGGTAGGCTATGAGCTACTCATCAATCCCCAGCACTCTAGAGATAAGCTCAATGCCACCTTTGCCCAACATATAAACGCCCTAAGCAAAATCGCCCCACAAGGCGATGATGTCAATCTCTCTCCACGCAAAAAGGCAAGGCACGATAGAATCTACTCTACTCTCACCCCAAGTAGCCCAGAAATTCTCTTTGAGTTTTATCGTAATAAAGAGTTTTTTGAGCAGTTACTGCAAAAGCCCCTTAACACTTCTCCAAAGCTCCATCTGCTCTCCCCCACGCCCCCACACTACAAGCAACCTTATAGCATTCTTTTTGTAGGGGCTAGTGCGAAGTATCGGCGGTGGAGTGTGAAGCATTTCGCAGAAGTGGGGGAGCATTTAATGCGAGTTTATAAGCATAATCTCCTTGTTTGCGGAGGCAATGCGGATATAGAATCTGGATTCTACTTAGAGCAACTACTACAAGCAAAGGTTAAGGACTACAAGCAATCTATCTACAATCTCACAGGCAAAACCACTCTAGCAGAGCTAGTGAGTCTCGTGTATAACGGCAACCTGCTTGTTTCGAATGAAACAAGCACGGTGCATTTGGCAGCCTTGTTAGACACGACGATAATTATCGTCGTGTCTAACGGCAACCATTTAGGGAGATTTATCCCTTATCCCAAAGAGATAAGGGATAAATACTACCCTGTGTTTCACCCATATATCACGGCAAATTACGCCAGATACAAGGAACTAAGCAATGCCTTTGCCTACAAAAGCACGCTAAATATTAACGACATACAGCCTAAGCAGGTTATTGATGTCATAGATCAAATTTACACACAAAGGAGCGACAATGAGTGAATATTTTGAAGCAAGGGGTGTAAGCCCAGAAACCTACAAGAGAGCGAGTCTGCCAACATATTTTAAGGAAGTAATGTGCCAACTACCCAAAGAACCTAGAATCCTAGATTTCGGCTGTGGCTTTGGGCAAAACCTTTTAGCGATTAAAGAGCGTAATTTTAACTTTACAAATTCTAATGGGGGGGGGGGGGGCGAATGTCAACTGCTTGGCATTGATATAAATCCCAAAGCCATCGCCTATGTGCAAAGCGTAGGCATAGAAGCTATGGTATGTGAAAATATCTTTGATTTTAGACCGCAACAGAAGTTTGACCTAGTGATTGCTACGCATATTTTAGAGCATTTGCCAAAGGAGCGGTTGATAGAAATTCTTGCTCATTTTAAGAATGATATTTTGAAAGAAGGTGGAAAAATGTTTATAGCAGTGCCAAATGCACAGAGCCACACAGGCTGCTACTGGGCGTATGAGGACTTTACTCACAACACCCTTTTTACAGCCGGGAGCTTACTATATGTGCTAAAAATGGCAGGATTTGCCCATATAGAGATTATAGATAAAGACGCGCTTGTAGGGGTAAAGGGGGGTAAAAAGAATAATCCGCAAAATCTTTTTGAAACTCTACAAACTAAACTTTGCCTTTTGGAATCGCATCACAAATAGTGCTTTTCACGCACCAAGTCCGCAAATTTTCAGCTATGAGATAAAGGCTCTAGCCTATTCAAAAAAGGAGCAACAATGAAAAATTTTCTTAAAAAAATCTTAGCAAAGCTTAGAATCTACTTCACCCACAGGCTAGATTCTAGACTTGATCAACTCACTATGCTACACACTAATCTTCTAGCAAAGCAGCACATAAGGCTATACAAAGAGCTGTATAGAGTAGCAATTAATGGGGGGGGGGCAGTAGATAATTTGAACCATTATGAGAATACAAATGCTATGGGTGTGGATATTAGGGATTTTGAGTTTAGTGCGTATTCACAAAATGGCGAAGATGGAATCTTAGACTTGCTTATTGAAATTTTAGATCTAGATTCTAGCCACTCTCCATACCCCAGAGCTTTTGTGGAATTTGGTGTGCAAGATTATACAGAATCTAATACGCGTTATCTTTTGAAAAAACGCAATTTTATGGGGCTTATTATGGACGGCAATGCTAAGCATATAGAATCTATCAAGCAAGATGAGCTGTATTGGAAGCACGATATAGAAGCACAATGTGCCTTTATCACAAGAGAAAATATCAATGCGTTAATCAAGCAATGGCTAGATTCTAGAAAGCTAGATAATGTTGCACTTTTAAGCATTGATATTGATGGGGTGGATTATTTTGTATGGGAAGCCATAGAGTGTGTAAAACCTGCTATCGTGGTGGTGGAGTATAATGCGATATTTGGGGAAAATCTTAGTGTCAGTGTGCCATACAGGGCGGATTTTGAGCGATTTAGTGTGCATCATAGTGGGTTATATTTTGGTGCAAGCATAAAGGCTTTAATCGCACTTGGCAAAAAGAAAGGATATGTGTTTGTGGGGGCGGATTCTAGCGGGACAAATGTATTTTTTATCCACGAAAGCCTAGAATCCAAACTTGCATTTACCACTGCCCCTTTGCAAGAGTATTGCTTCACGCACCACGCAAGGCAAAGTCGCGACATATTTGGCAATCTCTCATTTTTGCAAGGCGATGAGAGGTTTGAAGCCATTAAGCACCTGCCCTTGCATACTTGTAAAGATTTTAACTAACATTTTAATCAACAAAAGGAGACAAAATGAAAACACAACACAGCAAACACCATATCCCTTGTAAAATCTGTGGCGAACAAAGTCAGTTTGCCTTTTACGCACAGATTTTGCACACATTCAATGAGCCTTTTTACAAATGCCAAAATTGCGGATTTTTAAGCTGTGATGAAGCTCACTGGCTACCACAAGCTTACAAAAGTGCGATCAATATCACTGACACAGGCATAGTAGCTAGGAATCTTTACTTGTATAAAATCGTATCCTGCGTAGCAACGATTTTTTTTGCTATGGCTAAAAGTGAGATTTTAACGGGGGGGGGGTAAGTGAAAAGAGTTTGCTTGATTTTGGCGGTGGGAGTGGGCTACTTGTGCGACTGCTTCGTGATGTGGGGATAGAGAGTTATTGGAGTGATGAATATTGTGAAAATCTTTTCGCAAGAGGATTTGAGTGGCAACAGGATAGAAAGCCCACTTTGGCAACTTGCTTTGAAGTGTTTGAGCATTTGCCAAATCCTAGAGAACAAATAGATTCTATGCTACAAATCTGTCCCAACCTACTTTTCTCTACCGAACTTCTCCCCTGCCCTATTCCAGAATCTAGCGGAGCAAATGCGTGGTGGTATTATGGCTTTTCACACGGACAGCATATTAGCTTTTATACCTACAAATCCCTAAAACTCATCGCCAAAGCCCATAATCTACATTTTTGCTCCTATGGGGGCTTGCATTTATTTAGTCAAGTCTATATCTCGCCTTTGTATTTTAAATGGGTTATCAAACTAGCACTCAGAGGGCTTTTTAAGATTCTTAAAAAACGCTTTATCTCTAAAACGATGAGTGATTGTGAAAAATTAAATCAAATGGGGTTATAATGCCAAGCTTTATTTGACATAAAGGATATAGAATGAAGCGTTTAAACTTTGCCTGTGGCAGTAGAATCCATCCTGATTGGGTCAATATTGACTTTAGCCCAATTGATAAAAGAGTGGGAAAAGTAAATCTGCTTGGCACACTCCCCTTTGCTGATAAAAGCTTTGATGTAGCGTATAGTAGCCACTTTTTAGAGCATTTAACTCCGCAAAAAGCCCTGTATATTCTTAAAGAAATCAAAAGAATCTTAAAGCCAAATGGCATTGTGCGTCTTGTCGTGCCAGATTTAGAAAATCTGGCCTCTGTTTATCTCTCTACACTCTCACGCCTTGTGGATTCTAAAGTGGATTCTAGTATGGATTCTAAAAAGAGAGATTCTAACTGGGGGGGGGGGAGCAAATGCCCACGCAAGAATTTGAAAGGCTTGAATTTGAGTATGATTGGCTGATGATTGAGATGTTTGACCAAATGGTGCGTATGCAAAGTGGCGGGGTGATGGGAGAGTGCTTCCACAAAGTAGCAGTAAGCAGAGATGGGACAAAAGCAGATTTTATAGAGCAACGAGTAGGCGAAAGGCTCATAGCTCCCCACGCTACTGCAAAATCTAGCCTACAATCCAAAATCACCCTTGATAAACTCACAAACAAGATTCTAAATCTCTATCTCAAAGCCCTGTATTTTCTAGCTCCGCGTAGCATACGCGATGAAGTCTTTATCCGCACAAGCATTGGTGAGCGGCATAAATGGGCGTATGATAAATTCTCACTTGCTAGACTGCTTACACAAGCGGGATTTAGCGATATACAAATAATGCGTTGCAATCACTCTCAAATCCCAAATTTTAACGCGTATTTGCTAGATATAAACGCCGATGGCTCGGCATATAAAGGCATATCAAGCTTGTATATGGAGGCAAGAAGCTAGAATCTACACTCCCCCAAAGTCATCAAAAGTTATCAAGGAATATTTAAGATTGCACAATGTAGAATCCACACTGTTTTGACTTCAAAATTCTAGGAATAGTATGACTAAAAGCATTTTATACACTCTGCTTAGACTTCCTTGGCGGATTGCTAATCGCTGCAAAACAAAAGCCCTGCAACGCTATAAACGCCTATGCCACCCACCAAAATGGCATAATCTCCGCTCCACAAAGCCTATCTCACAAGTCTTTGGCTTTGATCGTGGCACACCCATTGATAGAATCTACACCAATGACTTTTTATCAGCAAACGCCCATTTTATACAAGGTAGAGTATGTGAAATCGCCGAAAATACCTACACAAAAGCCTTTGGGAACAATGTAAGCAAAAGTGAGATTCTCCACTACACCAAAGACAACAAAAATGCCACGATTATAGGCGATCTTACAGAGCATAGCACTTTGCCACAAGGTATTTTAGACTGCTTTGTTTGCACGGTTACGCTGAATTTCATCTATGATTATAAAGCGGCGATTAAGGGCATATATTTAATGCTAAAAAGTAATGGGGGGGGGGGGGCATAACAAACCCAATGTGTGAAGCAAGCCCAACAAATCAATCTATAAATCCACCCGCAAAACCATCTAGCACCGCCCTTGTAACCGTAGTAGGACTTGTGCAGATTTCACAATATGATTATGAGAGATGGGGAGATTATTGGCGTTTTACGGATATGGGGATTAAAAGGGATTTTGAAGAAGTCTTTGGAGAAGGGAATGTGGAGGTTAGCACTTATGGCAATGTTTTGAGTGCCACAGCAGAGTTGCAAGGCATCGCTGCTGAAGAGCTTAAGCACGATGAGCTTTTCTACAATGATCCACGCTATCCTGTGCTTATCACACTTGTAGCCAAAAAATATTAGGAGCATAACTTGAGATATTATATCAATAAAATACGCAACAGCCTTTCGCAATTTCAATCTATCCAGAATCTCTTTAAAGGCAAGGGAGTGATTGTAATGCTTCATAGAATCGCACCTTTTGAAGACAAACTCTCGCCTAATGAAAATATGAAAGTTAGCCCTGAATTTTTAGAATCTTTCATCACTCAAGCACTAGATCTAAAATACCACTTCCTTAGCCTTGATGAGCTCTATGATGGGCTAGTACATAATGATTTGCCAGAGTATTTTATCTGCCTTACCATTGATGATGGCTATAAGGATAATCTCACTTTTGGCTATCCTATTTTTGCCAAATACAATATCCCATTTTGCATTTACATCTGCACCTCTTTTCCAGAGTCTAGCCATAACATGTGGTGGTTTGGGCTAGAAGATTATCTTTTAGCACACGATAACATTACTTATAAAAATGCGGAGTATGACATCTCAACAAAAGCCCTAAAAGAAGCGATGTTTCTTACAATGAGAGCTGATATAATCGCACAAATCAATGACTACTGCCAACAAACCCTTGAAAATTTTGGAATCTCCTATAATCCGCGCGATTATGACAATCTCACACTCTCTTGGGAAGATATAGCCTTTCTCCACGCTCAAAAGTTACAAAATACATCTAAAAATATGCTGGGGGGGGGGCAAAGACAACTTTGCACCATAGGCTGCCACACTCACTCACACCCCATTTTTAATAATCTTAGCAATGATAAAATAGCACAAGACATAGCAAAAGCTCAAAAACTTTTTTTACAAAATCTTCACTTCACACCCACGCATTTCGCCTATCCTTTTGGCAGTAGAGTAGAGATAAGCCCACATCATTTTTCACTCATACGAAACCTAGGCTTTAAAACCGCCACCACAACAAGACACGGAACTATTTATCCACAACACACTAAGTCTCTCCACGCTTTGCCTCGTGTGTTTTTTAGTGAAAATTTTATGCTAGAATCCGCCTTTAAGATTCGTAAAAGACGCATTGTAACAGCTTGATACAACTTAAACAAGGAGAGAAAATGACTATCAACTTACAAGAGAAAAATCTCACAGAGCAGGAAAGACTAGGCGTAGAGCAACTACTACAATCGCAGAATCCAAACATTGCTGATGACTTAGAGCAGATTTGGTATCTACTCAATAAAACTTGGCAGGATATGGGCTGTGATAACAAAAACTTAAATTGGGATAAAATCGCTCAATTTTACGCCCACCCTGTATGGCTACTCAATGGGCTTTTTATAGAAACGCACGATCTTTCAATGCAAATACGCAAAAACATAGCTCTATATATTTCACAGCAAGGCTTTAAACGCATTTGTGATTATGGCGGAGGGTTTGGCACACTAGCACGAGAAATCGCACAAATTTGCCCAGATATTGAGATTGATATATACGAGCCATTTCCAAGCGAATATAGCAAAAAATGTATAGCAGATTTTGCAAATATTCACTTTGTAGATGAGCTTAAAAAAGATTATTACGACTGCCTTATTTCAACAGATGTGCTAGAACATGTAGATGATGTGCTAGAGACATTTAACACAATGCTTGAAAGCCTACAAATAGGTAGCAAAGCACTTATTGGGAATTGCTTTTACCCTGTGATTGACTGCCATTTGCCAAAACATTTTCACTTCCGCTACACTTTTAAGCATATCGCCACACTTATGGGTGTTACGCATATTGGCGATATACAAGGGGCAGAATATGTCCAAATCTATCATAAATCTAAACCCACGCGAGTGAATCTAGCTGTGAAATTAGCGGGGGGGGGGAGCAAATGTTTATTCCCCTTGCTGAATATGGTGCGATTTGTGCTTAGACCTTGTGTGAGGTTATTAAGAAACCTAAAAAAGAAAAAGGAGCTTTAAATGACACCAACCCCTTATCCCTGCATACTCTGCCATAGTAACGATACGCATATTACACAAAGAGTAAAGAGAGATGACATAATCGCTTTGTATCAAAGGAATCTTAGCGTTGATACACAATCACTCATCACAAGTGATTTACTCTATCATCACTGCAAGGCTTGTGATTTGCGATTTTTCATCTGTGAAGATGGCTCTATCCCCACCGGTGATGATACATTCTACAACACCCTAAATCAGCTTGATTGGTATTATTTTAGT
This sequence comes from Helicobacter cinaedi CCUG 18818 = ATCC BAA-847, assembly GCF_000155475.1. Classification (GTDB taxonomy): domain Bacteria; phylum Campylobacterota; class Campylobacteria; order Campylobacterales; family Helicobacteraceae; genus Helicobacter_C; species Helicobacter_C cinaedi. Next base: position 71,096 of record NZ_DS990392.1, on the reverse strand, counting down.
GAAAAGCACGAGTATCACTTTGCTAAAAAATTCATTGCTAAAGATTCTAAAGTCTTGGAAGTAGGCTGTGGCAAAGCAGCCTTTGCCAACTTTCTACCACAAGAGGCAAAGCCCCACTATGTCGGCTTAGAGTTCAGTACGCAAGCAAAGCAAATGGCGGCAAAAAATGGAATTGTAATTGAAAATATATCTGTTGAAGAATACGCAAAATCACACGCGCAAGCTTTTGATGTCGCGTGTAGCTTCCAAGTTTTAGAGCATACGAGCAATCCAAACTCTTTCATACAAGCTCAAATTGAATGCTTAAAAAGTGATATTTTAACGGGGGGGGGGGCGAGATAAGATTCCATATCTAATCATCGCTGTGCCAAGCGAAGATAGCTTCCTGCAATATTGTGTCAATGGCATTCTTAATATGCCGCCTCATCACATCTCCCGCTTTAGTGATAAAACTCTCCAAGAAATAGCTAGAATCTTTAATCTTACATTGCTAGAAATTTACCACGAGCAAGTCCAGCCCGAGCATATTGACTTCTACAAAGCCACAATGTGGACGAAGCTCTTTTTGCCAACTCCGCTCATAGATAGAGGGTATATAAGAAAATTTATCAACAAAGCAGGATTTATCGGCAGATCTTTTATCAAAATCCCACCCAATGCAAAAGGACACACTGCCATAGCAATATACACGCTTAAATAATGCCCTTTTTTAGCATTGCCAAAAGTCCAAATCGCCCTGTGGAATGATCCCTCCTATACGAGTATAGCCCACCCTCACAGCTTGAGCAAAATGGGCTTATCTCCACCTGACTAGGTTTCAAGCCTAGATTCTCACTTTGCTGCTTAAGACAAGCAATCAAGTCAAGATTCTTCCCCTGAAACACATCACTAAATCCCAGAATCTCCGCTTGTGTGCGTATCTCCTCCCCCACTTCATAACAACACGAACGGATAGAGGCTCCCACATACATCAGGCAATTCTCTACCCTCGTGCCATACACTTCACTCATACGCTTAAAAACAAAGGGCAAAATCCCATCAAACACACCCTTACGCCCAGCGTGTATCACACTCACAACCCCATTTTTCCTATCATAAAGCAAAATAGGGTTGCAATCTGCCACCATAACAAAAACAAGCACATTTGACAAATGCGTAATAATCGCATCTGCCTCCCCAAGACACATACTCCTCCCATCACACCGCCCATATTTTGAAACAAGATTCTCATCTACAACCACACTTTTTGTGCTATGAATCTGCTGACAATAAAACATAGGGACATTTTTAGTAAAATCTCTATCCATTCCATTCTCACCAGCTGCACAAACCCCAAGCCCAACCCTAGAATCTGCCTTGCCAAAAGTTTTTACAAACGCTTCTTTCACACGCCTATGATTTGTATCTACACTTTGCTTACAATCCCCCACGCTATAGCCAAGATTTAGCCCATTAAATACCCCTTCACTCACTCCACCATAGCGATCGCTCAAGGCAAAACATACATTTTCATTCTTAAAAAGTGGAGATTCTAAACTTGTATAAAAAAACATAACATCTATTCCTTGTTTTTGATATAAATCAAATCATTTTCAATATGATAATAATAAAATTCTAACGAGTGTTTTCTTAATTATCACTCGGTAACACAAATAAGGCAACAACTTAAGGAGGGTCTATTGAAACAAAGCCAACAAAAAAAGTCCTTCTCTCTCATCTCAAGCATTTTTGCCATTCTGCTCGTTGTAATACTTATCCTAGCGTGTTACACTTTCTATAATGCAAAGGGAATGTCTTATCTTAGCAACGATTCAGAAGCGTGCAATAACTGCCATATTATGAATGAAGTGTATAGCGACTATCTCAGTGCGCCCCATTCACAAAAGATTGCAGGGCAACCAAGGGCTACTTGTAATGACTGCCACTTGCCACACGGATTTGTTTCTAAATGGATTGCCAAGGCAAAAAGTGGTGTAGGACACGCTTATGCTTTCACTTTTGAACTTGAATCTTTGCCAACCAATCTTAGTGCAAACGAGGCAAGTAAGCAAATGGTGCAAGACAACTGCGTGCGATGTCATATTGAATATGTCCAAAATGCGGTCAATCCCACAACCATACCCGGACACGATAGCAGTGCTTTAAGCTGTGTATCTTGCCACGAAGGCGTGGGGCATAAGCGCGGATTTTAAATAAACTTACTAAAGGAGGAAAAAATGCAGAAAAAGAAAGGAATGCTACCTATACTTGTTGTTGTAGCTGTTGTTGTGATTGTTGGGCTTTTATGGCTCAATCAAGATATTTCATCAAAACAAGCGGGAAATACTGGTGTCATCTCTAAACAGCTTGTGGAGCTTACTGATGAGAATCCAACTTTTGACTTTTGGGGTAAAAACTTCCCAGAATACCTTGATATGTATCTCAAAGTGGAAACAGAAGCACCAAAATATACAAATTTTGGTGGGAATCTTGCCTATTCAAAGCTTATCCGCTACCCACAGCTAACAATTTTGTGGGCTGGGTATCCATTTAGCCTTGATGCTAACGAAGAGAGGGGGCATTTTTGGATTCAAGTGGATCAAATGGATACAGCAAGAAACAATAAAGACTTCCTAAACGCACACGGATTTGCGAAATTTGGCGGACAACCCGCTGCGTGTATGAACTGCCATAGCGGTTGGACACCTTGGCTTATCAATAATGTAGCCAAAGGCGATTTCACCGCATTTAATAGCACAAAATATTGGACAATGATTAAAAATGTCCCTACGCGTAATGGCATAGAAGAGGGTTCTGCTGAACACGGCGGACCACACGGAGGCAAAAGAATGGGTGTTACTTGTGCAGATTGCCACAATCCTGATGATATGAGCCTAAGAGTGGTGCGTCCAGCCCTTATTAATTCACTTGTGGATAGAGGCTACCAAAAAGACCCGATTCAAGGTATCAAAGCGGACAGAAAAGAGATGAGAACGCTTGTTTGTGCGCAATGCCACGTGGAATACTACTTCAAGCCCACAGGTGAGAAAGTTAAGGTTATGGGAGAGAGTATTGCAAGTGACGAAAGCCAAAAATGGTGGAATGGCACACAAAAAACTTATGATGAGTATGAACATTGGAGAAATGGGAATAAAGCTACTGAAATAGAAGTAGATGGTATTAATCTTACATTCCCATGGAGTGCGTGGAAAAAAGGCGAATCTTTTAGAATTGAAATGTTTGATGCTCACTATGATGCGGTGCGACCAATATTTAAAGAGGATTGGACACATAAAGAAACTAAAGCCTCTATGATTAAGATTCAACACCCTGAGTATGAGATGTTTAGCGGTGGGGTGCACGCAGCTAATGGCGTAAGCTGTGCGGATTGTCATATGCCTTATGTCAAGGGTGCGGGTGGCAAGAAGATCACGCAACACAACATCACTTCACCACTTTTTGATATTAACTCTGCGTGTAAGACTTGCCACACGCAAAGCGAAGAATATCTCAAAAAGCAAATTGCAGATATTCAAAAATCTGTCGCCTTTGATTTGAGAAGTGCGGAGTATGCGACTGTAAGCCTTATTTTTGATATTAAGAAATTGCGTGAAGAGCTAGGCAAACTTCCTGCATATCAAACTGATGGCAAACCAGATGATGCTAAAATCTCAAAAGCCCTAGCCGAGCCACTTGAACTTCATAGAAAAGGGCAAATGCGAGGCGATTTTGTCGGGGCGGAAAACTCCACAGGATTCCATAATCCAAGGGAAGCTAGTCGTATGCTACTTCAAGCGGTAGAAATGGCGCGTATGGGGCAAACAAAGCTTGTTGAAATCGCTAATCAAAATGGCATTAAAAACTTCAGAACTTCAAACCTTGGCTTTGAGGAGATTCAAAAGTTTAATCCGGGTGAGATTGTGTATAAAATTGATCTTAATGGACACACAGCAGGTGAGCGATACTACAAACATCACGAAGTTAATGGCGAAGCTCCAAAAGAACTTTTAGAGCTTGATAAAAATACAAAGCCTTATAATTTCAGTGAAATTGACAAAACTTCTGCAAGTGCCATAAGCACAAAATAATCTTTCTCTCATATTCCTAGCCTAGCCTTGATATAAAAGACAAGGAGGCTTAGGCTAGGAATCCTTTCTCTTTTTATTACGATTATTATGCTATAATCCGCAAATTCCACATATTTCATAGCAAAAGGAAAAAATGATGAACAAAAAGCTTATTGCTCTTATTTTGGGGTTAGGTGCATTAATTGCGTTAGGTTTGGGTGTGTTTCTCTCAATCAAAACAAAGGATATCAAGTCGCATTTAGAAAAAACACTCAATGAAAAATTTGAATCTTTTGTCCAAGAGAGTGGCTACATCACAGAATGGGAGCCTTTCTCCTGTAGTGGGCTTGTAAATATAGGCTGTTATAGCCCAAAGATTGTTGCCACAGATGGAGAGGGGATTTTGACACTTAAAAATATGGGATTTGATATTGATTCTATGGATAATGCTTCACTCCAAGTATCACTTAATATCAAAGATATAACGCTTGGGGTTAAAGATATTGATGAAGAATATAAGGATTTGCAAGAGAATCTTACTCTTTTTTCGTCTTTTTTTCCAAACAATGTGAAATGTAATATCTCGCTCAAACAAAATGATGACAAGCTCTCTGAAAACCTGCAATGCACTATTACAGCTAAGAATGCGACCTACCAAATACAAGGTGTTGATACCTACCAGCACGAGGGCTTTAAAACACAAAATATCGCTCAGATTCTGCAAGATTTCTATTTTGATGCATTTGTGAATGAAGAGAGTTCTACGCATTTTGAAGAATACAAATATGCCCTTGATAATGTTATGTTTAAAGTCAAGGACAATGGCTTAAGCAAAGATCTGTATAAATATTATGAACTGCAAAGCAATGCTCAAGGGTTACCTGTCAGCCAAGAGGGATTTGAGCAAAATGCCAAAAATGTAAATATGTTAGCCACAATCGGGCTAAGTTTGATAATGGGTGAGACTTATCATAATGAAATCATAGAGCTTGGCAATGCCCTTGAAAGCTTAGTGCTAGGCAAAAGCAAAGAGTTTGGATTCTCATTTAAACGCAAGACAGATTCACAAGAAGAGTTTGTCTCTCTCAAAGAGTTTTTACTGAATCCTTATGCGTCTTACCTTGCAGATAACTTTACTTTTGAGATTATCTCACAATAAGCGAGAAAGGCAATAGGTGCAAAATGGAAAACAACTATCAACGCAATGATAAAAAGGGTAAAACAGGTTTCAAGCGTTTATATAACGCCTTTTTTTTCTCACTTGATGGAATTAAGGCAGCTTGGAAAGAAGAAGAGGGCTTTAGGCAAGTTTTTAGCGTTGGGCTTGTGCTAAGCATTGCTGCCTTTTTTCTCGCACAGAGTTGGCAGGAGCTGATTTTGCTAATTTTGCCTTGTGTGCTTTCTGTGATTGTAGAGCTTATTAACTCCGCGATTGAAAATGCCATTGACTTTACAAGCCTTGAAATCCATCCTCTAGCCAAAAAAGCAAAGGATATGGGCAGTGCCATTCAGCTTATGGCGTGTTTATTTGTAGCGTTTGTGTGGGGCAGCTACCTACTTATGCGGTTTGTGTTGTAGATTCTATTTATTTTTTAGTATTATCACAGATAACCTTAAGACTGCGAATCTCACATAAAACATTAAGGACATAGACAAAAGTTACCCAGCCATACAACAAAAACAAGCTATACACAATTTCTTCCACAAGTGGAAAGTTACCCATTTTAATAAATAACGCCCCAATAACCATCGGCGATATTACAATAAACAACCTTACAGCAATATCCATTTCTTAACTCCTTTTTTATAAAATAAAGAGTCATTCTAACAGGGGGGGGGGGGGAGCAATCAAAAGTTAATATTTATCAAAAACCAAAAAAATAGCGAACTTACGCTTGAGTTAATGACTAACCACAAATCCAAAGCAAAATAAGAATCTTAAAGTGATAAGATTGTTTTACACCACAGATTCTACCGCACTGACTTAAAATTTCTCGCATAACAAATAATTTCTGGGCGATACTCAAAGTGCATTGTATCATAGTGCCACCATCGCCCACCCCATACAAAGCCCTCCACCTCAAAAGCCTCAACAATCTCTAGGGGAATCTGATTTTCATACTTATACTCATCGCGTTCTTTTCTATCCCACAGCCAATATTTTGAAAACTGCGTATTAATATCTAGGGCAATCCCAAAGCTATGGGGGGAGAGATTTGGAGAATCTGCGATATTACGCCAATAAAAAGCATCTTGATCACTCAAAAACTGATAATACGCCTGCGGTATATTCTCAAGCCTTTGCATTACACGAGCAAAAGCCTCACTTACACCATTAAGCGTTGTAACAACAACAAAACCTTTTTCAAAACGATGTGGAAACCACGGTAACTTTACAAGATGAGTTTTCACCTCATCTGCTGAATGCCCATAAATCTCTTTGTAAAATCCCAAATGCCTTACCCTAGAAGTATCTTTATTACGATCCAGCACATTGCCTTGGAGTGGGTAGGGATAGGTAAAAACATCATTCATATCGGGGGAGAGAATCTTCTCATCATAGTCCTTCTCCCTGCCATCATTCCATACAAATCTTGCCCCAGATTCAAGCACCACCTCATTATCGGCAATCCTCACCACCTGCGGGTAATGCCTTTTTACACACTCTTGTGCGAGATTGTCATCTATCTCTTGAGCTTTAAGCCATACACACATACATACACATAAACACGCTATTCGCTTCATATCCCCACCCTAGAATCTACGCTTATATCACAATTATAACTTGTTTTTGTATATTGTATCACACCCTTTTGTTAAAACTTATCTTCCGCCTTAGGCTTATAGAATCTCTGCAACCAATCATCAATTGGCACAAGCAATCGATACAACGCAGGAACGATAAGCAAACTCAAAAACATAGAGAAAAGTAGCCCTCCAATAATACAAATCCCCATAGGCGACTTCATACCAGCACCCGAGCCAACAGAAATAGCCAAAGGTATCATTCCAAACACCATAGCAATCGTTGTCATCAAAATGGGTCGTAGCCGAGATTCTCCAGCAAGGATAAGTGCTTCATCAGTGCTATACCCCTCTTTTCTTTTCTCATTTGCCACATCAATGAGTAAAGTCGCATTTTTTCCAACAAGCCCCATAAGTATCATAAGCCCCATAAGCGAGAACATACTGAAAGGCTGTCCCACAACAAAGAGTGCGATAAATGCACCAGAAAAGCTAAAAGGCAAGGTCATCATAATAACAATGGGCTGCAAAAAGCTCTCATACAACGCCGCAAGGATAAGATAAATAAGCACAATAGCCGTTAAAACCGCTACAAGAAAAGCTATCATCATTTCTTGTGCGTTTTCTGCTTCACCTTGAAGTCTAAAAGTCGCTCCAGATTCAAGCCACTCACCCTGCTTTTGAGCGGTAATTTTCATCATATCGCCCAAAGAGATTCCAGAATACTTTACAGGATAAGCATACACGGTTAGCGATCTTTGCCTATCAAGACGCGTAATAACTGAAGGAGCGGTTGTAGATTCTATCTCCACAAGCCCCTCTACAAACATCAACTCACCATTGCCATTTTTCACTTGCAGTTTTTTAATATCATTAATGGAGATTCTATCTGTATCAGGCACGCGTATAGTAATATCATACTCTTTCCCACGCTCTTTATAATACCCAATCGCCGCTTCCCCAGAGAATGCCCCTCGCACGACATTACCAATCTCTTTTGCACTCACACCATAGCGACTAGCATTCTGCTTTAGCACCCGCAAACGATATTCAGGCAAGTTATCCGCAGCATTGATATGGATATTATCTACCTTTCCTGCAAGAGTAGGGTCATTTTTAAGCAATGCAATGAGATTATCTTTTGACTTATGCAATGCTTCATCACTTGGTGCGAGAATAGCTACTTGATAAGGGGAGTTATCCCCTCCACCCATATCGGAGACTTCTGATAGTGAGATGACAAACTCATTAGCCAACTCACTACTTTTAAGCTTTTCGCCCACCTCTGCCATAATTTCAAATTGCGAAAGTTTCCGATCTTTAATAGGCTTTAAACGCGCATAAATTTGAGCCTTAAAGATATTTTTTTCATTTGTATAGCCAATTTGCAATGAAGTAAATTCCACATTCTCATTTGCCATAACAATATCTTGCAAGATTCCTGTTTTTTCTTTCATCGCACTCATACTAATACCGGGCTTTGTCTCCAAAAAGACTTGAAACTCACTCTTATCATCAGGGATAATAAACTCCATACCAATCTTAGCTAGTAGCATAATAGATAAGAAAAATACGCCAATAACGCCCACAATCACCTTAATCTTATTTCGCAACACAAAAGCAAGGGTTTTGACATAATAGCCATCAAGTGCTTTAAAAAATGGCTCTGTGCGATAATAGAATCTTGAATACTTGGGATTTACCACAATTGAAGAAACCATAGGGATAATGGTAATAACAACAATATATGAGATTCCAATAGCTGCGGCTACGGTTATCCCAAAGCTTTGGAAAAATCTCCCCACAATTCCGCTCATACTTCCCACAGGGATAAATACTGAAAGCAACATAGCTGAAATGGCAATGAGTGCAAAGCCAATCTCACGCACACCCTCATAGGCTGCCTCACGCTTACGCATACCAGATTCTAGCTTTTTATGGATATTCTCAATCACAACAATCGCATCATCAATGATAATCCCAATAGCAAGAGCCACCGCAAGAAGTGTCAGCATATTGAGTGAAAATCCAAAAAAATTCATCAAAGCAAAAGTCCCAAAAATAGAAATAGGAATACTGATAGCCGATACAAGCGTAATCGTCCCACTTCTTAAGAAGATAAACACAACAAACACCGCCAAAAATACCCCTAAAAGCACATCAAATTCAACAGAAGCAATGGCTGAACGAACATTTTGTGTCGTATCTTTGAATGCCCTTACTTCATAATCAGGGCTGATAGCTTCAATCTGTGGCAGCACTTTCATCACCGCATCAGCAATGGCAATATCATTTGCCCCAGAAATTTTTTGCACCTCAAAAATCACACCGGGCGTTTTATTTAAAGACGCAAAAGTCTTATCTTCTTCAATCCCATCTTCAATAGTTGCAATATCCCCCAATCTAATGCCTTCAGCCACGCGGATATTCCCCACATCGCTTAAATCCGTGCTTTGTGCATCTGTGGTAATCACCCACTCTTGCAATGTACCAATAAGCCTACCGCCGTCTATCTCAAGATTCTCTAGTCCTATTTTATTTGAAATATCTGTGTAAGTTAACCCATATTTATTTAGCATACTTGGGCTTACAAAGATTCTAATCTGTCGCTCCCTATGCCCTCTCATCTCCACGCCACCAACGCCAGATATTTTTTGCAATAATGGCTTAACATTATCCTTAGCGTGTCGCATAAGCTCGGCTGAACTCACCTTATCACTTGTAAGAAAAATTGAAACTATCGGCATAGAAGAGCTATCAAATTTATTGATACTTGGTGTCTTTACTCCAGAATCTAGCTGCAAAGACCCCACCTTATCTCGCACATCATTCACTGCACTATCAAGGGGCTTTTCTAACTCAAACTGCACAATAACCATACTTACATTTCTTGCAGAGCTTGAAGTTACTTTTTTTATCCCATCAATCCCCATAACCGCTTCTTCAATCTTATCAGTTACCTTTGTCTCTACAATCTCCGCACTTGCTCCCGGATAACTTGTAATCACCACAGCCACAGGAAAATCAATATCCGGGAAAAGTGAAGTTGGCATTTTTTTTACACCCAAAAACCCAAAAAACAAAATCGCAAAAGCAAACATTAAAGTTGTAATGGGACGAGTAATGGCAAACTTATACATTATTTTGTCCTTATATAGCCATCACCAAATGTCCCGGGAATCACACCTTGGACTATGGCTTCAGCTTTGACTTTGCGTGTGCTTGTGCTGGCAGTTGGATAAATTTTGCTAATAGTTGTATGCAAATCCTCTTTTCTCCCATCAATGCGGAAATCAAATCTATCGCCAACCTTAACCTTGCTAATATATTTAAAATCAAACTCAAGCACAAGCTTTACATCTTTAGTTATCAGCCTAAAAAGCTTTGTGCTATTAGCACTCACACCATCGCCTAGCTCAATCTCTTTAGAAGCGATTACACCATCAAAAGGGGCTTTAAGCTGCGTTTTGCTTAACATCGCCATTTGGTAAGAATAGTCCGCCTCAAGCTTTTTATATTCTGATTTATACCTATCAAGTGTGTTTCTATCCACAGCTCCACCACTTCTTTGATATCGTTCATATTGTTTTTTAGCAAAGATATATTGCTGCTCTGTTGAACGCGCTTGAGATTCTATATCTTGGTTAAAAAGCGTGAGAAGTAAATCTCCTTTTTTTACTTCACTCCCCACATCAACTAAAATATTTGATACAATCCCGCTCGTTGCGAGATTCAAATTCGCATCTTTTATCGCTTCAGCATTAAAAATCGCATATATATCTTCACCCGCATACATATGCGATAATAACATTAATCCCACCAATAGAATCTTTCTCATCTTTTCTCCTTTTTTTTGTTGCTTACTACTCAATTTTATTCAATGTGTTGAGCCAAATCTTGTCCGCTGTAATAAATATAATATGCTTTTTGCATTTCATAGTTATTTAACGCCTGATTATAAGTCGCCTCCGCCTCTACCTTTTTTGTCAAAGACTGCAAATAATCCGTAAAGTTTAGAATCTGTGCGTCATATTTTTTAGCCACATTGTCAAAAGCAATATTTGCTGAACGCAGTGCTGCCTCACTTGCCTTAATCTTTGCTACGGCAATCTCTAGGCTTTTACGATACATTCTTTCATCTTTTTTCTGCTCTTCTTTTTTATAGGCAAGCTCTTTAAGTGATTTCATATAGCCAAGTCGTGCTGCTTCATTTTGATGATAGATTGTTAGGGCATCAAGACGAATGGTTGCACTTATCATAATTTGATTTTGATTGAGTGGGAATGAACGCTGAATCATAGGAAGCATATCATTTGCACTCATACCCGGTGGCAAGTCCTTGAATGCAAGAGAGCCATTTTTAGTAATATCACTATTAATCACATAGGTATCACTCACGCTTACAATCGGTAAATAATTAATCTGTCTTGCTTGATATTTAGCACTTTGGGCTTGGAAATTCAGCATATTCAAATCGTGCCTATTCTCATCAAGCTTAAAAAGTGGCGTTTTGATAGTCTTACGCTCTAGTGCCTCTACTTCAGTATTTGATAAAAGTGAAAGCATAAATTTATTTTTTTCAATCTCCATTTTAATATTAGCAAGTTCGTGTTCTGTGGCAAGGACTTCTGCACGCAAAGATTCTACATCATCAATAGTCGTAAGCCCTGTATTATACAAACGCTCCACGCGTTTAATATTAGATTCAAGTTGTGTGCGTTTCTGCTCAAGGCTTAAAAGCTGTGCGCGGTTGGTAAAATACCCATAATACTGCTCAATGATATTTAAAAATAATTGATCTTTTGTATGCTCCTTATCTTCAATACTTGCACGATACAAGGAGTCTTTCTCACGAACTTTATTATAAGTCTTAAATCCGCTGAAAACCTCCCAATTCGCCTTGGCACTGCTTGTATGAGCTTTTAGACGCATACTTGGATTATCTGTATCTTGGTATTGATATGCCCCATCAAGTGTGGGTAAAAACTCCCCATAAGCCGCACGATTTACCGCTTGGGCTTGTAAAATTGCCAATTCTTTAGCCTCAAGATTGTAGTTTTTCTTTGCCCCCTCTAATAATTCAGCTAAAGTAAAAAGTCGCCCTGAAGTCTTATCCGCCTCGCCTTTATTTGTTGGGGCTTGACTATTCCCTTGGATTTGTAGATCATCTTTTGTAGATTCAATCTCTTCAAACCGATATACTTTTTCAGATTCAAAATTGTCATTTTGAATCTCCGCAAACATCTGCGAAGCGAATACAAATGCTATACATACTATACTTTTTCTCATCATACAATAACTCCTAAGTGATGATTATAAAAATTTGGAGTGAGATTTTAGCCAAATTTTGTAAATAGTTGTATATACAACTATTTACAAAATAGGTAAAAACGCCGAGGGTTCTAACATACAATGCGTGAAGTATGTGTGTAAAGATTCAGCGTATCACCACGAGCAAAGCCTACAAGACTGACACCTAAAAGTTGAGCAGATTTAATGCCAAGATGCGTTGTAGCTGCACGAGAAATCACCATAGGAATATCACTCATCGCCGCTTTTATCACCATCTCCATTGAGAGCCTCCCGCTCACTATTAAAATAGAATCTTGCAAACTTAAATGACTTAGTCTTGCCATACCAATGACTTTATCAATGGCATTATGTCGCCCCACATCTTCGCATATAAGCGTTTTTTCACACACAAGCATAGCCTTATGCACACAGCCTGTCTGTGAAAAAAGCTCACTTGGGGCATTAAACTCGTCAATCAACTCAAAGATTCTATCCACACTCACTCGCATTGTTGAAGCGATAAACTTCTGTGCAATCTCACCATCAAAATTCGCACTCACCCCCACACAGCAACCTGTTGTTAAAGTTTTTTCCTTATGGAGATGAGTGAGTTTAGATTCTTCAATCTTAGCTTGCATATACACACTTAAGCCATCTTTGGCAATCTCAAGCGAGACAATATCATTTACAGATTCTAACACGCCCTCATTAAGCAAGAATCCTACCAAATGAGCGTCTTGGTGATAAGGCAAACTCATCACCGATAAAAGCTTTGTGCCATTAAGATAAAAGGCTATGCGTTGCTCCTCAATGACATCATCTTGTAATGTCTCCGCCCTGCCATCTCTATGGATTCTTAACATACGCATTTTATGCACGACTTTTTTCAACACAAGCCCTTTTGCAACATACACTCTTTTTGTGGCACAAACCCTTAATGTTTAAACCGCATAGAATCTAGCTTACCTTGAGCCTTTAAATCTTTGTAATAAAGGCTATGAAGCATAGAGAGTTCTTCCTCACCCATTTTGCCATTGATGATAGATTCCATAGCACCTTCAATGGCAAAGACTGCCATATAAATATGCGTTATCAAAAGGGCAATGACAGCAAAACCAAGCACATTATGCAAAATCGCCATAAGTCGCAAGGTATTAATATCCGTGCATTGAAAGAACATAACTGCTCCGGTGAAAACCATCACGCCTCCACCAAGTGTAGCCACCCAAAACCACATCTTTTGCCCGGCATTAAATTTATGTGCGGGGACTTCGCGATTAACCTTATCTAAATAACCGCCTAAAATCATCATCCACTTAATATCATAGGATTTAAACAGACAATCTTTCGCCCACATCAAAAACATCAATGTCCCAAACACAGCAAAAAATAAAGTAGCAAACCCGTGCACATCTCGTGCAAAGCGTATCAACGCACCACCACCAAGCTTATCACCAAAAACCATCATAAGCCCTGTGAGACAGAGCATTACAAAAGGCACTGCCGCACACCAATGCACGATAATATTGTATTTTGTAAAAACAACCAAAAAACTATCGTGTGAATAGTGTCGCTTCCCAACAATCTTATAGTGCCCATAAAACGCCATTGGCACAAAAATCACAATCAGCAAAAAGATAAGAGCAAAATACTGCTCTTGCAGAATTGTAAAAAGCTCTCCTAAACCATTCCAGCCACGAATCCCACTAATATCTTCGCCGTGAGTGAGTGGCTCTATACTCCCGCCTTTACCTTCAACAACACTAGATTCTATCACCCCAGCCGTATTTGTGCCTAAGCCCCAATTTTTAATGGCTTCAATTTGTGCAGTCCCATAAATGTCAGTATTTGTCTTAAATGTAATCGCACCCTTTGGCTCACTCACACTCACTGAATCTCCCGCACCATACGCACTAAGCACACATAATACACACCCAAGCAACACTATAAAGATATGTTTCATTCATCACTCCTTATAGATTAATCACCATAGGCTTTTTGCCAAGTATGCGGTGTCCTTGCAGGATCTAGCCCTTTTTTCAAAGCACGCTCACGGATAATCGCACTTACATCATCGCTTCCACCTGCTAAAAGTGCCTTTGTAGAGCACATCGCCGCACACGCAGGGACTTTGCCTTCTGCAATGCGATTTTGCCCATACAAGCGATATTCTTCCTCACTATTTGTCTCTTCAGGACCACCAGCACAGAATGTGCATTTATCCATTGAGCCGCGTGAGCCAAATACATCAGATTTGGGGAATTGCGGTGCGCCAAAAGGACAAGCATACAAGCAATATCCACAGCCAATGCAGGTTTTCTTATTGTGCAAGACAATTCCATCTGCACGGATATAAAAGCAATCCACCGGGCAGACTTTTGCACAAGGTGCATCAGCACAATGCATACAAGCAATAGATATAGATTTTTCCGCACCTTGAATCCCATCATTGAGCGTTACAACGCGTCTTCTATTAATCCCCACAGGCAAGTGGTGAGCTTCCTTACACGCTACATCACAGCCGTGGCAGTCAATACAGCGATTATCATCGCAATAAAACTTGATTCTTGCGTGTCCGGGATCATTTAAGCCCATTTTTAATAAAGTATCACTCATCGCCTACCTCCCTACGCTTTCTCAATGCGGCATAATCCGCATTTTGTCTCCGGACAAGCTGTGTTATAGTCAAATCCATAGCTTGAAATCATATTTGCAGATTCACCAATAGCATAAGCAGCCGTGCCTTCAGGATACTTATCAAGCAGATTCTTACCTTGATCAAGCCCAGAGAAATTTTGAGGTATCCACACGCTATTGACATCAACGCGATACGAGAGTTTAGCCTTAATCAACGCACGAGTATCCATTGTGCCATACACCCACACCATATCGCCATCTTTGATATCTAGTTCAAAGGCTTTATCAGGGTGAATCTCAACAAACATTTCGCTATGCACTTCAGCTAAATACTTCGCGCTTCGTGTTTCCGTCCCTGTCCCCATATGTGAGACCAAACGCCCACTTAGCATATTGATAGGGAATTCTTTTACCCAATCTTTTTCAATCTGTCGTGAGCGGTATTTGATATTTGCCCTAAAATGATTTGGCTTATCTGGGAAGTTAGGATATTTATCCACCAAATCCCCACGCACAGAGTGGATAGGCTCACGATGCAATGGAATCTTATCATACCAATTCCACACAACCGCCCTAGCTCTTCCATTACCATAAGGACAAAGTCCTGCTTCAAGTGCTTTTTCAGCTAAAATATTATTACCAAAGCCAAGAGCATAAGTGCTACCTTCAACCGCCTTTTTCTCTTCGGCACTTAATTTTAAGCCTAAAGATTCAGCATTTGCTGCGCTCACAGGCGGATGTCCGGCGATTTTAGAGCTGGGCAATGAACGCGCTGAAAACATACTTTTCCCATCTGGAGAAGTATCGCCCCAATTCACCCTAAAGCCCATACCACCACGCATAACAGGAATACTATCATTGTAAAATACCGGTGTTCCGGGGTGTTTATCACTCCAGCAAGGCCAAGGCAATCCATAATATTCGCCCTTAAATGGACCTTTACCCTCCAGCGTTACCTTATCAAACATATGCCAATTTTCTTGATGTGCTTTTAGCCTTTTAGGACTCATACCTTGTAAGCCGATACTGCGGATACTTTGCGTTAGCTCTGTTGTCGCATCTTCTGGCCATATGAATTCACTTCGCCCATCTTTTTTAGCAATCTCATAAAGACTTCGTTGATACTCTTCTAAGAATCCAAATCGCTTAGCAAACTCAAAGAGAATCTCTTGATCTTCCTTGCATTCAAAGAGTGGCTCCATAACCTTAGAACGCCATTGATAGCTTCTATTTGTCGCTGCTACTGAACCAGAGCTTTCCATTTGACTAGCTGCTGGAAGTAAGAATAAGTCATTATCCCTATCGCTATAAATAGCCAAGTCATTGACATAGGGGTCAATAAACACCACAAGCTCTAGCTTATCCATTGCTTTTTTTTGCAAGTCAAGCAAAGATACAGAAGTCATACCTGTGCCAATAACCACTAACGCACGCAACATCGTATCGCCATTGTTTGCCGCATTTTCAGGTTCTAGCACACCAAACTTCCAAGTAGAATGTGCATAACCGCTAGATTCCATCATCTTTTTATCTTTAAAGCGTGAGAGTAGCCATTCATATTCAACATACCAATGCTTTGCAAAATGTCGCCAAGACGCTTCATTTAACGCATAATATCCGGGCAAGATATCAGGGTTTGCTGCCATATCTGAACTTCCCTGCACATTATCGTGTCCGCGTAAGATATTGACACCGCCACCATTTTTACCCATATTACCCAAGAACATTTGTAAAATCGGCATAATCCGCGTGTTGCTTGTGCCAACTGTGTGCTGTGTTAGCCCTTGATTCCAAATGAGACTTGCAGGCTTTGCCTTTGCCATATCTTCAGCAATATGACGGATTGTATCAGCGGGAATCCCAGTAATATTACTTGCCTCTTCAGGCGTCATTTTCATCGCTTCCTTGATGATTTCCTCATAGCCATAAATCCGCTCTTGCAAGAATTTCTTATCGTGCAAGTCATTTTTAATAATATGATGAAGCATACCATACACAAGGGCAATATCAGTCCCACTGCGGATTCTATGATATTCATCAGCCTTTGCCGCAGTCTTACTAAAATGCGGATCTACAACGACAATTTTCGCTCCAGCCTCTTTAGCGCGTAAAATATGCACCATAGATACAGGGTGATTCACCGCAGGATTTGCACCGATGATGAAAATATATTTTGAAAACATCATATCGGCAATATGGTTTGACATTCCACCAAATCCAAATGTATTCGCCACACCGGCGACTGTTGGGGAGTGTCAAACGCGATTGCAGTGATCTAGATTATTTGTCCCAAAAAATGCAGAAAACTTACGCAAATAATAAGCTTGTTCATTTGAGAGCTTTGCACTTCCTATCCACATTACCGCATCAGGTCCGCTTTCTTCACGAATCTTGCTTAGTTTTGAAGCGATTTTATCCATCGCACTATCCCAATTTGTGCGTTCCCATTTACCATTGACTTTTTCAAGTGGATAACGCAAACGCGTCTCACTTCTTGCCCTATCAATCAAATCCGCACCCTTACAGCAATGTCCGCCAAGTGAAATGGGGTGATCTTGGGCGACTTCTTGACGCACCCACACGCCATCTTGCACTTCAGCGATAATCCCACAGCCCACAGAGCAGTGTGTACATATCGTTTTCACACGCTTTGCGTTAGGATAACGCTCCTTTAGCTCCGCCTCACTTGCCTTTCTAATGACACGCTCACCCTCATTCCCAAAAGCACTACTCACACCAGCCACAGAAGCCAATGCGGAAAGCTTAAGGAATGAGCGTCTCGCATTGCGTCTTTCATTCACTTCGCTCATTTTCACTCCTTATATGTCATTTGGCAACAGAAAAATATGTCTGCCAATACTGCGTATCGCTACGATACAAAATCTCTTGCTTTTTGCTTTTACCCTTGATGACTTCTTTTTGTTTGTGTTCTCCAGAACACCCATTCAAACTAAGGGAGCCTATCGCAACCACAACCCCACCAATCCCAGCAGTTTTCAAAAACTTACGCCTTGATTGATTGTCTTCTTGCGTTTTACTCATAGAGCCTCCTTTGCTTTTTGACTTTTGGGATAAACCCATTTGAACTTTTAAGACTAAAAGCTCAAATCAGCCTACCGCCATTACTCTTACAGCATTACCCCTACAGCAAAGCAGATTCCACCTGTAAAAAGCTTTTGAGCAACTCTCCTATACTCGCATAATAGCTTAAATCCTCCCTTTGTTGTAATGCTTTGCTTACATACTCGCCCAAAGGTAAAACAAGCTCATTTGCCACCTCTATGCTTAAGCTTTTGTCATTCTCATCATTTGAAAGCAAGAGATGTCGCATAAGCAAGAGTAAAAATCCCAAATGCTCCTCGCTCTCTTTACACTCTTTGCTATTAAGTCTAAAGGTGCTTTGCTTAGTTAGTCCTCGTGCCTTTAGCAGGGATTTACCATTTAAACAGCCCTCAGTATAATGTGAGAGATAGAGCATTATATGCCCCACACTCTGGGAGTGTATATTAGATTCCATTTCATTAGAATCTCGCCTTTTTCTTTGAGGCATTGGCGTATTAGGCAAAGGAGTATCAAAAGGCAAAATAAAAGTTCGTGTATATTCATCAAGTATTCCTTTTATGCCTTTATGCATAATCTCACTTTCCAAAAGCTCAAAATGCACTTTATCGCTTTCACTTAAGCTATTTTCCCTTAAGATTCTAATCTGTTCTAAAAGCACACTGCCACGCTCACTTAATAACTCATACAAAAACAACCCAGCAAAAAAGTCATAATATAAAGCTCTTGCTTTTGCTAAAGATTCTACATTATTCTGTGGCATATCTATCCTTCAAACATCACTTTCACTTTGCAATCAGCACAGCATCCTAAAATCCTAAGCTTTAAGCTATCACTGCCAAAGCTTGGCAGTAGAATCTGCTTAATCTTATTGATACTTTTTTGTGTGGCAAATACCTTATCACACTCCACACATCTAAAAGGCTCATCACTTGCAATAGGTGTGTAAGCAAAACTTTTCTCCTCTAATACTAGACTAGAAGATTCTAAACTTAGCACCTGCTCCGCACAGCTTGCTACACAATATCCACAATCCGTGCAAAGGGCAGGTTTATACAAAAGCTCAAAACGACTTTGATTATTGACTAATGCCTTTGTATTACACGCCTCCACACAGCTAAGGCACAAGGTGCATTGCTCCGCATTAATACCTAAAATCCCAAAGCCCTGAATCTTAACCTTGCCATAGCTCTCTTGCTTTATCCAAAATCGCATTCTCTCTGCAAATATGTCTTTGCTACTCTCATTTTCCCTTGGGGTATAGACATAATGGCTTTGTGGCAGGGGCTTTAATATAGATATATCATCTATCTCGCTAAGCTCCATAATGGCTATTGAAGAAAAAATTCTTTGATATATTTCATTTATAGAATCTTTATCGGCATTTGTGTGTTTGCCAAGTGGAGTGTATAGAATGATAGGAGAGCCACTCTCTTGCAACAATGTCAAAAAATACACACTATTTAGCATATCTGGCACACTCAATACAAAAGGCAGGATAAGGGGATTTTGCTCTTTTAGAATCTTAAGATTCTCTATAAACTCACTGTCTTCAAAGACTTCTCTTCCCACCACAAGCGGAATATAGTGTTTATACAATCTCACCTTGTAAGTAAAAGCCTCTAATCCATCGCCCTGCCGCTGCACACTCCCTGTGGGGCAGACACTCACACATCGCCCACACGCAATACAATCAATCGCAGAAAGCTCCAAGACTCTAGCATTTTTATCGCTTGTAATACCAATAGTTGGGCATATATCCACACAGCTATGACACACACTTTCCCCATTTGCTAAAGGGCGTCTTAGCTGAAATTGACAATGCGTGGGATCAAAAATAATATTTCTCTCATAGCTCTGCTCCCCACAGAATCCCAAAAGGGCTTGAAGCATTTGATTAGCACTCTCATACATATTCGGCCTATGCACACCCTTACATTCAGGCAAATCAAGTGGGGCAAAGCACACAACCTGTGCGGTTTGAAGACTCTCTATCTCGCCAAGAGCATTTTTAAATCGCAGATTAAATGCTCCCAAATGCCCCTTTAAACTTACAAAGTCCTGTGGCAGAAGCTGTGAGACTTCCAAAACATAGGAATGCTCTTTTTCCACACAAAGAGACAAAAACGCATCACATAAATCCCCATAGCCTATAACCACGCATTGCGGTGGTATCACACTTATAGAATCTTTATTAAGCGAAGTAAAATCAAGGGTCAGCTCATCGCACTCGTGCAGAATCTCCACTTCTTGTGCGTTCAAAGCCATTTCTGTGTGTTGTGTCATTATCCTTATCCTGAGCTTATTTGTTGTAAGTTGTTTGTTTGCTGTTTTCTAAGGCGAAATGATACACTATCTTTGCAAAAATGAAAGTATTATTTTACCCATTTACTCATTATAGCTTTGTATATTTTTTAACATATCCTTTTTTGTAACAGTCGCTTAAAAAAATAATAAAGCGTTATATATTTTGCTTCTCACATCACACACTTTGTCTGCTTATGTCAAATCAGGGTTAGAAAATTTTTCATAATCCTTTTGCCTTTTTGTTGCAAAATAGATTCAGGGTGAAACTGCACACCATAACAATCATAATCCTTAGCCTTAAGCACCATAAGCACATTATTTTCACTATATCCCAACGCCTCACACTCCCCAAGCTTACTGACATAGAGCGAATGATAAAGGGCTATTTGTATGCCTTGTGGGATACCTTCAAACAAAGCATTTGGCGTAAAATATAATCTCACACTCTTTGCGTGAGTGGGATTTGGCAAAGAGATGACTTCCCCACCAAAAGCTTGAGCGATACATTGATGTCCTAGACAGATTCCTAGAATCTTATGCGTTGGAGCAAAGGTTACAATCGCTTCCAAACACACGCCTGAATCTAGCGGGTGACTGGGACCGGGCGAGATGATAAGATGAGAGAAATCAAGCTTTTTTATACGAGATAGGGGCGTGTCATTTGGCACAATTTGTGGTTTAACACCAAGGGCTGAAAGCAAATACACCACATTGTAAGTAAAAGAATCATAATTATCAATAATCAATACTTGCTTGTGTGAAAAATTACTTTTATTGTATTTCATCGCTTATCGCCTTTAAATTCTTAAGATTCTATACTTGCAACTCCACTTGCACCACGCCCCGCACGGAGTTAAGGCAAAAGATTCTATCTGCCTTATGCAAATGCTTAAGTGTGAGCCTTTTTTCAAAAATAAGCCCAGAATCTAAAAGCATACCCCGCAATGTGCCTTGCAGTAGCCCACTTTGTGAATGCGGGGTGCAAAATCTCCCCTTCATCTCACACACAATATTACTTCTACTGCCTTCTGTAATCTCGCCTTTTTGATTATAAAAAATCATATCAAAAATTTTTCCCTGCCCTATCATCTTTTGTGCTGTGGCAAAATGTGGGCGGTGGGTTGTTTTATGCGAAACAAGCAAATGAATAGAATCTAGCGTCTTAGGAGAAATTATCACTTTATTGGTAGAAAGTGGCAGTAAGGGCAAGGATTCTAAACGCAAATTGCCATTATGAGACAAGACTAGTCGCAAAATACACTCATCACTCAAGCCATTTACATTTTTAAGCTTATTTGCACCAAGATTCTCACAAAACTGCGTTGAATCCTGCCACATCGTGTTATCAATACAAGACAAATCTCCGCATTGCATATAAAATGCATCAAAAGTAGTGATGTTTAACTGATTTGTGCGTTGCGATGAGACAAGGCGTGAGAGCTGCTCTGTATTAAACCCCAAGGCTAAGGCACTGCTTTGCAATCGCTTCAAATGCCTATCAAGCAGAAAAATACGCCCATTCCTATAAAGCATTGTTTCAAATAAGTCATACTGCTGATTTTGAGCGTTTAAAAACTTACTTTTTAGTTTTAATTCAGCAAACTCATCTTCACATACAGAATCCCACACTACCCCACTTCCCACACCATAGCGATAAACCTTTTCATTGCGAATCTTACTCAAAGTGCGGATAGGCACACAAAAGCAAGTTTCCTTATATGAAACAACACCCAAAGCCCCGCAATACACGCCTCTTGGGCGAGATTCTAGCTGCGAGATAAGATCCATAGTCTTAAGCTTTGGCGCACCTGTGATAGAACCACAGGGAAAGAGTGCTTGAAAAATCTGCGAGAGTAAAAAGTCATTTTTCAAACGCCCTTTAATTGTGGAAATCATTTGATGAACAGAAGGGTAAGAATGAATAGCACACAGCTCTTTAACCTTCAGCGAGTTTGGTGCAATCACCTTACTTAAATCATTGCGGAGTAAATCAACAATCATTAAATTTTCACTGCGATTTTTGCTGTCTTTTTGTAAGGCAAGTTTCAAGGCTTTATCTTTTGCTTTTTGTTTTTTTATATTGAGATTCTCATCGTGCAATGCCCTTTTTATCGTGCCTTTCATAGGCTGGGTTGTGATGGTGTTGTTTTTTATTTTGAAAAATAATTCTGGCGAAAAGCATAGGATTTTAAGAAAAGCATTGCTTAAATAAGCCTTGTATGGAGTGTTTTGCCTAATGGAGAGATGTTGAAAAAGCTGTTTTGAAGGCAGGGAAGAGTGGAGCAAAATCTCTTGGGTGTAGTTCAGCTGATAGGTATGTCCTTGCTTAATATTTTCTTTGATTGTGAGAAAATGCTGTTTGTAGGCTTTGTCATCTAAATTTTTAGCGATATTTAGGGAAAATTTACCTTTGGGCTTGAGTGGCTTTATTTTTTTTCGCTTATAATAAAGGGCAAAATATAATAGGGGCTGCTTTTTGTGTTTATATGTCATTATAGGCAAGTTCGCATAATGGGTTTGGAGTAAGATTCCAGCCTCATAAGTCATATAACCTATAAAGTAGCCTTTTTGCTTTGAATGTAGGAAGTTATCTAGAATCTGTAAGGCTTGGAGTAAGCCATTTATGTTAAAAGCATAGATTTTCCGCACACAATGTGTATAACTATAATCCCCACATATCGCTTTCATTTAT
This sequence comes from Helicobacter cinaedi CCUG 18818 = ATCC BAA-847, assembly GCF_000155475.1. GTDB lineage: Bacteria > Campylobacterota > Campylobacteria > Campylobacterales > Helicobacteraceae > Helicobacter_C > Helicobacter_C cinaedi. The sequence continues at coordinate 48,317 of NZ_DS990392.1, read as the reverse complement.
GTCCTTTTGCCTAAGTCAAATAAAAGGAAAAGTATAGCTTAAAATATAAAAGCCACAGCAATATAACACTCATCATTAAGCAAAGTAATTGAGCAGATAAACACAAGTCTCAAAAAAAAGATTGAAAGTGGATTAAAAGTGTTGAAAAAATAATAAAAGAAGAAATTTAGAAAGTAAAGTAAAAAGCTAGAAATTCTAGCTTTTTACTCATATTACACAAACTCAATGATAGCCATTTGCGAAGCATCACCCTTTCGCAATCTCGTGCGTTGGATTCTCGTATAGCCACCATTTCTATCTGTGTATTTTGGCGAAAGCTCCGTTACAAGCTTTTTTGTCGCTACCTTATCTTGCAAATACGCAAACACATAACGATGTGCGTTTAAGTCATTAGCCTTCCCAGCTGTGATAAGCTTTTCAATATAGCTTTGCAATTCTTTTGCCTTAAATACGCCCGTTTCTATTTTGCCGTGTGTGATAAGGGCAACCGCAAGATTCTTCAACAATGCCTTACGATGTGATGAAGTTCGCCCTAGCTTTCTGTATCCGTGTCCGTGTCTCATATCCCTACTCCCTAACTATTTCTAATTTTTGCTAATTTACGATTAAGAAGCTGCAAAATGTCTTCAGCAATTTCCCCACCAACAGGGTATCCAAGCTCCTCTAACTTTTCAGTTATCTCATCGTAGGATTTCTTACCCATATTCTTAATGTTTTTAAGCTCATTTTCACTCATAATAACAAGCTCTCCCACATACTTCAAGCCTGATCTATCAAGGCAGTTAAAGCATCTTGCACTAAGATTCAGTGTATCAATCTTAATCATCAATGTCTTCAACTCCCCAGAATCTTCAGCAATACTCTTACTGCCATTTGGCGTAGCACTTAAATCAACACCAAAGATACTCATTTGCTTATGCATAACCGATATAGCCTCTTTAAATGCAGTAAGTGGCTCAATCTGCCCATCTGTCTCTATGTCAAAAATAATCTTTTCATAGTTTGGATTATCCTCAACAAGCACATTTTCAATCTCATAAATAGCCTTTTTCACAGGTGTGAAATACGCGTCAAGAGGAATATAATCCTCTGCTATCTTGCCACGGATACTCTCGCTTGGCACATAGCCTATACCCTTTTGCACGATGAGTGAAAAACTAATTGAAGCATTCTCATTAATTGTAGCCAAATACGCCTCAGGATTCACCACATCTACACTTTCATTGGCAAGCTCATTGGCACTTAGCACCATAGGTCCCTTAAACTCATAATGCACCTGCACACTATCAAGTGTCTCATCTTTGATAAGAAAGCGAATGTTTTTAAGATTGCTAATAAAATGAGAGACATCTTCAACAATCCCACGAATAGAATCAAACTCGTGCGTAACACCCTGAATCTTAAGTGCAGTAGGAGCATACCCCACAGAACTTAAAAGCAACAAGCGACGCAATGGATGTGCTAAGGTAATAGCATAGCCAGATTCAAAAGGATAAGCACTGATTTTAATTCTATTGCTTGAAACCTCTTCAATGCTTATATCCGTAGGGATATAAGGCTCAATTTTAATCATATTCATTCTGCGTCCTTAATATTATTTATTATTTAGAGTAAAGCTCAACAATCAATCTTTCTTCAATAGGTATCACTACCTCTTCTCTCTGTGGAAAACGCGTAAAAATACCAAACTTCTTTTCCTTATCCACATCTACCCAAGGCACTATACCTGTTTGAGCTGTCAAATCAATCGCTCGAACAACCTGTGGATTATTCTTGCTCTTTTCTTTTACTTCAATTTTTTGCCCGGGCTTAACCATATATGATGGAATATCCACGTGCTTACCATTTACAAGAATATGCCCGTGTGTAACGAGCTGACGCGCAAAACGGCGAGTTGTAGCAAAACCCATACGATACACAACATTATCAAGCCGTTGCTCTATGATACGCACAAGATTTTCACCCGTATTGCCTTCCTGTCTGTTAGCCTCTCTAAACAACGCACGGAATTGCTTTTCACTCACACCATACATAATTTTAGCTTTTTGCTTCTCACGAAGCTGTAAGCCGTATTCAGAAATTTTACCTCGCTTTTGTCCGTGCTGTCCGGGTCCATAAGGACGCTTATCAAGCGCACTTTTTCCCGCCAATCTTCTCTCACCTTTTAACGCTAAAGAAACGCCAAATCGTCTTTCTAGTTTTTCAACTGGTCCTCTATATCGTGCCATCTCTACCCCTTACACTCTTCTTCTTTTTGGTGGTCTGCATCCATTATGTGGCAGTGGCGTAACATCTTTAAGCCACAATACCTTAATGCCCTCAATCGCACCAACACTTTTTACCGCAGTCTCGCGTCCGCTTCCCGGTCCTTGCACTTTAATACCAACTTCTTTAATACCGCATTCCTTTGCTTTTTCCATCGCAGATTCTACTGCTTGTTGTGCTGCATAAGGAGTGGATTTTTTACTCCCTTTGAATCCCAAACCACCAGCGGTAGCCCAGCACAACACATTACCCATTTCATCAGTAACAGTTACATTTGTATTGTTAAATGACGCAGAAATACACACAACACCTCGTGTAATATTCTTCTTAGCACCTTTTTTCTTTGTTATACTTTTTTTTGCCATTTGACTACTCCTTACTTGCTACCAACTGTTTTTTTCTTGCCTTTGCGTGTGCGGGCGTTATTTTTAGTTGTCTGTCCGCGAACAGGCAAGCCTTTTCTATGTCTTAAACCACGATAGCTTCCCAAATCCATTAAGGCTTTGATATCCATTGTTACCTTTTTACGGAGATCTCCCTCCACCATATAACTCTCTTGAATCTTTTTTGCAATTGATGAAACTTCATCTTCGCTGAGATCAAAAACTCGCTTATCAAAAGAAATATTTACAGCCTTGAGAATATCTCTTGAACTTTTAAGCCCAATGCCGTAAATATAAGTGAGAGCATATTCTACTCTTTTCTTTTTTGGCAAATCTACACCAGCAATTCTAGCCATTGTTTATCCTTGTCTTTGTTTATGTTTTGGGGTTGAGCAAATCACTCTAACCACGCCCTTACGCTTAATAACCTTGCATTTGTCGCACATCTTTTTGACTGAAGGTCTAACTTTCATACCTACTCCTTATGATTTTTTAACTTTTTTGAGTTAAAACCGCGGATTCTACAGAAAAAATATTTAAAAACTACTTACACGAATCATTTATATCTATAAGTAATTCTACCCTTATCCAAACTATAAGGTGTAAGCTCAATTTTGACCGCATCACCGGGTAAAATCTTAATGTAGTGCATACGCATTTTTCCAGCAATATGACACAACACTATATGCCCATTTTCAAGCTGAACGCGAAAAGTAGCATTTGGCAATGCCTCAATCACTTTTCCATCAACTTCAATCACATCATCTTTTGCCATTTTATACCTCCGTTAAAATCTCTGCCTTGCCACCTACAATAACAATGGTATGTTCATAATGACTTCCATTTAATCCATCTTTGGACACAACAGACCACTTATCGCCCAAAATCACAGGCTCACCATCTTTTTGAGCAATCATTGGTTCTATACAAAACACCATACCCTCTTTAATCTTTGGACCCTGCTTAACATTAGGAGATTCTATATAGTTTGGAATCTCTGGCTCTTCGTGTGGAGCCCTGCCTATTCCGTGTCCGCAAAAGCCACGCAATGGCACAAAACCACGCTTTATAATAGAATCTTGTAAAAAAAAGCTAAGCTCTTTAAATCGCATACCCACCTTGATATGTGAAATAGCCTCATACAGCACATCTTTTGCACACGCAATAAGATTCTCATTCTCCGTGCTTATCTCACCAATCCCCACACTAATTGCTGCATCGCCATACCAGCCGCCATATTCCACACCAATATCAATCCCTAAAATATCGCCATTTTGCAAACGATACTCATTAGGTATGCCGTGAATAATAACTTGGTTGAGTGATGTGCAGATAGATTGTGGGAATCCATAAAGTTTATAAAAAGCAGCTCTCCCACCTTGTGAAGCGATAAAATCTTTTGCCATACTATCAAGCTCAAGGAGAGAAACCCCCTCTTTTGCTTGAGACGCTAAAAGCTGCAAAGTTTGAGCGACAATCCTATTTGGTATCCGCAAAGATTCTATATCTTTTTTACTCTTGATACTAATCGCCATACTCTAGAGCCCTACGGCACTTAGCGTTTGATATTTACTCATATAGATTTGAGCTTCAATGCGTCTCATCGTATCAATAGCAACCTGCACGACAATAAGCACTGCCGTCCCACCAAAATAGAAAGGCACACCCGTAAATTTAACAAGCACCCAAGGAAGTGTGGAAACAAGAGCTAGATACAACGCACCCCAAAATGTAAGGTTACTTGCAACATTATTAAGGAAATTCGTTGTTCCTTCACCGGGACGCAAACCGGGTATAAAACCACCCTGTCTTTTAAGATTATCCGCAATGTCCTTTGCATTAAACACAATAGAAGCATAAAAATATGCAAAGAAAATTACAAAAATAAACATTAAAAGATTATATACATACCCATCAGGTCGCAAAATATCTGCCACAGCTTGAATCACGCTATTTGAAGAAGCTTGTAAAATCGTGGAAGGAAACACAAGCAACGCGGAAGCAAAAATAGGGGGGATAACGCCACTTAGATTCATTTTCACAGGAATGTAATTCATAATGCGTTTGTTTTGATTTTGCATAACAACCTTGCGTGCGTATGAAACAGGTATGCGTCTTTCAGCCAACTCAATGAAAATAATCACCCCAACAGTAGCCAAAATCACCACAAGAAGAATAAGAAGCACAAAGACATTGAGTTGTCCGGTATTTACAAGATTAAAAGTCTTACCAATATCTGAAGGAATTGCTGAAACAATCCCAGCAAAGATAATAAGGCTTATCCCATTACCCACACCGCGTTGCGTAATCTGCTCACCAATCCACATAAGCAACATTGTCCCCGTAAGCATAGAAAACACAGCCACAACGATGAATAGATTCAAATCAATCTTAATAGCCCCATTGCTCATACTATTTAGTCCAATACTTACACTCACTGCTTGAATAATCGTAATTCCAATAGTTGCATAACGCACGATTTGCATATATTTTTGCATACCATCGCGTTCTTTTTTCATTTTGCCAAGATTAGGAAAAGTCGCTGCGAGAAGCTCCATAATGATAGAAGCTGTGATGTAGGGCATAATACCCAAGGAGATAATACTAAAACGCTCCACCGCATTACCGCTAAACATATTAAACAAGCCTAGGGCATTATTTGCATTATCATCAATAAATGACTTAATGATGGATACATCAACACCCGGAACTGGCACATACGCCAAGATTCTATACGCAAATAAAAAAGCAAGTGTGATAAGAATCCTATTTACAATGCCTTTTGTCATTATTTACTTCCACTTGTTTTAATACACTCATCTTTGATTTTAGACACCAAACCCTTAGCTTTTGAGCCAATAAGTTTAATATTTACCGCATTTTTAGGAATACTAAAATGTTTGCGTAAAGTCTCCATATCAATTTGTGCCATTGAATCAAAGATTTGTGATTTATCTACATTGATGACAATAGGCTTTTGCACACGCGAAGTAAAGCCCACTTTAGGCAAACGCCTTTGCAATGGCTGTTGCCCACCTTCAAATCCTCTTTTTGCCTTGTAACCGCTTCTAGCAGTTTGTCCTTTGCCACCACGAGTGGAGGTTTTTCCCATACCACTGCCTTGCCCTCTACCTACACGCTTAATGTCTTTTGTGCTACCTTGTGCGGGTTTAATTTTTTCTAGCATAAGTTACTCCTTAAGCTTTAATTCGTGCAAGTGCATCAATAGTCGCACGCACCACATTGTAAGGATTATTTGATCCAAGTGATTTTGTCAAAATATCCTTAATACCTGCAAGTTCTATTACCGGACGCGTAGAGCCACCAGCGATAACACCTGTTCCCTCACTTGCTGGTTTTAATAGAATCTTACTTGCATTATATTTATGCTCAATATCGTGAGCAATCGTTGTGCCTTTAATATTCACTTTGATGATATTTTTAAACGCATCATCAATAGCTTTTTTTATCGCATCGGGAACTTCCTTTGCCTTACCAAGCCCAAAGCCAACAAGCCCATTTTTATTCCCTACAACAACAAGTGCATTAAAGCGGAACCTACGCCCACCTTTTACAACCTTAGTAACCCTACCGATATTCACAACAACTTCGCTAAATTCTTCTCTATTGATTTCCATAAGCTTCCTTTTATAACTTTATGCCATTTTCACGCAAAGTATCAGCAAATGCTGCTACAACGCCGTGATAAAGGTATCCATTTCTATCAAATACCGCCTCTGTAATCTTGGCTTTTTTTAATAATCCTGCAAATTCAATGGCAATCTGCTTTGCATTTTCCCTATTATTGCCTAAGCCAAGCTTTTTGCCATCTATACTTGCCAATGTTACACCTGCTTCATCATTAATGGCTTGTGCATAAAGATACCTGTTAGACTTAAACACACTTATTCGCGGTTTGTCTGCTACACCAAAAATCCTACCCCTTGTGCGGAGCTTTCTCTTTACCTTGAGAAGTTGCTTTCGTTTCAACACCTTTTCTGTCATATCACGCCCCTATACTATTTTTTAGAAGTTTTACCCGCTTTGCGGACAATTGTCTCATCACTATATTTAATCCCTTTGCCCTTGTATGGCTCTGGTGGTCTAAACTCGCGGATCTCGGCAGCAATCTGCCCCACTTGCTGTTTATCAGTACCCTTAATGGTAATTGTATTTTTATCTACACTCATCTCAATTCCCGCAGGGATAGGATACACAACTGGGTGAGAGAAGCCTAATGCCATCTCTAGATTCTTGCCATTAATACTTGCCTTGTAACCAACACCATTAATTTCAAGCACTTTGCTAAATCCTTGACTCAAACCCACAACAATATTATTTGCCAACGCACGATATGTTCCCCAATACGCACGAGATTGTGCTTGAGAATCCACACAAGCAAAACTCAAAGCATCGCCTTGCAAGTCAATTTTAACGCGTCCATAAGTTTCAAGCTCTTTTTGCCCTTTCGCACCCTTGAATAGAATCTTGCTCCCTTGCAAAGACACCTCAACACCTTTTGGGATACTAATAGGTTTTTTTCCAACTCTTGACATCTCTCTCTCCTACCATATACTGCAAAGTGCTTCGCCACCGACATTTGCTTTATATGCTTCGTCATTGCCAATTACACCTTTGCTTGTGCTAACTACGATTGTGCCATAGCCATTTTTAAAACGCTTCAGCTCACTTCTTGCCTTATATACACGGCGTCCGGGCTTACTAATACGCTTAATCTCATTAATAACGCTTTTACCTCGCTCATCATAAGCAAGCTGAACCATAATAGATTGTTTTCCATCTTTATCATTCACCTTGTAATCTTTAATAAAGCCCTTAGCCTTAAATACTTCTAAGATTGAAACAACAATTTTTGCGTAATACAAAGTCGTCACTTCCAATCGTCTCATAGAAGCGTTACGAATTCTCGTTAAAGAATCTGCAATAATATCATTTACCATACTCTACTCCTTACCAACTTGCTTTACGCAATCCGGGTATCAAACCCTCATTACCCATTTTCCGCAAACACACTCTACATAGTCCAAAATCTCTATATACAGAATGAGGTCTTCCGCACACTTGACATCTTGTATATGCCCTTGCACTAAATTTTGCTTTCCTTTTTGCCTTTGCAATTATTGATTTTTTCGCCATTTTATCGTCCTTTCGCAAAAGGTATGCCAAGTAGCTCAAGCAACTTAAACGCCTCTTTATCGCTTTGAGTAGAAGTTACAAGTGTGATATTCATTCCGTGTGTTACCATAATGTCATCATATACGACTTCAGGGAACATAAGCTGCTCATTCAAGCCAAAGCTATAATTTCCACGCCCATCAAAGCCATTGCGTTTTACACCTCTAAAGTCTTTCACACGAGGCAATGCAATGACAATGAGCTTTTCAAGGAAGTTATACATCATCTTACCACGCAAGGTTACTTTCACACCCATAGGCATACCTTCACGCATTTTGAATCCTGCAACAGACTTTTTAGCTAAGGTAATAACTGCCTTTTGCCCCGCTATGAGTGAAATCGTATCAGCGATATTTTGCATAATCTTAGAATCTTTTGCGTGATCACCTGCTCCCACACTAATAACAATTTTTTCAAGCTTTGGAAGCAACATAGGATTGCTTATATTAAGCTCACTTTTAAGCTGGGGGATAATCTCATTTTTATACTTATCTCTTAAAGCAAACATTAATTATCTCCTTCCGCTTTTTTTACATTTGAAATACTCATTGGCATTTCCTTAGACACAAAACCACCTTTTGGATTCTTTTCACTTGCCTTAATTGATTTTTTTGCAAGTTTGCAGCCTTCCACGATGACTTCCGCACTCTTGGGTAAAACTTGCAAAACCTTTGCTTTCTTGCCCTTATCATCTCCTGCGATAATTTGCACCATATCGCCTTTTTTAATCTTAAACTTTGCCACTACAACACCTCCGGAGCTAACGATACTATTTTCATAAAGTTTGCGTATCGCACTTCTCTACTTACTGGTCCAAAGATTCTCGTGCCAATAGGCTCACGCTTGGCATCAAGGATCACCGCCGCATTATCATCAAAACGCACTAAAGATCCGTTCTCACGATGAATCTCTTTTTTTGTTCTTACAACAACCGCTTTAACAACCTGTCCCTTTTTTACTTTTCCATTTGGAATAGCCTTTTTCACAGAAGCAACGATTACATCGCCCACTCGTGCATACCGCCTATGACTTCCGCCTAGAATCTTAATACACATAATTTCCTTTGCACCGCTATTATCAGCGACACTTAATCTTGTAAAACTTTGTATCATAGCTCTACTCCTGCGGTAATAATTTCTTTGAATCTAAACGCTTTCGTTTTTGAAATAGGCTTACATTCAATTGCACTCACCACATCACCAATCTTTGTTTCGTGATTTTCATCGTGAATGGTGTATTTTTTGAAACGCTTAACGATCTTACGATACTTCGCGTGAACAACCTTGCGTTCCACCAAAATCACCACGCTTTTGTTACCAGCCTTGCTGACAACCCTACCCTGAATCACTCTCTTATGTGCTTGCTTTTCACTCATAGTCAATCCTTAATCTTTCCATTAATTTTTTTTGGCACTCAAGGCTGTGTTAATTCTAGCAATATCCTTGCGAATTGTCTTAATCTCGCTTGGATTGGTCAGTTGCATAGTTTTGAGTTGCAATCTTTTTTCAAAAAGCAACGACTTTTTCTCTTTCAACATTTTTTGCAATTCCGCAATATCCTTATCTTGTAACTCAGTAAATTTCATTTTCACTCTCGCTCGTTATGATTTTGGTTTTAAAAGGAAGCTTACTTTGAGCTAAAGCCAAAGCCTCTCTCGCTAAAGCTTCATCAATCCCAGCCATCTCATAAATCATACGACCGGGTTTAATATTCATAACCCATTTTTCTACACCACCTTTACCTTTACCCATTCTTGTTTCCAATGGTTTTGCTGTTAAAGGTTTATCAGGGAAAACGCGTATCCACACTTTTCCCGCCCTTTTGATATGACGCGTCATCGCGATACGCGCAGATTCTATTTGTCTCGAATCTATGCGTCCGTGTTCCACTGCCTTAATCCCAATATCGCCAAATGCCAAAGACGCTCCACGGAAAGATTTTCCGCGATTGCGACCTTTCATCTGTTTTCTATATTTAGTCCGTTTTGGCATTAACATAATTACTGCCTCCCTCTTCTTGATTTAGGACGCTCTTTATCCCCGCCCTTACTTTCTTCCCTTTTCTCAGGCATAATACCCTTATGCAATACTTCGCCCTTGAAAATCCATACTTTAACACCAATGATTCCATAAGTCGTCATCGCTTCTGCAAAGCCATAATCAATTTTTGCACGCAATGTATGCAAAGGCACACGCCCTTCCATATACCACTCTGTTCTTGCCATTTCAGCCCCAGCCAAACGACCAGAAACTTTCACCTTGATACCCTTTGCACCAGCTTTCATCGCTGCTTGCATTACCTTTTTCATAGCGCGTCTAAATGCTACGCGTTTTTCAAGTTGTGTTGCGATATTTTCAGCTGCAAGTTGCGCATTTGCTTGAGGGCGTTTAGCTTCTTTGATATTAATAAACACTTCTTTATTAAGAATCTTTTTCAAAGCTTCTTTATGCTTATCAATATCTACACCTTTTTTACCGATGATTAAGCCCGGACGAGAAGCCACCACTGTTACGCGAATCTTATTTGCTGCACGCTCAATGATAATCTCACTCACACCCGCATAATACATCTCACGCTTTAAAAACTTACGAATCTTGTGATCCTCTAAGATATTTGAAGGTGTCGCTTGGGACACAGAAAACCATCGAGAAGACCAGTTGCGATTGATACCTAATCTTAAACCTATTGGATTAACTTTTTGACCCATTGTTATTGTTCCTCACCTTCAGTTTTTTTCTTCGCTGTTGTCTTTTTCGTAATAGGAGCCTTTGGAGTTGATTTTGGCTTAACCTCTTTGCTTTCTACCTTGTCAGCTTTTGGGGCTTTCTCTACTACTTTTGCTTTTGTAGCTGGTTTCTTAGCGGCACTAGCTTCTTTAGTTTCTATCTTTTTAGAATCTTCGGGTTTTGAATCTTTAGACTTAGATTCTACTTGCTTAGCTTGAGACTTTTGTGTGCCTACCTCGACCAAAATATGTGCTGTTGGCTTCCTAATAGGTGTAGCCCTACCTTTAGCGCGTGGCATAAATCTCCTTAGCACAGGACCAGCATCAACACGGCAAGAAGTTACAATCACATCTTGCGCATCATAGCCGCCATTTGCCACCGCTGAAGCAATCACTTTTGAAATAAGCTTAGCAGCCTTATTTGGAGTAAATTCCAAACTTGCAATCGCAAGTTCAGCATTCATACCCTGCACTTCTCTTGCGATAAGACGCGCTTTTGTTGGAGACAACCGAATATATCTTAACAATGCTCTACTCATTCTCTCCCCTTATTTGCCAATTTTCTTTTGGACACTGCCTTTGTGTCCTTTAAAAGTCCGCGTAGGTGCAAACTCGCCAAGTTTATAGCCCACGTGGTTTTCAGTGATATACACAGGCACAAACGCTCTGCCATTATGGACATTGAAAGTTAGCCCTATCATATCAGGTAAAATCGTGCTTCTTCTTGACCAAGTCTTGATGGGTTTATTATCCTTGCCCTCTTTTGCTTTCTCAACTTTTTTGATGAGATAATCATCAACAAAAGGACCTTTCTTAATTGATCTTGCCATACTTCCCTACCTTATTTTTTCTTTCTTGAAATAATCAATCTATCACTCGCTTTTTTCTTACGAGTTTTAAAGCCTTTAGCCGGAGTTCCCCAAGGAGAAACAGGATGTCCGCTTGAGCCGGTTTTGCCCTCACCACCGCCGTGTGGGTGATCAACAGGGTTCATCGCACTACCGCGAGTTTGTGGGCGGATACCACGATGGCGATTGCGTCCAGCCTTACCAATAGAGATATTGGCAAAATCTTCATTGCCAACAACACCGATAGTCGCCATACATTCTTCTAAGATATATCTCATCTCGCCACTTGGCATTCTAAGGATAATGTATTTTCCCTCACGCCCCATAATCTGCGCACTCGCTCCAGCACTTCTTGCAAGCTGCCCACCAGCACCCGGGTGCATTTCTATATTATGCACGATTGTCCCAATGGGTATGCTTTTAAGCTTCATTGCAAAGCCTGTTTTAATATCAAGTCCAGATTCTGCTGCAAACACCACATCGCCGACTTTCAAACCACTTGGTTGGATAATATATCGCTTCTCACCATCAACATAATGGATAAGTGCAATACGGCAATTTCTATATGGATCATACTCAATCGCAGCGACCCTACCTTCAATATTAAACTTGTTACGTTTAAAATCAATGATTCTATACAGCTTCTTTGCCCCACCTTCTTTATGGCGACTTGTGATACGACCATTATTATTTCTTCCCGCACTCACAGGCAACTTGATAAGCAACCCTCTTACACTCGCCTTGCCGGTAATATCCTTTGAGCTAAGATTGCTCATAAACCTTCGGCTTGGGGTATAGGGCTTATATGTTTTTACTGCCATATCCTACTCCTTACACTGATAGCGCATCAAGTTTTGCGCCCTCTGGAACTTTTACATAAAATTTCTTATAAGATGCACGCTGACCAATTTTGCCTCTGAATCTTTTGACTTTACCTTCCTGTCGCAAAGAGTTAATCCTTACAGGTGTAATCCCAAAATATTCTTTAAAAATCTCTTTGAGCTGATTTTTACTCACATTGACAGCTGTTTGCACCACCAATACACCGCTTTCTTGAAGAGAAAGAGATTTTTCTGTATAGAGGATTGACTTAATATCTGTAATGTCTGCCATTTATTCCCCCTTGTTATCCGTAATGATTTCATCAAACACTGCTTTTTCAATCACAACCGAGCGGAACGCCGCTACCAAATACGCATTCAGCTCATTTGCATCTGCCAAATAGCATTGTTGCAAATTCCTAAAAGCTAAGAAAGTTGGCTCATCGCTCATCTGTGCTACAAACAAGGTGCTTCTTTGCTTTAATGCCTTAAACATTGCATACGCATCTTTTGTCTTTCCACTTGGCATAGCTACTGAATCTATCACAAAAAGTTTGCCTTCCTGTGCTTTTTGGTGTAACGCACACTCAAGGGCAAGTCGCTTTTGCTTTTTATTAATCTTAAGATTATAACTTCTATCATTGCTTGGTCCGTGAGATACACCACCGCCAACAAATACTGGAGAAGTGATACTCCCCGCACGAGCACGACCACCGCCTTTTTGATTCCAAGGCTTTTTACCACCACCACTTACTTCGCCGCGTTTTTTCGCACGAGCATTATTTGCCCTAAGCGAAGCAAGATAAGATTTCACATACAAATAAAGATTATGCTCTTTAATCTGCGTGTATCTCTCGGGCAATGCAAGCTCACTGCTTCGTTGAAGCTTGTTGTCTAACAAAATTGCTTTACTCATTCTGCCTTACCTTACTTTATAATTTGTATTCTGCCAAATGCACCATTGAATCCAGCCACTGAACCCTTTAGCACCAAAATAGCACTTTCTTTATCAAATGACATTACATCATTTTTTCCACTCACTAGCTCATTTCCATAATGTCCAGCCATCTTTTTACCCGGCTGAACGCGTCCGGGCCACTCACGATTACCAATAGAGCCTAAGCGTCTATGGAATCTGCTTCCGTGTGCGGCTGGACCACCTTGAAAATTCCATCTTTTCATCGCACCGCTGAATCCACGCCCTTTTGTTTTGAATCTCACTTGAACGCATTTTGCTTCACCCAAGACACCTGTGTCAAGCTCACCTACTTCCTTATTGCCCAGTTTCAAGGTAGCAAAGCGATTGAACTCTTTGCTTAGGCTATATTTCTTCTGTTGCCCTGCAACAGCCTTATTTATAGCCCTTCCTTGTGAATATGCCACAAGCCCCTTGCCATTTTCATATACCTCACACACCTTTGCACCAAGCACACGAAGCAATGTTACCGCTTCGCTCTTTGTGCCTATTGTGCGGCTCATACCGATTTTTTCAACTATAAATTCCATTCTTAAAATCCTTATGCTTAGTATTATTTACTCATAGACATAACTTCAACATCTACTTCAGGTGCCAAATCAAGCTTCATAAGACTATCCACGGTATCAGGAGTAGCCGACATAATGTCAATAATACGATGATGCACTCTAATTTCAAACTGCTCACGAGAATCTTTGTTGATATGTGGCGAACGAAGAACGGTGTATCGCTTCTTTTTGGTAGGAAGTGGCACTGGACCCCTTATCTCTGAACCTGTCCTCTTAACTGCTTCTATGATAGATGCAACCGATCTATCAAGAACCCTATGATCATAAGCTTTGAGCCTAAGTCGTATTCTTTCCATATTCTTTCCTTATCTAAAGAACTCACCAAATAATTTGATGTTTTTGGCTCGTGATTATAATCAATTTTGAAAAAAAAAGTCAAGCCCTTCGCCTATTTTTAGACATTTTTCAATTTTTTATTTTCCTTTTTATAAGGATAATTTTTAGAATCTAAAGCACACATTCAAGCTTAGTTTTTCACAAAGCCAACCTTCAAATCCCACAAATTTTAGATTCCATTTATCCACAATCACCCCAAAAGCTTTTCTGCCAAATCTTTAGCACCCTTTAAATCGACCTTACCCGAGCCCAGCACGGGAATTGTCTCTACATACAAAATCTTTGAGGGCTTAAAGAGTGTAGGCAGGGCAGAATCTTTTAACGCAGATTCTAATTTTTGACATTGCTCTTGCTCCCCACTCACAAGCAGCACTACACTCTCACCCTTTTTGCTATCTTCAAGTGCCACAGCGACATATTTCACACTCTCATCAATCTCTTCTTTCTTTATAATCTTAGCAATCTCCTCTTCAATCCCCCCAAGGCTCACCATTTCCCCGCCAATCTTAGCAAAACGCGAATACCTATCCACAATATGAATAAAGCCATTACTATCCAAATGCCCCTTATCTCCGCTCTTATACCACCGAATCCCATCAAGCTCTACAATCACTTCACGCGTTTTCTCTTCATCATTGAGATAGCCCACCATTACTTGATGTCCGCCGATGAGAATCAAACCATCTTCCCCCACAGGAAGCTCTTCCATAGTATTTGGATCAACAATTCTTATCGCACTTCCGGGCAATGGCATACCCACACTTCCATCTTTACTTGCCTTATGTAGCTCCCAATTATCCGCATCAAACTCACTAGGCAGATTCACACTCGCCACGGGCGTAGTCTCTGTCGCCCCATAGCCCTCATAAATCTCTTTATTAAACTTCATCACAAAGGCTTCTTTGACATCTTTTTTAAGCTTCTCTGCCCCAGCCACAACAAGTCGCAAGGAATCAAACATCATCTTATCAACCTTGCTATTTCTCGCATAAATCCCTAAAAATGTAGATGTCCCACACATTACGCTTACCTTGTTCTTTGCTACCGCTTTGGCAATACCCACCGCGTCCGTTGGGTCTGCGTGGGTAACTGAAAGCATTCCCTCAAGCAAAGGCATAAGCATTGTAACAGTTAGCCCAAAGGCGTGAAAAGGTGGCAGAGATGAAAGCATAGAATCTTCACTCCTTGCGTGAATCACATCAGAAATTTGCAAAATATTACTCATGATATTAAGATGAGAAAGCATAACACCCTTTGGCTTCCCCTCACTCCCACTGCTAAATAAAATCGCCGCTACATCGGTATTTTTCACACCCTTTACATACAGCCACTTCAATATAAAAGATGGAAGCAAAATTGCCTGAATCATCTTACAAACAAAATCAATCTTGTTTGATTTAACAATACCGATTAAATCTTCCATATACAGCACTTTCACATTTTGTGGAAAGCTCAAAGCCACCCCCTTACCCTCAAGCTTATCCATAAACTTTTGCGAAGTATAAATAGTCTTAATTTGTGCTGAAGCAATAGCAGCATCAATAGCTTTTTGCCCCGCGGTGAAGTTAAGATTCACAATAGTTTTTGACGCCATAAGGAGTGAAAGATTACATAACGAGCTAGCAAGTGAGGCAGGGAGTATAATCCCTACATTCTGCTGTTCTTTAGTTTGATTGGCAAAAAGCTTGGAGAGAATAAGCGTAATGGCAAGCATTCTTGTATAGCTCATAGAGCCACTCATACTATCTACAATCGCCACTTCACTCCCCCATTTTTTTGCAGAATCTATCCACGCCCTGCTAAGCGTTGGCAGGGCTTCACATTGAGACTTCCACGCACTAAAAGAAAGTTCAAAAACCTTAGCCTTAACCTGCTGGGCGTTTGAGTGAATATCCAAAGATTCTCCAAAGGCAATGGTAATATTGCGTTTAGCAAAGCTTTTGCGTCTCTCTTGGAATCCTGTGTGGCTACGCGAAAACGCACTCCCCCACAAACCGCGGATATAAAAGGGCAAAATCACTGCTTGATGAGATTCTAGGTGTTTGGCTGCTAACTCAAAGCCACTTTTAAACTCATTCAAATGTCCGTGCCGAGAAATTGACCCTTCAGGGAAAAGGCAGACCATATGCCCCTCTTGCAGTTTTTGTGCGATAGATTCTAATGCCCTTTTACTCCCCGCATTTGAGACAGGAATCACCCCAAAAAGATCAAGGAAAATGCGTATATACCATCTATCATAATAGCTTCGCTCCATTACAAAATACACTTTTCTAGGCAGGGCAAGTTGCACCATCGCCCAATCCACAAAAGAAATATGATTGCCTAGCAAAAACACACCGCCCTGTTCGGGTATATTCTCAAAGCCTTCAACATTCAAGCGATAGCGTTGAAAAAAAGCGAGAGTAACAAGCATTCTAACCAAAGAAAAAGGCAGAAGTCTCACAACATAAATCATTCCGCCAATGGCTACAACCATACAAAGATAAAATAAATAGCTCACTTCAATTTGTGCTAATGACGCGATTGTGCCAATGACTAAGAATCCTAGCATTCCAATATTTTGGATAAAGTTATTCCCAGCTAAAACCTTGCCTAGCTCCCCCTCTTTTGCGTGAAACTGAATGAGTGCATTAAGCGGTATCACAAACAACGCCCCACCCATACCAAAAAGAAAAAACACAATCGCATAAGGTGTGAGTGAAGAAAAACTTAAAAGCAAAAGTGTCATTAGACACACAAGCAAAGCTCCTAAGGGGATAAGACCCGTTTCAATATATTGCTTAGAGAATCGCCCCGCAATAATTGAGCCAACAATAATCCCAAGCCCAGAAAAACCTATAATCATTTGCACCTTGAAAGTATTGAGTTCATTAAACTCGGCTTTCACATAGGTTGGAAATGAGGCGAGTAAAAGCTGTGAGATTGACCAAAATACGGCTATGCCAACGACAGAAAGCCAAATATTGCGATGAGATTGTAAAAGGGCAAGATTCCTCTTCAGCGATTTACCGCTTAAATATGCTTCTTTATCAAAGCTTTCACTGCTGCCTTGTGTCATTGTAGGCAAACGATAGCATAAATATAGCTCCGCCACAGCACACGCCATAAGAACAAAACCAAGTGGAGCAATGCTTTGTAAAATCTCACCTTTTGTCGCTAAAAATCCCAAGCCACTTGCACTATACATTGTCTCAAAAAAGAGTGAAAACACACTCATACCTGCCAAAATCGCCACGATAGCCGTTGCCTGCATAGCTCCATTTCCCCAAGCAAGCATATCTTTGCCTGCCAAATCTTTAATAAAACCATACTTCGCAGGAGAGTAAATCGCTGATTGCACCGCCATAAGCAATGTAGCAATAAATGCAAGCCAAAACCAGCCCATAAAATAACACAGCGTAATAAAGCTCACAATCCCCACAGAAAACCACGCACTCACACGCATAACGATATTTTTAGGAAATTTATCAGCCAAGAATCCAGAAGGCGTAAAAAGCAGAATAAAAGGCAGTAAAATAAGGGCGTTAATAATACTTGTAAGCAATGTCAATTCACTGCCATCATAGACTTTATACAGCGTATTTTGGATAGTGATTTTATGCCCCAAATCCACAAAAGCATTAATGAAAGCCACTAAAACAAATGGTGTAAATCCAGCAATTTTCCATAGTTTATTCATAACCCTTCGCTCCTTAATATGATATAGTTTCGTTGCAGTTAGACTCTACCTGAATTAAACAAAAAACAACGCAGGATAGGCAGATTCTACCTTTCACTTAGAATCTTCATTTTACCATTCTCCACCACAACATACATATCTTTCTTGCCCACAGAGCTAAAGCTTGGCTTACCTTTAAGTGTGGCTTTGTAATCCTGCATAAAGCTAATGCGATACATATTTCTATGGGCTTCATTTGGATAGATTGAGACATTTACAAGTGAGATTCTAATCACCTTATCTTCATTTTTAGCAAAAATATTTTTCTTATGCTCCCTAAAAGATTTAAAACTCATACCATCGGGGCGATAGAAGTCCTTTTCATCATAAAAGGCAAGATAGCTTGTCAAATCACTTTTTTGCCACGCATTTTTCCACTGATACAAGCTTGAAAGCACAAGGGCGAGTTCATCAACATCAGCAGGTTTTAACTCCCCCTCATAAGTGATAAGCATTGTTTTTTTCCAATCAATGAGCCTATCATACTTTTTCAACAACTCATTGTCAATGGCAATACAGCCCCGCGTATTCAGCTCTTCCCTATTGCCATTTAAAGGTAATCCGTGAATCCAGATTCCGCCGCCTGTTTTTTTGAGTGATTGATCATACACATTTGGGTAGCTTGTAGAAAATGCCAAAGGTCCATAGTATTGATCAAGCCCGGTTAATCGTGCATTTAAATCATACGAACCAATGGGCGTTGTCAAATCACCCTCTTTTTTCTTATTGCCCTTACCTTTTGCCACAAGAGCTGAAGAGCTGCCAAGCTCGTGCAATACAGAATCTTTAAATTGATACAAATGCAGTGATGGAGCAGATTTGTTTGATACAAATAAAAATTTCAAATCCTCAAAATACCCATATTCTGTCGCGTTTCCTTTAAGATACTCTGCCCAATATTCTTTGCTTGTCAAATACCCTTCAAGCTTAGATTCTATACTGCCTATGCCATTTTTTTTATATTCATTGACTAATGCTACAAGCTGTGGATCTAGGGCATATACACACCCCACACACATCGCCATACATATAAGCACTTTTTTCACAAATCCCATACTTTTCACTCCTTTATTTATAAAGTAAAATCATACCCTATTTTTTTCAATAGGTCTTTTTGCTTACTCCAGCCTTTATACACGCTCACATCAAGCTTGAGATACACAGACTTTGGGCTTAAAGCTAAAATTTTTTCTCTCGCACATTTGCTAATGCGTTTAATACTAGAACCACCCTTGCCTATCACAACGCCCTTTTGACTTTGCTTCTCCACAATAATTTCCGCAAAAATTCTATCTAGCTTTTCCCCCTCCTCAAATCGCTTTAACATCACATCTGCTTCATAAGGAATCTCATCACTGAGATTCTCAAATAAACTTTCCCGTATCATTTCTTTATAAATTTCTTTAATTGAAGATGGTGTTAGCAACTCATTATCATAATAAAAGGGCGATTGTGGCAGAAAACTCGCAATGCTCTTTAAAAGCAAATCCCTATCAAAACCCTTTTTTACACTAAAAGGCAAAAGGGCTAAAAAATGCTTATCAAATTTTTGATATTCTGCCATTTTTGCGAGTATCGCTTCATTGCTGCAAGTATCACTTTTACTTAAAAGTAAAATATGTTTGCCCTGATAGAGTTCTAAAAAAAGCTGATAATGCTTCACATCATCGGTAATCGGTGCAAGATAGAGTGCCAAATCACAATCGCCCATAGCCTTCAAAGCCTGTGAAAGCATATATTGATTAAGCAGTTTTTCTTGATGATGAATCCCGGGTGTATCTACAAACACTATTTGTGTGTTAAGCGGGGCATAAGGCACAATGATTTGGAGTTGCTTACGCGTGGCGTTTGCTTTATGTGAAACAAGGGCTAGATTTTCCCCTAGAAGATGATTTAAAAGCGTTGATTTCCCAGCATTTGGTCTGCCAAGTGTAGCCACAAACCCAGAGCGGGTAGGCAGATTCACACTAGATTCTAAACTCACTTGAGATTCTATATTTTCATAAGATTCTAAACAAGATTTAGACATATAATCCCCTTGTTAATCCCTGCTTAGAGCCATAGAAACGCCTAGAGAATATATCGTGCCAAATCCACATTTTCTACCACATCTCCTAATCGCTCTTTCACCATCTCCGCGGTAATGGTAACTTCCTTGCCCTGATAGGTATCAATATTAAAGCTAATCTCTTCTAGCACTCGTTCAATAGTCGTATGCAACCGCCTTGCACCAATATCTTCTGTGCGTTCATTGGCACTATGAGAGAGCTTTGCTATCTCGCGTATAGCCTCATCGCTAAATTCAAGCCTAATATTTTCTGTATCAAGTAAGAGCTGATACTGCCGCAAAAGTGAGCTTTTTGTTTGGGTTAGAATCTTATACAAACTCTCTTCGTTGAGTGAATCTAGCTCCACACGCAAGGGAAATCGCCCCTGCAATTCTGGTATCAAATCACTTGGTTTGCTAAAGTGAAACGCCCCTGCGGCGATAAACAAAATATAATCTGTCTTTATCTGCCCATATTTTGTATTGACCACACTACCTTCAACAATAGGCAACAAATCCCTTTGCACGCCCTCTTTACTAGGATCCTGCCTTGAGCTATCTTTGCTCCCCACGGCGACCTTATCAATCTCATCAATAAAAATTACACCATTAGATTCTGCCCTTTTTAGCCCCTCTGCTCGTATAGCTTCTGAATCTAACACAGATTCTGTGGCTTCATACATCAAAGCTTCTTTTGCCTCTTTGACACTCACTTCCTTTTTAACCTTATCATTTGTAACATTTAGCACCTTAAAAATGGACTCTTGGACTTTTATCATATCTGGTGGCAGATTATCATCGCCCACTTGTGCCTTTTTGCTTATCTCTATTTCAATTTTTAGCTCATCCACTTCGCCTTTAAGCACTTTTTGCTTCATTTTAGCAAAGCTTATGTCATATTCATTTTGCTTAGATTCACTCGCCCCTTGCGGCAATGGTGGCAAAAGCTTTTTGGTAATTTTTTCAATAATGTAGTCATTAATCTCCGCTTGTGCTTTTTGTCTATGCTCATTTTCTACAAGATTCACACTCGCTAAGACTAAATCTCGCACCATAGATTCCACATCTCGCCCTACAAAGCCCACTTCCGTGTATTTACTCGCTTCTACTTTGACAAAGGGTAATCCCATCATTTTTGCCATTCTCCGTGCAATTTCCGTTTTTCCCACACCTGTTGAGCCAATCATCAAAATATTTTTAGGCGTTATCTCATCTTGCACTTCCTTATCAAGCTTCATTCTACGATAGCGGTTTCTTAACGCAATCGCCACAGCCTTTTTGGCTTCACTCTGCCCTATAATATAGCCATCAAGATATTCTACAATCTGCTTTGGTGTCATATTTTCTTTCATTTTTGCTCCATTAAAGTTCTAAGATTCTAATATTTGTATTTGTGTAGACACATAGCTCCCCTGCGATATGCAAAGACTTCTCCACAAGCTCCTTTGGCGGAATCTGTGCGTATCTATCTAACGCCCTAGCCGCACTTAGAGCATAGTTCCCCCCACTGCCAATCGCAGCAATTCTGCCATCTTCTGGCTCTACCACATCGCCTGTCCCACTTAAAATATAAATATGCTCGGTATTGAGAACAATCATCATCGCTTCAAGCTTCCGCAAATACTTATCCTTACGCCATTCCTTGCTAAACTCTAATACACTTCGCACCAAATCGCCCTTGCGTCCTTCCAAAATCCGCTCAAACATATCAAATAAAGAAAACGCATCAGCCGTGCTTCCCGCAAAGCCACTTAGAATCTGCCCATTATAAAGTGTGCGGATTTTTGTGGCATTATTTTTCAATACACAATTCCCAAAGGTTACCTGCCCATCGCCACCGATAATAGCACATTTCTTCCCTTCAAATTCGCCCTTATAGCCAAGTATGGTTGTCGCTTCAAACATTATTAATCCTTTTGTGCTTTGATAGTGAGCTTAAGCGTAGCATTTATGCTGTGTCCAAGTTTTACAAGAGCAGAAAAATCGCCAATATGCTTGATTGCCTTATCAATCTCAATATGCTTTTTATCAATTTCAATTTTATGTGCGAGTAAGGCTTGGGCTATCTCATCTTTTGTAATAGAGCCAAAAAGCGTGTCATTTGCCCCAACTTTTTTCTCTAAAACAAGATGTAAAGATTCTAAAGTTTGTTTTAATTGCTTGAGTTCGGCAATTTTAAGGGCTTCAAGCTCGGCTAATTTTCTCTGCTCTGCCTTATATTTATTAATCACTTCATTTGTGGCGTGTTTTGCCTTGCCCTTAGCGATAAGGAAGTTTTGCCCATAGCCATCTTTAACTTCTACAATCTCGCCCTTTTTGCCAAGCCCCTGCACATTCTCTAAAAGTAAAACTTTCATATTTTCTCCATTGCGTTATAATAAAAGGCAAGATTATAGCTAAAAGTGGCAATATTATGTTAAAAGCTCTGCAAAATTCCTATCCCAACGCCAAGTCCATTTACATTGAATCTAAGGCGATTATGTATCCACGCATTGTGATTAAGGCGGATTTGTCTTTGTATGTCCGTGTGCCTAAAGCCTTTAGCCAAAAGCAGATTCTAGATTTTATTCACACTCATCAAAGCTGGATTCACACTACCCTTGCCAAGCTCCAAACACAAAAGCAAGATTCTCACAATTTTTTACAATCTCACACAGGAGAAATACTTGTCTTTGGAGAGTGGCTAGAGTATGAAAAGATTTTGACAGAATCTACCACAGAATCTACGCCTAACTCCCCACAACCCCACCGCCTTAAAGCCATTTTACGCACTTTACTTTTAGACCACATCACGCAACAATGTGCCTTTTATGCTTCAAATATGGGGCTTGTGTATAAGGATATAAAAATCACAAATGCCCTAAGTCGCTTTGGGAGCTGCACTTTTGACAATCGCTTACGATTCTCATTTATGCTCATTTTTGCGGATAAAAAACTCATTGATTATGTAATAATCCACGAGTTAAGCCATATCGTGCATAAAAATCACTCACAAAGTTTTTGGAATCTTGTAGAGAGATTTTGCCCAAATGCCAAGGCTCATCGCAAAGCCTTGCGGAAACAAGCGAGATTCTATCCCGCGTTATTACAAAGGCTCTCCATATAAGTTTCTTTGACGCCACTACTGATTTGACACTACTCTTTTGATAGCTTTGCAAACGCATCTAGCACTTCAAGCACACGCTTAGTTTCTATAATCTTTTCTGCTAGGAAATAGCCCTCTTTTATGCTCTCTGCCTTCCCTGCTAGATACAATCCCACTGCGGTATTGAGTGCGACAAGCTGGGCTTTTGGGGAAGACTTCACAGGTAGCGTAGCATTAAAAATATCAAGCGTTATTTGTTTGTTTTCTTCACAACTCCCACCTTTTAACGCACTATAAGGGACAAAGTCTAGCCCCACAACAGAGGGGTTAAACACATAGCTGTGAATCTTGCCATTATCTAGCTCTGTAATTTGTGTAGGGGCGGAGAGTGAAATCTCATCATAGTTATCAAAGCCACTCACCACAATGGCTCTTTTTATGCCTAAAATCGCCAAAGCCCTAGCCATAATCTCCGTATAAGACTTATCAAATACGCCAATACATTGATGGGTAACACTCGCAGGATTTGCTAGGGGACCGATAAGATTAAAAGCTGTCTTAAAACCTAGACTTGCCCTTGCTGGAGCGGCAAACCGCATAGCAGCGTGAAACTTTTGAGCGAATAAAAATGTAATGCCTAGCTGGTTATAGATATTTTGAGCGGTGTGAATCTCCATATTGACATTAATCCCTAGGGCTTGAAGCAAATCAGCCGAGCCAGATTGCGAGGTTACAGCCTTATTGCCGTGTTTAATAATCTTTACTTCACCAGCAGCAAGGAGCAAGGCACTTGTTGTAGAGACATTAAAAGTCTTATTGGGACTGCCGCCCGTGCCTACCATATCAAGCCGCACCTCATCACTCTTAGGCAAAGCAAAGGAAATTGCCTTTTTCTTTAGCACAGAAGCAAATCCCGCTAGCTCCTCTTCATTCACCCCCTTTATCTCAAGGCTTGTAAGAATACTGCCTATTTGCGCATCACTCACATTCCCTTCTGTAATCTCGTCCATCACATCATAGGCTTGTTTAAAGCTAAGATTCTGCCCTTGCAATGTGCTTTTTAGATAATCTTTTATGGGGATAATCTCATTTCTATAATGCAGGAAATTAAGCAGCATTTTTTCACCATCAATTGTGCCAATAGATTCTGGGTGAAACTGCACACCCACAAGATGATACGACTTATGAGCAATCGCCATAATCTCGCCATCTTCACTCCACGCACTCACTTCCAAGCTTGTGGGCAAATCCTGCACTCTGCCCACAAGCGAGTGATACCGCACAATAGGCGTATTTGGCGAGATATTGCGAAAAAGCCCTTTTTGATTATGTTTTATTGGCTCAACTTTGCCGTGAATGATATGTTTAGCATTTACTATCTCCATACCAAAAGCCGCCATAATCGCCTGATGTCCTAGACAGATTCCAAGAATGGGGATAATGCCTTGAAACTCTTTAACAATCTCAATGGATATTCCCGCTTCCTTTGGGCTTTTGGGACCCGGACCGATGATGATATATTGCGGATTTATATCTTTTATCTCTTGAATGCTTATCTTATCGCTTCTTGCGACTTGAATAGGAAAGCCAAAGCGGTAAAAAGCCTGATAAATATTAAAGGTAAAAGAATCGTAATTATCAATCAATAAAATCATTCTGCCTCCTCCTTTAATCCTTTTTTATTCCGCCCCCCATTATTTTGCTTGACTTTACTCTGCTCCACTTCATTCTGTCCCCTTAGCATATCTAACAAGGATTGAATCTTATTTTGCGTCTCAAGGTATTCCGCCCTAGAATGTGAATCTTGCACCACACCAGCACCAGAACGCATATAATATACGCCGTTTTGATACACAGCACTGCGAATAGCAATAGCAAAGTCCATATCTTCATTTTGCGTAAAATAGCCTATCGCTCCGCCATACACGCCCCTACGCGTAGATTCTAAGGATTCTATCATTTCTATGGCAGCAATCTTTGGCGCACCGCTTAGCGTCCCAGCGGGAAATGCTGCCTTGAGTGCATCTCTTTTTGCAAAACGCTTAGAATCTAGCTCCCCTTGGACTGATGAGACAATATGCATAACGCGAGAATACCGCTCAATCTTATTCCTTGCTATCACACTCACGCCTCCGCCCACACTCACTTTTCCCGCGTCATTTCTTGCTAAATCTAAGAGCATTAAATGCTCGGCATTTTCTTTTTCATCATTTAAAAGCTCTTTTTCAAGCTCCAAATCTTGCGCTACACTTTTGCCCCTTGGGCGTGTCCCAGCAATGGGTCGCAGGATAAAATGGCTTATCTCATCACTTGTTTTTAGACGAATCATAATCTCCGGACTTGCCCCCAAAATTACAAAATCATCAAAATCATAATAAAACATATAGGGGCTAGGATTTTGATGACGCAGATTTCTATACGCTTGAAGTGGCGGGATAGGGGATTTTACCTGCATAGATTGGCTTGGCACACATTGCAGCAAGTCGCCTTTATAGATTGAATCTTTAATCTTTTCTACCATTGTTTCATATTCTTTTTGGGAAGTGGCGTTTTGTATCTTATAGCATTGAGCCTGTGAATCTTGCGTAGATTCTAGAGATGATGAAGTTACATTTAAAGATTCTAGCTTTTTAGCAATACTAGCCACCTGCCCTGCCACATCAATGGCTTCTTTTTCATACGCATAGCTTACACTCACAATATGCAGTCTATCAAACAAATGATCAAAAATAAGAAAATCCCTTCCAAAGATAAAGCCACATTCCGGTGCATTATACAGCGGTGGATTACTAAACTTCACATTTTCAATCTCGGCAAAAAACTCATAGCCGATATATCCCGCCCCACCAAGAGGCAGGGGCAAATCTAAGGGTAAATGTGGGCTTTGCTCCGGCTTTGGAGCAAGACTTCTCACAATGGCTAAATTCTCTAAAAAGTCCTGCTTAGAATCTGCTCCTTTAGATTCTCTAGATTCTGTCAAACCCACAAAATCCGCCCTTATCCCTAAAGATTTTTTGATATTCTCGCTTGTGAGATAGCCTTGTAATGCCTGATGTAAGGGCGTTTTTACACCTTTTACTACAAGATAATGTATGCCCTCTTCCTTATACACCCTAAAAGCTTCATTTAAAATCACAAGCGAGTATCTATCCTTGCCCGTTTCATTATATGCAGATTCTAAAAGCACCTTTGCTTTGAGTGCAAAAAGCACAGATAAAGGACTCAAGCTATCACATAGCACTTCTTTATGTGCGATTTGTGGCTTATTTTGTGTGCGAAAATCAAACATTCTTAAACCCCTTTGCTATCGCGTTTTTATATCCACAACCTCAACGCCATTGGGAATGCTAAACTCAAAAATCTTATCTTGAATCTTTGGGTTGAGCCTAACCTTTGTGAGCTTTAATATCGTCTTTGATCCCATAGAATCCACAAACTCAATCTGCTCTGGTGTGTCATTTTTATCCACAAAAAGCACATATTGTGTGCCTTCAATCTTTGTGTGATATGTGCCATCAGGCTGTTTTTTAGCAGATTTGATAATAGAGATAAAATCCGTTTTTTCTTTCAAATGTGAGCGACTGACCTGCTCAAGGCTTGGCTCATAGATAAGCACAGCATTGTCTTTCATATAAATTTCTTTTTTTAAAGGATTTGTATAGTCCCATTTCACTTTGTTTGGGGCTTTTCCATAGATTTTACCCTCATAATGGGCTGGAATCCCTTCTTCACTGACAATAAACTGCTCAAAATCCGCCTCAATGCTTTGGAGATTTTCCCCCAACGCAAAGCTAAGGTTCAAACTTAGCAACACCAACACACAGATTCTAAAAATTTTCATTTTTGCTCCTTTTATCTTATTTGCCTTGTAATCTTTTGTTTTAAAGCCGGGATTTTACCCAAAGTATGTTACAAATTGCGTTAAAAATGTGCTAGAATACCGCCTAATTTTCAAGTTTGCTCAAATGGTTTGCTAAATTTTCACTTTTTCACATCATTTTATATCAAAGGCTTTTCAATGCTAAAATCTCTTGTTTCAAAAATACTTGGCTCACGCAATAATAAACTCATCAAGCTCTACACCAAAGAAGTGCAAAAAATAAATGCCTTAGAATCTAGCTATGCCTCACTTAGTGATACGGAGTTGCAAAATGCTTTTAATGAGCTAAAGATACTTGTGCAAAATGGCGAAGCTTCACTGCAAGATGTGTTGCACAAAAGCTTTGCCATCACGCGTGAAGCAAGCAAACGCACACTTGGTATGCGACATTTTGATGTGCAGCTTATAGGCGGTATGACGCTCAATGATGGACGCATAGCGGAAATGAAAACAGGAGAAGGTAAAACGCTTGTAGCTACACTTGCGGTGTGTTTAAACGCACTTTGTGGGCGAGGCGTTCACATAGTAACTGTGAATGACTATCTTGCTAACCGCGATGCAAAGGAGCTAGAGCCATTGTATAACTTCTTAGGCTTTAGTGTGGGGATTATCACTAATGATTTGCGTGATGATAATGCACGGCTTGAAGCTTACAGGGCGGATATTGTCTATGGCACAAATAATGAATTTGGCTTTGATTATTTGCGGGATAATATGAAATACGATTTAAGCCAAAAAGTCCAAAGGGAGCATTATTTTGCCATTATTGATGAAGTAGATTCTATCCTTATTGATGAAGCTAGAACGCCTCTCATCATATCCGGTCCGGTTAATCGCACACTAGAGCATTATCAAATCGCTAATAGCGTAGCCCAAAAGCTTAAAAATGAAATAGACTTTACCATAGATGAGAAAAATCGCGTAATTTTACTCACAGAAGAGGGGATTAAAAATGCTGAATCTTTGTTTAAGGTAGATAATCTTTACAGCATAGAAAACGCTACTTTATCTCACCACCTAGACCAAGCTTTGAAAGCAAACTATCTTTTTATTAAAGACAAAGACTATGTAGTACAGGATAATGAAGTGGTGATTGTTGATGAATTTACCGGTAGGCTAAGTGAGGGCAGACGCTTTAGTGAAGGGCTACACCAAGCCATTGAAGCAAAGGAAAAAGTGGATATTAAAGAAGAAAGCCAAACTTTGGCTGATATTACATTCCAAAACTACTTCCGCTTGTATGAAAGACTCTCGGGTATGACAGGGACAGCACAAACCGAAGCCACTGAATTTTTACAAATCTATAATCTTGAAGTGGTGAGTATCCCTACAAATGTCCCTGTGCAACGCAAGGATTTAAATGACTTAATTTATAAAAGTGAAAGGGAGAAATTTAATGCTGTCATCAACAAGATTACAGAGCTACATAAGAAAGGGCAGCCCGTGCTTGTAGGGACAGCAAGTATTGAAAAGAGTGAAATTCTCCACGAGCTACTTAAAAAATGCAGAATCCCACACACAATCCTTAATGCTAAACAACACAGCAAGGAAGCCGAAATCATTAAAGATGCGGGTGTTAAAGGAGCCGTAACCATTGCTACAAATATGGCAGGACGCGGGGTTGATATAAAAATCACCGATGAAATTAGAGAGCTTGGAGGACTATATATCATCGGCACGGAAAGACACGAGAGCCGCCGCATTGACAATCAGCTACGCGGTAGGGCTGGAAGACAGGGCGATCCGGGAGTGAGCCAATTTTATTTAAGCCTAGAAGATTCACTGCTTAGAATCTTTGGGAGCGATAAGATTAAAGGCATTATGGAGCGGCTAGGCTTGAAAGAAGGCGAACATATAGAATCTGGACTTGTTACACGCTCGGTGGAGAGTGCGCAAAAAAAGGTGGAAAATCTCCATTTTGAATCTAGAAAGCATTTGCTTGAATATGATGATGTGGCAAATGAGCAAAGAAAGGCGGTGTATAAGCTAAGAAATGAGCTACTAAGTGAAGATTTTTCCCTTGAAGAGCGTATCAAAACAAACCGCGAAATCACCGCACAATCCTTGCTGTATAAAGCACAGATATTGCCCGGTGATGATGCCTCTAATTTTGACTTATCTTCCCTTCAAGCTCAACTTAGTGAAGAGCTAGGATTCAAACTAGAATCTTGTGAAAATCTTAGCTATGATGAGCTTTTAGAAAAGCTTATCACCCAAATGAGCCAAAGCTATGAAGAAAAAATGTCAAAACTAGAATCTTCCCAACGCTCCCAAATTGAACGCATCATCTACTTACAAGTGCTTGATAGCTCGTGGCGAGAGCATCTCTACACAATGGATAATCTCAAAACCGGTATCGGTTTAAGAGGCTATAATCAAAAAGATCCGCTCGTGGAATACAAAAAGGAAAGCTACAATCTCTTTTTGGAATTTATAGAAAATCTCAAAACTGAAACCACGAGAATGCTCCATATTATTCAGCTACGAGAGCAAGAAGAGGAGGTGGCTGATAAAATGCTCCAAGATATGCAAGAAGAACTCAATGAAGATTTACAAACTTTTGAAGCACAAGATTCAAGTTCAAAGCCCCAAAAAGCAAAAATCTCTCGTAACGACCCTTGCCCTTGTGGTAGTGGCAAAAAATACAAACTCTGCCACGGCAAGAGCGGACCAAAAAAAGGGTTACTTGCTTAATGAAAGCTTTGATTCTCTATTTACTGCCACGATATTTACGCTTTGATAAGACACAGCCTTTTATCTCTATCACGGCACTTTTAGCGTTTTTTGGCGTTGGCATTGGTGTAATGGTGCTGTGCGTGGCGATGGCTATAATGAATGGTATGACAAAGGAATTTGAACGCAAACTTTTTGTGATGAACTACCCTTTGAGCGTGTATTCTACGACTTATGCGGGTGTTGATGATGAGATTTTGCAAGCTTTAAAGAAGCAGTTTCCGCAATTTCTCTTTAGCCCATATTTGCGTTATCAAGCTGTTGGCAAGGTGGGCAACACAATGAATGCGGCAATGGTCTTTGGCGTAGATATGAATGCAGAATCTCAAATCAATGAAGTGGTAAGAAAGGCTCTAGAATCACAAGAGATTTTGCAAGATTCTGCAGAATCTCAAAGCTTCAATGTTTCTCAAAAAACAAATAACACGCAAGATTCTAGCCAAACGCTTAAAAACACACCGCAACATATAAGGGAGCAAAATGTCCTTGCTTTTAGTCAAAAAGAGTTTTCAATCCTTATTGGCAAGGGCTTTGAAGAAAATTTTGGCTTAGAAGTTAATGATAAGCTTGATTTATTTTTCACACAGCTTGAGCCTTCTGGCTTTGGCTACACGCCTATTACAAAGCGGTTTAACATTGCTGGATTTTTTGAATCTGGACTTAGGGCGTATGATGAAGCCTATACTTATACAAATCTAAGTGCTTTGCAGAAAATCCGCCGACTGCCCCCGGGCATTTATGATGGTATCCATATCCACACGCCAAAACCTATGGAGGATATTACGCCTATCCGCAACTTTTTAGAGATAGAGTTTCCACAAAGGGCTGGGATTGAGGGCTGGTGGCAGCAAAATGGCAATTTTTTTTCTGCTATGGAGCTTGAAAAACGTGCACTTTTTATTGTGCTTATGCTTATTATCGTAATGGCTAGTTTGAATATTATTAGCTCTTTGCTTATGGTTGTGATGAATCGTAGAAAAGAGATTGCCCTGCTTCTCTCACTTGGTGCAAGTAGGCAGGAGATTAAAGGGGTGTTTTTCTGGGTTGGCAATACTATTGGCTTAAGTGGGATTGTGCTAGGCATTGTGCTAACGGGCGTAGCATTGTATGTGCTAGATACTTTTCCTATTATTTCCTTACCCGCTGATGTGTATGGCAGCTCAAAACTTCCGCTTGATTTATCGCTACTAGATTTTTCACTCACCATTCTTGGAGCGGTGCTTATTGTTTGTCTGTCATCGTATTATCCTGCAAAAAAAGCAGCAATGGTAGATACCTTGCAAGTTTTACGCAACGAGTAGTATAAAACTCCTTTTTTAAGAGACTTGTAAGTAAATAAATCTTAGCATACCAAACGCCCGATAAATGCGGATATTACTTTATTTAGGAGTTCCTTTGAAAACACTTTATGTAGGAAATTTGGTCTATGCGGTTACGCAAGATGAGTTAAGAGAGCTATTTTCTCAATTTGGCGAGGTTTTTTCTGTAAAACTTATTAATGACAGGGAAAGTGGCAGACCAAAAGGTTTTGGATTTGTTGAAATGGAAGATAATGCCGCGTTAAAGGCTATTGAAGCACTCAATGAAAAGGATTTTCGCGGACGCAATTTGCGAGTGAATGAAGCACGACCCCGCGAGTAATAAAACAAAAAAAAGCAATGCCACATCTTAGATCAATAAACAAGTCTTAGCAGATTCTAAAATCCGTTTTTTAAAGAGTGGTTTTTAGGGATTCTGCTATTTATCATTGACTATCAAAACTTTTCTGCACTCGTTTTATACCATCACAAGACTTTTACAACTACGCTCATTTTTTTATGTGAAATACCTACTTTGAAAGCGTCATCTAATGGGGGATTTTAAGGGGGAGCGAGTGAGTCGACTTTGTGTGCAATGAAGCAAACCTACACTTGCAAAATGACCAAGCCTTGAGCGCAGAATCGCTTAAAAGCACCCAAGAGACGCTGCGGATTAGCAGATTCTAGGGAGTAGCTCCCCTTGCGGATACTCCACATATCTTCTAGCACCCCACGCATTAGAGATAATTACCCGTGCATTTTTGACACTCTCCGCCTTTTTGCTAATCCGCCCTATCACAGAAGCATTTTTGCCAAGGCTATGGGAATGTAAAATTTCTAGCACCTTTTGACTTTCCCCCTGTGGCACAGCCATCACACATACACCTTCATTTGCTAGGCTCAATGGCTCAAGCCCTAGAATCTCACACATCCCTTTGACTTGCGGCAAAATGGGAATGCCACCCTCATCAATTTCTATCTCCACGCACATAGCCCTAGCCCACTCATTCAGCACCGCTGCTAAGCCCCCCCTTGTCGCATCACGCATACTATGAATCTTGCATTCTTGTAGCCCTTCAAGCATAGGATAAAGCTGCGCACAATCGCTTTGTAAATCACTTTGTAAATTTATCTCATTTCTTTGGCAGAAAATTACCGCCCCGTGTGTGCCAATCGCCCCACTTACAATAATCTCATCACCTAGAGCTAAATTTTTCACGCTATATTCCGCACCCTGAATCTCCCCCACCGCCGTGGTGTTAATAAAGATTCTATCCACACTGCCCTTTGGAGTAACCTTTGTATCCCCAGATAGAATCTTTAGCCCACCCGTAAGGGCTTCTTGCTTGATAGAAACTAGAATCTTTTCTAAAGATTCTATCTCAAAGCCTTCTTCAAGGATTAAGCCAAGTGTGAGATACATAGGCTTTGCCCCACGCATAGCCACATCATTGCTTGAGCCACACACACTTAATTTGCCAATATCGCCACCGGGAAAAAAAATCGGGCTAATCACATAGCTATCCGTGCTTATGGCTAAGGGCTTTTTGCTGTCAAACACCCCCGCATCTTCGCCACTATACACAAGCACTTCACCCAAAATCTCATATATAATCTCTTCTAAAAGCAAGTTAGATTCTAATCCCCCACTGCCTTGAGAGAGTGTAATTTGTGTTTGTTTCATAATAAGTCCTCTAAAGTGATAAGTTGAGCTTGTTGCAAGATCGCTGATAAAAGCTGTCCTTTTTGCCTACTCCAAAAGGCATAATCGCACACGACAAAAAGTCGCTTTTTCACACGCGATATAGCTACATTTAGGGCATAAAGGGCGTGGGTTTGATATGAATTTGTCAAATGATAGTGCAAACTCACCGGTGAAAAGATGACATTATCAAACTCCTGTCCTTGTGAGCCATGAATGGTAAAAATCCTATCGCGTGGGATTTTAAGCCCAAGTTTTTGTCTTTGCTTCACAAAGGGCGTGATGATAGCATATTCACTCGTTTTTAGCTTTGTGCTTAGAATCTCACACACCCTCACTTCACTTTGACTGATTTGTGTCTCTATCTCTTGCTTTGCTCCACTATCAATGGCAAAAATCTCCATAGGCTGATCTTTGCCCCTTAACCCGATACGATATACATATCTATCCAAAATCTGTGCGAGATTATCCCCATAGCGATGTGTGCGACTTAGATTTACACATAGCATTTGCCTATATTGTGGGATTTCTCCACTTTGCTCATACGCTTGTGCGAGATTTTTAGGCTTTTCGCCATTAAAAAAAGATTCCAAAAACAAAGCAGAGAGATTCCACACAAACGCATTTTCATTCTCTTGTTGCATAAGGGCGGTTTTAGGCATTTCGCATACGGGAAACAGCTGCTTATGATCGCCAAAAAATGCGAGTGGTGTGCCTTCCACACACAACGCACAGGTTTTAGTCAGCGGTGCATACGCACATTCATCTAAAAAAATATGGCTAAAACTTAGCTCCAAACTCTCATATCGCTTGATAAAGCCATCAAGGGTTACGCCCACCACACAAGTGGTTTTCAAGCGAGTTTTAAGCGTATCTTGAAAATTAAAAAGATTCGTTGCTCCCTTTTGTTGCAACAGGCTAGGATCGCAAGTCTGCCAATACGCATTCATATAGCCCATAGTTGGTGTGCCAAGCCGCAAAATACTGCTTCTATCTAGCCCTAGCGTATCAAATTGCTTAATCAGCGTAATAAGCACCTGCTCCAAAGCATTATTTGTCGTTGTTACAACCGCCACTCTTTTACCCTGCCTCATATAATGCAAAATCGCTTCAAACAGCACCTTTTGCGTTTTACCCGTTCCCGGTGGTCCCCATACATAGCTTAAAGGCTCACTTAGCACGACTTTTAAGGCTTGATTTTGCTCATCACTCAAAGTGGGGATAAGGGGAATAACGCTAGATTCTATATATGTAGGTAGCTTTAGCCTATCGCCAAAATTTTCAAAAAACTCTTCCACATTTTTAACCAAAAACTTCAAATCGCTAAAAAGTCTAAGCTTTTTTAGATTTTTTTTCACGCTCTCTTTGAGTGTAGAATCTAGCGTGAGATACACAACCTTTTGACGCTCATCATAATATTGCAGCTCAATATTCTCTTCATCGCCCACCATATAATGCATAGAATCTATATCCAAAATCAAAGCACTACTAAGCTTCAAATCCATATCCGCCACATTGCCTCTAAGTGAAAGAATAAGCGTATCATCTTGCAATGTCGGCACACTAATGGGGATTTCACTCAAACCCAGATTATGCGATGAAAGATACTCATAATACTGCTTTGCCCCATCGCATAGCCGCTTTTTTATCTCACTCATACTGCCACCATTTTGTAACACGCCATTACGCCCCTATAATGTGCCGTATTTATAATATGCCGCACAAGCCCCTTCACTGCTCACCATACAGCTCCCTAAAGGATTGCTTGGTGTGCAAGCTTTGGCAAAGACTTTGCAGTCAAAGGGCTTTGCCACACCACGCAGTATATCCCCACAGCGACACGCCCTATTATCAGCCACAGAATCTTTACTCAAAATCTCATCGAACACCACTTCACCATCTATGTATGCGTATTGCTCTTTGAGTTTTAAAGCTGAATCTGCGATGTTGCCAAGCCCACGCCATTCAAAGCTTTTGCGTTTGGTAAAGTATTTTTCCACCAAGGCTTGGGCTTTAAGATTCCCACTCATACTGACTACGCGTTTATACTGAATCTCAAGCTCACTTCCGCCCTCCACCTTTTGCTTCACAAGCCTATACACACTCTCCATCATATCCACCGGCTCAAAACCACTCACCACCGCAGGAATACTATACTTCTCCACAATATCTTTATAAATCTTAGCTCCACTTATCACACTCACATGTGAAGGGGCAATCAAAGCATTAATGCGTGAATTTTTAGAATCTAAAATCGCACATAATGGCGGGGGAACAAGCACATGATTAATGTGAAAAAAGAGATTTGTAATATTTTCTTGCAGGGCTTTTTCCACAAGGGCAGCAGTCATTGGCGTTGTCGTCTCAAAGCCTATGGCAAAAAACACAACCTTTTTTTGCGGATTATTTTTAGCTATCTCTAAAGCCTGAAGTGGGGAATACAAAAACTGCACACTAGCCCCCCTAGCCCTTGCATCTGCCAAGCTCCCATAGCTTCCGGGAATCTTAATCATATCACCAAGGCTTAATAATATCGTGTCTTTTTGCATCGCTATTTCATAGGCTTGATTAATGCGATTTTTAGGCATTACGCACACTGGACAGCCCGGTCCGTGGATAAACTCAATATTTTCTGGCATAAGCTGAGTTAGCCCATATCGCATAATCGTATGCGTATGTCCGCCACACACTTCCATAATCACGAGCTTTTCTTTTAAACTTTGAGCTAGAATCGCAATCTTTTTAGCAAAGCCTGCGATCACATCTTTATCGCGAAAATTTTCAATTAAATCTAAGCTTATCAAATCTAAATTTGGCATATCACGCTCCAAAATATTATAAATTAAATATATCTTTGCTTCTTAGAATCTCACTATTTTCTCGTCCTAAGTGTATTTTTTGTAAAGATTCTTTTGGCAAAAGAAGAGTGTTTTTAAAAAAGAATAGAAAAACAAATCGCCTTGTTTGAAAAAGCAATCTTACACATTCTCGCACGATTTTAAGCAGCAATGATGGCTTTTGCCATCGCCCACTAATCGTGGTATTTGCCCTCACTTCTTGTATCACAGGCTTCACACACACAATGGGAATCTTATGGATATAAAACATATCCATATAATCATCAACAGGGCGATACCACGATTTGGCAGATTCTATAAATGCCTTTGCGGCTGTGGGTGTGAGATAGTAGCCTTGTGTGCCAGCGACATTATTAAAAGTAAAGTGAAAGCCTTTTTGCAAATCATAAAACTTTGCCTTCGTGATAAGATACATAAGTCTCACATACGCAAACGCACTTTGTTCTATCCGCTCTAGCTCTTGCCAAAAGTGTGGGAGAATCTCAACATCATCTTCTAGCACGATTATGGGTTCATTAGATTCTACACATTTTTGCCAAAGTGTATAATGACTTGCAAAACAAGCTCTTTCCCCATCGCTTAATTCCTTTCCACGAAAAAGAATACTTTTTATTTTAGAGTATTGTTTGAAGTTTAAATGCTCTTTTGCTTGTGCGTTAATAGCATTAAAAAATATAATCTCATATTTTTCTTTTAATTTTGAATCTAGATTCTCAAATTGCTTACTCATTAAGGCTTTGCGTTCTGTGGCTTGTGGGAGATTGATGATAAAAAGTTTCATTCTCTAACCCCACCATTAGCATTAAGCAACGCCTCATCCTCTTCTTGCATTGCTTTTAAAATCTCATCATAAAGCCTTAAGCTTTCCATCGCACTTAGTTCATCAATCTTACTCATCACAAAGCCTATATGTAAAAGCACCCATTCCCCCACACTCACAGATTCATCTAGCAAGTCCAAACTCGCCTCACGCCTTACACCTAGCGTATCCACCACGGCTACATTATTTTCCTTTAGCTCCACAACTTTAGAGGGTATAGCTAGACACATTTTCACTCCTTAAAACTGATGATTTGAATGGTAATTTTGTGCTTTTCTCTGGCTTATAAAATCTTTCACATTTTCAATACTCGCCCTATCCTTAGAGCTTGTTAGTAGAAGTGGCACATCTGCCTTAAGCTGTGCTAAGTCATTTTTCACGCGATTTATATCAAAATTAAAATGCTCCATTAAATCTGCCTTACTCACAATCACCGCGTCCGCACACATAAACATTGTAGGGTATTTTAGCACCTTATCATCACCCTCTGGCGTTGAGAGTAGCACAAGATTCAAACTCGCCCCCAAGTCATAGCTTGCCGGACACACGAGATTCCCCACATTTTCTATAAACAAATACTCCATTGTCTTAAAATCACATTGCTTTTCTAGCTCATTGAGAGCTGATTCTATCATCAATGCTTCCAAATGACACGCTTCCCCAGTGCTGATTTGATAGGCACTTACCCCCTTTGCCTTTAGCCTAGCCGCATCGCGATTTGTCTGTAAATCCCCCTCTAAGACGCAAAATCGTAACCCCTCAAACTCGCTTAAAGATTCAAGCAATGTCGTTTTCCCACTACCGGGCGAACTCATAAGATTCACTACATATACGCCTAAATCCTTATACCGCTCCCTTAGCTCATTTGCTTTGACATCATTTTTTGAGAGAATCTTGCGGACAATTTCAACGGATTTTTTATTCAAATTTGCGTTATTTTTTAGTCGCTCATTGCGGTTAAACTCATTATGATGAAGCCCTTCAAGTTTTTCACTCATTTTACATCTCCTTTATTTTGTTCCATACTACCACAAACCGCCTGTCCAAAGCTGATACTAAAATCATTACAAGGTAAAATCTTATGCATATAAAAAGGTATATTATGTTCTTTAAACAAAGTGTGGATTCTATCACACAAAAACTTATTTTGAAACACCCCGCCACTAAAATACACACGCACCCTTTTTGTTTTTAGCACCTTTTCACTCATCTCTAAAGCCATATATGCCAAAGTCTCTAAAAACCGCTTTGCCCCCTTTGCCTTATCTTGCGTTTTTAGAATCTCTTCTATCATCGCTTTGCAGTCAATCTCACCATTATCAATCTTAAATGGATAAGGAGAGACTTCCGCCCTTTCACGCAAAGCATAAGATTCTAGCAATGCCCCACTTTGCCCCTCATAGCTTTGAACTTCTAAAATCCCAAGCAAACACGCCACACAATCAATAAGCCTCCCCATAGAACTTGTTTGCAAAAACACTTTGCTTTCAAACGCATTTTGCAAAAGGCTTATATTCTCTCTCTTTTCTATATTCTTTGTTGCTAGATTCTGCGTCTGTATGCCATAGCTCCATAACAAGCCTAATGCAAGTCTGCCTATCTCTTTGATACTCCCCTCCCCGCCTAGCAATGCAAAGGGCTTAAGAGAAAAGATTCTGCTCATACTTTTATGCTTAGAATCATATATAAAGCCCTCCCCGCCCCAAATGCCCCCATCTTCGCCTAGCCCCGTGCCGTCCCATATAATGCCAAAACCATCATTGTTTAAAGCATTAGATTCAGCCAAAATCGCATAAAAATGGGCTTTATGATGGCTAATCTGTAAAAATTGCGGTGAATCTAAACTTGTCGCAGAATCCGTAGCAGAATCTAGCAAGGCTGTGTTATTTGTAAGATTCTTAGCTAAATGCGTTGAAGCATACTGCGGATGTAAATCACTCACTATCACCTTAGGCTTATTCACATAAAGACTAAGAAAAAATTGCAGCTCTTTTTCATAACGACATATAGAATCCACATTGTGTAAATCCCCAAAATATGGGCTAATAAGCGTATTTTTATAGACTATGCTTAGGCTTGATTTCTGCTGCGCTCCTAGGCTTAAGCACAATTTTTTGCTTCCAAAGGGTAAAAATAGCGGTGTAAAGCCGCGCGATAAACGCAAGGGGCGTAATTCCCCTGCCATAAAACGCATAATACTATCATCAAGGGCGTGGGTAATCTCCCTATCATAATCAAGCACCATATCAAACACGCCACTAAGCTTTTCCATAAGCTCATCAAGCTTTGTGATAATAGGCGTTCCACTGACATTCGCACTTGTGAAAATAAGCGGAGTATTTAGGAATCTAAACAGCAGGTGCATTATGCCATTATAGGGCAAAATCGCCCCAATGCTTGATACTTGCGGTGCGATAAGCTCTAGGGCTTGCGAGCTTAGAATCGCATTTTCACGCTTATTATGGGAGCGATTGTGTTGGCGATTATGAAAGTGTTTATTAAGTAGCACAATGGGGGCTTGTGGGGATAATAGAGCTTGTCTCTCACTCTCATTTATCTCCGCCACAGAAGCAATATCTTGCAGATTTTTAAACATAATGGCAAAGGGCTTTTTTGAGCGATTTTTGCGTTTTTTTAACGACATAATGGCTTGAATGTTAGTCGCACTTGCGATGAGATTAAACCCGCCTATGCCCTTAATAGCAATAATCTTACCTTCCATTATTTTTTGAGCCACAAGGGCTAGGAGCAAAATATCACTTGTGGCTTTGGGGTAGGCAAATATGTAAGATTGTTTAAGGCTAGGGATAATAAGACGCATTCTAATGGCACATTGATTGCAGGATATGGGCTGGGCGTGGAATCGGCGGTTTGTGGGAGTGTGATACTCACGCTCACAATCTTTGCATTTTTTAAATTCCCGCATTGAAGTATTAGTCCTATCATAAGGCAGAGCGTGGATAATAGAATGCCTAGCCCCACAATAAGAGCAGGTGGTAAAAGCATAGTCCTGAAAGCGTGGATTCTGCCTTGAGTTTTGTTTTGTATCTTGTTTTATATCTTGCCCTGTATTACAGCCCATATCCTGTAAGCACGCCTGACATATCGCTACATCTTGTGGCAAAAAGAGCTTGTCATCTTGCTTTTCTGTGCTTGAAGCAAGGATTCTAAAATCGCTATAAGGGGGTGTTACAAAAGGAACTTGGTGCATTGTGTGAGCGTGTATAACGGCATTTGGCGGGGGATTTTGCAAAATCTCTTGCAGGAATTGCTCACTTTGGATTAAAGTAGATTCAAGATAGATATAAAGGGAATTATAGCGATTTTGCACATAGCCTTTGAGATTTAAGCTCGTGGCTACCTGATACACAAACGGACGGAATCCCACGCCTTGTATTATGCCAAAAAGCTCTATGGCATAGGCGGTTTTTGCGTCTATGTGTGTATTTGGTTTGGGAAGTTTATCGGCATTTTTCATAGGCAAAGTATAGCATTCAAACCCAAATTAATTTAATAATTCTGTGTTAGAATATGGCACAAATTTTAAAGGCAACATTATTTGGGAAATTTTATGAGAGAGGCTTGTATGCAAAATAGCGTAGATTCACATAGTTCCACTTCGCAAAAACCACTACAAGATAAACACCGCGTTATATCCATAGCCCTTTTAGATAATCATATCAATATGGATTTATTGCGTGAATTAAGTAAGCATTTACAAGAATCTTTTGCCTACTTTGAGATTCTAATCCTTAATCCCTTATTTGATATGTTTGATAAAAATCACAAAGACACAATAAAACAGCAAAATACACATATTACCCCCCCCCCCCACGATATAAATCCACATTCCACACAAACAGAATCTAGCACCAAAGATTCTAGCAATCCATTCCACTTGGTTTGTGAAAAACAAAAAGCAGATTCTAACAAACACACAAACGCCACTGCGGAAGTATTTTTGAGTGATTTTAGTGGTTTTCAAGCGAAAGGCGAAGGGAGTTACCTAAAGGGTAATGACCGAGCCTTGAGTGCAGAATCCGCTAAAAGCACCAAAAAGACGACGCAAAATCTTGCTTCTATTCCTAATGTGCGGATTTTAGAGATAAGCTCCCCGCTTTGTAGTTATGAAAATCTAGGCTCATTAAAATATGAGATTTTTTTGCAAAACTGCATTGGCGATTATCTGCTTTTTATGGATTTGAAAACAGATTCTATTGCTGATTGCTTATCTATGCTTTCACTTGCACAGCAATATGATATGGTGATTGGCACAAGGAAGAATAAAAAGCAAAATATCTTGCAAAAGCTAGGCTCAAAGCTTTTCTACAAAACACTTGCTCTTTTTGCTAATAAAGCAAGGGAAGATTATAGTGAATTTTGCGTGATTTCACGCAAGGTTATCCACACACTTTTATCGCATAAACACGATATTAAGCTTTTAAGACTACTGCATTTTGACACAACGCTAAACATTTGTGAATATCCCTACACGCCAAAGTCTTATCCAAAAAGAAAGTTTTTAGATTCTCTCTTTCTAGGGCTTGATGTGATTTTTGGGGAATCTTACAAGCTGCTTAGGCTTGGCACTTGTATGTGCTTGTTACTTGCTTGTGGGAACGCATTTTATGCACTCTATATCCTTAGCACTTATTTTTTACTGCCCCATATCGCAAGTGGCTGGACTTCCACTTCGCTGTATATGGTAGCTATGAATATCGGGCTGTTTTTAATGCTTTCAATCATTGGCGAATATGTGCGAATTGCTCTCATCAAGCTAAAAGGTGCTACGCCCTATGAAATTGTCAATGAGACAAGTTCAGTCAATCTTAATTTTGAAAACAAAAATATACAAAGGCATTAGTATGGAATCTAATAAAATTTTAAACATCATAATCCCTGTGCTAAATGAAGAAAAACGGCTTGAAAATGGCATAAGAGGGGCAATGGCGTTTCTAAGGGAAGCAAAGATTCCACACATTATAAGCATTGTAGATAATGGCTCAAGCGATTCTACACAAGAGATTGCCAAAAGTTTATGTGAAGAGCTGAACGCCAACACATTAGAGTTTATTTCACAAGTAGAGTATTTGCGATTGGAAGAAAGGGGTGTTGGCTTGGCATTAAGGGAAGCGATAGCACATAATACTAAAAGAAGTGAGCCTTGTGGCTTTATCGGCTATATGGATATAGACTTATCCACGGATATAGGGCACTTACAAGAAGTGTATGAGAATCTAAAAAATGGCGTAGAGATTATTGTAGGCTCTAGGCTTTTAAAAGATTCTGTGGTGATTGGGCGAAGTTTGAAGCGGGAGATTCTCTCTCGCACCTTAAATCTTATCCTTAAAATCGCACTCAAAGCAAAGTTTAGCGATGCGATGTGTGGATTTAAATTCTATCAATCGCAAGTGGCTTTAAATCTAAAAAATCTCTGCAATGATGATAAAAGCTGGTTTTACTGCACACAAATGCTAGTTATAGCACAATATCACAACATTCCTATAAAAGAAATCGCTGTAAAGTGGGAAGATGAAAGCACAGATTCTAAAGTGAGAATCTTTTCACTCTCACGCATTTATTTAAGTGAAATTTGGCGACTTTTTAAGCTTTTACGCCTGAAAAAATAATAAAAAGGATTAATATGCAAAAGGCAATTCTTATTGGCAGGGGCTATTGGGGCAAGATTTTGCAACACTACATTCAAAAACATTATAAAATTTCTCATATCTTTGGGCGTGATGTCGAAGATGAAGTCTTAATTGAAGCTTTAGATAAAGCAGATTCAGCCTTTATCGCTACACCGCTTTCTTCACATTTTAAGCTTGCAAAACTCGCCCTTGAACACAACTGCAATGTCTTTGTAGAAAAGCCTAGCACCGCCACAAAAGAGGAGTTTGAAACACTGCTAAATCTAGCTAGAAAAAACAATAAGATTCTATTCACAGATTATATTTACACATTTTCGCAATCTATTCTCTATGCCCTGCAAATATTGCAAGAAAAACATATAGAATCTATACAGGCAGAAATCACACAATATGGCAATTTTTATGAAAATGAAAGTGTGCTAGAAGTCATAGGAGTGCATTATATAAGCGTATTTGCCTTTATGCAGGAGCTTGGACTTTTAGATAATCTTTGTGTGAAGTCGTGCAAATTTTTAGATTCCAAAAAACAAAGTGCGACTTTGGAATTTAGTGCCTTGCAAGAGAAAGGGAGTAAAAAAGAGATTGTTTTATTACTTCATTGCAGCTTACTTTCAAATGATAAAAAGCGATTGTTGCGTATCAGCACAACAGATTCTATAATCAGCGTTGATATGCTATCCCCCACACCGCTTAGCACAATAGATTCTAGTGAATCTTTACCCATTTTTGATGAGAAAAATAATCTTAGCTTTGCTGTGGAGAGTTTTAAAAATATGTGTGCGAGAGTGAAGCAAGATTCTACAAGCTTAGAATCTTGCACTAACGCCTCTGCGGAAGTATCTTGGAGTGATTTTAAGTGTTTTACTAAAGAAAGCAGAGCTTTTCAAAGCAAAGGTAAAGGGAGTGGCTCAAA
Source organism: Helicobacter cinaedi CCUG 18818 = ATCC BAA-847 (assembly GCF_000155475.1). Classification (GTDB taxonomy): domain Bacteria; phylum Campylobacterota; class Campylobacteria; order Campylobacterales; family Helicobacteraceae; genus Helicobacter_C; species Helicobacter_C cinaedi. Next base: position 5,493 of record NZ_DS990392.1, on the reverse strand, counting down.
GGCAAATGACCGAGCCTTAAGCGCAGAATCACTTAAAAGCACCCAAGAGACAACGCAGAATCTACATTTAAGATTTTCTCACACTACCCTAGCCCTTCTCTCACAAGCCCATAATCTCGCCCAAGATTCTACTCCAAAGCCTTAAAAATGCCAAAGTTAGATAAATACGACTGCATTATTATCGGTGGTGGATTCTTTGGGGCGTATATCGCTTTGCAGCTTAAGGAGAAATATAACTCTATTTTGGTGCTAGAGCAAGAAAGTGATTTGTTGCTTCACGCAAGTTTAAATAATCAAGCCCGTGTGCATAATGGCTACCACTATCCGCGTAGCCTAAGCACGGCTGTGAGTAGCTCAAGGCATTTTAAAACCTTTTGCAATGAGTTTAAATCCGCTATAAAAAATGATTTTGCTAAATATTATGCGATTGCAAATATCGGCTCAAAGACTTCTAACACGCAGTTTTACAGACTTTTTAAGCAATTTGATATTTTTATAGAATCTGTGCCAAATCACATTAAAGCGATGTTTAATAAAAAGCTTGTAAGTGATGTGTTTTTGACACGAGAATACGCCTTTGACGCGGCGATTTTAAGGGAGATTCTAAAAGAAAGGCTAGAATCTAAAAAGATAGAAATAGCCACAAATACACAAGCGGTTTGTGTTAAAGAGGATAAGGTTGGGTTATGCGTTGAGATTCAAAAGATAGGGCATTCAGCTTGTAATGCTATTTCGGCGGATTCTGCAATCGCTAAAGTGGCAAAGCACAACTTTGCCACAATAAAAATCAATGGTGGCGATTCACAAAGTGAAACGCCTACCTTGAAAGCGTTGTCGGGGTGGGGGATTTTTAAGGGGGAGGGAGCGACTTCGCGTGCAGTAGCGAAGCTACAAACCCATACTTGCAAATTTAAACCCCTCCCCCTTAAAGAAAAAGAAAATAAAATTTTAAGAAATATTGACCGCAGTGATTTTTCGCCACAAGCTGAATTACAAAAAGAGACAATGCGGGAAACACAAAAACTACATGCCCCATTGATTCTCAACTGCACCTATGCTGGTATAAATCATTTATTGCAAAATTCACACTTGCCCCCACTCCCACTTAAATTTGAAATGACAGAAATGGCACTTGTAAATGTCCCTAAAAGCTTACAAAACATATCAGTAACGATAATGGACGGGGCATTTTTCTCCCTTATGCCATATCCTTCAAAAGACTGCTATACGCTAAGCCACGTGCGATACACGCCGCATTTTGCTTGGCGGGATTTTTCCTTAGAATCTAAGCTTAAAGCTTATAATCTACAAGATTCTAATAACCCACCCACACAAACCACAAGCCCTTATACGATACTTCAAGCCTTTATGCAAAATGCAACGAGCAATTTTCCATTAATGAAAGCTGATGCAAGACGCTATATGCCAATTTTAGAATCTTTAGAATACCTAGATTCACTCTATGAGATTAAAACTTTGCAGATTCAAAATGAAATTGATGATGGCAGACCAATTATCTTTGCTAAAGACTATGGACTGAAGGGCTTTTGCACCATTATGGGCGGAAAGATTGATAATATTTATGAAATAGCAGAATTGATTACGATGGAGTTTAACCTTTCAATATAAACTGATTCTATGCTAAAATACCACACTATTTTTAAAGGAGTATGGTGATGAGAGAAGCTGGAATTGAACTTATGAAAAATACAAAAAGTGTAAGAGATATTGATGTGAATAGTAAAAGGGTGCTTATACGAGTGGATTTCAATGTGCCGATGGATGAGGATTTTGACATTTGTGATGATACGAGAATCCGCGAGGCACTGCCTACCATTAATTACTGCATTGATAATCACGCTAAAAATATTGTGCTAGTAAGCCACCTTGGACGCCCAAAGGGCAGAAGTGCGGAATTTTCACTCAAACATGTTATTAAGCGTGTGGAGCGACTTTTGGGGCGAGATGTGGGCTTTGCAGAAAGCATTGAGGAAGCAGTGCTATTACAGGAGCAAAGCCCAAGTGGCAGTGTGATTTTATTAGAAAATATTAGATTTTGCGTTGGGGAAGAAAAAAATGATAAAGGTTTGTCGCAAAAGCTTGCCGGACTTTGTGATATTTATGTCAATGATGCCTTTGGGACAAGCCACAGAGCGCACTCTAGCACTTGTGGGATTGCGGAGTTTGCTAAAGAGCGTGTGGCGGGGCTACTTCTTAAAAAAGAGATAGATTCTTTTGCCAAAGCTATGGCAAATCCGCTAAAGCCTGTATTGCTTATCGTTGGTGGTAGCAAGGTGAGTTCAAAACTCGCACTTTTATATAATATCCTTGATGTTGTGGATAAGATTATCATCGGTGGGGCGATGAGCAATACATTCTTAAAAGCTTGTGGATATGATATGCAAAAATCCCTTGTAGAAGAATATCTTGTGGCAGAGGCTAAAAAGATTCTAGAACACGCTAGGGAAAAAAAGGTAAAAATTTACCTGCCTGTTGATGTGGTAAGCACTGATGATGTGAAATCGCATACGCAGATTAAAATCACACCCGCACAAGATGTGCCAGAAGGCTTTATGGCGGTGGATATGGGACCTGCGACAAGTAAGCTTTTTAGCGAGGTGGTGAGAGATTCTCAAACGATTATTTGGAATGGACCTTTGGGAATCTATGAGATTCAAGCCTTCTCTCGTGGGACATTTAATCTCGCTCACGCTGTGAGTGATACCTATGCTTTTAGCCTGATTGGTGGGGGCGATACGGCTGATGCGATTGATAGGGCAGGGGAAAGAGATAATATGAGCTTTATCTCCACAGGTGGCGGGGCAAGCCTAGAGCTGCTTGAGGGTAAGATTCTCCCTGCATTTAAGGTGCTAGAGCGAAAGTAAATAAAATGGCATAACAATGGATATAAAGACAAAAGTTAGCGTTATTTACATAGCAATCATAACGCTTTCTAGTATCTATATCCCTCAGCCGATTTTACCGCTTCTAGCCCTAGAGTTTGGTACTACTGCACAAAACACATCTGCCATTACTTCCATTACACTTTTACCTATGGCATTTGCACCGCTTTTTTATGGCTATTTTTTAGAAAATCATCAACCAAAATTGATTTTAAGCCTTTCGCTATTTGTTGCAGGAATCTTTCAGATTCTCCTTGCGTGGTGCGAAAGCTTGGAGACTTTTTTACTCTTGCGTTTTATTCAATCCCTATTTTTTCCAGCTATTCTTACCACACTACTTACCATTCTCACACGCTCACAAAGTGGCTCTTTGCAGTTTAATGTCAGTCTTTATATCGCCTCCACCATTGCAGGTGGGCTTATTGGCAGAATGGGTGGAGCATATCTCACAGAGCTTTTTTCGTGGCAAATATGCTTTATCCTTTTGGGGGTGAGCTTAACACTAGGTGGAATCTTTAGCCTATCTTGGATTGCAAATCAAGCCTCCAAGCTTACTCAATTTACATTCTCACAGATTCTCCCACTACTTGGCAATAAAACTTCGCTAGTGGTGCTAAGTAGCGTGTTTGTGATGTTTTTTAGTTTTCAGGCTGTGCTTAACACTCTGCCTTTTTATGCAAAAGAGATGTTTCCGCATATCAGTCAAAATGAGCTTGGTAGGTTGTATTTGGGCTATAGCATAGGGATTGTCGTTTCACTTCTTGCTAATCCTATCATCAAGCTTTGTGGTGGCAGAGAAAAAACCATTTTTTTAAGCCTAAATCTTTTTGCCCTAGGGCTGTGCGTCTTTCTTTTGCATTCGCTTATGTGGATATATGTGGGAATGTTTGTTATGTGCTTTGGCTCATTTATCGCACACTCCGTGCTAAATGCTCTCAACAACTCACTCAATCCAAAGTATAAAGCCGCTTCAAGTGGGCTTTATCTCAGCTTTTATTACACAGGCGGGACGCTAGGCTCTTATCTCTCATCTTTTGTTTTTGAGCTGTTTGGTTGGCAAATGCTTATCATCTCACTTGCAATCACTCTTAACCTTACATCATTTGTGTTTTATCATCATATGACTCATATCAAAAAGGAAGCCTAATGGATTTTACACTGATTTTTGAAGCAATGATTGCTCAAAGCCCAGAAGCAAAGCTAAAGCTTATTGCCAATATAGAGCAAATGGCACAAGAGCTATTAGAAAGTGAGAATCTGCCTTCAAACACACTAGATTCTTATTATTTAGAATCTAGCTTCCAAACGCAGGAGATACAGCATTTTTTTACCGACTTTCACTCCCCTATTCGCCCACTTCAAAACCCATCATATCAGCGATTTTGCACTATCACCCACCCTACAAAAATCCGCCGCCCAAAGCATATCAAAAGCGTGCAATCCCTTGCTAAAGTATTGCATTCTATCGTGCATATTGAATATAGTGCGATTGATTTAGCCCTTGATGCGATGTATCGCTTTAGACATTTGCCCCTGCAATATTATCGCGATTGGCTTATTGTGGCATTGCAAGAGGCAAATCACTTTAGACTTTTGCTAGATTCACTTCATAGTTTAGGCTATGAATATGGAGATTTTTCTGTGCATTCCCAGCTTTTTGACGCACAGAGTGCTACACAGGATTTTAGAGATAGAATGGCATTGCTTCATCGTGGCTTAGAAGCAAATGGACTTGATGCAAATCCTTTTGTGGTAGCTAAGATTGAGCGTTTTGAACACGAGAGTATTCCGCAGATTCTACAAACGCTTGAGATTATCCTGCACGATGAGATAGAACACGTAAGAAAAGGGGATTTTTGGTGGAGATATGCCAATACCAAAACAAGCCCGGAGGACTTTCTAGCAATACTTCAAAATTTTAAGCAATTCCACTCCGTGCCAAAGATACTCAATCACAAAGCAAGGCTACAAGCGGGCTTTTCTGCTGAAGAGCTGGAGTGTTTAACACACCTTTATTCCACAAATTCATAGCACATCTTACAGAATTATAGAATCTACTTTAAAGCCCTAACATACTTTTTAATACACTTTATTGCCCAGTCATAATGACTTGAAGTGCTGCTCACACAATAGCTACCAAGACTTGTGTTGCCACACCACTTATAATGCTTTTTCACAAAAAGTGTTTTAAGCGGTAAAGTGGCGATAAGCTCCATTACTTCTGTATGGCTTTGATAAAGCAAACTTTTTGCGTGTTCTAGTGAAGTGGCGTGGTGTTTTTCTTTAATTGCCCAATTCATTTTTGGATAAGTTTTGAAGTTGTAGGGTGGCGGCAAAAAAGGGATAAAATCACTAGTTTTATTGAGATTTGTCCGCACAAAAGTAAGTAGTAAATTCTGCCATTCATATAAATGGATAAGCACATCTTTAAGTGTCTCGTCGCGTTCATTGTAGGCAAAATGAGTATTTTGGGCATCAAGCGGGATAGATTCAATAATTGCAAAGAGCTTTTCAAAATTTGTCTGTGAAGCTTCTTGTAATTGCAACTTTGTCGTAGGGCGAGACATTTATTTCCTTTCTCAAAAAAAAA
>NZ_DS990393.1:265357-387798 GCF_000155475.1 Helicobacter cinaedi CCUG 18818 = ATCC BAA-847 | reverse complement strand
AAGATGATAAGGTAAAATTAGAAAAGGCACAAATTTAACATAGGTTTTAGGCTTTATTGCTCTGTTTGGTTTGTTTATTTGTTACAAAGCTTTTTATTTTACTTCTAGTGTTTTTTATTTGTTGGTTTTTGTTGTTAAGGATTTGGTGCGGTGTGAAGCTTTTTCGTGGTGTGTATGTTAGAATTTGCTTTATTATTGAAATTTAAGTGTAGGGGATAGCTTTTATAGTGATTTTTAGTGGAGGTTTGCTGGGGCGTGTTTGTATTTTTACTCCTTTTGGAGATTTTATAGCACTTTAAGCTTTAAGAATGTGTGATTTAAATTAAGATTAAAGAGCGGATTCTATTATAAGTTTGACATTGCAATTATAGTAATTGTGCTAAAGTATTTGGAAAAATGGGGTAGAATGGATCTACTAAACAAGCAAGGATAATTATTGTGGGATTTATTAAAAAATATAATCAAGAGATAACTTTAGGGTTATTTTGTGTTGGAATGTTGTGTTACGCACTAGGATTATCTAGTTTTGGCAAATCACTTAAGACACAAACATTCTTTCACATTGGTGGTTTGTTGTTTATATTTTATAACTATCGTTTGTTTTCAAGGGCTTTGTGGAAAATTTTGTCCGTTCCAATTTGTTGTTTTGTCATTGTTTGCTTATTGGGGATTTTGACGATTTTTGATGATGTGTGGGTAAGACAAATATCGGTTGTTTTAAAATCTGTTAATCAGCATATAGTGGGTTATTTTGTTCTGTTTGTTTCTATGTTCTTGTTTGGTATGTATGGAAAAGCTAAGAATGTTTTTTTCTTTTTAGCCGCATTTGTATTATTATGTGTTTTAGAAGTGTGTTCTACCATATGTTTGGGCTTAAAGAATGGCCTTTTAAATACTGATAATATCCCCTTTTTCTTTCAAGTTGTTTTTACATATAATATTTGGCTTATTGCCCCAGCTTCAATGAGTTTGGCCGGTGTGTTTACATTTAAAAAATGGACTTATAAGATCTTAAGTTTTATTGGACTTATTCTAAGTTTGTTTGCGATGCTTGCCAATGGTGAGCGTAGTTTTTTGGTTGCATTTGTTGGTATGTTATTTATTCCTTTTTTTGTATGGCAATACAAACATAAATTAAAAGTGCTATTATTCGTGCTGTGTATTGGTATAACATTTGTAATAGGCTTTTATCACGCATCAAAATCTTTTTCTGATAGGTATAATTTCGCACATATGATTGATAATTTTGTTGTGGTGTGGAATACTAACCCCATAGAAATGGGGCAATATGATAAGCTTTGCTTTTCTAAGTATATTGATTGCCTTCCAGAAAGTCTGGCTCTTGGCCAAAATGAGATGACCTGGGAACACTCCTCTCTTTCTCGTATTAATATGACAAAATCTACACTTTTGGCTGTTGCAGATTCTCCTTTTAAACCTCATATTGTAGGTGTTTTTCAGATTGGTGAGTATTTATGGCGTTATTATAGTCTTAAAAATCATCAAAACAGGTCGTATATAAACTTTGAAAATAATTCAAATAATATGAACATGAATGGCTATAATCACCCACATAATTTTGCAGTAAGTCTGCTTTTTTCTTATGGTGTAATAGGTTTTGTTTGTATTGTGATTTTTCAGTTTTTTTTGCTTTATAGCGGATATAGATGTATGCAAAAGCAAGAATACAGATGGAAGTCATTTTGGGGATTGAGCTTAATTATATTTGTGTGTGGGATCTGTATACAAAGCCTTTTTGATGCGTTGTATCCCCAAATTTTGCAATGTATTTTTATTTGGTGTGGGGTTGTGGTTGGTTTAGGGTGGAGAGATGAAAATCTTACTAACAATCAATGACATAAGCATTACCGGAGGGGCGGAGCGAGTATGTGTGAATCTCGCCAATGCCTTAAGTGAGCTGGGGCATCAAGTGAGTGTTTTAAGCTTTTATAGGGCAAATGCTATTTTGCCCTATAGGCTAAATGAGAGCGTGAATCTCCATATATGGCACAACATCGCCGAGGTGGAGTATGCCAAAAAGCAATGCGGGAATATTTTATCAAAAATGTATTATAAGAATCTGTATAAGTTTATTTTGAGTTTGCAAGTAAGCCAAAGATTTTCTCATTTTGATGTAATAATCAGTAATTGTGCAACCTACACGCCTTTTTTTAAATATTCAAAGACGCACTATTGTCGTATTATTCACTTAAATTTTAGCAAGTATCATTCTCGCAACAATTATTTTGATGTTCTTATTATTCTTTCTTCTGCTGAGCTTTCAACTTGGCAATACTATCACAACAACATCAAAGTTATTCCAAACTTTCTGCCTAATATTTCACAGAAAAACACAGATTCCAATCAGCGTAGAATCATATCCGTTGGGCGTATGGATAGGGGCGATCAAAAAGGCTTTTTAAGACTTATAGATATTTGGGAAAAGGTGCAAGAGAGAATGGGTGGGCTGCGGGGTTTAGGGTGCAAAAATGATGAAAATTTAGATTCTAATCTTTGTTATGCTAAACCTACTTCTTGTCATACTGAGCGTAGCGAAGTATCTAAAAACTTAGAATCAAAAAAAGATATTTCGCCTTTTTCAAAGGCTAACACAATCCGCAAGGATTTTGTCCACACTTGCAAATATGACAAGATTGATAGCCACGAAACAATTTTAGATTCTAAGCAAATCAGTGCGGAAGTAGTTTGCGATGATTTTAAGAGTTGTGAAGCCTTGAGTGCAAGGAGTTTAAGCATAAATGATGAAGCACGAAAGGCAAACTCTCTTAAAAGGGCGGAAACGGCAACGCACAAAAAAAGCTTAGAATCTTGGCAGCTTATCATTGTTGGCAGTGGAGTCTTACAAGAACAAATAGAATCTAAAATAAAAGAAAAAAACCTACAAGATAGCATTATCCTAAAACCTTTCACAAAAGATGTAGAAAAAGAGTATTTAAGTGCTAGTATTTATGCGATGACTAGTTATGTTGAGGGCTTCCCTATGGTGCTTTTAGAATCTTGCTCGTATGCTTTGTGTCCCATCGCCTTTGATGTAGCAACGGGTCCAAGTGATATTATAGAATCTCACATAAGCGGCTACCTTATAGAAGATAATGACTTGCAGGGTTATGCCGATAAACTTTTTACGCTAATGAGTGATAAAGATAAAAGAGAATCTATGGGATTAAAAGCCAAGCGAAGAGTAAAAGAGAAATTCTCAAAAGAGGTGATTATGCCTTTATGGGAAGAAGTGTTTAGGGGGTAGAGAATGAAGAAAAAGGGAATGGAGAATATAAAATTTTTTATCATCGTGCCAATTTACAATGTGGAATCTTATCTTAAAGAATGTTTAGATTCTATCATTTATCAAACATATACGGAGTTTGAAGCTATTCTTGTTGATGATGGTAGCACGGATTCTAGCTGGGCAATCGCCGAGAAGTATGTCAAGAAGGACTCACGCTTAATGCTTATCCATCAAGAAAATCAAGGAGTATCAATGGCTCGTAACAAGGGGCTAGATGTGGCTAGGCAAAAATCTCTTATACCCCCCCCCCAGCAAGAATCTCACAACACCACAAATAAAAGCTACATCGTCTTTGTGGATTCTGATGATTATTTGGAGCTTAACGCACTGGAGCATATATCAAAAGTTTTAATAAAAGAGAATGTAGATGTATTGATTGAAAGCCATATAATAGTCCGTGATGAAAAAGGTGGCAAAAAGTCTCCTTGTGATTTTCGCGTGTTTGCTCCACATATCAAGGGGCGATACACACCTAAGGAGCTTGTAGAAAATATGCGAGGACAAACGCTTATAACTTCAGATTGGGCATTTACTATACGGACTGATTTTATTTTTAAGAATAGTATAAGATTTATTCCGCATATTATCTATGAAGATGTTCCATTCTGCACGGAAGTGGCTATGAAAGCACAAAGCCTTTATGTTGATGATACTTGTGTTTATAATTATAGACTATCGCCAAATTCTATTATGCGTGGCAGACAGACACGAGACAAGAAAATAAAAATAGCATTTAGTCGTTTTAAGATTCTGCAATATTTTAAGATCTTACAACAAGAAGCGAGAGATAAGGGCAGTATAGAGATTACATCTTTTTATGAAAGCATAATATGTAGTAATGTAAATGGACTAATACGATTTTTGGGTGTTGTTGGCTATGTTTCAGAGCTTGGCTTTACAAAGGCTGATTTAAAGCCATTTTTGCCTTGTATCAAGGGAAAATACCGCTTTTGCTATCATTTTCCTAGAATCTATGCTTTTCCTAAAAGGCTGCGTCTAACATTCCAAGCTTTGTGGGAACGCCTTGCAAGTAAAGTGATGGGTAAAGTATAGGCAAAGCATAGACTATACAAATGCTTAAGATAAATATGGAACACATCTTGCTTTTAGTCCTTATGAAATTTAATTCAAAGGACTGAATATGAAAAATGGTTTGCTTAAGAGTTCAATTGTTGCAAGTTTTGCTGTGTTTGCATTAAGTGGTTGCGGAGATTTGCTCAATGTAGGCGATGCTGGTGGTGCTAATAATGGACTAATTCCGCCAAGTGCGAGTAATCAGCCGATGTATGCCCCAATCCAAGCTCCCACTTATCCGCCAATGCCCGGATACAATACAAATCCTAATCTTATCTCCAAGCCGACAAGTGGCAATCAAAAGATTAACACGCTTGTGGTGGAGAAAGTTGAAGTGCCGGGTTTAAATAAAGATAACCTTGAGCCAAAGTTTGACAGAGATAGAGATGAGTATATTGGCAGGAATGATACGAATAATATTCCAAACTCTCCAATGCTTACACCTGAAAATGAGATTACTTTAAGTGCGGTTGGTATAGGCGTATCACCTGAAAATTCACTCTCACCTTCACAAGCTTTTGCTATGGCAAAGAGAGCGGCGATTGTTGATGCTTATCGCCAAATCGGTGAAAAAATGTATGGTATTAGAGTAAATGCCCAAGATACTGTGCGTGATATGATGCTTCAAAGCTCAACTGTGAAAACAAAAGTCCAAGCGCTTATCCGAAATGCTGAAGTGCTTGAGACCGTGTATAAAGATGGCTTATGTCAAGTCAATATGGAGCTAAAACTTGATGGTAGAATCTGGCATAAGATTCTCTCAAATGCACGCGCTTAAGGGATTAAGGCAGTGTAATGAATGCAATAGTTGGCGTTTTTAAGCGAACATTTTTAGGGAGCATTGTTTTCTTGCTCCCTTTTCTACACTTTTTTTTACTTGCCCTTTTTCTTGCTTTTTTCTTGGCTTCTTGTGCTTGGCTTGAAAGCTTTGAAGATCCCGATATTAATCCCAATCAACCCCCTGTTTTAGAGCCAACAAAGTTTAAGATTCTGCTGATTGACACTCCACGAGTGAAATTCTATGACTTTGCTTCGTTTAAATATAACAAAACAAGCAAAAAGCTTAATGTTGAGCTATATAAGCTTGGTAAGCCTGTGAGCGAGATTGTCGTTACACCAAAAGAGGTGTGTATGGCAAAGCAATGCACTTCAAAATGGATAGCGGTTAAAAGCTTTTTTGGTGAGGTGAGCTATCCAAATCTCTTTAGCGATATTTTGGCTGCACGAGATATTTTTGATGGCGAGGGCAAACGCGTTTCCAATGACGGCACTCTTTTTGTGCAGTGGTTTGTGCGAGGTGGTCAGGAGTTTTACTATGAGCGGAGTAAAAATAAGGTGCTGTTTAAGAATCTTACTGCAAACATCACCATTGGCATTGAGGATTATATCCCACCGAGCAGTTCTACAAATTGAAATCTTGCAAATTGATAAGCCCACTGATAAACTTGCAAACTCATTCAAAATGTAAGATTTTCTTACCATTTTTGGATACAATCTCCGCTTTCACTAATAAACATATCAAAAGACACATAAGGTAGGTAGATGAGACATTTTCTTACATTAAATGACTTTTCAAAAGATGAGATTCTAGCAGTTACTAACCTTGCTTTGAAACTCAAGCAAGAGCTACGAAATAGCAATCATACGCCTTATCTCAAAGGTAAGATTCTTGCAATGATCTTTGAAAAAAGTTCAACTCGCACACGCGTGAGTTTTGAAGGTGGAATCTACCAGCTTGGCGGACACGGAATGTTTCTTTCCCACAAGGACATACAGCTTGGACGCGGAGAGCCTATCAAGGATACTTCACGCGTGATTAGCTCTATGGTGGATATGGTAATGATGAGAACAGATAGGCACGAAAAATTGCAAGAATTTGCAGAATACTCATCTGTGCCGATAATCAATGGTTTGAGTGATGACTTTCACCCTGTGCAGTTAATGGCAGATTATCTTACAATGCTTGAGTGTGGTATTGCTCTGCCTGATGGGATTCATAAAAATGGGCTTAAAAAGCCCATTGTGGCGTATATTGGCGATGGGAATAATATGGCTCACTCTTGGATAAACTTAGCAGCAATCCTTGGCTTTGAATTGCGGGTAGCTTCGCCGCTTGGGTATTTTCCACGCACAGATATTATAGAATCTGCCCTTAAAACTTGCAAACAAAGTGGCGGAGCGATACATATTATGCAGGAGCCACAAAAGGCTGTGAGTGGAGTCAATGTGGTGGTAACAGACACTTGGGCGTCAATGGGACAAGAGGAGCAGAAAAAAGAGCGAGAAAAGGCATTTGTTGGTTTTTGTGTAGATGATTCTCTTATGAATCTAGCACAAGAAGATGCTATCTTTTTGCATTGCCTTCCTGCATATCGCGGACAGGAAGTGAGTGAGAGTGTATTAGAGGGCAAACAAAGTCGCGTATTCCAAGAGGCAAATAATCGTCTCCACGCACAAAAAGCCATTATGTTAGCTCTTGTGAGGTTGAATAACTTGCCTCTTGCTTACCCCTTGGAAATGGAGCTATAAATGAAAGATATAAAACAAGATAAATGGCTAGAATCTAAAGAAAAAATTATTCAAGAGAATCTTGGAATCCTGCGTCAGCTTGAAGATGACACAATGCTTCTTGCTATGCAACGCGGGGAGTTTTCAAAAGATGAGTTGTGGTTTTTGCAAGATGAGCAGGGCGAAGAGTATGTTGTTTTCCCGCAAAAACTTTTTGTGCGTTTGCTTTCACGCATTAAAAATATGCAAGAAGAAAAGCTAGTGATGAAGCTTGAAAAAGACATCATCTCACAAATGCCAATAGATCTTGATGATGCGATGGCGGTGGCTACAAATATCTTAGAATCTTTGCGTTTAAAAGATGGGAATTTACCCGAGATAAACACCGCTATTCTTGCTAAAGATATTAAAAAGAAGCACCCAAATTTGTTTTTTGACATTGATTATTTGCGTAAGCCCAGATAAAAAGTATTTAAAAAATAAGAAAAGGATACATTTTGAGCCAAAATATTGACTTTAACGCTTTTGTGAAGTATTCAAAATCCGCTCCGCGTTATACAAGCTATCCCACTGCGGTGGAATTTAGAGAATCTTGGAATGATACAAGTTATAAAGAAGCGTTAAAAGAAGCAGATTTTACTTCTTTGCCCCTTTCACTTTACACGCATTTGCCCTTTTGTCGCTCGGCTTGTTATTTTTGCGGTTGCAATGTCGTCTATACAAGCAAGGAAGAGAAAAAAGAGCGTTATATTCATTACTTGAAAAAAGAGTTAGCCTTGCTTAAAGATTCTATGGATACTTCGCGTGAGGTGGTGCAGTTTCACTTTGGCGGGGGGACACCAACATTTTTTAATGCTAAAGAGCTTGAAAGTGTGATTGGACTTATCCGCGGTGTTTTTACAAATTTTGCTAAGAATGCAGAAGTGAGCTGTGAGGTGGATCCGCGGTTTTTTTCGCGTGAGCAAATGGCTGTTTTAAAAGAAAATGGCTTTAATCGTTTAAGCTTTGGGGTGCAGGATTTTGATGAAAGGGTGCAAGAAGCTATACATAGGATTCAAAGCGTTGAGATTGTAAGCAATGCCATTGCCCTTGCGCGTGAGTTTGGCACAGAATCTGTAAATTTTGATTTGATTTATGGATTGCCCTATCAAAGTGAGCAAAGCTTTGCGGATACTTTGCAAAAGGTGGTTGGGCTAAAGCCTGATAGACTGGCGATTTTTAATTACGCACATTTGCCGTGGATGAAAAAAACAATGCGGAAAATTGATGAGACGACTTTGCCAAACCCCGCTCAAAAGCTTGAGATTCTAAAAAATACCATTGCATTTTTACAGGAGCAGGGCTATATGATGATAGGAATGGATCATTTTGCAAAAAAGAGTGATGAGCTGTATTTAGCTAAGGCTAAAAACGAGCTTCGCAGGAATTTTCAAGGCTACACAACAAGGGGCTTTTCGCAAACTATCGGCATAGGGCTTACAAGCATTAGCGAGGGGTTAAGGTATTATTCCCAAAATTATAAAGATATGCAGGAATATGAAAAGGCGTTAGATGAGGGGCGATTACCTGTTGAGAGAGGTGTTAAGCTAAGTGAAAAGGATATTTTGCGTAAAGAAGTCATTATGGGGCTTATGAATAATTTGCGACTTGATTTTAAAGGGATTGAAAAGCGATTTGGGATTGAGTTTAGGGCGTATTTTGCCAATGAATTAGAATCTTTGCGAGAGTATGAAGAGCTAGGGCTTATACAAATCACGCCTTCAAACATAGAGACTTCGCCCACAGGCGGAATGCTTATCCGCAATATCGCTATGGTATTTGATACATATTTACAAAATGATACTACAAAGCGTTTTAGCAAGACAATTTAGGAGCGATAATGCTTGATTTACAAAGTGTGGCAAGTGCGTGTGTGAAGTGTGGGAAGTGTATCCCAAACTGCACCATTTATATGGCTAATCGCGATGAAGTTACCTCTCCGCGTGGATTTTTGGATTTACTAGGGGCGTATAAACGGGGCGATTTGGAGCTAAATAGTCAAAGCAGGGAGATTTTTGAATCTTGCTTCCTTTGCACCACCTGCGTAACGCACTGCCCTTCTAGTCTGCCTGTTGATGTGGCAATAGAATCTGTCCGTGTGGATATTGCGGAAAAATATGGCATTGCGTGGTATAAAAGGGCGTATTTTTACCTTTTGCGTCATCGCAAGGCGGCGGACTTTGTGTTTAGATTTGTGCATTTTATTATGCCTTGTGCGTTTAAGGAAGAAAATGGGCGGCTTGTTAGTCGGCTAAAGTTATTTAAGGGTGTGGATTCTAAAAGGGCTAAACGCTCCGTTTTCCCTGTGTGGAGAAAGTCATTTTTGCAAAAATATCAAGGTGAGATTTTGCCAACTGCCAAAACTGCTCCAAAAAATGCCTTGCAACATAATAGGGTGGCGATTTTTATCGGTTGTTTGAGTAATTATAATTATGTGAGTGTTGGGGAGAGTTTGCTTGAGATTCTAAATCATTTGGGGATTAGGGCGTTTGTCCCGCATTTGCAGGAGTGCTGCGGTGCACCGGCGTTTTTTACCGGCGATGTGAAAAGCGTGGTGCATTTGGCAAAGAAAAATATTGATTATTTTGAAAGTTTTTGGGATAGCATTGATGCGATGATAATCCCTGAAGCCACTTGTGCGGCGATGATTAAAAAAGATTGGCTTCACGCTTTAGATTCAGATTCTACTCTAAAAGATTATGCACAAAGGCTTGAAAAGCTTTTACCTAAAATTTATATGGCAAGTGAGTGGCTCTATCATCATACGCCTTTAAGTGAGATTATTCCACAGAATCTTGCTGGGGAAAGTATCACTTATCACGACCCTTGCCACGCTAGGAAGGTGCTAGGTGTGTATAAAGAGCCACGAGTGCTTTTATCAAAGGGCTTTAGGCTTAAAGAAATGAGCGATTCTAGTAGGTGCTGTGGTTTTGGAGGCATTAGTATGCAAAGCTCACGCTATGATCTCACGCTCAAAGCTGGTGTGCCAAAGGCGGAGATGATAGAGAGAAGTGGAGCGGAGATTGTCAGTGCGGAGTGCGGGGCGTGTCGTATGCAGATTGATAATGTGCTCACACAAATAGATTCTAAAGTGCGTTTTGCTCACCCCTTGGAGCTTATCGCTCAAGCTTTAAAGGGCGAAAGTGTGAAGTGATAAGCTTGTTTTTGTATTTTCTTAAAAAATGAGCAAAATTTTAAACGCATTTATATCGCTTTTTGATATAATCCACGCGTTGCCGATAATATAACGCGATTTAGTTTTTTGCTATTAAAGGACGCTTTGATGAATGAACTTTTACTTAAAACGATTGATAATTTGCCCCCATTGCCAGAGACCGTGATGAAGTTGCAACAATATGTGGATTCTTCTGGTTCTGAAGTACAAGTGCAAGGTGTGGTGGATATTATTTCTAAAGATCCGCTTTTGACTGGGGATTTATTGCGTTTGGCAAACTCGCCTTATTATGGGTTTTCTCGTGAGATTTCCACACTCAATCAAGTGGTGTCCTTGCTTGGTATCAGTAATGTCAAAAATGTTGCTATTGCCAACTCTTTGCGTGGAAGCTTTAAGATAGATGTTTCGCCTTATGGGCTAGATACACAGGAGTTTTTGGGGAATTGTAGCAGGGAGGCGGATTTTATCTCCGATTGGTTTTCGCAAACTGATAAAAAGCTCGCTCAAGTGCTTGTGCCTTGTGCTATGCTTTTGCGTTTGGGAATGATGCTATTTGCTAATACACTTATCCAAAGTGGCAAGGATAAAGAATTTCTAGCCCAGCTTAAAGAAAGTGATTTTGCCGATATTGGTGCGGTTGAGACAGAATTTTATGGGCTAGACCATCTTACATTTTTGGGCTTTTTATTTGATCATTGGAAGTTTGATGAGATTCTTATCCAAAGCACCGCGTATATTACAATGCCCCACGCTGCTTCTGATGAAGTGAAGAAAAATGCCTATGCCCTAGCCATTGTCAATAAAGTCTTTGAGCCATATAATGGTGGCAAACCTTATAATATGGAGGACGCTATTGCCCTTATCAAAGAGGCTAAAACACAAAATATTGTTTTTAATATGGACAGATTCTTTGAGATTCTCCCCACTGACGCAAAGCTCAATATCGGTAAGTAATAATCTTTTTTCTTTGATGAAAGTAGATTTGGAATCTCTAGATTCTAGGTTTGCCCTTTGGTTTTGCAAGATTTTCTTACTTTTGCTAAGAGTTTATGCAAGAAAACTCATTCCTTTAACAATCCATTACTAAAGTTTTTTATCCCCTTTTGGAAGACATTTTCGCCTGTGCTAAGGGGGGAGTTAGACAGGCTTGTGTGGCATTGTATGCAGGAGTTAATAAGATAGTGATCTTTAGCTAGGCTTGGAGATTTAATCTTACTTATATCGTGGCAGGCAAAGCAGTCTTCTCCACAACCGCCCATATCAATCTGTGCCATCTTGGCATCGGTGTGGCAGGTTTTGCACTCTAGCATTGGTGCGTGGCGTATGTCATTTTTATAATCTAGCGTTGCGTGGCAACTTTTACAATCCCCAGTGCAAGAGAATGCCACGCTCCACATAAAAACTAGAAATAATGCAGTTCTCATCTTTTCACCCACCACCCACAAAGTCTAAAATCTCCACTTCATCGCCATTTTGCAGCACATACTCGCCCCATTTTTCCTTTTTTAGCACCTGCGTATTCACCGCAATCGCCATTGCCTTATGTGCAATATCAAGCTTTTCTAGCAGAGCTAAAATCGTGCTGGATTCTAGCTTGTAAGCCTTGCCATTGAGTAAAATCTCCATATCCACTCCTTATTTATCAAAAAATTTATAATAACCATCTTTGATATTTTTCTGCGGTGTGCGCGATAGGGCTAAGTCCCCATCTTGCAAATCTTTTGTTATCGTGCTACCCGCACCAATAAGCACATTTGAGCCAATTTCAAGTGGTGCGACAAGCTGTACATCACTGCCTACAAAGACATTTTTGCCAATGATTGTCTTATGCTTTTGCTTACCATCATAATTACAAGTTATCACTCCAGCCCCGATATTGCTCCCTTCATTCGCTTCACAATCCCCCAAATAGCTTAAATGCCCTGCTTTCACCCCACGCAACACACTTGCTTTAGTCTCCACAAAATTACCGATATGTGTGTGTTGTAAATGACTTTTTGGGCGGATATGTGCCATAGGTCCTATATCGCTAGATTCTATATCGCTAGATTCCACCACGCTATGGGCTTTGATATGAGAGTTTATAATCTCGCAATTCCCCAGAATCTGCACACCTTGTTCCACAATACATTCCCCGCTAAACTTCACGCCAGATTCTATATAAATCGTATGGGGCAGGTGCATAATCACGCCTTCTTCCATAGCCGCATCTCTTAATCGCTTTAATATCACTTCTTGTGCCAAGGAGAGTTGGAGTTTAGAATTTACCCCCATAAATTCTTGCTCTTCTACCTGCACTGCCGCTACTTCAACGCCATTTTGCCCTGCATAAAAAATCACATCGGTAAGATAAAATTCCTTTTGGTTGTTGTTATTTTGCAAAAGTGGCAGGTAAGATTCTAAAATATTTTTATGTATCTTATACACCCCAGCATTGACATCTTTGATAGCTAGCTCTTCTTGCGTAGCGTCCTTTTGCTCTATAATCTTTTGCACCTTATTATGTTCTAAAATCACGCGTCCATAGCCGTTTGGATTTTCAAGGTGCAAAATACTCATCACAATCTTAGAGGGATTCTCACACAGCTTTTTAAGCGTTTGGCTACGCACAAGGGGCATATCGCCATTAAGGATAAGAATCTGCTCATATTTATACGCAAAGCAATGTTTTGCTTTTTCCCCACTGCCCCCTTGCATAATCGCCCCACCAGTACCCGGATAATTTTCATAATCCTGTATGTGAAAATGCAAAGCCTCGCTTTCACACGCCTTTGGGTAAGATTCTATAATCTTTTCTTTCACTAAAGATTCTTGATGAAATAGCACAATATGCACATCATCGCTCAAATTCAAAGCTTCATCAATGGAATAAAACAGCATAGGCTTACCGCAGATTCTATGAAGTACTTTAGGTAGGTTTGACTTCATACGCGTTCCAGCCCCAGCTGCTAAAATCACCACCGATACACTCATTTTCACTCCTTTTAATATGCTTTTTATGTAATTTTAACACACTAAATCCTATAATACGCCCCTTAAGTTTCATTTTTGGAGTAATTTTTGAAAAAACTCATAGCTATGCTTTTGCTTTGTATTTACTCCCTTGCTTACGCAAATCCACAAAGCCCAGATTCTCCAAACACTAATCTCACTCCAGCACTTCCAGCCCCATCAAATATCGCTCCACTTCCTTCACTGCCTAAAAATCCAGTGTTGCCCTCCGTGGATTTATCGCTGACTGCACCACAAGAGCCAACCGAGCTAGTTGCAACGCTTAATATCGTCCTTATCATCACACTGCTTGTGATTGCCCCTTCACTTGTGCTTGTGATGACTAGCTTTACACGCATTGTCATTGTCTTTGCTTTTTTACGCACTGCTTTAGGTACACAGCAGTCCCCACCAACACAGGTTTTAGTCAGCCTTGCACTTGTTTTGACATTTTTCATTATGGAGCCAGTAGCGACTAAAAGCTATGAAGTTGGCATAAAGCCTTATACAGAAAAGCAGATTTCTTATGATGAGGCGTTTGAACGGGCAATTGTGCCTTTTAAGGATTTTATGATTAAAAACACGCGTGAAAAGGATTTAGCACTCTTTTTTAGAATCCGCAACCTTGAAAATCCCCAAACCGTTGATGATGTGCCACTGACTGTGCTTATCCCGGCATTTATGATAAGTGAGCTTAAGACGGCATTTTGGATTGGATTCTTATTGTATCTGCCCTTTTTAGTCATTGATATGGTGATAAGCTCCGTGCTTATGGCAATGGGTATGATGATGTTGCCGCCGGTTATGATTTCACTGCCTTTTAAGATTCTAGTCTTTGTGCTGGTTGATGGGTGGAATCTGCTTATTGGGAATCTTGTGCAGGGCTTTAAGTAGCTTAGCTTAAGTATTTATTATGAAATGTCAGCACTTTGGGCTATGCGGTGGCTGTGAGCTAGATTTAGCCTATGAAAAACAGCTAGAATCTAAGCTCAAACAAACACAGCAGGAGTTTAGCTCCCTTTTTTCTAGCAATGGTTTTTCTTCCGCAAATCTAAGCGTTCATAACTCGGTGGAGTGGGGCTTTAGAGCAAGGGCGGAGTTTAGATTCTACACAGAACAAAACAGAATCCATTTTGCGATGAGTAATAGAGAGAAAAATCATCGCACCCCCATCACGCAATGCCCAATTTTACTTCCTATAATTCAAAAGGCTATGCCTCTTGTGATTGAAAGTTTAGAAGCAGATGAGACTTTACGCACAAAAGTTTATGCGTGTAATTTTCTAGCAAACATAGAATCACAAGAGATTATCATCTCACTTATTTATCACAAAAGGCTAGATTCTATCTGGGAGCAAAAGGCTCAAAATATGCGTGATAGACTGCATACAGCATTAAATGCTACTGCACATATCATCGGCAGGGCTAAAAATCAAAAGATACTTGTGGGCGATTTTGATTATGATTCTTGTGTGCGTGAGAGTTTAAGGCTTTTTGCAGATTCCAAGCAAAAGCAGAACTATACTTTTTTCAAGCAAGAATCTAGCTTTTCACAGCCTAATCCTTTTATCAATACAAAAATGCTTGAGTTTGTCATCACTCATCTTAAGGCACTCTATCCACAGCCTGATAACGATATGCTTGAGCTGTATTGTGGTGGTGGGAATTTTAGCATTGCTTTAAGCGGGGTTTTTAGGCAGATTCTCGCCACTGAAGTGGTGAAGTCTGCCATTTCACTTTTACAGCAAAATATGGAGCAAAATTTTTGTGAAAATATCACGCCCGTGCGGTTAAATGCCCTTGAAACGCAAGTGGCATTAAGTGGGGAAAGAGAGTTTTTTAGGCTAAGGGGCATTGACATAAAACGCTTTAGCTTTGATTGTGTGCTGATTGACCCGCCAAGAAGTGGGGTAAATGAGCTAAAGATTCTGCATTTTTTGCAACAATTTAACACCATTGTGTATGTTTCGTGCAAGCCACACACACTTTTGCAAGATTTACAAACACTCATACAAAGCCATAATATTTTACATTTTGGACTTTTTGATCAGTTTCCGCATACGCACCATAGGGAATGTATAGTGATTTTACGCCAGAAGTGATTGTTTTACCACTCAATATAACAATATCTCACAAGGCTAGATAAGCTAGAATCTCCCTTGTTGCTTTGGGGTTGCTTTGAATGTGCTAGAATGGTACAAAGTTTTCCAAAGATACAAAAAGGATAGAGATGAAAAAAAATATATGTTTTTTATGTCTGTGCGTGTTGGTTTCACAGGCTGAAATTATCGCAGGTGTGGCGATACGCGTCAATGGACACGCTATTACACTGAGTGAAATCAGCAAACTTCAAACGCAAATGAAAATCTCCAAAAAAGCCGCTATTGATATGCTGATTAATGAGCGATTAAAAGATGATGAGATAGAGCGATTTAAGATTAGCATTGATGAGTTTAAGATTGATGAGGAGATTTCTCAAATCGCTGCAAATGCTAACCTTAGCAAAGACGCTTTGCTTGCTAAGGTTACGCGTGATGGCACGACTTTACAGGAATATCGCAATAAAATCAAAAAGCAGTTGCAAACTAAAGAGCTTATGCAAAGAATCCTTGCTTCAAACATCAGTATTTCAAGTGAAGATGAGCTATTAAGCTACTACACAAAGCACAAAAAGGAATTTTTACTCCCCTCATCGGTGCGTGTGGTAAGATACACAGCACAGAATGAAGGCAATTTACAAAACGCCATACAATCACCAAAGACTACGATTCAAGGGGTGCAAAAGATAAATGAAACAATCTCGCTTTCTTCGCTTAGCCCACAAATTGCTCAAGTATTTCTTAATACGCCAAATAATGAATTTACCCCCGTGCTTACAACCGGTGGCAACAGCTTTGTGAGCTTTTTGGTCAAGGAGCGTTTGGGCGAGAAAGCTATAAGTTTTGATGAGGCAAAACCACTCATCAATCAAAAAATAATGGCACAAAAAGAGCAAAGTATCATCACTGAACATTTTAATAAAATCCGCTCTAGTGCCAATATCATAACGCTTAGAGAATAATATGCTTCCTTATGCAGACCCACTTTTTGGCATTTTGATTTTTGTTGCCATTGTGGCGAGTGTCGCTTTAATTGATTATGGACGCAATCGTTATAAGCAAAAGCAAAAAGATAAGTCTTTGCAGAATCTTGCCAAGTCTTATGAGTTTGTTGGGCTAACTGAAGGCGTTGAAGAGTTTTTAGCCCTATGTCAAAATCCCATTCCCACATTGCAATTTATCGCAAATGCGTATATCCAAAGTGGCAATACACAAGAAGCGATTAAAATTTATCTTAGCATACTAGAAAATCTTAAGCACTCTCACACGGAAGCAAGAATTGAGATTCTGCAGGATTTGGGCAGGGCGTATTATAACGCCGGATTTTTACAAAGGGCAAAAAGCATTTTTTTAGAGATTTTAAAAAACTATCCTAGAAATCCGCAAGTGTTGCGTTATCTTCTGCGAACTTATGAGAGCTTGAATGAGTATAAAAATGCCATTGACGCACTTGAGTGTATTGAAGAGATTTATGATTGTGCTTCTCCATCACAAGATTATATAAAAGATTCTACACAGGAGCATTTTTTTCATACACTGAGTTTAAACAAAGCCTATTTGTATGCCCTGCTACTTATTAATCAACACAATGTCCCGCTTATAAGCAAGATTCAAAAGCTAGATGAGCTAAAGAGCAAAGAGCCAAAGCTTGAAAAGATGATTTTGCAATATTTTAAAAGCGTGAGTTTTTCACTCTTTTGGGAGAGAGTGCAGAAGAGTGAAAATATCGCAAAATATATTGATATTTTATGGGGGTTTGAGCGTAAAGATGTGCCACTAGAGCAAATCACACATAAGCAGATTCGTGATGTGTATCGGGCTAAAGGGTGGATAGTAGATTCTAAAGTTTGTGATATTTTTGAGCTAGAAAATATGAGAATCTTACATCAGCATTCAAATCTTAAAGCCACACTAAGCTTTGAGTATCGCTGCCATAGTTGTAAGCAGATTTTCCCTTTTGAAAATGCTCGTTGCTCTTCTTGTGGGGAGCTGCTTAATAGCGATGTGATTTACAAAGTCCAAAAGGTAAGAGATGAAGCAAGTTACCCTTTATTGTGATGGCTCATCTTTAGGCAATCCCGGAGCGGGGGGTTGGTGTGGGATTTTATGCTTTAAGGATAAGCAAAAGATTCTAAGTGGTGGAGAGCCATATACAACAAATAATAGAATGGAACTCCTTGCGGTAATAGAATCTCTAAAAGCACTCAAAGAGCCTTGTGTTGTGGATTTGTATAGTGATTCTAAATATGTGTGTGATGGGATTAACTCGTGGCTTAAAAATTGGGTGGCAAAAGATTTTAAAAATGTCAAAAATGTAGATTTGTGGCAGAGCTATTTACAAGTTTCTTCACTACATAGTGTTACAGCCCATTGGGTGAAAGGACACGCCGGACATCCACAAAATGAGCTGTGTGATAGCCTAGCTAAACAAGCGGCAAAAGATGTGATGGCAAAAGATGAAGCAGTAAGATTCTAATAAAAGGATAGCAATGCCAAAGTATAATCCCCCAAAAAACGCTCAAGCCCTTGAAAAAAAACTTGGTTACACTTTTAAAGATAAAAAGCTCCTGCTTGAAGCCCTTACGCATAAAAGCTGTAAGAATGCCTATAATAATGAACGGCTAGAGTTTTTGGGTGATGCGGTGCTTGACTTGCTTGTGGGGGAGTTTTTATTTAGAAAATTTCCTAGTGCTAAGGAGGGTGAGTTAAGCAAGTTGCGAGCGTGTATTGTCAATGAAAAGGGCTTTATGAAACTTGCAAAATCGCTTGATTTGGGAGCATTTTTGCATATCTCACAGAGTGAAGAGCATAATAAAGGGCGAGAAAAAGCCTCTATCCTTTCAAATGCCTTTGAAGCCTTGATGGGTGCGATTTATTTAGAATCTGAACTGACATTTCTTAAAGATATTGTGTTAAAACTCTTAGAGCAAAATTATGCCAAGATTGATTTACGCTCACTTTTTACAGATTATAAGACTGCTTTGCAAGAGCTTACACAAGCGATTTTTGGGGAGATTCCAACTTATACGCTTGTGAGTGAAAGCGGACCTGATCATCAAAAAAGCTTTGAAATTGCCCTAAGTGTCAATGGGGTGGAATACGCAAGGGCAAAAGGCAGCTCAAAAAAAGATGCCCAGCAAAAATCCGCTCAAATTGCTTATGAAAAAATCTCTGCCCTATACAAAAATAATCATCAAAACAATGATAAGGAGAGATGATGAATACTTTTGGTATAGCCTTGCGTATAACTACTTTTGGAGAATCTCACGGCGAGGGTATAGGCTGTGTGATTGATGGACTTCCTGCGGGGCTAAAAATAGATGAAGCCTTTATAGAATCTATGATGAAAAGACGCGCTCCGGGGCTTAATCGCTTCTCTACCCAACGCAAAGAAGCCGATAAGGTGCAGATTCTAAGTGGTGTGTTTGAAGGCATTAGCACAGGCACACCTATATGCTTATGGATAGCTAATACTTCAAGCAAGAGTAGCGATTATGATAATATTAAAGACATTTTCCGTCCCGGACACGCTGATTTTACATATTTTAAAAAATATGGACTGCGAGATTATCGCGGTGGTGGGAGAAGCTCAGCCAGAGAGAGTGCTGCAAGAGTAGCCGCTGGGGCAATTGCTAAGCTTTTATTGCAAGAATTTAATATACAAGTAAGAAGTGGAATCTGCTCCATCGGCGATGTTGTAGGCGGTGAATTTGATTTTGAATACGCCAAAAATAGTGAGATTTACGCCCTTGATAAGCAAAAAGAAGACGCCCAAAAAGCCCTTATAGAATCTGCGAAAAACGCACATAATAGTGTGGGTGGCGTGGCTTTGATAGAGGCAAGTGGGTTGCCTGTCGGTTTAGGAGAGCCACTTTATCATAAGCTTGATGGGGCAATCGCAGAAGCACTTATGGGACTAAATGCAGTCAAAGCAGTGGAAATAGGCGATGGAATCTTATCAAGCACACAATATGGCAATGAACATAATGATGAAATGGATAAAAAAGGCTTTAAAACAAATCATAGCGGCGGGATTCTAGGCGGTATTAGCAATGGCAATATTGTGAGAGTAAAGGCTCATTTTAAGCCCACACCGAGCATTTTTCTGCCCCAAGACACGCTTGATGTCAATGGTAAGCAACAGGTATGCAAGATTAAAGGGCGACACGATCCTTGCGTAGCGGTGCGTGGCAGTGTGGTGGCTGAATCTATGGTGGCTCTTGTCATTGCGGATATGCTTTTATTGCATACCACTTCACAACTTAGCTTTCTCAAAAAGGTGTATTTGAGCGAGTTATAGCTGTTTTAAAGCAAGAAGATTCTATAATCCCACTCTTATAAGGAGAGATAATGATAACACTCAAAGAAGCACTCACAAAAAGCGAATATGAACTCAAAGAAATTAAGCGAGATATAAGAGAAAAGCTCAAGCAAAATATGGAGCTAAATGCCTATATCGGCGAGATAATGGAGAGCCAAACAAGTGGTGTGCCAATTCTTATAAAAGATAATATTAATGTGAAGGGTTGGGAAATCACTTGTGGAAGCAAGATTTTAAAAGGCTATATCTCCCCTTACAATGCCTCTGTGATAGAAAAACTTCATAAAAATAAAATGTGTGGTTTTGGACGCGCAAATATGGACGAATTTGCTATGGGTAGCACTTCAGAATCTAGCTGTTATGGGCGAGTGAAAAATCCCCTTGATGCCTCTCGTGTCCCCGGTGGAAGTAGTGGCGGCAGTGCTGCGGCGGTGGTGGGCGGACTTGCTATTGCCTCTTTGGGGAGTGATACAGGCGGGTCTATTAGACAACCGGCTGGATTTTGTGGCTGTGTGGGGCTAAAGCCAAGCTATGGGCGGGTTAGTCGTTATGGGCTTGTGGCGTATAGCTCAAGCTTAGATCAAATAGGACCAATTACGCAAAATGTAGAAGATGCTGCCCTTTTGCTAGATGCCATTAGTGGCTATGATAATTTAGATTCTACAAGTGCTAATCTCCCTGCATTACATACTTTTAGGGATTTAGATTCTAATAAACGCTATAAAATTGCTGTGTTAAAAGATTTTCTTAAAGATGCGACACAAGAAGTGCAAGATGCGTATTATCAAACTATTAAGATTCTAGAATCTATGGGGCATAGCATTGTGGAGAAGTCTATGCTAGATACGCGTTATCATATCTCGGCATACTATATCATCTGCACGGCTGAGGCAAGTTCCAACCTTGCACGATTTGATGGGGTGCGATATGGCACAAGGGCAAAGGCGGAGAATCTCAAAGAAGTGTATTTGAATACGCGGAGTGAGTATTTT
Organism: Helicobacter cinaedi CCUG 18818 = ATCC BAA-847; assembly: GCF_000155475.1. Classification (GTDB taxonomy): domain Bacteria; phylum Campylobacterota; class Campylobacteria; order Campylobacterales; family Helicobacteraceae; genus Helicobacter_C; species Helicobacter_C cinaedi. The sequence goes on along the minus strand of NZ_DS990393.1, from coordinate 367,293 downwards.
GGCGATGAGGTCAAAAGGCGGATTTTGCTTGGGAGCTTTGTGCTAAGCAGTGGATATTATGATGCGTATTATCTTAAAGCCCAAAAAGTGCGAGAAAAGATTTGTGCTGATTATGAAGCGATTTTGAATGAATGCGATAGTATTTTACTCCCCATTGCGCCAACTCTACCGCCAAAATTTGGCACTTCTCACTCTCCGCTTGAAATGTATTTGAGTGATATTTATACTATTGGGGTAAATCTTGCTGGGCTTCCTGCGATATGTATCCCTACAATGAAAAATGCTGAAGGCTTAAGTGTGGGAATGCAGTTTATCGGTGGGAAGTTTGAGGAGCAGACAATCCTTAATATCGCCTATGGCTTGGAAAAAGAACTACAAAATTGAGACTACACAAAACTCTTACGCGGATTCAAAAAAATGAAAGGATTTGAAAAATGAAAATACGACAAAAAGCCCTAACTTTTGAAGATGTTTTGCTTATTCCGGCGTATTCGGAGATTCTCCCCCAAGATGTCAGCACTCAAACAATGCTAAGTAAGAATACTTCGCTTAATATCCCCCTTGTGAGTGCGGCAATGGATACCGTTACAGAATCTTGCACTGCTATTGCTATGGCGAGACTTGGGGGCATTGGCATTATTCATAAAAATATGGACATTGCCTCACAAGTAGAGCAGATTAAACGCGTGAAAAAAAGTGAAAGTGGCGTGATTGTTGATCCTATTTATATTCGTGCGGATAACACGCTTGCCGATGCCAAGGCGATTACGGATAATTATAAAATCTCTGGTGTGCCTGTTGTTGATGAGTATGGCAAACTTATTGGAATCTTAACCAACCGCGATGTCCGCTTTGAGCAGGATTTAAACAAACGCGTTGGGGATTTGATGACAAAAGATTCTCTTATCACGGCTAAGGTTGGCACAACGCTTGAAGAGGCTAAGGAGATTATGCATAAGCACAGGATTGAAAAGCTCCCTATTGTTGATGAAAACTACACATTAAAGGGGCTAATTACCATTAAGGATATTCAAAAAAGGATAGAGTATCCAAACTCGTGTAAAGATAGCTTTGGGCGGTTAAAAGTGGGTGCTGCTATTGGTGTAAAGCAGTTTGATAGAGCAGAGGCTTTGACAAATGCTGGGGCTGATGTGTTGGTGCTAGATTCAGCACACGGGCATTCCATTAATGTGTTAAAGACTTTGGAGATGATTAAATCAAAACTTGCCATTGATGTGGTAGTAGGCAATGTCGTAACGCCTGAAGCCACAAGGGATTTAATCAATGCTGGGGCAGATGGCGTGAAAGTCGGCATAGGTCCGGGAAGTATCTGCACCACGCGTATTGTAGCCGGTGTGGGTATGCCACAAATTTCAGCCATAGAATCTTGTGCGGAAGTGGCAAGAAAGCATAATGTCCCACTGATTGCCGATGGAGGCATAAAATATTCTGGCGATATTGCCAAAGCCTTAGCCGTTGGGGCATCGTGTGTGATGATAGGCAGTCTCTTAGCCGGCACAGAAGAATCCCCGGGTGATCTTATCATCTATCAAGGCAGGCAATATAAAAGCTATCGCGGTATGGGCAGTATGGGGGCAATGACTCGTGGTAGTGCCGATAGATACTTCCAAGAAGGCACAGCCCAAGATAAGCTCGTGCCTGAAGGGGTTGAGGGCAGAGTGCCTTATCGCGGAAAAGTGGGCGATGTGGTGCATCAGCTTATCGGTGGGCTTAAATCATCAATGGGCTATTTGGGAAGCAAGGATATTGCGACATTGTGGGAGAAGGCGGAGTTTGTGGAGATTACTTCAGCGGGACTTAGAGAATCTCATGTGCATGATGTGGATATTACCAAAGAAGCACCAAATTATCACGGATAGGCTAAGGGGCAGGATATGGCAGAAGAAGTTTTACTCAATTTAGATTCACAAGATTCACAAATTCCGCAAGAATCGCAAGAAGATGAGTTTGAAACTATGCTAGAAAAGGCTAAGGCTGTGTTAAATAAGCTTAACTCACAAGAGGTTACGCTGAAAGAATCTCTTGCTTTATATGAAAGTGGTATGCGTTATCTCAAAGATGCACAAGAAATCCTAGAACAAGCTCAACTGCAATACCAAGAATTTAAAGACTAAGAATGGAGCTTGTAGCCTATATCACGCAGTCAAATAGCGTTGCTGTGTTTTTGCTGCTTGTGGCACGATTTAGCGGGGTGTTTGCGTTTTTCCCTTTTTTTGATAATCAGCTTATCAGCATCAATGTCCGTGCAGCAATGGTGTTTTTTATGAGCGTGGCATTTTATCCTTTAGCGTCTTATACTTTGCCTGATATGAGTATGGTAGAGTTTTTATTTGCTGCACTTTTTGAGATTCTGCTAGGTTTTTTGGCTTCTGTTTGTTTGCAGATTGTTTTTGCAATGCTAAGTTTTGGTGGGGAGCTTATAAGCTTTACTATGGGGCTTACAATGGCAAGTGCTTATGATCCAGTTAGCGGTACGCAAAAGCCCATAGTAGCCCAGCTTATAGCCATTTTGGGTTTGCTTATTGCTTTGAGTTTGGATTTTCATCACACTATTTTTCTTATTATCTCGCATAGTATTCAAGCTACACCGCTTGGGGGCTTTGTCTTTGAGCCAAAGAGTGTGGAGTATTTTATTAAGGCATTTGGGAATATCTTTGCTGTGGGCTTTTCTATGGCTTTTCCTATTTTAGCCATTATTTTGCTTTCAGATATTATTTTTGGAATGATTATGAAAACGCACCCGCAGTTTAATCTCCTAGCCATCGGTTTTCCTGTGAAAATCGCCATTGCCTTTGTGGTGCTCTTTCTTACCATTTCAAGCATTATTTTTACATTTAAAAATGAACTTGCCAAAGCGTTTTTGGCAGTTGGAAAAATATTTTTGGAGCAGTAAAATAAAGCAGAAAATGTGGGGATTTGTAGAATCTAAGCGGATTCTACAATGCTAAATTATTTCTTAAATGTCGCTTTTGTATTCTCTTTCTGAATGATAAGTGTATCGCCGTTAATGCTTAGCTCACTTGAGCCATCGGCAAATACTTTAATCAGGCTATCCTCTATTGCCATACTTTTTTCATCACACATTTTGCGTGTCATACCCACACCTTCAACCACAAGCATTTTGTCTTTCAAAGTATAGTTTCCAAAGAAAGCATTGCACCCAGCATTGCCATTCAGTTTGCTTCCATCAAAAGTTGCAAACGCAGGATTTTCAGGCTCATCTAAACTGATTTCCGTGCCATTGCTATTGAGAGAGACAAGATTCCATTTTGCGATAATCTCTTTTTGTGAATCTTGCCCACAGCCTACCATTAATGCTCCAAAAATCCCAAAAGCTATAACCTTGCTTTTTATAGATTTCATACAAACTCCTTATTTTTTTAGCTTAAACTTAAACTAACACCCCTATTCTTGCCATTCTAACTCTTTGAAAGCCTCTTTAATGCTTGAATGCACCAAAATTTGACTGACAAATGTATAGCCAGAGTTATCATTTTTAATCTTTAGTCGCAATTCCCTTTTGCCTTTAAGGCTTTGGGAATGAGCTTTAAGCTTTTCTAAGATTCCATTCTCCACACAAGAGCTATCCACTACCACGCACAAAGGTGTGCAGACATCAAGCTCACTTGGTCGCATATCAAGGGGGATAATTTTTTTGACTTTCATCTTCGCTTTGTTTGGTTTTATACTTTGGTTCTATGGGCTTTTCTGTCACGGCTTGTTCAAAGGTAAAAATCTCTAGAATCCTAACATTGAGTCGCTCCTCACGCTCTTCAATCTTACACTTCAACACCAAAGGATTATCTAGATTCAGCCCCTCTAGAATCTCAAGGTGCTTTTCAAATACCATAAATTCAATTTTCCCCCCATAGTCCAAAAAGTCAATTGTCCCAAAGGGTTTGCCAGTTTTTTTGCTGATTTTTCGTTTAATATCTAAAATCTTTCCTACAAGCATACAAGTGGAGTTAAGCTCTAAATCCTCTAGCTCAACACTCTTAACCACACCTTTAATCTTATCTAGCTTCTCTTTAAAATCATCAAGCGGATGTCCGGAGATGTAGATTCCCATACATTCATATTCATAATCAAGCAAAGTGCGTATGTCATATTCAGGCTTATCTTGGATAGGCAAATGCACATTGATTTCCACGCCACCTTCTCCAAAAAGGGAATTGCTCATCATCTCGTGTGCCTTATCCTTTTCACGCCCCTTATCACAAAGCAAGTCAATGTTTTCAAGCATTGTATGGCGGGAAAATCCAAGCCCATCTAGCCCACCAGATTTAATAAGCGGCTCTAAAGAGCGTTTTGTCATTTTTGAAAAATCAACCCTTGCGATAAAATCCTCTACATTTTTATACTCGCCATTTTTTTCTCGATCTGTGATGATGTTTTCAATAGGTGATTCGCCTAAGCCCTTAATCGCACTTAGCCCAAAGATGATTTTTTTCACCCCATCAAACTCACCCACACCAAAGTCATTTTCAGAAATATTAATATGTGGTGGGATTATCTCAATGCCAAGTGATTTTACTTCATTGATATATTTTGCCACAGATTCTACTTTGCGTGTCTCGCTTGTCAGCATTGCTGCCATAAATTCGTGTTCGTAGTAGGTTTTTAAATATGCGGTTTGATAGGTTATCATCGCGTAAGCCGCAGAGTGAGATTTATTAAATCCATATCCAGCAAATTTAACAATAAGCTCCCACAAGTCCTCTGCCTTAGTGCGATTGTAGCCCTGCTTCTCCGCCCCATCGGCAAATTCTTTTTTTAGTCGCAACATCTCATCTAGCTTCTTTTTCCCCATTGCCCTTCGCACCAAATCCGCCCCACCGAGTGAAAATCCACCGATAGTTTGCACGATTTGCATAACCTGCTCTTGATAAACAATCACACCATAAGTTGGCTTTAAAATCGGCTCTAATGCGTTAAAAGCATAAGTGATGCTCGCTAAGCCGTGCTTGCGATTGACAAAGTCATCAAGCATACCAGATTCCATAGGTCCGGGGCGATAGAGAGCAAGCATTGCTATAATATCTTCAAAATTACTCGGCTTTAGCCTTTTGGCTAGGGCTTGCATACCTTCAGATTCTATTTGGAAGAGTCCTAGTGTGCTGCCGCTTTGGATTGTCTCATAGACTTTAGAATCTTCCATATCCATTGTGCTAAAGTCAATATCCACACCATAGCGTTTTTTCACTAGTTTAATCGCATCACTTATCACATCAAGCGTCTTTAATCCCAAAAAGTCAAATTTAATCAAATCAACCGGCTCAAGCCAATTCATTGAATACTGCACTGCTACGCCATTCATCTTATCATTTGTATAAAGCGGCACCTTATTCCATAGCTCATCATTAGAATCTATCACAATAGCCGCCGCGTGAAGCCCTGTATTTCGCTTTAGCCCCTCTAGCAACACGGCATAGTCCCACACCTGCTTAGCCAAAGGATTTCTCTCCACAAGCTCTTTTATCTTTGGCTCTTTCTCCCACGCACCATCTTTTTCCTTACCATCTTTGCCTGCTTGTTTAGTGAGTGTAATGCCAAGCTCATTTGGGATAAGTTTAGCAAAGCCATCGGCATCTTTAAGGGGCATATCAAGAACGCGTGCGACATCGCGTATCACACCTTTAGCCAAAAGCGAGTTAAAAGTAACGACTTGGGCGACATTAAACTTCCCATAAGTGTTTGAAACATACTCTATAAGCTCTTGTCGACGCTCTTGAGAGAAGTCCATATCAATATCAGGCATACTCACCCGCTCTGGATTCAAAAATCGCTCAAAAAGCAAATCATATTTGAGTGGATCAATATTTGTAATCTTAAGTGCGTAGGCTACAAGGCTTCCCGCTGCCGAGCCACGCCCGGGACCTACCGGTATGCCATTTTGTTTAGCAAAATTTACAAAATCCCATACAATCAGCATATAGCCCGGAAACTTCATAGAGTTGATAATCTCTATCTCTCGCTCTAATCGATCCTTGTAAGTTTGGTGCTTAGATTCAGCGATATGCTCTAATCGCTCCTTTAAGCCCTCCCTACATTTGAAAGCAAAATAAGCCGCATCGTCAATAGATTCTAATTCGCAGTTGAGAATCTGCGGGAGATTCTCTTTCTTAGCGTATTCTTGCGTTCTTTTAAAGTTTGGCGGAGTGGCAGGGGAATGCTCTAAAATCACTTCTCCGGTGTGCTTATTTTTTATCTCAATATTTTTTAGATTGAGATTTAGGCGGCATTTTTGTGCGATTTCTTGTGTGTTTTCTAGCACTTCAGGCACATCAAGGAATAGCTGTGCCATTTGCTGTGGGGATTTAACATAAAATTCTTTTACCGAATGCTTTAGTCTGTCTTTGTCATTGAGCGTTTTGCCCATAGCCACGCACATTGCGATTTCTTGTGCTTTAGCGTCTTTTTGAAAAGTGTAGTGCGTATCATTTGTCGCAATGACTTTAATATCTAGCTCCCTGCCAAGTCTTAGAATCTGCTCATCTAAAAAAAGCTGATCATTTATGCCGTGTCGCATAATCTCAAGGTAAAAATCCTCCCCAAAAATATCCTTATACTCTAGGGCAACTTCTTTTGCCATTTCATAGCCCTTTGCCCCAAACTGCACATTGCGAGGATTATTCGTATTTAGCTGCCAATTCACTTCACCTTGTAAGCACGCAGAAGAGCACACAAGCCCTTCACTTCTTTCCCTTAAAAGCCTTTTATTGATACGCGGGTAATAATAAAAGCCATTGATAAAGGCTTGAGAGCTAAGATACATTAGATTCTTATAGCCCACTTCATTTTTCGCAAAAAGGCAGAGATGGAATCGCTGCTTTATGCTTTTATCATTCAGCTCATCGCCATTGTGGATATACGCCTCCATACCGATAATGGGATTTAGCCCCTCTTCTTTCATACTCACATAAAAATCTAACGCCCCAAACATATTGCCGTGATCAGTAACTGCCACAGATTCCATACCTAGCTCACGAATGCGTTTAGCAAGGTTTTTAATCTTATTTGCCCCATCAAGCAAGGAATATTCTGTATGTAAGTGAAGATGTGTAAAGTTCATTGTAAATCCTTTGTGTTTATAAAATTTGAGGCTTAAAAAAAGTGGGGGAATTATAAGATAAACTTGTTGAGAATTAGTTAAAGTGAGAAGGATTCTTATAAGAATGTGGAAGTTGGAATCTGGTATCCAACAGATTTGTAAGTGGCTCTCACTTAAGGTGCGCTTTTAAGCGTATTAAGTTAAATCTCGCAAAGGAGCGTAAGCTACCGAATTAGAATCTAATTTTTAAAGAGTGAGCTAAGGGCGTCTAGTCCGCTTTTTTGTGCCGTGTTTTCACTTGGAGTTGTGGTATTAGAATCTGCTTTGGAATCCCCCGTATTTGGCGTGTCAATCTCGCATAGTTCAATATCGCAATCACATAGCATACTTGCAAGGCGGATGTTCACACCCCCCTTGCCGATAGCCTTGCTTTTTTGATCGCTTTTGATCAGCACGATAGCCTTTTTTCTTTCATTTTTCTCTTTTTCGCCCTCCATATTTTCACGCTCACTTTGCTCTATATTTTGCTCTTGTATTTTTACACTTAGGATTTGAGCAGGCGTCAAGGCTTTAGCGATAAATATCTCTAGTGTGCTGTGATATTCTACGCAGTCAATATTTTCATTTGCTAGCTCTTTGCTGACTGCATTTATCCGCACACCCTTTACACCCACACAGCAACCGATAGGATCAATTCTAGGATTATTGGAATATACCGCTACCTTTGCTCTATCGCCGGGGATTCTCGCACTTTTAAAAATCATTACTTCATTATCTTTAATCTCTGGGACTTCTAACGCTAAAAGCTCTTCTAAAAATTTTGGCGTGGTGCGAGATAGCTCCACTTGTAGCCCATTTTTGTTAATGCCAACAAATTTTAGCACCGCACGAATGGTATCGCCAACCTTGAAACTCTCGCCCTTTATGCGATTTTTCTGCGGTAGCAGGGCACGGATAGAATCGATTTCTACAAAGGTATTGCCACGCTCATCAACACCCACAACCTGCCCATTGACGATTTTGCCAAGTTGGGCGCGAAAGCCTTGTAGAATCTGATCTTCAATGGAGCGTTGCAAATTGTATTCAAGATTCAAAAAAAGCTTGTTGATTGCCCCACGGCTCATCTCATCAAGCTGCAATTCACAATCTAGCTCATCGCCTACACTCACATCGCCAAACTCCTTAGCTTGAGACAAGGGGATTGAAGTAGCTAAATCTTCTTCTGTGAGTTTTACATCATCAGCACAGACTTTTTTGCGGTAAAAAAGCTTTAATATCCGCTCTTTTACATCTGGCTCAACAATGTAGTGATAAAGGGGATTAATCTCTTCTTGTGCGATTTTGATTAAGCCATTTTTGACAATCTCTAAAACCACGCCATTATCTAGCCCCTTGTCATACGCAATTAAATCAATAATATCTAAAATCTTTTCCATAAACACTAGCTCCTATTGTGCGTGGATTGCCCCTGCCGTTGTGGCTTTAAGATAGCTCTAGTTGCTTGAGTCTAGGGATTGTATATACTATCTTTTGGGATTCTTTGTGAGAAGAGCGGAGATTATAATAAATTTTTGCTTAAAGTTTTACAAATATGCCTATTTTTAGCTATAATGTGGGGTTTATCTTGTTTTAGAGGCAAAAGGAGCAATATGAAAATTTTAGTGATACAAGGACCAAATCTCAATATACTAGGGCATAGAGAGCCACATATTTATGGAAATTTCACACTTGAGCAAATTCACACAAATCTTCAAAATCAAGCTAAACAAAACAACGCAAGTTTAGAGTTTTTCCAAAGTAATTTTGAAGGCGAGATTATTGATAAACTTCAGGAGTGTATAGGCGGAGAGTATGTCGGCGTGATTATCAACCCTGCGGCATTTTCACACACTTCCATTGCTATTGCTGATGCGATAGCAAGCTGTGGTGTGCCTGTGATCGAAGTGCATATTAGCAATATCCACGCACGAGAGGAGTTTAGGAGTAAAAGCTATACGGGGGCTGTGAGTGCTGGAGTAATCACGGGATTTGGTGCTTTTGGCTATCATTTAGCGTTAATGGGAATCTTGCAAATTGCAAATGAAGTGCAAGCCTACAAAGCACAACAAGCCGATCAGGCACAGCAAAAATGATGCAACCTTATTTTATCCTTGATGAAAACGCACAATATTATGAGTGTGGCTTTAGCTGTGATAATGCTATTGTCGTGCGTGTGGAGGATACGCGATTTTTCATTACAGATTCCCGCTACACCCTTGAAGCAAAGCAGTTTTGCAATAAGCACACAGAAGTGATAGATTCAAATGACTTTATTCAGAGTTTGCTCGGCATAGTCAGTAGGCTTAGCCTAAAGCAGATTATATTTAATCCCCAAGAGCTGAATGTGGCGATGTATGAGAAGATCCTTTCATCTCTTAGTGCGATAAAATGTGAGCTTATCTCAAAACCAAACTTTCATCAGCAACTAAGAATCTATAAGAGTGAGAAAGAAATTGCCCTCATTGCCATTTCACAAAAGCTTAACAAAAAAGCCTTCAAAGCCTTTGCTAAATATGTTTCTAAGATTCTAAAACAAACCCCGAATGAAAAAGAGCTGCATTATCAAGCTAAGCAGATTCTAAGCAATTTTGGTAGGTATGATTTGAGCTTTGATCCTATTGTTGGCATTAATGAGAATGGAGCAAAACCTCACGCACTGCCTTCTACTAAATGTATTTTAAAAAAGAATGATATTTTGCTTTTTGATGCGGGGGTTAAATATAAGCGGTATTGCTCGGATATGACGAGAACAGCTGCTGTGGGCAAAGATATACATTTTGGTAAGGAGCAGAAGTTTAAAAATAAGCTTCATAGCAAGATTTATGATATTGTGTTAAAGGCTCAAGAAAAGGCCATAAGCAAGGCAAGAAGCGGTATGAGCGGCAAGGAGATTGACGCACTTGCAAGAGCTGAGATTGAAAAAAGTGGCTATGGGAAGTATTTTGTCCATAGCACGGGACACGGCGTGGGCTTAGACATACACGAGCTGCCGCGTATTTCACGCTTGAGTGAGGATAGGATTGAAGATAATATGGTTTTTTCCATTGAGCCGGGCATTTATCTCCCCAATGAATTTGGCGTAAGAATTGAAGATTTGGTTGTGATGAAAAATGGACGCGCAGAGATTTTGTAGGAGAGAATCTTAGAATCTTGAAGCTAAATTCTAGACTTAAAGCTTGAGATTCAGGGCTTAAAAGGGCAAAAATAAAGATGAAAGAGCAAACCCCCACACTTTTACATATCGCACAAAGTGGCGATTTAAGTCTGCTTAACGCCTATATCACCAAGCGATATGCGATTAATATGGACTTTTTCTCAACCCTTAATCCCAAGCTTTACAATGAACTCCAAGCTAAACCTAGTCAATACACGCTTTATTGTGAGGATAATGAGCTTAATATCATTGATATACAAAATAATAGCTTTGTCTATCCGGTTGAAAATGCCAAGCACACGATGATAGAGCAAAATCTAAGCTTGAGTGAAAATCCTTTAAATAATCCCGCCTTTAGCCTTTATACCAATCATCTAGCCCTGCATAAGCTAGATTCGCAAAAAATCCCGCTTACGGCTGATATTTGTAACCCCATAATTGAGCTTATGCAAAATGAGTTTAGCGGGAGCAATCGCTTTCATCTCCCCAACAACTTCCTACCTAGCAGTACATTTTTTGGGCTTTTGGGCGGTATGTTTTTGCAGTTTTTACTTGAAAAGGGCTATTTTTTTCACTCACTGCTACTTTTTGAAGAAGATATTGATTTATTTAGAATCTCGCTTTATTTTGTGGATTATCCCCTTTTGTTTGAATCTGTGAGTGATCGTTCTTGCTACCTCTTTGTCAAGGATTTGTTGCATAAGGATTTTGTGCAAAATTACTTCACGCAAAGACGCATTACAAATAATTTTCTCCGCCTAGAATTGCAGCTCTATGATAGCCCAAAGATTGAAGCTGTTAGGGATAATGTCGCACAGGCTTATGCGATTAATTCAAGGGGTTGGGGGAGCTTTGATGATGAGATGATAGGGGTGAAAAATACCTTTTGTAATCTTAGCAAGAGTGAGATTCTGCCCTATCCCATTTTGCATTTGCCACAAAGGCTTAGTGTGCCAATATGTGTTGTGGGTAATGGGGCGAGTTTAGATTCTCTTTTGCCATTTATCAAAGCAAATATGGATAGAATGATTATTTTTAGCTGTGGGACGGCGTTAAAGCCACTCAAAAACGCAGGGATTATGCCAGATTTTCAAATTGAAATTGAGCGGATTGACTATCTTAAAGGTGTTTTAGAATCTGCGCCTTTGGGGGACACGACACTGCTTTGTGGGAATATGGTGCAGCCAAGTGCTTTAAGCATTGCTAAGGAAGCGTATATGTTTATGCGTGGGGGCAGTGCGAGTGCGTATTTTGGCAGGGCAAAGAGTGTGGTGGAGTTTGCCGCACCTTATGTGGGGAATGCGGGATTTGCCCTTGCGTGTTTATTGAGCGAAGAGGTGCTGATTTGTGGGCTAGATTGCGGGTATATCAAGGGGCGGACAAAACACGCTAAAGGCTCGTTTTATGGCGATGAGCAAAGTGAGATTCCAAAAAATGCCTATGTCGTGCAGGGCAATGCGGAATGTGAGGTCTATGCCGATGCGTTATTTTCACTCTCTGCTACGATGATGAGTAGGGCGATTGAAGTTTTTACTCCAAGGCTTGTGCTGAATCTAGGTGAGGGGGCATATATCCGCGGAAGTCGCTCTGCCAAGACAGATGAGTTTGATTTAGCCAAAGTGGATAAAGCCAAAGCCATAACGGAGCTTAAGGGCTATATGTGTAAGGATAAACACAAGGTGCTAAGTAGCACAGATAGCCATATAGGCGAAGTTAAAGCGTATAAAGAGGCTATTTTACAGGCGATGAAAGTAAGTGTGCGTGGGAAAAGGGAGCTTTTTGAAAGGATTGATAAGATTCAGGCTTTGAGCCTTAAGAAAGTGGCAGAACAGCCATTTGTGGGGGTGCTTTTTGAAGGGAGTATCTCGCATATTTTGCATAGCATAATGCTGTGTGCGTTGCATATCCCAAATGATGATATTGCCTTATTTTATGCGCGATGTGTGGAGCTTGTAGAATCTGGGCTTAATAAAATGGTGATGAGCTACACACTCCTTGCCACAACGCATACAAGCTAGATTCTATACCCACGCAAAAAAAGTAGCCATAAAGCACACAAGCGGTAAGCTTAAACTAAAACACACAAAAAGCAGGGGTAAAATCTTTTGTGTAAAGCGTAAGAGAGTGAGCATAAGCCCAAGGGCAGAGTAGATTAACCCACCTATATGAGCAGATAAAAAGACATCGCGTATGTAAGGCTGAAGCGAAGTAAGCCCTAGCTCATTCATATCTTCTAGCGTGATGAAGCCTTGCGTATAGAGAAAAGATTCTATCTCTGCAAGGAAAAATGTAATCTCTATGTCTTTTACTTCAATAAGTGAGCTAAAAAAGAGTAAAGAGTAGATAAAGCACACCATAAGCCATGCATAGCCCATAAGCATACCGGTTTTAGCAAATCGTCCTTTTTGTGAAAGAAGCATAACTCCTGCTGCAATTCCAATGGGTGCAAGCCAAGTAGGGATGTTTGGGATATTATAAACTCTCCAAAATAAAGAAAAAAGCACAATAAATCCAAGCCCTATAAACAAGCAAAATCGCTGGAATCCAAAAAATTGCTGTTCTTTATAATCTAGCGTGAAGTCAAACATAATGTCCCTTTTGTAAAAATTCCTATAAGACTAAGAATCTCATTAGATTCTTGCAAAAGTGGCATTTTAACAAAAAAATCCCCAAAAATGCATTATCAATTTAGGGATTAAAACTGAATCTGGGAATCAGTTAAGGAGAAAGAGTTATTTGCGAAGCTCTTTGATTCTCGCAGCTTTACCGCGTCTTGTGCGTAGGTAGTAGAGTTTAGCACGGCGGACACGACCAATACGCAATACTTCTATGCTATCCAAACTCTCGCTATAAAGTGGGAAAGTTTTTTCCACACCGATGTTGTTTGCACCCATTTTTCTTGTTGTAAATGTCCTATCTACACCATTTCCGCGTATGGCAATGCACACACCTTCAAAGTGCTGGATTCTGCTCTTATCGCCTTCTTGAATCTTTATGCCTAGGCGGAGTGTGTCTCCAGCTTTAAATTGTGGCACTTTTCTCTCGCCGATCTGTGCTTTATTGAAGCTCTCAATATATCTATTTCTCATAGGCTGTCCTTTCTTTTTGGGTATGCTTTTTTGCTATCCGCCCGGTTGAAATATGGGCTAAAACGCGGTATGTTTGATACAAATCCGGTCTAAAATATTTTGTCTTGCATATCGCCAAGCGTTTTTTTAAGTCGGCGATTTTACTATGATTTCCCTTTGAATACACTGAAGGCACAGCTAAATTTTGTAAATTTTCATTTGGGCTTGTGGTAAATGGCGGACTTTTAGCAAAATTTGGTGCTTCAAGTAAATGTTCCGCAAAGCTCTCCCCCTGCAAAGATTCTGTATTGCCAAGCACACCTTGAATCTGCCTTGCAATACTATCGCATAGCACAAGGGCTGGAAGCTCCCCACCTGTGAGAATACAATCGCTTATGCTAAAGACTTCATCAGCATACATTTCTATGGCGCGTTCATCAAAGCCCTCATATCGCCCACATACAAAGCTTATATGAGATTCTTGGCTTAGGCGTTTAGCGTCATTATTGTTAAAAGGTTTGCCACAAGGGCTTAGAAAGATAATATGGGAACTTTTAAGTGGCGCTAATGCTCTGCTTAATACATCTGCTCTCATCACTTGTCCTGCCCCACCGCTGATTGGCGGCTCATCAACCTTTTGGTATTTATCAAAGGCATAATCACGGATATTGATGGTCTCAATACTGATGAGGTTGGCGTTAATGGCGCGTTTAAGAATAGAATCTGTAAAGTAAGATTCAATGAGTGCGGGAAAAAGGGTCAAAAATGAAAAATGCATTTTGCCCCCTTAGCTTTCTTGCAGGAGTAAAAAGGCGTTTTGTGTTGCTATGCAGTCTGTGCTAATGCTAAGGACATATTGGCTGATATTTGGGATATAAAACTGCTTTGGTAGCCCTTGGGAGATAAGCTCTGTGTGCGTTTGGATAAGAAAATAGTCAATCTTAGCAATACGCTCAATATCTTTCACAACGCCAAGATTCCTTTGTTTTGTATCCGTGGTGTCGCTAATAGCCGTGCCTATGAGTTCCTGCCATAAGATTTCGCCTTTTTTTAGAATCTTTTTGCTTTCTGTCAATGTGGAGTAAAGCTCATAATTGATTAGCTTTGCGGCACTCTCTCTGCTTTCATAGCCTTGAAAAATCACAAGATTCTTTGTTGTGTCAAATGAGTGAATGCGGATTGTATCAAGTGTGGCTTGGGCGTTTGGAGATTGATTAAAAGATATTTGAGCTGGGGATTGTAGATAAAAAGTCGCCTGTGGGGCAAAAATGGAGGGAAAATCGCTCATAATGTGAAGTTTCAACGCTCCATTTACGCCTACAAGCCGCCCAATTTTAGCAACTAAAAGTAGGCAATTTTTATTTGAATGTTCCATTATGTGATGAGTTTAGATTCAATGGGCTTGAATGGCGATTCTATAATTTTTCCCATCTTTAGCTTTTAAGCCTGAAATGAAAGTTTTTAAAGAGCCTACCATTTTGCCATCGCGTCCAATCAAACGCCCGACATCTTGAGGATCAGCAAAAATAGTAATTTCACAAGTATTGTCTTCTAGATTCTCAAGCTTAATCTCTATCGCCTCTGGATTGTTGGCTATCTTTTTTGCATATTCTTTGACAAAATCTTCAACCATCATCGCTTCTTTATTTTGAAGTCAGTTTAGCTACTCTTTCACTCATCTTTGCACCAACGCTTTTCCAATACTCTAATCGTTGTGCATCGTATTTGACAAGTGCAGGTTCAACCAAAGGATTGTAATAACCAAGAGATTCTATCCAGCCACCATCGCGTTTTTTGCGTGAATCTGTAACTACGATACGATAGAAAGGCTTTTTCTTACGCCCCATTTTAGTAAGTCTAATCACTGTTGCCATATTTTGCTCCTTAACATAATTGCTTTTAAAAAGCTGGAATTATAATGTGTTTTGCTTAAAGCACGATTATTTTGGCATACGCATATTGCCCATCATACTCATAAGCTCCTGCATACCGCCCTTTTGTGAAAGTTTTTTAGCTAATTTTGCCGCTTGATCAAACTGCTTAATAATGCGATTTATATCGCTCACTTCCAAGCCACTGCCTTGGGCTATTCTCTTGCGTCTTGAGCCATTGAGTAAATCGGGATTCTCTCTTTCTTTTTTTGTCATAGAATTTACCATTGCACGGATATTTTTAATCTCATTTGATTTGTCTAAATCCACATCTTTTAACGCACTTGCCATTCCGCCAAGCCCGGGAATCATTGAGGCAATGGAACTCATTGAGCCTAGCTTTTTAACATTTTCAATTTGATTAATAAAATCTTCAAAGCCAAATTGCCCTTTTTTGATTTTTTTAGCTATGCTTTTAGCTTCATCTTGATTGATGACACTTGCGGTTTTTTCCGCTAATCCTGCAATATCCCCCGCTCCCATAAGACGAGAGATAATGCGTTCAGGCACAAACACATCAAAATCCGCTACTTTCTCTCCGCTTCCTATAAACTTCAGCGGAACGCCGATTTGATAGGCGATAGATAGGGCAATCCCGCCTTTGCTATCGCTATCAAATTTTGAAAGGATCACCCCATCAATGCCAATTTTTTCATTAAAATTTTGTGCGGAGCGGATTCCATCTTGTCCGCTTAGAGAATCGGCTACATACAGGCATTCTGTGGCGTTAATAGAATCTTTAATTTCTAAAAGCTCTTGCATTAAAGCTTCATCAATACTTAAGCGTCCCGCACTATCTATGATAACCACATCATAATGTGTGTTTGTTGCTTTTTGCTTGGCTTCCTTGGCTACTTGCACAGCATTTTCAGGCTTTGAGCTTTGATTTGGTGTGAAAATATCCACTTCAATACTTGCGGCTAATTGACTAAGCTGCTCAATGGCTGCGAGTCTATGCAAATCACACGCCACAAGCAAAACTTTCTTACCTTTTTGTTTAAGATAAAGGGCGAGTTTGGCACTTGAAGTTGTTTTACCGCTTCCTTGCAAACCCATCATCAAAATCACACTAGGCGGCGTTGGTGAGAAGCTAATCCCATAGCTTTTTTTGGATTTTAGAATCTCATTTAAAGATTCTTGAAGGGCATTCATAAAGCTTTGTTTGCCTATGCCATTGCTTTTGGTGCGTTGGCTCACTTCTTGGATAATCTGTTTTGTAGCTTTGTGATACACATCATTTTTTAATAAAGTCTTTTTCAGATCATCACACGCCCTTTGAAGCGATTTTTCATCATCAGCAAAGCGGATTTTGTTAATAATGCCTTTAAATGAGCTTGTGAGTGTGTCAAACACGATAACTCCTTTGTGAAAATAAAATGTAATAAAAGGCGGAATTCTACATAAAAATCACTTTTATTATGCTTGTATTTGCTTCAAACTTATATAGTTAAAGGTAATCCATGAAATAGCAAGGAATTGTAATGATAAATTTTGAACAATCTCTACGAGAGAATCAGCTCAAAATTACACCACAGCGACTCGCAATGCTTGATAGGATTCAAAAAAACGGGCATATGAGTGTAGAAGAGCTATATGAGCAGATTCGCTCTATTTTCCCATTTATCTCACTCGCTACGATTTATAAGAATATTCACGCACTTTGTGAAGCAAATATCTTGCGTGAGATTAAAGCTCCAAAAGATAAACAAAAGTATGAGCTAAGTAGCGATAGGCATTTGCACGTGTATTGTGAGATATGCGGCAAGCTTGAAGACATTAGGCTTGATACACAAGCTTTAGAAAAAGATTGCAGTCAAAATAGCGGATATAGTATTTGTGATATTTCCGCGGTGCTTATAGGCAAATGTCCAGAATGCAGAATCTGGCCTAAAAACAAAAGCTAACAAAATCTTAAAAATCCCACCATACCTCGCGTTTAGGTGGAGTGGTGAACTCATACACTTCGCCAAGCATAGGCACACTGATAGGGATATTTGCCCCATCGCATAAGGCAATGAGATTTTTGAGTGGCTCATTCCACGCGTGAGAGCCAGAGACAAAGCGTCCATAGTGAATGGGGATAATCATTTTTGCCTTTAAATCAACAGCGACTTGTAGCACCTCATTTGTAAAAGAGTGTGAAAATCGCCACGCTTCATTGTATTGCCCATTTTCTAAAATCGCTACATCAATTCTGCCAAACTTTTCTCCAATCTCCTTAAAATGCGTATAATAGCCCCCATCACCGCTTAAAAATATTTTTACTCCAGCCATTTCTAGCATATATGAACTCCAAAGTGTCCTGTCCCATTCTATTGTGCGTCCTGAGCTGTGTTGCGAGGGCGTAGAAGTGATAATAATGGAAGGAGCAAGTTTTAGGCTTTGCCACCATTGTAATTCTGTGATTTTTTGAGAATCCACACTCCAAAATCGTAGATGAGAGCCAACGCCAAGTGGCACGACAAATTGCTTTACCTTATCTTTTAAGGCAATGATGGTGGGATAGTCCAAATGATCATAATGATCGTGGGTAATCACAAGCACATCAATGCTATCAAAATCCTCCTTGCCCAAATGGATATGAGAAGTAAAAGCACGATTAATCCAAGAATAAGGCGAGGCGTAATTGCTAAACACAGGATCAACAAGAATCTTAAAGCCCTGCATTTCTAGCATAAATGAAGAATGTCCAAACCACACAATAGCAGGATTCTGTGTATGAAGTGTTTTGAGATTTGTTTTAACAAATGGCAATGGGTGTTTGGGTTTAGCATTTTTAGGCTTAAAAAGATAGAATCTTGCCACTTCCCACCACGCTGCGCGTTTAATGTGCTTCGTGCGTGGATTAAGATTTGTAAAATAGCCCTTTTTAATGCCATTTTTATCTTCTCTCCATTCAAAATTTGGCACTGAAGAAAATCTTTGCATTTCTTCAGTATCCGGGCTAGAGCCTTTTGCAAGATTTTTAGAATCTTGAGAAATTCCACAAGTGGCATAGCAGGTCATAATCACAAAAATTATGCAGATTCTTACATTTGACAGCAATGCGGTGCTTCCGTGCTGATGGGTAGTTTTAAATCTTTCCACGCGTTAAATCCACCAACAAGATAATAGACATTATTATACCCTAACTTCTTAGCCCACATAATCCCTATAACCGCACTTCCCATAGGCGAAAGTCCATACTCCCCACTATCATAAAATACGATTTTAGAATCCTTATCTTTTCCAAGCAGGGCTATAAACTCATCTTGTTTGCGAGAGAGAGAATCAGCCTCCCAATTCCACTCGCTGCCATTGTCATTTAAGCTTGGACTTAAAGCAAACTCAAAATGTTTAGCATTAGGGATAAGCCCTAGATTATACACGCCACGCGGCAGAGTAGCTATAATCGTATAAGATTCCATATCTTGTGCTAACTCATCAGGCAGGATAATGGTATAGCCATTTTGCCCCGCGCGTTGAAGAATAGCTGTCGCATCTTGGCTTAGCTTTTCATCTATACTCAGCGTTTGGAGTTTGTTTTGGGCTTCTTTAGCTTTATTTTCATCACCCTTTAGCTTGGCACTTTCAAGTGAGCTAACCACAGGCATAACCTCCACAAGCTGTGTGTAATAGCTGCTTTGCTTAGATTCTGTGGAATTAGAATCTGAATCTCCACAACCTATCAACGCTAGGCAACATACCGCTAAAATAGCGTTTTTCACTCTAAAAAATTTCATCTTACTCTCCTTTTTGTGATTTGTGTTTAGGATTGCGTGAGCGTTTTAAGCTCGTTTTGAATCTTAGCATACTTTTCTTGTGCGAGTTCAAGGGCTTGTGTATTTTGCTCTAGCACCGCTTTTGGGGCATTTTTGATAAAATTTTCATTGCCTAACATTCCTTGCAGTTTGACTATCTCTTTTTCAAGCTTTGCTTTTTGATTGTTTAAACGCGTGAGAATGGCACTTAAATCAATGCCTTGAAGATTTATATAGCTCTCACTCAAATCGCTGACATCGCACACACAGCCCATTTGTTTATCTTTAACGATTTGTAAGTTTGTAACCTTAGCAAGTTTTTCTACAAAAAGTTTAAGCATATTTTCATCTACACTTATATTAAGCTTAACAAATACTTGTTCCACATTTGCATTGCCAAGCTCAAGCATTGCTTTTAATCGGCGGATTGAAATAATCACATCTTCAATCACTTTAAAAGTTTGCTCTATGGCGGATAGCTCTTCACTCACATTCTCTGCCTTTGGATAAGGGGCTATCATAATAGAATCTGCGGATTCTATCTCACTGCCATTCAAGCTATGCCATAGCCAATCGGTAACAAAAGGCATATAAGGGTGCAAGAGTAGCAACGCAGTTTTAAAAATCGCTCCAAGCTCATAGACAGAATCTTTACTTGCCTTTGCAAGTTCAATCCCCCAATCGCAAAATTCCCCCCACAAAAAGCGATATAAAATACTCGCTCCATCATTGAAGCGATAAGATTCTAAAGCCTGACGCACTTCATTAATCGCCACTTGCAAACGCACAAACATATACTGACCAAGTGGAGTTTGTATCTCTATCTCACTAAGATTTTTAAAAGCTTTAAAGGTTTTATTTTGAATCTCATCTTGTTGGGAGGCATACAGTTTTAAAAACTGCGTGGCGTTGTAGAGTTTATTTATAAAATTTTTAGAAATCTCACAGCTTTGAGTGGAGAGCTTCACATCTCGCCCTTGAGCGCATAAAATCGCTAGAGTAAAACGCAAAGTATCCGCCCCATAAGTGCTTATCATCTCTAAAGGATCAATGACATTGCCCTTACTTTTACTCATTTTCTGCCCCTTTTCATCTCGCACCAATGCGTGAAGATAGACATCTTTAAAGGGCAGGGAGCCTAGCAAAGATTCGCCACTTAGAAGCATTCTAGCCACCCAGAAAAATAAAATATCAAAGCCTGTAATCAGCAAAGAATTAGGATAAAAATCGCTTAAATCAGAATCTGTGAAAAGGGCAGATTCAGCAGATTTGGCAGATTCTGTATTTTCATCATCTTTGCTTTCTTGTATGTTGCCCCAGCCAAGTGTGCTAAATGCCCAAAGCCCCGAGCTAAACCAAGTATCAAGCACATCTTCATCTTGCTTTGTGATGAGTGCATTGCATTTGGGGCAGGTGGGATTATCGCTCTCACACGCAATCTTTTCTCCGCATTCACAATACCACACGGGGATTCTATGCCCCCACCAAAGTTGGCGTGAAATACACCAATCTTTCAGCTCTCTCATCCACGCATTATAATTATTCAGCCATTGATTTGGGAAAAACTTTAGCCCTCCCGCATTGACTTTTTTAATAGCCTCTTGTGCGACTTCTTTTTTGACAAACCATTGCTTTGAGATGTAAGGCTCTACAATACTGCCACAGCGATAGCATTTGCCAACCTGATTTGTATAATCTTCAATCTTTTCAACAAAGCCAAGCGATTCTAGCTTTTTGACAATGCTCTCTCGTGCTTCTAGTCTTTCCTGCCCTTCAAACTCCCCAGTATAGGCATTTAAAATACCTTTTTCATCAAAAATGGTAATAGATTCTAAATTATGGCGTTTGCCTACCTCATAGTCATTGACATCGTGAGCGGGAGTTACTTTCACACAGCCCGTGCCAAACTCCATATCCACCGCTAAATCCGCAATAATGGGAATCTCCCTATTTAAAAGCGGCAAAATCACGCTTTTACCGATACAATCCTTGTATCGCTCATCGCTTGGATTTACCATCACCGCACTATCGCCAAAAAATGTCTCTGGACGCGTAGTAGCGACAATAAGGGCTTGTGTGCTATTCTTTATGGGATAGCGTAGATAGTAGAGTTTGCCAAGATTCTGCTCGTATTCCACTTCAATGTCAGATAACGCACCATCATTGACACACCAATTAATCATATAGTTATCCTGCACGATTAAGCCTTGATTGTACCACTGCACGAAAGCTTTTTTAACCGCATTTTGCAAGCCCTTATCCATTGTGAATCTTAGACGCGACCACGCCGGAGTGATGCCTAGATGACGCATTTGATTAAGGATTGCGCCCCCGCTTTGCTCTTTCCACTCCCACACTTTTTTAATAAAGGCTTCTCTACCTAAAGATTCTTTGCTTATGCCTTCTTGTGCGAGTTGTTTTTGAACGACATTTTGCGTGGCAATCCCTGCGTGATCAAGTCCGGGTTGATAGAGCGTTTTAAATCCGTCCATTCTTTTAAAACGCGTGATAATATCCTGCAATGTAAAAGTGAGTGCGTGTCCTATGTGTAAAACACCTGTAACATTAGGTGGGGGCATCATAATACAAAACTTTTCTCCATTTTGAATATGTTTGTTCCCATCAATTTCAAAATATCCCCGAGATTGACAAATATTATAGAATCTAGATTCTATATCTTTGGAATTGTAGCCCTTTTTTTCCTGTGTCGTATTCTCCATAAAATGCCTTTGTGGTATTTAATTTGCTTTAGGTGTATTATAATACCAAATTGCTAAAAACAAATGGAGGTAAAAATGACTTATGAGCTAAAGATGCCAATTTTGGGCTTTGATGATGTTACAAAGGTGGAGCTAGAGCAGATAGATGAGACTTTTAGCAAGCTCCACTCACTTGATGGAACGCGTCCTTTTGAAATCACGCTTGTAAATCCCTTTTCACTTTGCGAATACAACTTCACTATTCCAACCGCTGATGAAAAGCTCCTTGATTTAGATGAGACAAGGGGCGATAAGGTGCTTGTATTTTGTGTAGTGGTGGTGCAAAAGCCTATTGCAAACTCCATTGTGAATCTTATGGCACCTTTTGTGTTTAATCCAAGCAATGCTTCTTGTTTGCAGGTTACAACTTTGCCTGTGGCTGAATATCCGCAATTTAGCAAAGTCCAACCTTTAAAAGAGTTTTTATCTCCTGAG
Organism: Helicobacter cinaedi CCUG 18818 = ATCC BAA-847; assembly: GCF_000155475.1. Lineage (GTDB taxonomy): Bacteria > Campylobacterota > Campylobacteria > Campylobacterales > Helicobacteraceae > Helicobacter_C > Helicobacter_C cinaedi. The sequence continues at coordinate 345,095 of NZ_DS990393.1, read as the reverse complement.
ATTCTACAAACACTTAGCAAATAATGCCACTCTCCAACCTTAACGCCGAGCAGTTAGCCGCCGCTACTGCTCCAAGCGGACATAATCTTATTATCGCTTCGGCTGGGACGGGCAAGACTTCCACGATTGTGGGGCGTATAGCCTATCTTTTGCAGCAGGGCTTTAAGCCTAAAGATATTTTATTGCTTACCTTTACAAACAAAGCAAGTAGTGAGATGATTGAGCGAGTGGGGAAAATCTTTGGCTCTAGCCTTGCTAAAGAGATAGAATCTGGCACATTTCACGCCGTGGCGTATCGCTATTTGCGACAGATGAAAAATATCCATCTTAAACAGCCTAAAGAATTGCAAATGCTCTTTAAAAGTCTGTATGAAAAACGCGTTTTTAGCCAAGATTCCATTAAGCCCTATTCCGCACAGTATTTATATGAAATCTATTCGCTTTTTGTCAATGCTGCGTATAAAGGTGGCTTTGGGGCGTGGATAGTAGATAGGAATCCGCAGCAAGAGCCATATATTGCTATTTATGAAGATGTAATGGAAGAGTTCAAGGCATTAAAGCACACACATCATTATGCGGATTACAATGACTTGCTTTTATTGTATCGTGAATCTTTGCTAGAGCTTAGCTCACCGCCATTTATGGAAGTGCTATGCGATGAGTATCAAGACACTAATCCACTGCAAGATTCTATCCTTGATGCACTTAGACCCCAAAGTTTATTTTGCGTGGGGGATTATGACCAAAGCATTTATGCGTTTAATGGGGCGGATATTAGCATAATCAGCGGCTTTGGGGAAAAGTATGCAGATTCAAAAGTTTTTACTTTAAGCAAAAATTACCGCTCAAGTAAGCATATCCTTGAACTTGCTAATAAAGTGATAGAGAAAAATGAACGGGTATATCCCAAAAGGCTAGAAGTGATTAAACAAGGTGAGTTTGCCCCACCAAAGCTTGTGTGGTATGATGAGCTGTTTTTGCAGTATCAGGGCATTGCCAAACGCATAGCTTTAAGCAACATATCTTATGAAAATACCGCTATTATTTTTCGCAATAATTCAAGTGCCGATGGGATTGAGGCGAGTTTGCGAGAGCTAAATATCCCTTCAAAACGCAAGGGGAGTGTGAGCTTTTTTGACACAAAGGAAGTGAGCCTGATACTTGATATTTGCTCCCTTACGCATAATCCACGCGATATGATGGCACATATTCATACGCTGAGCTATGGCAAAGGCATAGGCAATAGCATTGCTAAGGATATTTATGAGGCGTTGTTTATCTTAGGTGAGGGGGATTGCCATAGGGGTATGTTTTCGCCAAAGAGTGATGTAAAAGCCTATCAGCAAAGGGCAAAAAATACACAGCTTGGACTTTTTGATGATTTTTTTGCTTTAGAATCTCAAGGTAGGTTTAATGAATATATTATAGGGGGCTTTGCTTCACACCCGCTTTTGCAACACCCAAAGATTCAAAAAGAGGGGGCGATATTTTTAAGTGATTTTTATGAAATGCTAGATTCTATAAGGCATATTAAAGAGCCAAAAAGGCTGATTGAGCGAATTGTAAATGCGAAGTTTTTTACTGACATTATGCAAAATCTAGCTAAAAATCGCTCTAAGACAAAAGAGGGCAGTATAGATTCTGCAAGGCTTGAGCAGGCTTTAGAATCTATCAAACGCAAATGCAGCCTTTTGCTTGATTTGGCAAAAAATCACAATGATTTGGGGAAGTTTTTAAACGCGATGATTCTAGGCTCAAGTGAAGCAAGTGAGGGTAGTGGGGTAAATCTATTAAGCATTCACGCAAGTAAGGGGCTAGAGTTTCAAAATGTGTATGTGGTGGATTTAATGGATGGGCGATTTCCAAATCGCAAACTCATAAGCAAGGGCGGAAGCATAGAAGAGGAGCGACGGCTCTTTTATGTAGCCATCACGCGTGCAAAAGAAAATCTTATATTATCCTTTGCTAAAAAGGATAATATGAAAAACATCGACTATGCCCCATCAATCTTTTTATACGAGGGCGAATTGTTAAGCAAAGATAGTGTGGTTTAAGCGATTAAAAGCATTTATCAATAAACGCTTTATGCTCTATGAGTTCCTGCTCTTTTTTAATCTCTTCTTGTGGGATAAGCTTAAAAGTTTCTTTGGCGTTTTTGCAGTCTTTAAGCTTGTAATATCCCCACGCTAGAGAATCTAAATACGCTGGGTTGCGAGGGGAGATTTCAAGGGCTTTTTTCACATACTCTACGCCCTCTTTGACATTCAGCTCATAATCAATCATCAAATAGCCCAAAAAATTAAACAAAAAGCCTAGCTCGGTATTTTGCGAGTTTTGCAAAGCACTATCAATCCGTTCATCTTTTGGCGTGTTTGTATCGGGCATTTGCATAAGGTTTATGGCATTTTTGAGATTTTGAGCAATATTTGCTATGGCTTTTTTATCTTTTTTATTGCTAGATTCAAAGGTATAAATCTGCTCTAAGGCTAGAAAATAGGGATTTTTATTTTCATCATAGGCATATTTTGCTTGTTTGGCAGCATTTTTATAATCTTGTTGTGCGATATAAAGCTCTAGGAGAATCTCTGGCTTAAAGGGGAATTGCGTGGCAATTTGCGAGGCTTGTTTGAATTTCTTTTGGTGGGCGTAAATAAGAATGAGATTTTGAGCATTTTCAATGTTGGGCTGGGCTTGAAAGGACTTTTCAAAAATATTTTCAATCTTAGCAATTTGATTAAATTTCCCATACACTTCAATGCTAAATTTACAAAAACTCCCAAAACAGCCATAATTTTCAATATGAGAGTTAAGGAGCTTCAAAGCCTTTTCTTGTTGAGACTGACTTAAATGCACAGCGACAATTTTTTGTAGCACATCTTGGGCTTTGCTCTCATTGTATGCAGATTCAAAGTGGATAAGGGCATTTTTAAAATCCCCTAATGTGGCATAAAGTGAGCCTAGAATATCATTAAGCAAGGCGGAATTTTCACTCTTAGCAATAATCTTTGCTTCCTGCAATGCTTCTTGCGTCATTCCTAGCTTAAGATAAGAATCTAAAAAAATCTTATGGATAACAAGATCTTTCTGCCCACCTTTTGCTACATACTCATTGGCAAAATCAAGCGTAGCGTGGGGATTATTCAGCGTTGAAGAAAGAATAATTGCCTCTTTAAAATATTCTAGTTTTTTAGTCTCTTCATACAGCACAAGATATAAATCCCTTGCTTTGTCAAATTGATTTTGTGCTTCATATTCAATAGCTTCAAATAAATAGCTATCCTCATCAAATGCCCCATAACAAGAGCCTATCATAATAAAACATAGGGCAAAAACACGCAAAATTTTCATACATATTCCTTTATTTTTATACCTTTGCATTCATTGCACAGAGTTTGTAAATCTTGCTTGTTTAGATTCTTATGAGCTTCCCAAAATGGGTAAGTGCGACATTGCTTTGGACGATAGGCATAAATGCTACATTGTTTAGAATCTGTATCAAAAAACACACAAGCTAAAGCATTTTGATAGGGCTTTTCAATAAAGGAAAATCTATAACCCACTTTTCTTACATAAGTTTTGGTAAAAGATTCAAAGCTAAATCCCAAAAAAGAGGCAATTTCTTGCATTTCTTTAATATCTACAAACACATAGCCCGAATCCCCCACACAGCACTTGCCTCCACAGCTTTCACAAGCGGAGTTTTCAAAGCTAAAGGGATAATCTTTATCGGTATTCATAGAAGCTTTTTGCATCGCTTTTGTAGATTCTATTAATGTATTCAACCTGCCCATCTTTCACGCATTCATTAAAAAAGCGTTTGCCTTGGTTGATTTGAGCGAGTATGAGCTGCTCCACACCCACAGCAGTGGCATAATTTACCCAATCATAGCGTAAATCACCACCTAGAAGCGAAGTGTATTCCACAAGTTTGGGATTTTGATTGTTAATCACATTAGCGACAAAGAGATTCTTGCGATCTTCTTTTTGGATAAGCAATAGAATCTGTGGGTGGAAGTTTGTTTGGACGGAGAGAAATTTATCAGGCTTATTTTTGGCAAGTCCCAGCTGTGAAGCCACAAGCCCCGTCCTTGCTGGAGGGGTATTAAAAAATACAACATTATTGGCAATTAGACGATCGTGTTTGCTTAATTTTTGCATAAAGGTTTTAGCAGATTCTGAATCTATTTCTTCTTCAAAGACAACGCGGTTGCTTTTGTTTTTTAAAATTCCACCAAGTGTTTTACCAATAAAGCTTTTATCGTTATAAGCGATGATATTTTTGCTCCCAGCAATAGAAAGCAAAAGCTCAATTTGTGCTTCATAATCAATTCCGCCAAAAATAAGATTTTTAGGCAAAGAGCCTATGTTGATTTGTTTTCTATTAATGGTAGGCACATAGGTGGGAAGACTTATATCAAGTGTGGCAAACTCTTGCGCTCCTTTTGGTGTGAGAATGGCAATGACAAAATCATAATTTTCTTTTGCGATGTTTTTGTAAGTGCTGTTAAGATTTGATCTGCTTTCATCGCCGCTATCAAAAATCTCAAACACAAAGTCATTGCCCCGCGTCATAAGGTAGGCTAAAATAGTATCAATGCTACTTGCAGAATAGCGTCCTATGATTTTTTTAGGCATTAAAAGAGCGAGTTTAATCTTCCCGCTGCCTTGCAGTGTCGGTGGCAACATTTGATCGGCAATGCCTAAGTCTCCAAGGACTGAAGAGAGCTTAGAGCGAAGATCGGTATTATCTATACTAGGGTCAAAAAAGGCAACAAAAGAGAAAAACTCTCCCTTAGCAAAGTAATTCAGTAAACAAGAGGTGCCACATTTTTCCGTGCTAATATTTAAAATCTCCTGTTGTGGCAAGGGCAGGGGTGAGATAATATAGCTTTTGGCAAAGGCGTGTATAGCTAAACTCACACTTAAGATTCCATACAAACATAAGGCAAAAATAGGCTTTAAGTAGATGTTCATAATTGTCCTTTCGCAATTAAAAAGTCATTATGTGCCTGTGCTTTAAGTGAGGGATTCCGCACAAGCTCATTGAGTGCATAAGTAACTAAAAATTTCCTGTTATTGTGCCATAAGATTCTACTATGTTCCAAATGACTGCCCAAAATATGCTCACTGACCACATCGCCTAAAAGCACACAGAGCTTTGGTGCAAGGCTTTGAAGCTGTGTGAGTACATAGGGCTTACAGCTAAGAAGCTCACTTTTTTCAAAATGTGGATTAAGCGAATCGCATTTAATGAGTGAAAGGATAGAGACTTGTGAAAGAGAGAGCTTGAAAACATTGCTAATGATGTTTTGTAACATTATCGCACTTTTATTTTGCACAAATGCTTGAGATTCACTTACAAGAGGGATTTCACTGATAAAGCACACACTTGCATTTTGATTTATAAGCCCGATATTTGGGGTTTTACAATGTTTAATGCGATTGCAAAGTGAGCAATTTTTGATAAGGGTGTTTATGTCTTGCCCTATGGGAGCGTTGGATTTTGGGGCAAAAAGAGCATTTGCATATTTTTCCCCACAAGCTTGGCGTTTGTAGAGTTGCTTTAATTGAAGAAGTTTTAGAATCTGTGCTTTCATATCGCTTACATATCCATACTTAAACCAACGGGGCAGTGATCGCTCCCAAAAATATGCGGATAAATCTTGGCATCTTTGAGATGAGATTCCAAAGAAGTAGAACATAAAAAGTAGTCAATCCGCCAACCGGTGTTATTTTCCCTTGCTTTTCCCATATAGCTCCACCAGCTATATGCCCCTTCAAGTGTGGGATAAAAATGGCGAAAAGTATCGATAAATCCAGATTCTAAAAGCTCACTCATTTTACCCCGCTCTTCATCGGTGAATCCTGCGTTTCTGCGGTTTGTCTTTGGATTTTTCAAATCAATTTCTTTATGAGCGACATTTAAATCCCCACAAATCACCACAGGCTTATGCTTTTTTAACTTTTTTACAAATGCCCTAAAGTCATCTTCCCACTCCATACGATACTCTAGCCGTTCCAACTCCCGCTTAGCATTAGGCGTATAGACATTGACAAGATAGAATCTCTCATATTCCGCCGTGATTATCCTACCTTCTTTATCGTGATGGCTAATCCCCATATCATAGGTTACTTGCAAAGGCTTAATCTTGCTAAGCACAACAACGCCAGAATACCCCTTTTTCTCCGCACTATTCCAATACTCACTATATCCTTGAAAGCTAAAATCACCCTGATCTTTTTGCATTTTAGATTCTTGGATACAAAAAATATCTGCATTCACTTCATTAAAAAAATCCATAAAGCCTTTATTCATACACGCACGCAGTCCATTAACATTCCACGAGATAAGTTTCATTATAGTCCTTATTTATAAAATAGTTATGTAGATTCTAAAGTATGGCGACCCTTGAAAGATTTGAACTTCCGTTGCCACCGAGAAAGGGTGGTATCCTTGGCCAACTAGATGAAAGGGTCGGCAGAAGTATAGCAAACTTTATTTAAGATTTTGCTAGGGGCTTTATGAGAGATGTGTTGAGTTTGCTTGATAGGCTAAAGGCTCATCTAGAATCTATCTTGCTTTATTTTATGTCCTATTTATATTCCACTGCATAAATATCCACCGCATTGCCTCCACCATATTTTGCTTTGCCTTGTGCGGTTACATAGACAAACTTTCCATCTTTGCTGACATCAAGCCCCACAGGAAATGAGTCTGCTTTGATTTGTAAAATCTGCTTCATACTTTTAGATTCTACTACGGCTACCATAGAGGCAGTGTTACACGCAACAAAGATATATTCTCCATCTGGGCTTAACTCTATCGTTCTAGCTCCAGCACCAACCTTTGCATTCTGCCAGTTTTTAAATATAGCCTGTTTTTTCTTAGCACTAAATTGACTAAAAGATTCTATAAAATCACTCATTTTTGCTTTTTGCACATAGCCATCTTTATTTACACTTAAATACAAATAGCCATTTTTAACAACAAGATGCCTCACATTTGGCATCATACCCAGCATACGCCCCAAATATGTGCCGCTCTCTAAATCAATAATGGCAATGCCCCCACCTCCGCCCATACAGCCCACAAGCAGATATTTGCCATCTTCGCTAAAAGCCATTCCACGCAACGCATAGCCACTGCCCGTATCCCTATCAACTGATTTATCTAAGGGATAATTAAGCGGCAAAACATAATCCACCACAAGTCGCTTTGTGTGCTTCCATTCCTTTGGATTCTCACTTGAAACATCAATTAACGCCACCGTATTATCTCCCCAATGTGAAATGGCCACACTCTTGCCATCAGGCGAAGTGGTAATCATTTTTGGCAATGCTCCTGTTTCCATAAGTCTAATAATAGCATTGCTTTGTGTGTCAATGATTGCCACAGCAGAAGGGTCTTGTGCGTTTATATCATAGGAGCGGCGATAATAAGGCACCCATAAATATTTGCCATTATGCGTAAAGGTTGATTCCACAGGCTTACCTGTGAAGTGATTATTTTTTGGATAATGTGTAAATTTATAGAATCCAGAATCTTCACTCCATAAAGAATCTTGGGCTTCTGTGATTTTATGACTGATAGTCGCAATTTTATTATTTGTCTTCGCATCAAATACGATAGTCGTAGCTCCTTCAAGTGAATTGACATAATATTTACTGCCATCAGTATGGATATTCACACTTTTTGGGGAATATATAGCACTCTCGCGTGTTTTTGCATCACCGCCGTAGTTCTGCTTTTTTGCGATAAGTGTGAGTGTGATTTTCTCATCTTGTGAAGTGGCGGTTGTGCCAATTTTTGGATGGATAACTTGAATATTCTGCGTAGGCTTGGCATATATATGTGATAAACACGCTAATAGGAACATAGCAGAGAAAATTACTTTTTGTATCCGCATATATTGAAAAAAAAAAATAAAAACATATTAAACACCTTTGATTGTGGAATCACGACTTGAAAATCAAGCTAAACGAGCAAATCAAAATTGTAGGGTGTAAAAATATATATTTAGTTAATACAGGATAGGCGAAATGCTGTAACTTTGTTTGGTTAGAATTTTAGCTCTCGTTATGCTTTTTTGGATTGTAAGATTATTTTAAGGAGCAAAGAAAATGCAGGAGTATCTACAAGGCTTTTTTGTCGCTTTTGGGCTGATTAGTGCTATTGGGGCACAAAATGCTTTTGTGATTAAATGTGCTATAAAAAAGCAATATACTTTTTTGGTGTGTGCTGTGTGCGTGGGCTGCGATGTGGTATTTATGAGTATTGGTGTGCTAGGCTTTGGCTCTTGGCTCTCTCAATCTGCTTTTTTAAGCAAGATTCTAGCCTTATGTGGGGCGATATTTTTATGCTACTATGGGTTTTTATCATTTAAATCCGCCCTGTACCCTAAAGCTCGGCTAGATTCCACGCAGGAGCAGAAAAGCATTCCGCACAAGGCTATTTTGCTTCAAACCCTTGCTATGACGCTTTTAAATCCCCATATGTATTTGGATACGATTGTCTTGCTTGGTAGTGTTGGTGTGAGTATGGAATCTCAACTTGATTTTTTATTAGGCTGTGTGAGTGCCTCTGCGGCGTGGTTTGCCCTGCTTGGCTTTGGGGCAAATGCGCTGTCGCCTTATTTTACTTCGCCAAAAGCCTTTGTTTGGCTTGATGTATGCGTGGGCTGTGTGATGTTTGGTATAGCTTTTAGTCTTTTGCTATGGGTGCTAGGGCATTGATATGATCAAGAATCTCCCTTGCCCCATTTGGCTTAATCTTACTCATCACTTGACTTGATTTTTGCTCTAGAATCTCGCCTTGTAAAGATTCTATAAAGCCTAGCACAGATTCTATATTAATCTCATTTTCGCGTATCACAAAGCCTAAGCCCTCACCAGTAAAGCTTTTAGCATTAAAATATTGATGATCTTTTGCTGCAAAAGGATAAGGCACAAATATGCCGATAAGCCCATTTGCCGCCATTTCCCACAGGCTTGAAGCACCGGAGCGCGCAATGCAAATATCTGCTTGTTGAAGACGCGTTACAAGATTCTTATCAAAAGCAAATAAATCAACTTTATGTAAGATTCCAAGATTCTCATATTCTTGCTTCACTCGTTCAAAGTCTCGCTCTCCGCATTGATGAGCGACATTTATGCCTTTTTGTAAAAGCAAGGGAGTAAGCTTTAAGGCAAAGTCATTAATGCCCTTTGCTCCTTGAGAGCCACCTAGAAAAAGGATATTTTTACACTCCTGCCTTATGCGAGAAGTGGTAAAAAACTCATCTCTTACAGGATATGAAGTGTGAATAAAGTTTTTAGAATTTGAGCTAAAACTACCAAAAACGGCTTTAGCAAAGGGGGTAAGAATCTCATTAAGTTTGCCTTTAATGGCATTTTGCTCGTGGATAAAAAGGGGGATTCTAGCTAGAATCGCCCCCATACTCGCCCCACCTGCACTAAATCCACCCACACTGATAATATGTGCAACCTTATGGGCTTTGAGAATTTTCCTAGCTTCCAAAGTGGCTTGAAACTGCTTCCATAAGGCTTTAAGTTTATTGAAACCGCTTTTATTCACTACGCCGCTAGATTCTAAAAAATAACATTGCATGAAAAGATCACTCTTTTCAAACCACGCTTTATCTTGCCCTAAGGTTGAGCCTATGTAAATAGCTTTAAGATTCTGGGTTTTCAGTTCTTGTGCTAATGCTTTGGCAATGGCTAGATGTCCGCCTGTCCCTCCACCTGTGATTGCAAACATATCTTTCCTTTAAGTGAAATTCTAAGAGTGTCAAATTGTAGTGAAAAATATCAAATAAGGCATTAAGTTAAATTCCTATACAATCCCAAATTTTATCTCTCACAAAACAAAAAAGGCAGAAAATGGAAAAGATTATCACACGCTTTGCACCTTCACCTACGGGCTATTTACACATCGGTGGGCTACGCACAGCATTATTTAATTATCTTTACGCAAGGGCAAATGGCGGGAAGTTTTTGCTCCGCATTGAAGATACGGATTTAGCCAGAAACTCACTTGATGCGACAAAGGCGATTATTGAAGCATTTGAGTGGGTGGGGCTAGAATATGATGGCGAGGTGGTGTATCAAAGCAAACGATTTGATTTGTATAAGGAATATATAAAAAAGCTTTTAGATGAGGGCAAGGCGTATTATTGTTATATGAGTAAGGAGGAGCTAGATTTGCTTAGAGCAGAGCAAGAGAAAAATAAGCAAACGCCAAGATATGATAATCGCTATCGTGATTTTACAGGCACACCACCAGATGGCGTAAAGCCTGTGGTGAGAATCAAAGCTCCGCTTGAAGGGAGTGTGAGCTTTAAAGATGGTGTGAAGGGTGAAATTAACATTCAAGCAAAGGAGTTAGATGATTTTATCATAGCACGAAGCGATGGCACACCTACTTATAATTTTGTGGTGGCGGTTGATGATGCACTTATGGGGGTAAGTGATGTCATACGCGGTGATGATCATTTGAGCAACACGCCTAAGCAGATTATTGTGTATGAAGCGTTGGGTTTTAAAATACCCAGATTCTATCATGTGCCGATGATTTTAAATCCACAAGGCAGGAAGCTAAGCAAACGCGATGGGGCAATGGGTGTAATGGACTATAAGCAAATGGGCTACTTGCCTGAAGCGATTTTAAACTTCCTTGTGCGGCTCGGCTGGAGCTATGGGGATAAGGAGATTTTCTCCCTTAAAGAAATGTTAGAGCTTTTTAATCCAAATGACTTAAACAGCTCTCCTAGTGCATATAATGAGACAAAGTTTTTATGGCTTAATCAGCATTATTTGAAGCAAACTTCAAATGAGAATCTTGAATCGTTGCTATTAGATTTTGGGGTAAAAATCCTTGAATCTCACAAGCGAGATGTGCTTTATAACGCACTAAAAGATAGGTGTAATACGCTTATTAGCTTTGCTCAAGGCTTTGAAGAAGTGATGAATGCTCCAAGTGCGTATGATGAAAAGATGTATGCCAAGCTTGATAGGGCGGCTATTGCGGCTTTGGGGGCGTTTTGCGATGAGTTGAGTGGGGCAAAATGGGAGATTCAAAATCTTGATGAGCTGTTACATAGTTTTGCTGAAAAAAATGGTATAAAAATAGGCAAGTTTATGCTGACTTTGCGTTGTGCCCTACTAGGTAAAAGTGGAGGCATTGGCGTGTGCGAGGCATTGTTTGTTTTGGGATTAGAAGAGAGTTTGGCAAGATTTAGGGCATTTATGGCATTTGCAGGGTAGATAGGGGGCTAGATTCAAAAAAAGGTTAATCCTTGTTTTGACACATTGGCAGAAAAGTTAGATAATGGCGGATTTATTTCGCTTAAAAAGGAATACACAATGAAAATCAGTGCGAGAAATCAGCTTAAGGGCAAGGTCGTTTCTATTCAAAAAGGCAGTGTAAATGCGATTGTAGAGATTGATATAGGTGGGGGGAATGTGATAACTTCTACCATTTCTTTAGAATCTTTACAAGCATTGCAGCTTGAAGTAGGCAAGGAAGCCTATGCGATTATCAAGGCCACATCGGTTATGGTGGGTGTGGAGTAAGAATGCTCCATAGATATATTTTTATTAGCCTGTGTGCGTTTGAGTTTGCTTTTGGCGGGTGGTTTGTAGAATCTTGGAGTTTGGAAGATCCCCCTACGCTAGAGCAGAGTTTAAAGGCTTTGCTAGAAGTAGATTGCAAAAAAGTAGAATTGCTTAAAGGGATAACGCCAAAGTCTCACTATAAAGGCGGTGAAGCAGTGAAAGAATGCGAGATTGAGCAAAAACTGCTTAGGGTGATTATTGAAGATGATGTGCAGGGCTATCAAAAAATGCTTGATAATAATCAGTGGAGCAGGTATTTTTTATTCTACACAACCCAAGCTCCACGGCTTGAAATCACACCGCTTATGGTGTCAATCGTGTTTGATTCATATAATGTCTTTGAGCTTATTTTGGCAGAATCTGGCAGGGTTGATTTGCTTACAAAAGATAAGCCAAGATTTAATATTAATCGTATGATGTTGGATCACTACTCTTCGCTTGGAGCATTTCAGTTACAAGATAGAATCTTTGATGTCAATGGCGTTTCGGCACTTGATTTAGCCGCGATGTATCATCGCTATGGCATGTTTTGGGAGATTCTAAAAAAAGGGGCGGAGTATAATAACCGCAAACATCCAAACAGTAATGGTATTGTAGCTTTTGGGGATTCTCATATTTTGGAGCTTATGCTGTATTTTGATGAGAGTTTTTTGCGTGATTTTGGTGGAGGGAATATGCTACACTTTGTCGCACGCGATGGCAATATGGAGCTTTTGGAATATTTGATTAAAGAAAAACAAATCCCTATAGATTCACTGAAAGCTGGTGAAACGCCCCTTGATGCAGCACTCAATGCTAAGAATTTTCAAAAAAAGCCTCAAATTGAGATCGCAAAAAAACTCATTGAGCTAGGTGCAACGCCAAGTGAAGCCAATGAGAGACGACTAAAAAGGCTACTACAAAAAGAGCAATAAGGGCAGGATTCTATTAGGATTGTTAAGACACTAGGGTTGCGTAAAATCTTACGTGAAATCTTGTGTAATGCTTGCTCCTACAACACAAGATTTAAGAATGGTTGGTTTTTTGATACAAAGGCTAAGTTTTTGGATATTGCTGTGTTGTGTCTTTAGAATCTTAGCCATATCAAGTAAGGCTACTTCTAAAAGCCCATAGGCATTGTTTTGCAAAGATGTGGTGATGAGATTGCAAATCCCTACATAGTCTAAAAATGTGTCTGTGTAGGCGTAGGTAATTTCCGCATTTATCTCAATAGGTTGGGGAGCGTGGCGTTCCTGCTCTAAGATTCCAATAATGGCTTGAATGCGGACATTTTCAATGTGGAGTGTGATATTTGCACTCACAGTACTCTGCTTTCTTTACCGCTAAAAAGTCGCTTGATATTAGGGATATGTGTATAGAGAATGAAAAGCCCTATAAGCACCACAGGCGTGTGTGTGTCAATCTGTGCGATAATAGATATAGAATCTGGCAAAGGCACAACATAAGGAATAACAAATGTAAGAATAATCCCGCTTAAAACGCCAACAAGTGATGAGATAGACGAGATTTTAAAGACTTTGCCTACAATGCCCCACACAATCAGCCCACAAATCCCCTCCACTGGGATAAGGAGTAAAACAGAGCCAATGGCAGTTGCTACGCCTTTACCGCCTTTGAATCCTAAATAAGGGCTATAACAATGCCCTAAAATCGCCAAAAGTGCGATAAGCCACTGGGCTGAAAAGCCTAGTCCAAGCATTTTAGCAAACGCTACGACAATCAAGCCCTTTGTTGCATCAAGGATAATGGTAAGAATAGAAAACATTTTTGCTTTGCGTTCATCAATCTCTTTTACCGCACGATATACATTTGTAGCACCAATGCTCCCTGATCCTATTTGGCGAATATCTCGCTTGTAGATAAGCTTCACAAGGAGCCAACCAAATGGTATGCCACCAAAGAGAAAGGCAATAATGTAAAAAATCACATTGATATTTGAAAGCGTGTATAAAATATCTGTCATAACATTCCTTTTTTGCGATATTACTGCGTGATGAGCTGAATCTTTGCTTGAGCAAGGGAGCTAAACTCATCATCATAGAAATAGACATTCTCTAGCCCCTCTTGCACAAGCTCTGTGCCTAAAATACTTGCCGTATGCCCAGAGTAGCACACAAGCACACATTTTTTATCTTTATTTTTTTTGATATGTGCATACACATCATAGGGATTATTAAGCTGTAAAGAACCCTTAATATGGCAGAGTGCATAGTCCTCTGGATAGCGAATGTCAATAATGCAATAGTTTTCATCTAAGTCTTTGGCATAGAGTGGCGTGGCAAGGCTCATATTATTTTTGCCTTTGAGTTCCCCTTTGAAATCCATAGTGTATAGTCCTTTGTGTAATTTTTGGCATTGTATCTTAAGTTAGTTAAAATCTCTTAAAAGGGGAAGTGAGTTTGTGTGAGTTTGTATTGACTTTGGGGATTAAGAAAAGTTTTTGGTATTTCTCATATTCATTTTTTTGGAGATTCTATAAGTTTATAGAATCTCGCTTGATAAGCCCACTAGTGTTCTATGGCTTAGAGAGAAGTGTGTCGCTTTGGTCTGCTTCTTTTGCCTTGTTTTGGGACTTTTCTTTTGTGGCTACTTTTGAATCTTTGCTAGATTTTGGTTTAGCCATTTTGGATTCTGCTTTAGATTCTTGTTTTGCAATCTCTTGTTTTTTTGTAGCATTTTTTTGGGCTTTTTTCTCTTTCTTTTCCGCTTCTTTGGCTTCTTTTAGCTCTTTGAGCTGTTTTTGAATCTCTTTTGCAGGGTCAAGATGAGTGCTTTGATATTGCGAATAAGTCCATACAATGCTAGGATCTGGCAAAAGACATACGGCAGTTTGATCCTTGCCTTCATAATCAATTTTGCTTAGAATATCTCGTGCGATATTGAGCCTTGCACGTTTTTTATCATTTGTATTGACAATTGTCCAAGGGCAAATGTGTGTGTGTGTGCGTGCGAACATCTTTTCAAATGCTTCTGTGTATTGCTCCCACAAATCAAGCGATTTACCATCAATTGGGCTAAGCTTCCACATTCTTAAAGGATCTGTTTTTCGGCGTAAGATTCTGCGTTTTTGTTCATCTCTGCCTACATCAAGGAAATATTTAAAAATCATTGTTCCACTTGAGATAAGCATTTGTTCAAGGTTAGCAACCTGTACAATAAACTCTTTGTATTGCTCTTGGGTGCAGAAATTCATCACTTTTTCAACACCCGCTCGGTTATACCAACTCCTATCGTAAAAGACAATCTCCCCACCGCTTGGCAATGTGCTGATGTATCGCTTAAAATACCACTCTGTCTTTTCTGTTTCAGTAGGCTTATTTAGGGCAACTACACGGCAACCGCGTGGATTCATATGGCTTGTTAGAGCCTTGATTGTTCCACCTTTACCTGCTGCATCGCGTCCTTCCATAATAATGATGACTTTTTGCTTTGTGGCTTTCACCCAGTTTTGAAGCTTTAAAAGCTCAATTTGAAGTTTTGTTAGCTCTTCAAGATAAAAATCCTCTTTCATACGCCCATTTTTTGCTTTGTAGATATCTTGGACATTCCTTTCGCTCTCTGGTCGAATGACGATTTGTCGTTCTTGCTTTGCCATAACCCACTCCTTGTGTTAAAATTTATGTTATTATAATGTATTGTTTTTTGATAAAAATCAAGTCGTAAGCAGAGATTTGTTTCAAGGAGTTACAAAATGAAGCCAAAAAGCGTTACAGATTCCATAATTTTACATAGTAATTTGGCGCAAAAAGCCCTTATTTTGCTATCTCAAAAGGGGCTTAAAGTGGGCATAGCTGAAAGCTGCACGGGCGGATTGTTGAGTTATCATTTCACTTCTCTTGCTGGAGCTTCTAATGTGCTTGATGGTGCGATGATAAGCTATGCTAATGAGATTAAAGCTTCTTGGCTTAGCGTGGATAGGAGAGATTTAGAGCGATTTGGTGCTGTAAGTGAGCAGGTAGTTAGGGGAATGTGTGAAGGGATATTGCAACAGACACGAGCTGATGTGGCAATGGCTACAAGCGGCATTGCAGGACCAAGTGGCGGGAGTAGTCAAAAGCCTGTGGGGAGTGTGTTTATAGGTGTGCAGCTTAAGGGCGAGAGTGTGCATATTGCGTATTGTCATTTTGGTGGGGATAGACTATCCGTGCAGTCTCAAAGTTGTGCTAAAGCACTTGAAATGTTGATAATGGCATTAGACTCTTGACAAATTGAGTTAAACTCACTATAATTTCGCTCTTTTGTGTCTAAGGCAATGGGGCAATGGCAATGTTATGCTTGAGATACAATGTTGAAGGGCAGATGACCCGTTAGCTCAGCTGGTAGAGCAATTCCCTTTTAAGGAATGGGCCGTTGGTTCGAATCCAACACGGGTCACCACCAAGGATAAAAGTGGCCCCTTCATCTAACGGTTAGGATACCACCCTTTCACGGTGGCTACAGGGGTTCGAATCCCCTAGGGGTCACCACTTTTATTTTTGCTTATCTCATTTGGTCGCTTAGCTCAGTTGGTAGAGCGCCACCCTTACAAGGTGGATGTCACAAGTTCGAGCCTTGTAGCGACCACCACTTAATATTTTTTTGCTAAGCGATATTCTATGGAGCGGTAGTTCAGCTGGTTAGAATACCTGCCTGTCACGCAGGGGGTCGCGGGTTCGAGCCCCGTCCGCTCCGCCACCTTTAAGTCTCATTTCTCATTTTAATTCTTCTCTTTGTTACACACTTCTAAAACGAGTTATCAAGCTTGTCGTGTTTTAGAATCTTTTCCTTATCTCATTACAATGATTTCGTATTTATATAAAAATAATCTTTAAATGTCCTGTTGCGTATGGGATTGTAAGTGACAGAATCTCAAGTCTATGATTCACATTAAAATAAATTATTTAGAATATCTAATTAAAAAAATTTATAAAACTTTATATAAATATACTAAACTTTGCTATTTTTTAGCAATATATTTATTTATTTGCTAATTTATTTACTTTTTTTATGTTACAATGCCACCCGTTTCATTAGAAACCTGAAACAAACTTAGCAAACAATACAATACATTGCGAGTTTTCAAACAAATTGCAAAGTATGTCTAAACGGAATGAGAGGAAGTGATGAGCAAAAAAGATTTACTGCTTTGCCGTGTTATCGTTGAGTATTTGCAGCATAAAGAGCCTATTGGCTCTGAATCGCTCAAAACCTTAATGAATACAAAAATCTCATCTGCAACTATACGCAATTATTTTAAGGCATTGAGCGATGAGGGGCTATTGTTTCAGTCGCATATCAGTGGAGGGCGTATCCCTACGCTTAGTGCTTTGAAAGCGTATTGGTATAGGCATATTGATGCAATATCTACCATAGAGGCAGATTCTATGGAATGTATTCAAAAGGCATGTTTGGCTTGTGACATATTTTGTGTTTTAAGCGTAGAGCAAAGCAATAAGTTTGTATCTGTGTCTCATATAGACAATAAGCTTTTGCTTGATTTTGAGCATATCGGTATCACTCTGCCTTTTAGCAGTGCTTTGGAAAGATTCTTAGGCGAGTTAAAGGGGCTAGATGTGATAGATATGAGAAAAATTGCTTATCAAGTTCGTGCGACAGCCTTGCTTGATGTGTTGCAATGTGTGCAGAGTCGCAACTTGCGATTTTTTGGCGTTGGTGCATTGGCAGAAGTTTGCAAGGACGATGATGGCAGATTCCATCATATCATTAGCGGAGATATGTTTGATACGCTAGAGAATGGTATGTATTGTGAGGAGGTGTTGCCTAGCGGATATTTAGCCATTATGCAAGAGATAAGGCTAAAGTCCTGCCTTGATAAAAAAGGAATGGATAAAAAAGCAAGAATGCTCTGTATTGGGGCGTTAGATAGAGACTTTACGCAATTTTATTCGTGTATTCAATCTTAAAAAAAGGAGTGGTTTATATGGAAGAAAACAAACAAAGCCAAGATTTTGAGAATTTGCAGGATACAGATGAGAATCTAGAATCCACAGATTCACAAAGTCAAACCCAAGATACAGACGGCACCGAGATTCAAGATGAGCAAAATGAAAATTGGGAGAGCAAATACGCAGAACTAAAAGATCAATATGTAAGGGCTTTTGCGGATTTTGAAAATACAAAAAAGCGTTTAGAGCGAGATAAGAATCAAAGCTTAGAATATGCAAATGAGCGTGTGATGAGCGATTTGCTTCCTGTGCTTGATACACTTGAAAAAGCCTTGGAATCTGCACGGCAAAATCCACAAGCTTCGGCTATTGCTGAAGGGCTAGAGCTTACACTTGAAAGTTTTATTAAGGTGCTAAATAGGCACGGCGTTGAGTTGATTGCCACAGTTGGGGAGTTTGACCCTAATTTGCACGAATGCTTAATGCAAGTGCCAAGCCAAGAAAAAGCTGATGGGGAAATCCTCCAAACGCTACAAAAAGGGTTTGTGTATAAACAAAGAGTGCTACGACCAGCTATGGTGAGCGTAGTGAAAAATGAATCTTAGAAAGGAGGAGGTATGAGCAAGAAACTAATAAAATGTTTGGTTGGTGTGTTGATATTTGGTGTTGCATTTAATGTGGCTTTGGCTAATGAGATGCCAACCTGCCAAGAAGCTGTAGATTCTATGTCGGGCTATGGAGAATCTGGCGATTGTCTGTATCAATATAGTGGAGCAAAAATGCTTTCTGTTGATAGGGCAGTGGTGTAGTTACTTGTCAAGCGGTAATGAGTAGAGAATGCCCTGATATGCCCGGAGAAAACACATCTGGAGAAACTATAAAGTTCACCGCACAATATGGCATAGTAACTCATCAAATTTATGATGAGGGATATCTAGATTCTTAATTTATGATGAGGGATATCTAGATTCTTAAAATTTAATTTTGAAAGGATAACAAATGGCAAAAGTAATAGGAATAGATTTAGGAACAACAAACTCCGCAATGGCGGTATATGAAGGCAATGAAGCAAAAATCATTGCTAACAAAGAGGGTAAAAACACCACGCCTTCAATCGTGGCTTTCACAGATAAGGGCGAGATTCTAGTCGGTGAGCCAGCAAAAAGACAAGCGGTAACCAACCCCAAAAAGACGATTTATTCTATCAAGCGGATTATGGGGCTTATGTTCAATGAAGATAAGGCAAAAGAGGCGGAGAAAAGACTGCCTTATAATATTGTAGATAGGAATGGCGCGTGTGCGGTAGAGATTGCCGATAAGATTTACACGCCTCAAGAGATTTCAGCTAAGATTCTAATGAAGCTCAAAGAAGATGCGGAAAGTTACTTGGGTGAAAGCGTAACAGAAGCAGTCATCACCGTCCCAGCGTATTTTAACGACTCTCAAAGAAAAGCAACAAAAGAAGCCGGGACAATCGCAGGGTTAAATGTTTTAAGAATCATTAATGAGCCAACTTCAGCTGCCCTTGCTTATGGCTTAGATAAAAAAGAAGCTGAAAAGATTATGGTTTATGACTTGGGCGGTGGGACATTTGATGTAACCGTGTTAGAAACGGGCGATAATGTCGTAGAAGTTCTTGCCACAGGCGGGGATGCGTTTTTAGGCGGCGATGACTTTGATAACAGAATCATTGATTGGGCGGCTGAAGAGTTTAAGAGCGATGAAGGTATTGATCTTAAAAATGATGTAATGGCGTTACAAAGGTTAAAAGATGCTGCAGAGAATGCGAAAAAAGAGCTAAGCTCCGCTCAAGAAACAGAGATTAATCTCCCCTTTATCACCGCAGATGCGAGCGGTCCAAAGCACTTGGTGAAAAAAATCACTCGTGCGAAGTTTGAAAGCTTGATTGATGATTTGATTGAAGATACGATTAAAAAAATTGATTTTGTGATTAAAGATGCGGGATTATCACAGAGTGATATTAGCGAAGTTGTTATGGTAGGTGGCTCTACGCGGATTCCAAAAGTGCAAGAGCGAGTGAAAGAATTTATCGGTAAAGATTTAAATAAATCAGTCAATCCCGATGAGGTTGTTGCAGTAGGTGCGGCGATTCAAGGTGGGGTGCTGAAAGGTGATGTAAAAGATGTGCTTTTGCTTGATGTAACGCCTTTAAGCTTAGGTATTGAAACTGCTGGTGGAATCTCAACAAAAGTCGTGGAAAGGGGCGTTACAATCCCTACAAAAAAAACGCAAGTCTTTTCTACTTATGAAGATAATCAACCTGCTGTTAGCATTAATGTCTTACAGGGGGAAAGGGAGCTTGCAAGGGATAATAAATCTCTAGGGCGATTTGATTTAAGCGGGATTCCAGCTGCACCTCGCGGTGTGCCTCAAATTGAAGTTACATTTGATATTGACGCCAATGGAATCTTAACCGTTTCAGCAAAAGACAAAGCCACAGGCAAGTCTCAAGAGATTAAGATTAGTGGCTCAAGTGGGCTTTCAGATTCAGAGATTGAAAAAATGGTCAAAGAAGCTGAACTTCACAAGGAAGAAGATAGCAAGAAAAAGGCGATTATTGAGCTAAGAAATAGTGCGGATTCTTTAGTGTATCAAACCAAAAAGAGCCTTGAAGAGTTTAAAGATAAGCTAGATTCTGCTGAAGTGGCTAAAATAGAATCTGCGTTAAGTGAGCTAGAAACAACGCTTAAAAATGAGAATGCTTCAAAAGAGGAGCTTGAAACAAAGATTAAAAATCTCACAGAAGCAAGTCATCAACTCGCCCAAGCTGCCTATGCTAAGGAGCAAGGCAATGCTCAAGCAGGTGGGGATTCAAAGAAAAAAGATGATGATGTCATTGATGCGGAAGTGGAATAAATTCTCAAAAATCCTTCAAAATCTCCCTTGACATACAATACTAAATCTCCTACAATAGAATTTTGTTTTAGCGTAGGAGGTTGGTATGGGCTATGTAACAAAAACTTTATGGAAACTTGCTATTTGTGCTATGCTTGTGGCGACTTTGGGCTGCTCTGATTCTAAAGAGAAGCAACAAAAAGAGCAAAAGGAGCAAACTTTGCAAGATTCGCATAATACACGACATAATATAGCAAAGCCAAATATTGTTATTCTCGCCACAGGTGGGACAATTGCCGGAGCGGTTGATTCTTCATTGCAAACAACAGGCTACCAAGCAGGAGTGCTAAGTATAGAATCTTTGTTGCAATCTGTGCCGGAGCTTGCCAATGTAGCAAACCTAGAAAGTGAGCAAATTGCCAATATTGATAGTGCGGATATGAGCGATGAGATATGGCTTAGACTTGCTAAACGCGTGAATGCCTTGCTTAAAAGCTCTCAAGTTGATGGTGTGGTGATAACGCACGGCACGGACACAATGGAAGAGAGTGCGTTTTTCTTGCATTTAGTGGCAAAAAGTGATAAGCCCATTGTGTTTGTGGGGGCTATGCGTCCAAGCACAGCTCTTAGTGCCGATGGTCCTAAAAATCTCTATAATGCTATCTCTCTTGCAGCAAATCCCGAATCTAAAGGCAAGGGCGTTATGGTGGTAATGAATGATAGGATTCAGAGTGCGAGATATGTGAGTAAAACTCACACGCTTAATGTCAATGCCTTCGCTTCACCAAATGCCAGTGATATGGGCTATATCCTTGATGGCAAGGCATTTTTCTATACAACCCCAGCTAAACCTCATACCTTGCAAAGTGAGTTTGATGTAGATAAGCTAGATTCCTTGCCTAAAGTTGATATTCTCTATTCCTATGCTAATGATAACTCCCAAGTGGCGGCTCAAGCGTTGTTTAACCACGGCACAAAAGGGCTTGTTATTGCAGGAAGCGGAGCAGGGAGCATTCACAAAAATCATAAAGATATGCTTAAAAAGCTTATGCAAAATGGCTTAGTGGTGGTGCAAAGCTCAAGGGTGAATAATGGCTTAGTCATCGCAAATGAGGAGGATTCTAAGCTTGGGTTTATCAGTAGCTATGATTTGAATCCACAAAAAGCACGAGTGTTGCTGATGTTGGCTTTAAGCAAAACAGATAATAATGAGCGGATTGCTAAGATTTTTGAATCTTATTAGGGTTGAAAAAGGTTTTGTTTAAATTCTTTTTTAAATTTTATGCTAGATTCTAAGGGCGGTAGGCGTAATTCAGCAAAGGAGCAGTGATAAGCGTATTATCATAGTTTTGACACTCTTAGTGGTGGTTGGCACGGGATATTATGTGCTAAAGGCATATAATCCTATTTTTGTTTTGCTTTTCTCTGGCATAGTTGTATTGTGTGGGGCGTTTTTTCTCTATGGTGCGGAAGTGCCACTACCTAAAAATACCCCTTCTCAATGTGTTTTTTAGATGTGTATAAATTCCTATCAGCTACTTTTGCAAAGACACTCAGAAGTTGGATTGATTATTATGTCTGTGGCTGGGTTTGCTACATATATGAAGCATATCAATGCCTCTCTTCAAAACTCGCCTTTGTCGCAAATGCCCCGTTAGGCAAAATCAAAAATAAATACCTTATCCTAAGTGGGACTTTTGTGGTGGGTATGATGCTAAAGATTGTTATTTCAAGCTATGCTGAGCTTATTTTGTTGCTGTTAGCGAGTATTTATCCTGTGCTTATCTCTCTTGGAATCCGCCCTATCACAGCGGTTTCTGTGCTATCACTCATTACGCTTGATTATTGTCCAAAAGATGGCAACTCAATCAATATGGCAAAAATGGTAGGGGAGCCTGATAATGTTGTGGGATTATTTTTGAACTATCAGTTATGGAATGTTGTGGCGTATGTTGTTATTATCGCTCTTGTGATACAGCTGTATTATGCGTATGTGGATAAAAGAGATAGAGCAAACTCATCGGCTGAAAATGTAGAAGTTGCAGAAATTACCAACCCACAATGCCCGTTTTTTATATTTTATTGCCGTGGCTACCTATTGTGCTGCTATTTGGGACATATTTTTGCTGGAATCAAGCTTGATGTGGTGAGTGCAAATTTTATCGCTATCTCTTTTTGCTTTTTGATTGAGTTTATACGCCATAGGGACGGCAAAAGAGTGAGTGAAGATATTGTTGTGGTGCTAAAGGCAATGGCAGAGATTTTTGTCTCTGTAGTGAGTATTATCATCGCTACAAGTGTGTTTGCTGAAGGGATAAAGGCTTTAGGCGGACTTGAAGTCATAGTGGGGTATTTGGCAAGTATGGGGAATGTCGCCGTGCTACTTTGTATCATCGTGTTAAGTTTCCTTGTCTTTGGGATTACAATCATTATGGGAAGTGGGATAGCGGCATTTAGTGCTATTGGAAACATCGCGGCAAATCTCGCTCCAAAGCTTGGCATTAAGTCTATTATCTTGGTTTTACCCCTTGAGATAGCTTCTTGTCTTGGTAGGGCAGCTTCACCCATTGCTGGTAGCATTTTAGCCCTAGCTGGATTTGCCAAGCTAGAGCCTTTGGCGATTATCAAACGAACCTTGCCATTATAGCAAAGTTTTTATTTGAATTTTCAAAAATTTGTCTTTAAAATTTAAAAAATTACAAGATATGTGAAAATCAAAAAATATTTAAAAAATTTTATTTATCAATAATTTTTATTGTATAATATTTTTTAAGCAATATATATTCACTGCTTAAATTTTTAACCAAAAGGAGACGAAATGGCAAATTTCAAGTCATTAACCACAACCACAGGACGCCAAGTTGGTGATAACCAAAATGTAATGAGCGTAGGACCACGCGGACCGCTACTTTTGCAAGATACTTGGTATTTAGAGAAACTAGCGGCATTTGATAGAGAGAGAATCCCCGAGCGCGTAGTGCATGCACGCGGAAGTGGCGCACACGGCGTATTTGAAGCTACTGCTGATATTAGCAAATATTCAAAAGCAGCGGTATTTAAAAAAGGCACAAAAACGCCTATGTTTATTCGTTTTTCAACCGTTGCCCCAGAGTTAGGCTCAGCCGATGCGGTGCGCGACCCTAGAGGCTTTGCGGTGAAATTTTACACTACGGAGGGAAATTGGGATTTAGTTGGCAATAATACGCCTATTTTCTTTATACGCGACCCCTACAAATTCCCAGATTTTATCCACAGCCAAAAGCGCGACCCAAAAACACATATCCAAAACCCTGAGCGGTGGTGGGATTTTTGGTGTCAAACCCCAGAGGCATTGCACCAAATCACCTATCTTATGGGCGATAGAGGCATACCTGCAAGCTACCGCAATATGAATGGCTACGGAAGCCACACTTTTAGTCTTATCAATGACAAAAATCAGCGATTTTGGGTGAAATTTCATTTTCACACAATGCAAGGGATAAAAAACCTCACAAATGAAGAGGCGGCAGCGATTCGTGCGGTAGATATGGATTCTCATCAACGCGATTTGTTTGAGTCAATCGAAAAGGGCGATTATCCCAAATGGAGAGTTTCAATCCAAGTAATGCCCGAATCAGAAGCAAAGACTTATCGATTCCACCCATTTGATGTAACAAAGACTTGGAGTCATAAGGATTATCCGCTTATTGAGATTGGTATTATGACACTTAATAAAAACCCAGAAAATTACTTTGCCGAAGTTGAACAAGCTGCGTTTAATCCCGCTAGTGTGGTGCCAGGCATTGGGTATAGTCCAGATAGATTGCTTCAAGGCAGACTCTTTGCTTATGGGGATACACAACGCTACCGACTAGGCATTAACCACCATCAGATTCCGATAAATGCACCAAAATCCGCGCTTAATTCTAGTGTGCGCGATGGCTATATGACAAATGGCGCGTATGGCAGCATTCGCAATTATGAACCTAGTATTTTGGACGGATATAAGGATAATTGGAGTTTAAAAGAGCCGATTTTAGACCCGCTAAACTTTGAGAGTGAAAGCAAACTCGGGCAGTGGGATTATAGAGAAGATGACGATGATTACTACACACAAGCGGGTGATTTGTATCGGCTAATGAGTAGCGATGAGAAAGAGCGGCTTTGTCAAACGATTGCAGGCACGATGAAAGGCATAAATGAAAAAATCATTAAGTTGCAATTAGAGCATTTTAATAAGGCTGATAGCAACTATGCAGCAAGAATAGCCCAGCTTCTAAAATAAACTTAAGGGCAAATCTGCCCTTAAAAATAAAAGGAAAACAATGAATTTGACTAAAGAAGAATATGAAAAAATGCAAGAATTTGTTAAATTTTCTTTTGATTTTGCGAGGCAAGATGATGTTCATTCTTTAAAAATTATGTTAGAAAATGGACTTAATGTAAATTTGGCAAATCACAAGGGCGACACACTTTTAATGCTTGCAAGCTATCACAACAGCATTGAATGTGTGAAATTGTTGCTTGAATTTGGTGCAAATGTTGATAAGGCAAATGATAAAGGACACACGCCACTTGCTGGAGTTTGCTTTAAGGGTTATGAGGAGGTGGCAAAGATTTTGCTTGAAAATGGGGCAAATCCAAATGGCTTTGAGGGGCAAGGTGGAGCTTTAAGTCCTATAAATACAGCTATAATGTTTCGTAGAAAGGAAATTTTAAGCTTACTTTTAAGATATAACACTCAAAAGCTTCACTTTTGGCAAAGATTGTTTCTTAAATTTAGCCCTATTAAAGACAAAAGAATTCAAAGGCTTTAGAATTTTGAAAAATACAACGGTTAATTTAACTGTCAATATTGTCGTGGCGTGGAGCTTTACGCTGTAAATATGCTGCAAGTGCAAGAAGTTTTTAGATTCTATGCTAGAATCCATAGTTAATATTTTTGGAATAAAGGCACACAATGGATTCTTATGAATATGGCGAGTTGTTAAAAACTTTGCAAAATAAAGCACAAAATATAGCAAAGATACTAAACCCAGATTCCTTGCAAAAGCGAATGGATGAGATTAATGCATTAGAATCTCACCAAGAGTTTTGGAATGACGCAAAAAAGGCGGGGGAAATCACAAAGGAAAAGCGAAAATGTGAGCGGATTTTAAGCACTTATACAGAGATGAAAGCCGAGCTAGATGACGCAAAAGAGCTATTTGAGATAGCAGAAAGTGAGGGGGATTCTAGCACTTTGGAGCTGTTGTTTGAAAATGTAGAATCTTTGCAAAGCCATATACAAAAGGTAGAAATTGAGGTTATGCTAAGTGGGGAGTTTGACTCATCAAATGCTATTATTACCATTCAGCCCGGAGCCGGTGGGACGGAGTCCCAAGATTGGGCAAGTATGCTATATCGTATGTATTTGCGTTGGAGTGAGCGGCGGGGCTTTAAAGTGGAGCTGCTAGACCATCAAGATGGCGAAGAGGCGGGTATCAAAGGGGCGGCGTTTATCATCAAAGGTGAGAATGCCTATGGTTATGCCAAAAGCGAAAATGGTGTGCATAGGCTTGTTAGAATTTCCCCATTTGATGCTAATGCCAAGCGACATACAAGCTTTGCTAGTGTGCAGGTAAGCCCGGAATTGAGTGAAGACATAGACATTGAGATTTTGGATAAGGACATTCGCATTGATACCTATCGTGCCAGTGGTGCGGGCGGACAGCACGTAAATAAGACAGAATCTGCTATCCGCATAACGCACTTTCCAACAGGCATAGTCGTGCAGTGTCAAAATGATCGCAGTCAGCATAAAAATAAGGCAACAGCTATGAAAATGCTGCAAAGCAAACTCTATGAGCTAGAGCGGTTGAAACAAAGTGAGGGCGTGGCAAATGCCGAAAAAAGCGAGATAGGCTGGGGACATCAAATCCGTAGCTATGTCCTAGCCCCCTATCAGCAGGTAAAGGACTTGCGGAGCAATTACGCTACAAGCGATACAGAAGGCGTTTTAGATGGCGATATTGATGACTTAATAGAATCTGTGCTTGTTTTGGGGGAAGGGGTTTAGCTATTAAAGAAAAAAGCCACAAAAGAGCACCTTCTTTTGATGGAAAGTTTTTTTAAAGTAGTTGAATCTAATTCTCGGCGAATTTTTCCCTTTCATTTTGGTCAGCAGTCTATCACTCCTAATAAGCTCCTTGCCTATAAGTTATTTCAATGATTTGGATTATTGTTATTTCACCATTTGCATTGACTGTGCCTATAACTCTATAATTACCAAATCGCCAGCGATAGCGATTGTCATCAAAGCCTTTTAAATGCTTGGCATTAGCTAAAAATCTAGGGTCGCTTTCTAGGTTTGGTAATTGATTGTAGAGAAAATTAAAGATTGATAAAGCGACTTGCTGCTGATTGCCACGAAGTAATTTACTAAGAAACTTATCCGCTTTTTTCTCTATGACAACCTTAATCATCGCTATCCGCAGTATTCATATAATTTAGTGTTTGATTGTGGATTGCCGCTCTTTGCTCATCGCTCATAGAGTGTAATATTTTTTTGGCAGTGTTTGCGGATGCGGATTTGTTAAAATCCACAAACTTTGGCTCATTGACTTTCTCATTGAGCTTGGATTTTAGATAAGCAAATAAGGCTTCATTTTCTTTCTTCATCTGCTCTGCTTTTTCAATCTTTTTCTTGGTGCTTTCTAAAGAATTAAAAATTTGCCTAGCAGTCATATTTTCATATTTAGCGTAATCAATTTGCGGATTCATTTGACCTCCTTTTATTCCTTGTTGCCTATTTTCATATCCGTGAATCGCCTACTGTCTAAAGAGATGTAAGTTTCTTGTTTCAACAAATTGAATTTCTATATTCATCATAGCATATTTTAGCAAGAAAACCCCATTTCTTAATGTAGAACTGTTTTATTAGTATATGCGTAGAGTATTTTCAAATGGGTTTTTAGAATCGTAAAATACACATTCATTAGTTATATGCTTATTTTATGTATAATTCTTAATACTTTATATAAAAGGAGTGAAAATGCTGAGTGTAGGGATTGGCGAGATTCAAAAAAATACAGCTATTTTTTCTAACCTAAAAGAATCTATACAAATTGTAGATAAAAGGAAGCATCAGGTATTAGCGATTGTCCATCCAGCAAATCAAGCGAAAAATTCTATTGCCAAAACACTTGCAGGCAAATATAAAAATCAAGCAAGTCAAAACGCCAAAAATACAAGCTTAGAAGACATAAAACAAAAAGCTATGCTTGAAGCCCTAGGGGAGAAATATGGTCTATCTCATTGATACAAATATCATTATCCGCTTTTTGATTGGCGATAATGATGAGTTTTAGCAGTTAGTAGTGAGTATTTTAGGCAGATAGAAAATGGCGATATGAAGGCTGAGATTCTAAGTGAAGTGCTAATGGAGGCGTATTTTGTGCTAACAAAGTTTTATAAGATTAATAAGGCTGAAGTCTTGCAGGATTTAAAGACTATTCTTTGCCTTGAAGGCATAGTGAATAAAGATAAAGCCATACTCATTGAAACGCTCAATATCATAGAGCATAGGCATATAGATTTTGTTGATGCACTTATTTGTGCTAAATGCAGACTGCAGAATTATCACAAGCTCAGTTTTGATAAGGATTTAGATAAATGCTAGTTCAAATGGGAGGGTATGAGAAACCTAACTTAAAGATAAGACTATCAAAGAAAGAAGCTAACAAGACTCCTATCTCTAAAGGCAGAATCCTAGTTCTCGCTACTCATCATCACCATCACAAATACACTTTAAACCTAAGGTTTCTTTTTGTCCTTTAGCATTTGTAATAAGCATATCGTAAAACACTATGGATTCATCTTTGCAGTGAGTTATTTTAAGATATAAGAGCATTAAGGCATCATTTAGTCTTGCCGTATATGCTTCATACTCGGGCTTATTGCTTGTAAGCTCTGCAAATAGTCCATCTGTAATAGCAATAGGATAAACAAAGCCAAACTCCTTAGATTCCGCCGTGATGTCAATTAATATGCCATCTTGAATGGCTTGCTTTCTTGTGTAGCTATGAAATATTTCCATTTTTATTCCTTTGGGATATTTGTAGTAGTATGGCTACTAAGATTATTTGGCTAATCTTAGCTATAACAGTTTGCCTTGCTTAGCAAAGTAAGCATAATCTAGAGAGTTGCACCTTTCTAGCACGATGCCTAGAATCTCTTATTGCTTTACCTTTTTTGATTTGGTAAAGACTCTTAGGCTTTAGCTCATCGTTTGCAGTTTCTTCTCGTGGATATTATCAACAACTGCCAATTCCACTTCAGTGGTGTATTTGATTACTTTATCTAGGCTTTCAACATCATCAAGCAAATCGTGTTTAACTAAGAATCTACCCTTTTCATAAAACACTAAGCCATAGATGGAAAAATCACTATCGATAATGTCTCGTTCATAGGTTTTTTCCCCATCAATGTCAATGAATCCACTCCAAAGATCCATTTCTATATCGCTAGAGCACATAGGCTTACCATCATAGTAGGCATATAGCTCTACTTCTCCGCAATCTTTGTTAGAAAAACCTAGTGTGAGTTTAGAATCGTTTTTGGCGTATGTGAATGTCTTAGTCTTCTTGTTCCATACCCTAAAATCAAAATCACTTGCCTTCATTTTTACTCCTTTTATGAAATGTGTTTTACTACATCATTCTTATTTTGAAGATGTAGTATTTGCTATATTTGTAAGACTTATTTGTTCGCTTGCGGGAGCAATTATAGTGGATTGTTGAATCTCATTTCAAATGAGATTTCTTAGATAATACACATTTTTCTTGCATTTATTTGGCAACATAAATGACAGAATCTAGAGTGTAGTGTCAAACAAGATAAACTTGTGCTAGAATCTATCTCTAAATAGCACAAGGATAGATAATGAACGAAGGCGCAAGATTTGATTTGTGGAATATCACTAAACAATCAATTCATAAGAAAACACACAAGAAAAACATACAGCCACGCAGGATTTATTGGGTAGCCATAGGACAAAATATAGGAAGCGAGATTTATGAAAAGATTCTGCTTTTACACGCCCTGTGCTTGTGCTCAATATATTCTATAATCAAATGTTCTTGAGTGTTCCACTTAGTGGTAAATCTAAGGGCAAGAGTGGGAAGCTCTATCACAAATTCATAGATAGCAAAGGAAGATTGCAAGTTGCTTTACTTAGTCAAATAAAAGTGTTTGATAGCAGAAGGGTAGAAAGATTACTTGCAAATATAGAGTCTAAAGAATTTGCATTAATAAAACAAAGAATCAAAGAAAATATCATAGGGATAGACTAAAGAAGTGAATAACCCCTGCTCTAAGATAGGGAAACCTACTTTTACAAGTAAGCCATTACTTTCTATCTCTAGAAAGTAATGGGGTAATTCTAGTTGTTTCAATTTTAGAATTACTTTAAATATTTTTTAACAATTTGAATTCTAGTAATCCCCACTAGATTCTTTCTTTAACAGCCCCCCCCCATTTAACTAATACACTCTCTCACGCCCAAGGCTTGAGAGTCCAAGCTCGTATTTCATAACCTTTGAACGATTCCTAGGTTTAATGCGCATATCATCACAATACGCTTAGAAAGGCTTCACCACTTCCAAGATATAAGTTGTTTTTAAGAGTGCAGAGCTATGATTGCGGATGAAATTCAAGAGGCGACATAGTGAGTAGTGCCAAAAGGTTTCTGCTCCGCCTCACTTCTTCTATTTGGTCATAATATCTAACAAACCTTGGTCCATAAGTCTTGATTATGCCATCTAAAATATCTCTTTATGGTTATTTATATTTCTTTTACATTAACCTACCTAATCTCTCCAGCTTCCCTTGTGGGAGAAAAAATGCTCATTATCTGTTTTTTACTCAAATGTAAATCAAAGTATGTGCTATAAAATACTTCAGTAGAGTGCAAAAGCGTATCAAAATCCATCTCACTTGGATTATTACACATATAAAGCCATTGAAGCAAAATAGGCAAATCTACGCTTGGAGCAAATGGGCGATATGAGCCTAATGGAAATTTATAGACTCTTTTATTTTGGATTGCCTTGATGGGCTTCCACAATGGGCTTTTGAGTATATCTTGGGGCATAAGCGTATTAAAATTATTAATATAGATAATATCCGGATCGAGTTTGTATATATCTTCAAGTGTTATTTTTACAATATTTTGACTAGCAATAACATTTTGTCCGCCACTTGTTTGCAATAAATAATCCGCAAAAATGCCGCCTACCCAAATAGCCTTATCACTCTCAAAATAATGTATCACCAATGCCTTTGGCTTATCATTATTTGATTTTGCCCTTACTTTTTTCATCATCTCATCTTGAATACTTTGAGTAAAGTCTAAAAATCTTTTTGCTTTTATCTCAACATCTAAAATAGGGGCTAACACTGTAATCCAACCCTTGATTGTTTCAAATGAGTTATACCCCCATTTATTGACACTGAGCTCTATTGTTGGAATCTTGCTTTGTTTCATTGCCTGACATAGCTTGATATTTGCACTATGACACACAAACAAATCTGGCTTAAGCGAAAGAAGATCTTCTATATTTTCATTCTCTCCACTTGGAATACGACTAATCTCGGAAAACATATCAAGTAAAAAGGAATTTTTTAACGCATTTTTGCTTGATTTTGGCATATACACGATGCTTTTTGCACTCTTTTCAAGCATAATAACAACAGGAGGCAATGGCCACATACCGCCCCCAATCACAATGCGAGTAGGCTTTTTTGGAATCTCAACACTATATCCTTTATCATCTTTATACATATAAGGAAAAGCACCAAACACATTCACACTAAGCAGCACATATAGCATTATGAAACGCATTATCGCACCCCCTTCGCACATACAATATCACTCTCAACCCACTGCATAAATGTGTCAAAAAAATATTCTGTCGCAGGCATAAATCCCTGCCCCAAATGAAACTCCGGATCAAGCGAGGTAACATATAAATTCCCCTTAAAAGTTGTATCCTTATAAATAATGCTTTCATCTAATTCATTGACTAGTATATTTTGAGCATTTTTTGGCGGATAAAATGCTCCGTGGTAGTGCCACTTTGCATCTTTAACCGCCATTTTGCTAAATAAACCATCTTTTGTAGAATTTTCTGCCTTATTCCCATCTGAATCTAAGGCATATAAAGGCATATCGGCATTAGGGATAAGCCACCACCAAAAATTGACAGGATAATCTCTCCACCTAATATTTGGTAAATAATCTTGCGCAATCTCGCCAAAAGAAACAATATGCCCTCCAGATTCCAAATAGGAAATGAACTTTTGTTTATGCTTAACCAAGCTATGTGCGTCCATTCTTGAGCTTAAAACAATATAATCAAACGCTTCAAGATTCAAAGATTGTAAATCTAAAAAATGGCAGCGTTTAGAGAAGAAATGCGCATATTTTTCATTTTTATTTGTGAAAAAATATCTATGAAATGAGCTACCACCTGTGATAATGGCATTTGTAAGCTTATGGGAAGAAAGGCTTTGTATATGTTTATTAGGCACAAAGTCTAAATAATTAAGCTTTGTATCACAAGAATTTTGCGAAGTCTTATATTTTTGCTCTGCCATATTATCAACATTACCAACATTATCAATCTTGTGTGCTGCCCCATCTTGCTTAATCCGCCCTAACTCCCTACCAAGCCATTGCAGAAGATTAAACCCCATTCTTCTTGCTGTCGTATTATCCATAAGCCCAAAACTTAATAAATCCGCATTTGCTGTTGATAGAATAACACCTTGGGTAGATTCTCTATCAATATAACCAACACACTCCCCCTGACAATCACTTAAGAGATGCTCCACTTTATGTGGAAAAGCACTCATATCAAAAAACCCACGATTAAAAAATCCTTTGACACCACGCCTATGATTTATATCATATTCCCTTACTCCATCAAAAATAATTGCCGCAGATTCACTCTTAGCAAACTTTACAACCCTATCTCTAATTGGAACTTGACTCTGTACATAGCCCTTACTATAAGGTAAAATCCGCATAAAATCACTCATAAAAGATAGCACCACGCCCCCAGATTCAAGAAAACTAAGAATCTTATCTTTAAAGCGTGAGAGATAATACTCATCAATCCCCATAGGCAAAACAACCGCACAAAATCCGCTCAAATCAAGCGAGTGAAATTCATTATACAAATCTACATACTGCAAAATATGCTTATATAAAAAATGTGTTGAAACACTCTGTTCTTTTAGACTTCCTGATTCAAGATAAGCAATCTTACCAAAAGATTCAATTTCTTTATAATGATAAAGATTCTTTAAGTTATTTTTTAAACCACTACAACCACATTTACTAGACATCTTTTTATCCTTTTATTTAAGTAAATTTATAAACTTTGTGGATTATATTGCATTTTGTTTTTTATTTCAATATAATAACCGCTCTTATTTTTATTTTAATAAAAAAAGGATTCAAAATGAGACACTCTACCAAAAAAAGTGTATCTATTTTTCTTTGTTGTTTTATGCTCCCTGTTTATATGCAAGCTGACGAGCAAGAAGAAAAAATAAGCAGTGCAGAAAGGAATGTCAAGCTTGAAAAATCTGTTGTCAAAGCACAAGTGATTATGTCGGAGTTACCCATAGAGCTACAATCTAAGCAGATTAGTGTTGTTGAAAAAAAGGACTTGCTCCAAAAAAGTAATGGCAATATACAATCTATCCTAGAATCTGTGCCCGGCATCTTATACTCTCGCTCTGGTGGCATTAATGGACAAATTACATTTCGTGGGCAAAACTCCAATAGCTCTCGCTCCATCGTAATGATAGATGGCGTGAGATACTCTGGTCGCAATACCCTAGAACTCAACACCCTTGATCCCTACGCCTTTGAAAGTATAGAAATTATACGCGGTCCGGCAAGCTCACTATGGGGAAGTGATGCTATGAATGGCGTTGTAAATTTTAGATCTCGCACTTCATCATACAATACACAAAGCGATACTTTTGCTGCCACAGCTAGAATCCGTGCCTTAGAATATGGAAGCGTGAATAATCTTTTTGGCGGAAGGGCTGAAGTGCTTGGTGGTGGCGGAGGCTGGGATATGCTTGTTGGAGTAAGCTCAAAAACAGCACAAGACTACACTACACCCATTAAAGAAAATGGCTCATACAAAGCAAAAAATTCATCATTTAACTATCTGGGCGTGGATTTTAACTTGGGCTATACCAAAGATTCTACGCGCTACTATACTCAAGGTCGTTATACAAGAGTAGAATCTCATCGTGCTGGAGGTTTAGGTGCAGCACCGGGATCAAGCTATGGAATCTTAATGAGTGAAGATCCAATCAGCGAATATTATTTAAGAGTAGGAATGAAAAAATCTCAACTCTCTTTTGCAGAATCTATGGAAAGCTAT
Source organism: Helicobacter cinaedi CCUG 18818 = ATCC BAA-847 (assembly GCF_000155475.1). Taxonomy (GTDB): domain Bacteria; phylum Campylobacterota; class Campylobacteria; order Campylobacterales; family Helicobacteraceae; genus Helicobacter_C; species Helicobacter_C cinaedi. Next base: position 311,314 of record NZ_DS990393.1, on the reverse strand, counting down.
CTCTATTACAGACATTGGGATACGGATATTTGGAATAATCGCGCCGCATTTACAGATGGAAAAAATATTCATCAACAAGTTTATAACAACAACTACTTTGGCGGACGCTTAGTGTTTAATAGTAGAATTAACAAGCATTATCTTACTTATGGAGCTGAATTTGAAAGCTCTTACTCTCCAACACAAGTAAGGCAAAATAATCTTGCAGACAACACAAGCAAAACAACAAACCGCCCATCTAGCACCACCGATTTTGCTTTATTTATTAAAGATGATTTTAGCGCTACTCCATCTTGGTATCTTTTGGCATCTCTTAGAGGAGACTATGTACTCACAACAATTTCAAAAACAAAATCAAGTACGGAACAATCCAACAATAATCAAGCCATCCATATTGAAAACTCTCGCCTCCTTGATGAAAATAGCGTAATCCACAGCGGTGCTATCACAGGCTCTCTTGGTTCAGTGTATTTTCTTAATGACTATATAAGCAATGTGATTAATGTCAGTCACAACTTCAAAAATCCAAGTGCTGGTACGCGTATGCAAGTCACACCAAGTGGCAGCTCAACACTCACTATCGCAAATCCTCTTATCAAGCCAGAATATTCACAAAGTGCTGAGTTTGGCTTTAGATTCCAAAGTGATAATCACTACGCTTCATTAATTGGCTTTTTTACACATTATACTGATATGCTTGCCCTTAGCTCCTATCAAAGTGCAATAGCTAACACAAATAACGCTTATAGATATGAAAATATAGGAAAGGCAATCATCACAGGTGTAGAAATTGAGGGGAAACATAGCTTCTTTGACGATAGGCTTATGCTTTCTTATGTAGGCTCTTATAATTATGGTGAAAATCTCACAGACAATAAGCCTATTGCTTATCTTGCACCACTTTATGGTCAGGTATCCTTATCACTGCAATTTAACAAATGGTATGTCAATCTCACACAAAGGGGATATGGAGCAAAAACTCGCATAGATCCAAAGGAAGAGAGGGCAACACAAGCCTATACAATGACAGATTTATACTTGGGATTAAAACTTGGTGGTTTTTCTACAAAACTACAAGATATGGAGCTTTTAATTGGAGCAAATAATCTCTTTAATCAAGTTGGCAGAAACCCTGTAACCGTCCAAAGCATAAAACACCAAATAGCACTGACAAATCCTCTTGTAGAGCCGGGTAGAAATGTTTTTGTTAAATATATCTGGAATTATTAATGCAGATTCTAAAAGCAATGTTTGCCTCTATCTTAGGCTCTTTCATCATAGTGATTTTTGCTCTTATTTGTCTAAGCAGTGGCAGATATGCTCTGCCCATTGAAGATATTATCCAAGTGCTATGTGGCAATGGAGATGAGACGCAAAATAATGTTATTTTTTATTTTCGTCTTCCTCGCATTCTTGTAGCCATTATTGTTGGTGCTGGATTAAGTGTAGCTGGTGGGGCGTTTCAAAGTCTATTTCGCAATCCCTTAGCAACACCTGATATTTTAGGCGTTACAAGTGGAGCAAGTTTTGGTGCAGTGCTAGGACTGCTTTTAGGATTAAGTATGGATTATATCAGCATTGCTGGATTCATCTTTGGTATTCTTTCACTTGCTTTAGTTGCGTGTATTGGCTATAACAAAAATGCACCATCTCAAACCACCACAATGATTTTAAGCGGCATTATCGTAGGGGCTTTGTTCCAAAGTCTTATAGGCATAGTCAAATACATTGCCGATCCACAAGACACACTCCCAACCATCACCTATTGGCTCTTAGGCTCTTTAGATGTGGCATTGGAAAGCTATGTCATATTCAATCTTATTGGCATTATCTTTGGCATAGTCATTATTTTTATCTTGCGTTGGAAGCTCAATCTCCTTATGCTAGAAGATGATGAAGCCAAAAGCCTAGGGGTTAATCTCACACTTTTGCGAGCTTATATCATCATTTCAAGCACAATGATTGTTGCTTGCTCAATAAGTATGTGTGGCGTTATTGGCTGGGTGGGGCTGCTTGTGCCTCATATTGCTAGGCTACTCATTGGTAATGAAAATTCAAAGCTAATCCCGCTTAGTATGTTTATTGGTGCGTTATTCCTTATGCTTATTGATACCCTATCACGCACACTTTCAAGCGAACAAATCCCTATATCAATTCTCACTTCACTTGTTGGAGCGCCATTTTTTATTTATATTTTACGCAAAAATCAAAGGGGATAAAATGTTTGCCATAAACAATGCAAGTTTCAAAAGAAAAAATACGCAGATTCTCAATAATATCCATCTTACCCTACAAGAAGGTGAAGTGCTAGGTATCTTAGGCTGTAATGGAGCGGGTAAAACAACCCTACTTAAATGTATGGTTGGGCTGCTTGAATGGAATCTTGGGGAGAGTATCTTGCTTGGAAAATCACTTAAAGCTTACAATCAGCAAGAGTTATGGAAAATTATCTCGTATGTCCCACAGGCAAAGACGCAAATCTTTAATATCAAGGTGCTTGATATGGTCGCACTTGGGTGCAATCCATCTGTGCGATTTAAGCCAAATATGACACATTTTAAACAAGCACACGATATTTTAGACAAGCTTCATCTTACACATTTAACGCATAAGCTTTGCCTTAACTTAAGCGGCGGAGAATTGCAAATGGTGCTATTTGCACGGGCTTTAGTTAAAAATCCAAAGATTCTTATCCTTGATGAGCCAGAATCAAACCTTGACTTTCATAATCAAAAAACCATTTTAGATATGCTAAAACGCCTTAGCAACAACGGCTGCACCATTATTCTTAACACACATTTTCCTTCACACGCTAGATTTTTGTCGCATAAAGTCGTGTTACTTCATAAAATCACTGATTGCTTAGATTCACCACAAGACACAAATGCTATTTTTGGAAACGCCAAACATCTACTCACTTCAAAGTATTTAAGCCAACTCTACAATGTGCCATTACATACAGAATCTATGCCTATGGAAAATGAATATATTTTTAGGGTTTGACCATAAAATGCCTTTTGCCCTAACACTTTGATGAATGACAGCTTTAGAATAAAGTTTTGAAGATTTTCTTACAAATTTATCTCACTTTTTCAATTTTTTATCATAACGCTGTCAAAGCTGTGGTTTATAATCCTGCTTCAAATTTATTACAAGGAGTAGAAAATGACAAACTACATTGAGCTTGAGAAAAGTGGTAGGGTTTATAGGATTGAGAAGATTAAAGGCAAGTATTGCCCTGCAATAAGGCGAAGATTGTCAAAATGTTTATCTAAATCATTGTCATAAGATTCTAATCTTTGTTTTGAAAAAAGAGTGATGATTTGTTCCTCAATCACTAGAATCCTTTATATTCAAAAATCTATTTTGGCGGAATGATACAAGATTCTTTGTTTGATAGCATTTGGCACTATTGTTAGAATCCATAGCGTTAAGTAAGAGAGTAGAGTAAGACTAGCCTACCCCTTAACTACAAGGTAGGCTATGGATTATCTTAGTAGCACTTGACTATTATGAGACATAATAGTATCATAGCGACTAAGATTTTCAGACAAATCTTACTCATCGTAACCTCCTTTGTAAGGAAGTAGGTTACTCTAAGAGAGGTCGCACTCTCTTAGGCAACCTCTAATCACAATTATATCACATTTAAAATCCCAAATTAGAATCCAAACTTAGCTTTGTCTTATCCTTGTTTTTTTTGGCTTAAACAAAAAACACTTACACACAAACTTAATCATAAACCTCTTTTCTATCTGCAATACGAATCACACATATAATTAGTTTATCTTGTTGCTTTTGATAGATAATCCTAAAATTCCCAGCTCTTTTTCTAAATTTGCCTTTATGTCTGCCCTTAAGTGCTTTATCACCACTGAAATTGCCATTTTGTAAATCTAAAAGTTTATCTTTGATGATTCTTTTGTCTTTCAGAGCTAAATGGGCAATGAATAGATTCTCTTTTTCCTCAACAAAGACTTCATACATCATCTAAGCCTGTTTTGCTAAAAAAGTCTTGTAATGGCAAGGTTGTTCTTTTGCCTTCTTGTAGCTCATCAAGGATAGTATCACTCATCAATTCATCTATTCTATCCTGATAAGCGATAATGGCTCTTTCTATGAGTGTTGTGCGTGTGAGATTTGTTTCTCTTGCCGCGTGATCCAATGTTTTGAGTAAATCATTGTCTAGTCTTATGTTAATTGCTGTCTTCATAAAGCTACCCTTGTATTTTGTATATACAATTATACATACAATAGTTAAATGTGCATTCGAGTTGATTTTTAACTTGGAATATATAAAAAAGTTTGAAAAGTATGCTTTTCAAACTAATGTGTTTTCCTTGAAATGCCCTTTGATGCGAGATTCTATGATGTTTAAGTTTTCCACCCTTGTGATACCAAAACTTAAAGTTATAGATATTGGGAATTAAAAAACATATAATATATGTATAATAATTATATATCTAATAATATTATTTGTATATTAAACATCTATTATATTAAAATTATATATATTATACTTTTAATATATAAACTAAAATTATTATATAATCATCAGCATATCCTCAAACATCAAAACAAAAAAGATAAATCTCATTTGCACTTCATAGTATGAAAAATGTTGAACTTTTACTAATTTTATCGCTATTTTTGCCAAATTTGTTGAACTTTTACCAGTTTTCCAAAGCTTCTATAAAGTATTATAAATATTATAAAGCTTTTCACTCGTATCAAACAAAAAGAATCGGTTTTTTAGTTTTTTGCTGTCAAAGAAGGAAGAGCTAATGCTTCCTAGCGAGAATCCAAACTTTTAAGTAAGATTTAACCTAAAGCAATTTGTTTTTAAGAAAAAAGAGCTTTAATATTATCTAGAATAGAGTTTGTTGGGTGATTTGGCTACTTGTTTTTCCTTTCTTTGGCAGAATGTCTTCGTTGTTTATAGGGCTTCTTATTTTTCTTTCTCTGTCTTCTACACTGCTATTATTCTAGATATGCTCTGACTTTTTCATCTTTAAGATCTGACATAAGTTCTTGTATTTGTCTTTTTGATAGAATTTCATAAAAACCTAGATCTTTGAATATTGTTTCGAGCTTATAGGTTGTTCTAGTTTTGTGCATTAGCATAAAGTGCATTATGGACCTTATGGGTTCAGTGTGTATTTCACGCTTTAAGCTTCTTGTTTGTTTTTTTGCAGAAATTACTAAATCCTAAAATTGGTTTAAGATAGTCTTGATAATCATATATCAATGTTTTTGCAAGAAATCTTGTGTAGGCTATGCTGAAATTAATTATTTTTTGTTATCATCTTTATATATAGAATCTATGAATGTAAAATATATTGATGTGTTGTTTTCATCTTTGGAATCTAATTGAACGCCACAATCTCCAATTTCTACGAGCTTTTCATAAAACCAAGTAGCGTTAGTTTGAGTTCCGCTATACTCACTATAAGCTTGTTTTGCTTGGTTTGGATTTGTTATTATTTTGAATATTTGCTCTCTTTTATGTAGTTCTATTTCTCCATAGTCTCCTTGAACTCCTGTTATAAGAGATTCTAAGACATCTTTATGCTTTTGTGTAAGCAGTCTTCCAGTGATAGTTACTCTTGTGTGCTCATTATCTTGTAGAACATACTTTTGATTTTTCTTTATAAAATCATTATATATTCTTGATTTTGTGATATTGCGACTTGGCAGGAATATTCCTACTATATTTTCTAACTTGGTGGAAGTGAATCCCACATCAAATTGTTTTTTAACATGAAAAAGTTCATCAATTGTGGCTGGTACAGTTAGCATAATTTTACCTTTTTAGATTTTTTCTTTTCATTCTCCCATCTTTGTATATCTTCCAAGCTCTCTTCGTGCGTATCAATAATTTTGATAAATTGCTTACGGGGGTAGTGGGTACTCACTTGAAAGAGTGTGATTTTTCTAGGAATGACTTTTATTATTCGACTTCTATCTTTCCATACTTGTGAATTAGTGATGCCTAGGTTATCTTTTATGAGCTTGAGCTCTCGTTCTTGGCTTGCTAAGTTTTGTTGATTGTTACTCTTTTTAAAATTAAGCTCATAGGCAATGCGCACAGCATCAACAAAAGCACTTGCCCCCTTGTTTTACTTGTTTCATTATTGTTGCCTTTGGTGTTGTGATGTGTAATAAGTATGGCTTGATCATTTTCCCGCACAATATGATTTAAACAATCCATGAATCTTCTTGCCTGTGAGTTACTATTTTCATCGCCATCATAAAATGCGATTAAAGGATATATGACAATAAGCTTATAGTCTTTAAATAGCTCCGTAAAATATGGAAGAGTGTTTGTTGTGATAGGAGGAGGCATTTCATTGCAAATATGGATATAGGAAAGAATATCTAGATCCCTTCATAATCGCTTTAGATGTCTACATTAAGCTGAAATATGTCTGAGCAAATATCTTCTAATCGTTCTTTGATTGTTTGCTGTGTGTCTTCGCTAAGCCATAAGAGACATTTTGTTTGAGATTTTGCTAAACGACAAGCAATTTTGGCGGCAAGAAAAGACTTTCCCACACCACCATTTGCACTTAAGAGAGTTATCCATTATTGCATATGGGTATAAAGTTCTCACAAATGAATTTTGTTGTATTTGATTGTTGCGTTGGTGTATTTGCTATGAGTATGTTTTGTTTTATGTTGCCAAACAAATTTTCTAGCGTTTTCCTATTGTCTGTCATTTCTTTTTTCTCTTTTGAGTAGGATTCTTATTCTTTCTTATGATCCTTAAAGCCTATTCTCTTCTTTGGCTTTGTGATTATAGCATTAGTGTGCTTAATCAATTTGCATTAAAAATTTTATATCTTATAAATTCTGTGATGTTCATAGATTTTTGTTCAGCCATTTTCTGTATGCTTTCTCGCTCTTGTTGTGTAAAAGATATAGCTAATTTGTAAGATCGCTTTTGTTGCTCTGGTTTGAATGGAGCACCCATTTTTTACTCTTGTTTGCTGTCTCGCCCTCCGCATTATTGATAAATTCTTTTATATCCTGCGCTTTTGAGTTTGGTCTGTTGAGCTCTACGCTTTTAAATGAATTTGTTTTGATGCCTGCAAGTCCTGCCATTTATTACTCCTTATTAATCTATTGATTTATGTAGGCAATAAGCTCTTCATAAAATGAGACGAAGTCAATATATGCCTTGTCGGTTTTATTACAAAATTCTGTAATGCCTTGCCCCGCTGCAGTGGCATTTTTAAACGCTTCTCGTTCGTGAATAATAGAGTTCATTAAGTGGAGATTCTTAAGATTCTTTTCATTAATATAATCTCTTAAGTCGTTGATTTTTTTCTCCAAAAATGGATTTGGAGAAGCCTTATCTATGACAATCAGTGCGATTGGTTCCTCTTCTCTTAGTGAGCCTGAAATCACTTCATCATAAAGTGAAATCATTTTGTCTAATACTGCAACATCATATTGACTAGGCACAATTGGGATAATAACTATATCCGCAATAGCTAGAGCTTGACGCATTTCTTTTGAATCTCTTCCGCATGTGTCAATAATGATTGAATCATATTTTATTGAAAGCGACCTCACTTCTCTAGCTAACCCATCTCCTAGCTTTGTTACTGAATTGAAAATGAGTGGTAAGTCTGCATTTGTGCGGATATTAACAAAAGCTTCTGTGCTTCTTTGTGGATCTGCATCAATGAGTAAAACTTCATCTCTTTCTTGCGAGAGTTTGCAAGCAAGATTTACGGCGAGAGTTGTTTTTCCACTCCCACCCTTTTCATTGATTACTGAAACTATTATAGCAATCCTTTGAATTTTTAGGTATGTAATTAGTATATTATACATACATTATATGTATAATAGATTGAAATAAGTTCTTGCTATTTTCCTAATTGCTGGAGATGTTTCAAGTATATGGTGTCCTAGAGAATCTGAGTTCTCTTTTGTTTTGCTTTTAGAATGGGGGATTTGAAGTCAATGTTTGAATTTCGCATTAGTCATAAGCTCCTTGTCTATGGGCAATTCTTGTAATATTTACAATTAAAAATTCACCATTTTCAACAATGCCTATCACCCTATAATCCCCAAGTCTCCAGCGGTATTGATTATCACGACCTTTGGCTTTTTGGCATTTGGCAAGAAACAAGGATTTTCAATGTTTGGAAGTCTTTCTGTAAGGAATATTTGAATCTTTTTTGCAGCAAGAGCATTGCTTTTCCAATTTTTTTTCAAGCTCTTTTTGTGCTCTATTATTAATAAAAACTTTAGTCATTAGCTCTCTTGCATATCTTTTTCAAGCTCGGCGTTAATCGATTGAAGCTCATCTTGTGAGAAATTAGCCCCTTTGATTTTTTGTATGATTTTAGAATCTTCAATAGGTGTGGGGTTTAGATTTTTGCTAAGAGCTTGGCTTACCAAAACTTCATCGGCAAGAAATTTATTAAGCTTATTGTCTATCCTTTTTTGCTCGGTTTGGGTTTTGGCGATGTTTTTTTGTATGGTATTGAGCGTTGAAACTAGCCGCTTTTGACTATATGTTTCATATTTATTTGTTACTTGTGTCATCAATTTTGCCCCCTTATGTTTTTTGTATCTTAGGTTGGTTTCGCATTAAACTTGTGAAATATATCAAGCTGTGGCAAAGAATGAGATTATAGCATATAAAATACTTGTATTTATCTCTGGTGGTTTTCAGTGTATTATATATAATAAGTAATTAATAAATGTAAATTAGATATTATTATACATATAATTAGTATTTATTAATTATCTTTTTTCTCTGTTTTCTCTTAGCCTTTTGATTATGTCTGCACCATATTCACTTAATAACATTCTTACATCAGCGATTTCTATAAAGCTTTCTCCACTTCCGTAGTGAAACTTGACATATCTTACTCCAAATTTTTCTTTTATGTATGCCTCAAGCTCTTTGTCTTTAGATACTCCATTATCACAAGCTTCTGTGATTGCATCTAGGATAAGTTTGTGATTCGCCTGTAGAATTTCTTCCCCTGTTAATTCTTGGAATCTTCTCGCTACAGCATTTACATTGTTTGTATTATTGAATTTGCTAAGATAGGTATAGACATTGTAGGTTTTTCCACTTTTAAAATCGTGAATGAGATTCGCATTTGGGATAATCGCATATTTGGAATCTGTGGTTTTTATCATTATGTAAGTGTCCTTGTAAATTTCACAGCTTTCATTTTTTCAACAATCATTTGAATATCATAATTTATCATTGCGTTATATTTATCAAGTGATACAAATGATAAACATTTATCTTAATGTTGGGTGGGCTGTGTTTGTTTATAAGCATTTTGATTTGCTTGAATCTCCTTTATAATGGCTTCTCTTTGTTTTTTCTCCAATTCTTTTTGTTTTGTTATTTCTCCAGCTTGTTGTTCAAGAGCTCTTGTATCAAAAATCTTTCCATTTGTGATTCTTCCAGATTCTGAGATGGGACTTGCATAATAGAATCTAGACATATCATTCAGCGCACTTTTATCAAGATAGTCCATAATGCCTAGTTGTCTAGCACAAAGCTCTTGGAATATTCTAAATTCATCCTTTTGTTTTAACTCGTACGGAGTGACTGTTGGAATAAGGATTCTATATCTTTGTGCAATATGCCCATTTTTTTTTCTTTATTATTGCTCTTAGTAGGCATAATAAGGGCGTGGATTTGATTTTGTGTAAGCAATATTTCCGCTTGCTTTATTGTGAGATTGGGCGTATCTTTATTGTTGTCTATGTCATAAATGAGAAGATTGTTAAATGATATAATGTTATCTGCCTTGCGGTAGCCATCATAAAAGTTTGCATTAGAGTAGGGATATGTTTTAATGATGTTGTGGAGCTCTGCTAGGTCTTTGATTTGTATTTTTTTCCAATCTCTGATTGGATGTTCCGCCTTATCTTGAGTGATGGAGACATAAATCAGCATAATATGGCTTCCTTGTCTTAGATTTATCCTATTCTACCTACTTTAATTCTGCCTACTTTTAATGAATAGTTAAAAAAGTGGCGAAGTAAAAACTCTATCTATTCTTTTTGTCGTGTATGATAGCTCTAAGAGCCATTAAAGGAATAACAAATACCGAAAGTGCAATGCAAACAAGGATAATTTTTTCTAGCATTTTTTACTTTATTGTTGAAAGCTTGTAGATTAAATATGCAGTGAATCCAAAGAATACTATTAGTCCCATTAGTCTTTCTCTTTATTGATAGCTTTTACAGCATAAAGAGACAATCCACAAAAGGTTACAATCGCAAGTGTAGCTACAATCAAACCAATTCATTCTAATTTCTCCAATTCATCAAGTTTTTTGACAAGATACTGAATAAGAAAGAAAAACGATACAGCAATTATTAAAATGCCTATCGCTGAAGCTATGCCTTGAAATAAGTTGATTGTGTCAATGTGAATCACAACAAACGCAAAGATTCCAAACAATGCAGTTAATAAGGCAACATTAAGCCTTTAACGAAATCAAGCGTAAATTTAATCTTTCTTTCCTACTCATAGGATCATTATAGCATAAATTCACATTTTAAAGCCAAAGGCGTATATTCCCTACTTAGGAATATACGCACCTATATTTGCCAACAAGGCTTAAGACACTTTCAAGACAACAAGACTTTTAAACAACATTGTTTAAAAAATTGCTTATGTGAGCTTGCGGCACAAACTTAGATTCCATCAATGCCTGTGTGTCACTCTTTTGATTATGCTGAGTATGCCTTGCAGCTTTTACTTCATTTATGAGAATTATGAAAATAATAAACGCAAGAATACCAAAAAGCGTTAGCGTATAGAGATAGAGCTTAATACCTGCAATCTCTCCTCTCGTTTTGTGATGTTCTTCTAGTATTTGGTATTGCAACTCATTTTTGGCATCTTGCACTTCGTATTTGACATTTGAATCCATAAGGAACTCCTTTAGCATTTTGATATGTGCATAGCACATTTAAATTGTGCCACAATGTAAGAGAGAGTTTCAAATGAGAAAAATAAACCTACTTTATCTTTTGTGGTATAATATTTCTTAAAACTTTATTTGAAATATAGAATTACTAGATTCTATTAACACTCTAGGAGTTTATTCTGTTAAGGATAAAGTCTTTTTTTCTTGCTTTCAAAATCACATTCCCAAACTAAAAGAATTTTTAGCAGAATCTTTCACTTTTTCTTTTTTTGGTATAAAAATAAAATTAAAATATATCATTAAACGCACAAAAATAGCTCTAAAATCAAAAAATATGAGTTAGTAATCCTTATTACCTAAATATAAAAAAGCTGTTTAAAGTGCCAAAAAAATGCAAAAAATCAAAAATCGGCTTTTCAAGTGATTTGAATCCAAGAGATTCTAGGTGCTCTTTTGTGAAATTTGCAATTTTGGCAATTTGATTTTCCATTTCGGATTCCTTTTGAAAATTTTTGATTTGATTTCGTGAGAAATTTTTTTTGCTCACTGAAAAAAAATGGCAGTTTCGGGTTTATTTCATAAACCACAAAACTTACAAACATAACAACATAACAACTAGTCTATATATAGACTTATATAGAAGGACACTCTTAAAGAATTTTATACAATGGCATTGGAATCTTCTTATTTTTCTTCCAAAATTCTCTGCAACTTGTTGTCCCATAAGCCTTTTGTTCAAAGTCAAATTCCCTATTTAAAAAATACTCCAAGCTAGCTATAAGCTCCTTGTAATCCTCTCTTTTCCAAAACATAAACCTCAAAGCTTCTTCTCTTAGCGTTAATGCCGCCATTTGAAATGCTTCTTTTGTGTCTCTATTCTCATACACAATGGACTTATAGAAAGATTGCCCTATATGCCTTGCAGTATTCACTGAAGCCAAATCAAGTATTTCAAGCATAACATTCAAGTAGATAGGCGATAATGCCCTTCTTCCCCGTGCTATTCTTCTCTTTAAAGCAAAATCCATAACAAATGCCTACCTAGTCAATCCAGTGAAATTCAGCGACAATGCCTCAATAAACAAGTTATACTCCACATTATACGCATCATACACCTGCGTGTATAATCATAGGCACAATTTTAGGGAACTATTCATCCTTTTTTAAGCACATATTGTTGATGTACACCAACGCATTAAACATTGTGTCCTCAATTCTCTCCTTCAAAAAAAGCCTAGATACATCTAGCACGCCCTTATACTCAAGTAGCTCTACCTCTTTATGCTTTAGCATTTTTAGTTGATTCGCCATTTTTGCCTCTTTTTAATTTGTTTTTTGCCCTTCTAAGGGTCGCTTCTTAGAAGGGCAAAAAGAGGTATTGGATTTTTAAATAAAAAAGCTTGTGTCGGAATCTTATCAAAAAGCAAGGTATTGTTTTACAAAGCCACAAATAGCATTACGATGACACTTTGATTTCTGCTGTAGAATTCTAAGAATACCTGAAAAAAGTGTATGGGAGTAAGCTATGGTTACCTTTGCTTTATGGTTTTGCCTTTTTTCTTTTGTCTTTACTTTTAGTGTAATCACATATGCACTAATAAAATCAGCACAATAAAGCCTTTGCCTATGAGCTCTGCTTGTCCTTGTCCCTTAGGACATTCTAAAATATTATATTTGTCCTTCTCAAATAAAAAAAAGACAAATTCCCCCATTTCTCACTCCCTACATTCCTGCTCTTATAAAAAAGCATTAATCTTTTGTTGAATGGGCGGGAGTTTTGAGCGTATCACTTCTTCTATAATGCCCAGATTCAATCCCTCATAATCGTGTGAAGCAATATTCCTAATAGCACTTAACCCCCTCATATCCTCTTTGCTTAAAAACGCCGTGATATTCTCGCCATTGTATATAACTTTCTCAAAGTTTTCCTTACATACAATAAGGTGCATCATAATGGCTGGTTGAGCTATTTTTACATCATTAAGAGCAAGTGAGGGCCGCCATAGTCTTGGCAAATATCAAAGATATTTTGGATTCTATGAGAAACATCTTTGAGCCTTTCTAAACTTTCTTTGCTAAACATAAATTGCTCCAGTAAGCAAACTTTCCTTTTTTACTTGGCTCATAGAGGCAGTATCACAAATATCAACTTGAGTTCTAAAATGCTTTGATACTCTTTGGCGTAGCTCATCTAAATAAATCGCACTTTCAAATCCTTGAAACTTGCGTAAAAACTCTTTGCTCGTGCAAAGCATAATGTCTATATCGCTTGCTATATCAGCCCTGTCTTTAGCATAGCTCCCAAATAGTCCAAGCTCAGTAATACCATCACCTTGCAATTCTTGTTTAATGTCTGCGAGATAAGCAAGTATGCTTTCTTTAGTAGGTATAGACATTGCCCTTCCTTGTGTTTTCTTGTATTTTATTGGGGCATAGTAGCACAAATCTTTAGAATGAGCAACTGTTGCTCTAATGAGATGTAAAAAGCTAAAGCAGAATCTTTACCCAGAATCTAAAATAATGTTGCTTGAATAGCTTTTCTTTCTTTAAAAGCTTTTTTAAAATATGCCTTAAATACTCCGCTTTCAATACTTTCTCTAACTTCATTCAAAGATTCTTGTGGCACATTTACTCCAGCACATCGTGCAGCCCACATAAATTCAGGCATTTTAAGAATATTAAAACCTGATAAGAATTCTTTAGATTGAGCTTGTCTCCACTTAGCTTCTTGGCGTTGGAATCTTCTATCAATGCTCTTTACTTCGTCCATTAATACTTCTAGTTTAGCATTCACTACTCGTTGAAGCCCTTGTTGGATTTGCCTTGCAAGGCTGATTGCTTCTTGGCTTAAAGTTTTCATTTTGATCCTTCGTGTTGTTTTGTATGTGCGTATTATAGGTGGTTTGAAGGATGTTTTTCAAATGGGAACGGCAGAACTAATGTCTTGGCTAATTTGTAAGAATATGATTAAAAAGTATATTTATTAAGCTACAATCCAAAATTCCATAAACTCTCTTGCTAACTTTTCAATCTTTAGGGTAGCACTCACAGCAGATTCTATAAAACACACACTAAAATACTCATCAAGCCAGCTAAACTCTAAATTGTTCAGCACACTCTCTGTTTCACATATTGACTAAATTGTACAACATTTAGCACTTTTCCACTTGTGCTCATACATATACAAATAGGCTATTTTCGGACAACTTATCTAGCAAGACATGTTGAGACATATTTGCTAGTATCAATATTATGTCGCAAAGCCCTTTTTCTACGAAGATTCGAGCACAAGAATGGTAATTAACAATTTTACACTTAAGATAAATGCAGATTCTAAAATCCACATTCGCGGATATAATAGCTCCCCCTGCCACACACTCCGGGGTGGTCTTTATAAAACTTTTGCTTATCGCCAAATTGCATATCAACAGGTGGGGGCGTTGGGGCTTCATAACAACCTTGAGTAGAAAACATTAACACGAAAAACAATACACCAAACATAGATAATAGTTTCAGCATATATCCCCCTTTTTGAAGATTTAAGCCTTAAGATTTATTTGCATTGTGGATAAGACTTTGAATCTTATACGCCACCTGCATAGCCTTCATACCATCGTGCTGATTGGGGCGGTTGATTCTAGAGGGTGCGGAAGGCGTTTGATGAGATTCAGAATCTTTACACAGATTCACAAAATCAAGCAGCTCTGAAAAAAGTGATTCTTGCCCCCTTACTTCAATCGTCTCGGTATTAGCACTGATAGATACGCTATCTAGCCTTTGCTCCACACTTTGCTTATCAACAAAGACTTCCTTTCTCAAAAGATTGCAGTCAATGTATTCATTATGCGTTGTTACGCTGATTTGACGGATACGCTTTTCGGTAATGCGACTTGCTACGATATTAGAAAACGCCCCATTTTTGTGAATAATACACGCTCTGGCATATTCTATCATTCCCTCCATTACCACGCCGTGAGCGTAAATATCCGCAATATCGCCATTAAAATGCAATGCCAAATCAATATCGTGTATCATCAAATCAATCACCACATCTACATCTGTGATTCTAGAGCTCATCTTATTTGTGCGGGTAAAGTCAATATTGACAATCTTAGTATCACGCAGAATATTTTGAAGCGTGATAATGGCTGGATTGTAGCGTTCAATAAAGCCTACTTGGATATTGAGTGATTTTTGCTTGGCTAAATCAAGGATTATTTGTGTGCTATCAAGCGTATCAGTCAGGGGCTTTTCTACAAAAATATTTTTGACATAATCACTCACTTTATTGACATAATCAAAATGCGTGAAAGTTGGCGTTACGATAATAGCTCCATCGCAATCTTTCAAATCTTCATCAAGATTTTCTAGCACCTTAATGCCAAAGCTTTTACTCAAGCTCTCACACAGCTCAAGATTCACATCATATAAAAATGCCACCTCAACATCTTTTAGCATACTTAAGATTCTTAAGTGATTTTGCCCCATTTTCCCAATGCCAAAAAGGGCAATTTTAACTATCTTACCCATTTACTGCCTTTATTACGCTAAGTTGCTCTTCTTTAGTCAAAAACGGACTAAAAGGGAGTGAGAGTATCTCTTCACTTATCATTTCACTTATAGGAAAATCGCCTTTTTTGTAAGGATAAAGCTTTGTAACTACCTCTTGCAAATGCAGGGGGATAGGATAATGCACCGCATAAGGAATCTTAGCAGATTCTAGCTTTTGTGTTAAGCCTTTTCTATCAGTAGAGCGAATACTATATTGTGCGTAGGCACTTGTATTGTAAGATTCTACAAAAGGCGTAATGACAGAATGGAGATTGTCATCATATACTTTAGCAATTTCTTGACGCTTAGTAATTTCACTATCCAAATGCGGTAGTTTAGCTAGAAGCACAGCCGCTTGAATACTATCAAGTCTTGCATTTAGCCCGATAAAGCTATGCTCATACCGCCTTGTCTGTCCGTGATTTAGCAAGTATCGTAACTTTTCTGCCAACGCATCATCACTTGTAAATACCGCTCCCCCATCGCCATAGCAGCCTAAAGGTTTGCTTGGGAAAAAGCTTGTTGTGGCTAAAAGAGAAGCATTGCAGGATTTGATTTGATTTTTACCTTGAATCTGAGTCGCCCCAAAGCTTTGTGCAGCATCTTCAATCACGGGGATTTTATACTTTGAAGCAATAGCATTTATGCTTTCCATATCTGCCATTTGCCCAAAAATCGCCACGGGAATAATCGCCTTTGTTTTGTCTGTAATGCTAGATTCTAATTTTGAGCTAGAAAGATTATAAGTTTTCTCATCAATATCCACAAAAACAGGCTTTGCCCCAATCAGCATAATCGCCTCCACACTCGCAATAAAGCTAAAAGGCGAGGTAATGATTTCATCGCCACTTTTCACATCAAGTGCCATTAATGCTAAAATCAACGCATCTGTCCCACTACTGCACGCAATGGCGTGTTTTGCCCCGCTATATTTGGCTAATGCAGATTCTAGCTCACCAACCGCACTTCCCATAATGAATTGTGATGAATCTAGCACATCTTGCATTGCCTTATCTATGCTCGATTTGTAGGCTTGGTATTGTGCTTTGAGATTGATAAATTCCATCGTGTTTGCTCCTTATTTTAAATTACACGCTCATTCATAAGCGATACGATTTTTTTTGCAATTTCAGTGGGCTGGGCACTTCCGCCAATGACATATTGTGCTTGTTTTTCATAGATTGGTTTGCGTTCATTAAACAAACTCTGTGCCTTTGTCATATTTTCAAACAAAGGACGCTTTTTTTTCTCAATAGAATCTAATCTTTTAATAATGCTTTCAAATCCCACATCAAGCCAAAAGACTTTCCCCAAATAATGCACATTATTGTAGATTGGCATTCCTCCACCGGTAGCAATCACTGCATTTTTGACATTGGCTGATAGCCACAAAATGAGTTGAGATTCTATCTTTCTAAATCCCTTTTCCCCAACAGAAGTAAAAATCTCTCGCACACTCTTGCCCATATTTTGTTCAATCAGCCCATCAGTATCAAGTAAAAATCTCCCTCCAAGCAGAGCAATCTCCCTACCAATCGTTGTTTTCCCACTCCCCATAAAGCCAATAAGAACGATATTTTCCACTTCAACCTACTCCAAAGTAATCATAAATCCATCGCGTTGGGGCTTGATAGTATGCTTATAGCGTCCATCAAGCCCAATGGAGATCCTATAAAAGCCTTCGTGCGTGGAAATCTCCGCATCGCTAAAATACTTTTTATCAAGCTTTATCTTTTGAGATTCATTACTTTTCACACCTTCAATATCAAGCACAAGCCGATAAGGTTCAGGTAAGACAAAATCTCGCAACATTTTTTTGCGTGTAGCAATAAAAATACTGCTTTTATTTATCACCAGCTCAAACTCGCCAAGCTTAAAGCGATTTTCACTAGAATATGTCGCACCTTGTGCTTTTTGGGCTATCATTAATGGATAATGCCAGTCAATACTCTCATCAAGCTGAATGGTCTTTGTTTCAATAGAACCATCAAGATTCTGGTAACTTATTTGCACACTTTTTAAAACCCTAGCCGTGCTAGGCAGGACAAACTCCACACTTGAGAGCGGGTCTTGATGCAGTGTTGGGGGCTTATGCTCTTCACGCTTTGGGGCAATAACAGACTGAAATGGGTCATCTCGCCCATTTAGCACACCACACAGACACATACAACATAGAATCTGGCAAAGCATTACTTTTTTCAAGGCTTTAACCCCCTTATTTCAAAGATTTGTTTTTGTAAATTTGCATTTTGCGATTCTATCATTTTTGAATCATTAATAAGAGCATTCTTTTGTGTCTTTAATCGCACAAGCACTTCCACAGAGTCATTCCCAAAAAGCAAGTATCCCAAATAAAGCCCAATGCCGACTAGAATCCCAAAAAGCACAAACCACACACGATGAGTATAAGCTAACCGCCATAATTTTGAGCTTTTCTCTAAGAGTTCTTCCGCCTCGCTCATCACCCTACCCTAGCGTTTAAAAAGTGTCTTGCCAATATATTCTGTATCCCCAACTTCCCTTTCAATCTCAAGCAAACGATTATATTTTGCAATTCTCTCACTTCTAGCCGTTGAGCCGGTTTTAATCTCACCTGTGTTTAATGCCACGGCAAAATCCGCAATAAAGGTATCTTCGCTCTCCCCACTGCGATGACTCATTACGCATTTATAGCTACTGCGTTGAGCTAATCTCACAGACTGCATAGTCTCACTCACGCTACCGATTTGATTTGGCTTAATCAAAATCGCATTTGCAATACCTTTATCAATACCCTCTTGCAAAATCTTTTTATTTGTTACAAACAAATCATCGCCCACAAGCTGAATCTTATCACCAAGCCTTTGTGTAAGTAGCTTCCAGCCCTCCCAATCATCTTCGCTTAAGCCATCTTCAAGAGATACAATGGGATATTTTGCTACAAGATTCTCATAATACTCAATCATTCCAGCACTATTAAGTACCTTGCCTTCCCCGCTTAAATGGTAATTCCCATCTTTACCTACAAGCTCACTACTTGCCACATCAAGAGCGATGGCAATCTGCTCCATAGGCTTATATTTTGCCCTTTCAATCGCTTTTAGAATCACTTCAATGGGTTCTCCGTTTGTCTTAAGATTTGGAGCAAAACCACCCTCATCGCCTATACTTGTGATATGTCCGCTTTCTTTTAAAATAGCTTTGAGATGATGATACACTTCAGCTGACGCACGCAAGGCTTCCGCAAAGCTATCAAAGCCCAAAGGCATAATCATATATTCTTGAAAATCAACCGTGTTATCCGCGTGTGAGCCACCATTAATGATATTCAGCATAGGCGTTGGCAAAGTAAGAGCATTGCTCCCGCCAAGATAACGATACAAAGGCAAACGCAAAGATTGTGCACTTGCCCTAGCTATCGCCATACTCACGCCTAAAACCGCATTTGCCCCAAGCTTTGAGTAATTCTCTGTGCTATCCATTTTTTTCAAAATCAAATCAATCTTGCTTTGATCATAAGGGGATACACCATTAAGCTGTGCGTTAATCTCCGTTTTCACATTCGCACACGCATTTAACACGCCTTTGCCTAAATAACGCTCTTTATCATTATCACGCAATTCTAGGGCTTCTCTTTTGCCTGTGCTTGCTCCACTTGGCACGATAGCAGATGCCCTTGTGCCATCACTTAATCTTACCATTGCCTTAATCGTTGGATTCCCACGGCTATCCATAACCTCTTGTGCGTCAATACATTCAATATATACCATTTTTACTCCTTTAGTTTTATTTTTAGAATCTATTCAGCTTCTGGCTCATCAGGCAGTGGCATAATCTCATCTTTCGCCCCAATCTGCTCTTTAATCTTAAGCGTAATTTCTTCAGCCAATGCCTTATCTTCTTTTAAGAGCAGTTTTGCATTCTCTCGCCCTTGTCCAAGCTTTTTATCGTTGTAGCTAAGCCACGCACCACTTTTATCAATAATGTCAAGCTTAATGCCATAGTCAATAATCTCGCCTTCGCGACTGATGCCCTCTCCAAACATAATGTCAAACTCCGCCTCTCTAAATGGCGGTGCGACTTTATTTTTCACAACCTTAGCTTTTGTGCGATTGCCAATCTGCTGCTCATTTTGCTTTAATGTCGCAATGCGGCGGACATCAATCCTTACACTCGCATAAAATTTCAACGCATTACCACCCGTTGTCGTTTCCGGACTACCATAGCCCATAACGCCAATTTTCATACGGATTTGATTGATAAAAATCAAAGTCGTATTCATCTTATGCAAGATTCCTGTAATCTTACGCAAAGCGTGGCTCATAAGCCTTGCTTGTAGCCCCACGTGCTGATCGCCCATATCCCCTTCAATCTCCGCCTTTGGCGTAAGGGCTGCCACTGAGTCAATCACCACCAAATCCACCGCTCCACTGCGTGTAAGTGTTTCTAGAATCTCTAAGGCTTGTTCGCCCGTATCTGGTTGCGATACAAGCAGATTTTCCGTATCCACGCCCAAATGCTTGGCATAATACACATCAAGGGCGTGTTCTGCATCAATAAACGCACAGATTCCGCCATTTTTTTGACATTCCGCAACAATTTGCAAACTCAAAGTCGTTTTCCCACTAGATTCAGGACCATAGATTTCAATAATCCGCCCCTTAGGCACACCGCCAATCCCAAGTGCCATATCAAGCCCCAAAGAGCCTGTTGAGATAGAATCTATCTTTTCTACTTGCTTATCACCCAAACGCACCAAAGCCCCTTTGCCAAAGGCTTTATCAATCTGCTTTAGGGCAAGTTCAATCGCTTTTTGCTTTCTTTCATCAACCATAGCTATCCTTTATTAAAATCAAAGTAGCGGATTTTATCTAAGTTTGACTAAATTATTCTTATAATTTCTTACAAAAATCCCAAGGAGTTTTGATGATAAAAGTCGCTCATAGCCCTGATGCCGATGATTTGTTTATGTATTATGCTATTGTTTTTGGGTGGGTAGATTCTACAAAATTGCGTTTTAGCAATATCGCAAAAGATATTCAAACGCTTAATCTCGCCACTTTGAGCGGGGAATATGATATAAGTGCTATCTCTTTTGCCCTCTATCCACTTGTCGCACAAGAATACGCCCTTTTACGCACAGGCGTTAGCTTTGGCAATGGCTATGGACCAAAACTCATTAGAAAAAAGGATAAAATCTTAAAAAAGCACTTCAAAGTCGCTTTAAGCGGAGAGCATACAAGCAATGCTTTGCTTTTTTCTCTAGCCTATCCGGAAGCAAAGATTGTGTATAAAAATTTCTTAGAGATAGAATCTAGTGTGCTAAGCGGAGAGGTTGATGCGGGGGTGCTTATCCACGAGTCAATTTTAAACTTTGATGAAAGCCTCGTGGTAGAAGCAGAGCTTTGGGATATATGGCAGGAATTAAGCGGTGGGGGATTGCCCCTGCCACTAGGAGGAATGGCATTAAGACGCTCTTTGCCCCTTACTACTGCCATAGAATGTGAAAAGATTCTCACAAAGGCGGTGCGATTAGCCGTTGAAAATAGGGCGATTTTAAGCAAAATGCTCCTTGAAAGGGGCATTATCCGCGTCAATGCTAAGGAATTAGAAGTGTATTTAAATCTCTATGCTAATGCGGATTCTATCTCTATGGGGGAAAAGGAGATTTTAGCATTAAATAAGCTTTTTGAGCTAGGATACAAGGCTGGATTCTATAAAGAGCACATTAAGGCAGAATATTATTTTATCCCCACGGAGTATGAATCTTTGCGTTTTTCATAGATTCTTATAAAAATCAAATAGGATTCTAGAATCTTGCCTTAGCTCTCACAAACCTATCTTTTCTTCGTGGGTGGGGGTGAGCGATTCTTTAGCGGTTTGTTTGCGATAGATTCTAAGAAGAGAAATAAAAAGTGCTGTGATCGCCGGACCTAAGATAATCCCCCAAAATCCAATGCTTGTAAGCCCAGCAAGAATAGCAAAAAAGATAAGAAGCTCATTAATACGCACGGAAGTCTTTAACACCTTTTTGTTAATAAGCCCAATCAAAATAGGCTTAATGACATTATCTATAAGTACCGCACACACAATCAACGCATACAAAGCAATAATAATGGCATTTTGCGTATTGCCAAGGTAGAATTCATACCCCGCTAGTGGTAGCCATACAAGCCCCCCGCCCACAATTGGCACGATTGATGCAAATCCATAGAGCATACCAAAAAATACGCCATCATAGCCAAAAAACATTATAAGGATTCCAAACGCCACGCCCTGCAAGACAATATTAACAAGTGAGGTATAAAACACCACTTTAATAACATTTGTTACCTCATCTAGCACATTGCTGATTTGGATATTTTCAAAAGGTATAAGCTCAATGACATAATCATACGCCTGTTTCCCATAGAGAAAATAAAAGAATAAAAACACGATAATAAAGCCCGTATCCACCATAAAACCTAGGCTTGACTTACCAAGCTGTGAGCTGAAGTTTAACACATAGCCTAAGATTGAAGAGGCTGAAATACTGCTTAAAATATCTCTTGCCTTTGCCTCAATCTCAGGGAATGAAACAAGCAAAGATAGAATCTGCTCCTTACTCCCCTCCACAAATGCACTAAAATCCGTTGGATTAAGCTCGGCTGCGGAAGTGATAATAGTTTTAAATAAGAAAAACAAAGGCACAACAAGCAAAAGAATTAAGACACAAATACTTAGCGTTGCACTCACAATGGGGTATTTCACACGCTTGAGCAAAGAGGCATACAAGCCATAAGTAACGATATAAAGCAAAAGTGCAATAAGAATATCCATAAGATACGCCGCATAGATATGATACATACTATAAGCACTCACAATAAAAACAAGCCAAAAAAATGTAATCGCCCGCATTTTGCCCCTTTGTGTTATTTGCGTTTAAGTTTTATAGAATCTTGGTTTCCAACACCAATAAATTCCGCTCAAACCCTACTAAAAACCCAGCATTGTAGCGAAAAATGTCAAATTTGCTATTTATTTATGCCTCTTTACAAAAATGAGAAAAAAAGTCAATTTAATAATTTTATGCTAGAATACGCCGATTAAAATCTCAAATCTACCACGAGATTAAATATTAGCAAAAAGGATAGCAATGATAATTTTAGGTATTTCAGCCTTTTACCACGATAGTGCCATAGCCCTATTAGAAGATGATAGAATCCTTTTTGCCTTGCAAGAAGAGAGACTATCTCGCATTAAAGCTGATAGTGCATTTCCTAAACTATCCATTGAAGCGGCATTAAACTATATAAATAATAACTGCCACGATTATATGGGGGGGGGGGGGGTGAATACCCTAAAAACACTCCACAAGATTTAACCAACTTAGAAACTACTTTTGAAAACGCCCAAGCCCAAGACGATTCTAAGAATTGCGGTGGGGCTTTGCGTGTTTTGGGGCAATTTGGGGATAGGGGTTACCTAAAAGGTAATGACCGCAGCGATTTTTCGCAACTCCCGCAAATACCCCGCAAAGCCCAATCCTCCAACCCAAAGCCAACACCCCTAACACTAGATTCCATCGATTCCTTTGTCTTTTATGACAAACCTTTCCTAACCTTTGAACGCCTGCTTGAGACCTACTTTGCCACCGCACCAAAGGGCTTTTTAAGCTTTGTAAAGGCGATTCCTGTATGGCTTTCAACAAAGCTTTTCTTAAAAGAAACCATCGCACGAGAGCTAGAATCTTTGTATAAAAAACTCTATCCGCAAAAAAGTAAGCAAGAGATAAAAGCGTTTAAACAAAAAGTGCTAAATAATCTCTACTTTAGCGAACATCATTTAAGCCATTGTAGCTCTGCATTTTTCCCAAGCCCTTTTAGTGATGCTGGGATTCTAACCCTTGATGGCATAGGCGAGTGGGCGACTACTACCATTGCTAAGGGTGTGGATAATCACATTGAGATTTTACAAGAGCTGCATTTCCCGCATTCTCTAGGGCTTTTATACTCTGCTTTTACTTATTATCTAGGCTTTAAGGTTAATTCTGGTGAATATAAAGTAATGGGTCTAGCCCCTTATGGTGAGCCAAAATTTGTGGATATTATTAAAACGCATTTAATTGATATGAAGCCTGATGGGAGCTTTTCACTCAATATGAAGTATTTCTCTTACACCTATGGGCTAAGAATGACAAATGCCAAGTTTGATAGCCTTTTCCACGCGCAACGAAGCCCAGAATCTAAGCTAGAGCAAATCCATATGGATATAGCTGCAAGTCTGCAAGTAGTAACTGAAGAAATAATGATAGCCCTAGCTCGCACCACAGCTAGACTAAGCGGCAGTAGGAATCTCGTCTTAAGTGGTGGTGTCGCACTAAACTGCGTAGGTAATGGCAAGATTTATCAAAAGCTTATCAAAGAAGAAAAGATTTTGGATCATATTTGGATACAGCCTGCAAGTGGGGATGCGGGAAGTGCAGTGGGGTGTGCCTTAGCGTTTTACCATATAGAATGCAAACAGCCTAGAATCCGTGAAGAAAAACAAGCCGAGTGTGAAAAAGCGGATTCTAGCAATGAAACCCAAAATGTAAGTGAGCCAGCAAAGGATTCTAGGAGTTTCACCCAAAACGCAGAAAATGTGTTTTGTAGCCAAGCAGATAGGCGGCAGGATTTTTGTGATAAAAATGGGGCTTTGCAAGGCGAAGTAAGGGAGTTACCTAAAGCGGTAATGACCGAAGCTGAGCTGAAAGCAATCACCATTTTAGCCAAAAAGCCAACGCCAATACTACAAGATTCTATGCAGGGAAGCTATTTAGGGCTATCTTACTCTAACACTGAAGTCCAAGCCACACTAGACTCCCTAAACGCAATCT
This sequence comes from Helicobacter cinaedi CCUG 18818 = ATCC BAA-847, assembly GCF_000155475.1. Taxonomy (GTDB): domain Bacteria; phylum Campylobacterota; class Campylobacteria; order Campylobacterales; family Helicobacteraceae; genus Helicobacter_C; species Helicobacter_C cinaedi. The sequence continues at coordinate 287,005 of NZ_DS990393.1, read as the reverse complement.
ATGAAAAGCATAATTTTGATGCGATTAAAACACTTACCGCCGAAACTCTAGCACAAGGCAAAGTTGTAGGTTGGCATCAAGGGCGGTGTGAGTTTGGACCTAGGGCATTGGGAGCTAGATCCATTCTAGGCGATCCACGCAATACCACAATGCAAAAGACAATGAATCTAAAGATTAAATACAGAGAATCTTTCCGCCCATTTGCCCCAAGTGTGCTGGACTTTGCCATCAATGAGTGGTTTGAGTGTGATTATATAAGTCCTTATATGCTGCTTGTAGCCCCTGTGAAAAGGGAGAAATGCTATCCACTTACCAAAGAGCAAAAAGAGCTTTTTGGCATAGAAAAGCTTAATATCGTTCGAAGCGAGATCCCAAGTGTAACGCATATTGATTATTCTGCGAGAATCCAAAGCGTGCATAAGGATACAAATCCGCGTTATTACGCTTTGATAGAAAAGTTTTATAAACTTAGCGGTGTGCCTGTGCTAGTTAATACGAGCTTTAATGTGCGGGGTGAGCCTATGGTGTGCAGCCCTTATGATTCTTATGCGTGTTTTATGGGGACAGAGATGGATATGCTAGTGATTGAAGATTTTATTCTTTATAAAGAGAAACAACCCAAAGAGCATATCGCAAAGTTTAGAGATATTAAAGACAAATATGAGCTTGATTAAGGGGAAAATGATGACAAACAATAGTGATTTACGCGTATTTTTAGGCATTTGGGCGGGGATTTTTGTAGTATTTTTGCTCTCTGGAATCTTATTGCACGACATTTATAGAATATGGGCGATGATAGGACTTGGGATCGCCCTAGTCTTACAAGTTTATCCTAAAGCTAGTGTGTCGCTTTACATTACACAAGTTAAGCTTGGGAGTGTGATTGGTTGGTGTATTTCTCATGCAACTTTAGTGGTGCTGTATTTTTGCGTATTTGTGCCTTTGGGGCTAGTCTTTCGCATAATAGGACGCAATGTTTTGGGTGCGAGACTTGACAAAGAAAAGGATAGTTATCTTATCTCTCGTCAAAAGCAACCTGTAAGTATGAAAAATCAATTTTAAAAATTCAAAGGAGATTCTGTGTTAAAAAATAAATGGATAAAGTCTATTGTGTGGATTATCGGCTCACTTGCTTTTATGGCGATTATATTGAAGGCTGATGGCGTATGTATGCGTGATTTTGGTTTGAGTATTGTGCCTTTTGCGTGGATTGGGGTGTATTTTACTTTGCTTCTATGGCTATTTGCTAGGAACATACAAAAACAAGGTGTAAAACTCATACTTATTTACACAAGTATTGTACCGATGTGTTTGGTAGCAGGAGAGCTGTATGGATTCTATTTTACCAAGCAAGAAGCAAAATCAGATTCTTGCAATACAAGCATAAGCGGAGGTTATGCGCTAGATTACTTCACACAAAGCCCAATCACTGGCTATAAAGGCAAACCAAACACTACTGCCACAGCACATAAAATTGACACGAGTGATAATAGCACAATATATAATGTTTCATATCAAACTGATGATTTTGGTTGGAGGATCACACCTAGCAGTGATGATTCTAGCAATCAATGTGTGCTATTTTTTGGCGATAGCTTTACCATAGGCGAGGGGGTAAATGGCGATGAGACACTACCATTCTATTTTGGCACAGAGCAAAAAGCTAGAATCTACAACTTCGGATTCCACGGCTATGGACCACATCAGGCTTTGGCTTTGCTTTTAAGCGGAGAAGTAGAAAAAATTACACAACATTGTCAAAGCACTATCGCTTTTTATGAGAGTTTGCCCGGACATATTAGAAGAGCTAATGGCTTTTCACAATGGGAGCGGAATAATCACGCACCGCGATTTGCCCTGCGAGATAATAAACTAGAATGGATAAACCGCCCTAGCGATTTTTCTAGCGATTCGTTAAGTCAAAAGATTCTAGCTAAAATTTATAGCAACATAGACAAAAGCTATTTGGTAAAAATCTTGCGTCCAAGCTATGTCTATGACACAGCATATAATGATGTGTATTTTGCTATCATTGATAGTTTGCGACAAGAGCTCACCACGCGACTTGACGCACCTTTATATTTTATCTTATGGGACTGGCACAATCTTAGTAGCAATACTGAAAAATTAGAATCTAAAGCTATTGTAACATATCTTAACGCAAGTGGTATGCAATATTTTCTAGCTAGTCAAATGCTCCAAAACTATAAGGAAAACAGGGATTATTACGCACTTCATAAATGTGATTTTCACCCCAATGCCCTTGCAAATGATAAAATAGCCAAATACATTGCCAAAGAAATCAAAAATGACTATGAAAAATCAAATGAATCACAAAAACATCTCACACAACAAAAGGAGCAACAATGAATATCATTAAAGAATTATGGGCGTTTTTGAAGGAACGCAAGAAATTTTGGCTTTTTCCTGTGATTATTGTAATGCTATTTTTAGGTGTATTGATTGTCTTGGCAAAAGGCTCAGCTGTCGCACCATTTATTTACACAATTTTCTAGATTTTATTATTTGGCTGGGTTGTTTGAAGCCTAGCCAAACACTCTCACACTTTAAAACATTTTATATACAATCTCTCATTTGCGTAAAAATTAAACTACATATCGTATTTTTATTTTTATGTAAAAAAGTTACACTTTGGAGATTTTTTTGTAATATTTTATACATTACATATTGTAATCTTATTTTTATGTGATAGTATAAGCCCAAATCCATAGGGATTCTAGCGGCAGTGATGTCGTTGGCGAACGCCAAATCAAAGATTCTAGAATCTTAAAACGCAAGGACAAGCACGAAATTTGTGGAAGTGTTTTTGAGTTAAAATCGTGGCTTTCAAGCAAAAAAGCAAGAAGCTTACTTGAGATAATTGCCGTCGCTTTTGAGCGTAGAATCTGCGATTTTAGCCAAAAGACAACGAAAAGAAAAAGATAAGGAGAAACAATGGCAAATTTAAAACACACCAACTACACCCAAGACACACTCGCCCTGCACGCAGGATACACTTACGACACGCAACGCACAATGAGTGTGCCAATCTATCAAAACACCGCTTATTGCTTTGAGAGTTTAGAGCAAGCCGCAGCACGATTTGGACTAAAAGAGCTAGGCAATATCTACACAAGACTTACAAATCCCACGACTGATGTGCTAGGTGCGAGACTTGCAGCGGTTGAGGGTGGAATCTTTGGTGTGCCTACTTCAAGTGGCAGTGCGGCGATTTTCTATGCGATAGCAAATTGTGCGGAGAGTGGCGATAATATCGTGTTTGCTAATAAAATCTATGGCGGCACACAGACACTTTTCACACATACGCTAAAACGCTTTGGCATTGAAGCAAGGGTATTTGACATTGATAATATTACATCTTTAGAATCTGCGATAGATTCTAAAACAAAGGCGATTTTCTTTGAAAGCATTTCAAATCCCATTATTTCAATCGCTGATAGCACCGCTATCACTGCCATTGCTAAGAAGCATCGCATTATAAGCATTTGTGATAACACGGTGGCGACCGCCTTTTTACACAAGCCTTTTGATTTTGGCGTGGATATTTCCGTGCATAGCCTTAGCAAGTATGTCAATGGGCAGGGCAGTGCGTTAGGTGGAGCGGTGATTGAGCGAGTGGGGCTAAATGAGCTACTTAAAGATAATCCGCGTTATCCTGCGTTTAATACCCCAGATGTGAGCTATCATGGGCTAGTTTATGCTTCATTGCCCTTGCCTTGCTTTAGTATTCGTCTTATCACTGAATGGCTTAGAAATATCGGCGCGACACTCTCTCCGCAATCAGCGTGGATTTTGCTTCAAGGGCTAGAGACGCTAGAGCTTCGCATTAAAAAGCATAGTCAAAATGCACTAGATGTAGCAAGATTCTTAGAATCGCATAGTTTGGTTAAAAGTGTAGCCTATCCGGGATTAGAATCTAGCCCGTATCACGCCCTTTTGCAAAAGTATTATGTCAATTCGCAAAGTTCTGGGCTTATTAGCTTTGAAGCACAAAGCTATGAAGTGGCACAAAAAATTTGCAATAGCACAGAGATTTTTGCGATGGTGGTAAATATCGGGGATTCAAAGTCTTTAATCATTCACCCCGCTTCCACCACGCATTCTCAACTAAGTGAAAAAGAGCTACAAAGCGGGGGTATCACACCTTGCACGATTAGACTAAGCATAGGGCTAGAATCTAGCAAAGACTTGATTGCCGATTTAAAACAGGCAATAGAAAAATAGAATCTAAAAGGAGCAAAAATGCCAATTGTTATCCCAGAAGATATTCCAGCCTATTCCCTACTTAGTCAAAATGCCTTTATTATGGGGGCAAAAAGGGCTAAAACGCAAGATATTAGGACGCTTGAAGTGCTTTTAATCAACCTTATGCCTACAAAGATTGAGACAGAAAATCAGATTCTAAGTCTGCTTGCAAACTCGCCCTTGCAGGTGAAAATCACGCTTTTATCTACGGCTAGTTACATCGGCACAAACACGCCAAAAAGCCATTTAGATAGATTCTATGTGAATTTTAGTGATATTTTAGGGCGGCGGTTTGATGGAGCGATTGTTACAGGTGCGCCCATTGAGCATTTGGAGTTTGAAAATGTGGCGTATTGGAATGAGCTACAAGAGATTATGGACTATCTAAAAAGCCATTGCACAAGCACGATGTATCTGTGCTGGGGGGCTATGGCAGGGCTATATCACTTTCACAATATTTCAAAGATTATGCTAAAAGAAAAGGTGTTTGGTGTGTTTCCACACAGAATCATTACGCAAGATTTGCTTTTAAATGGGCTAGATTCTATTGTGAGAATGCCTCATTCAAGGCACGCTGGGATTGATGAAAATGCGGTTAGAAAATCTAGTTTGAAAATTCTATTAGAGAGTGAGCTTTGCGGTATTAGTGCGTTAAAAGATGAAAGGGACTTTTATATCCTAGCCCACCCAGAATACGCCAAAGACACGCTACGATTAGAATATGAACGCGATAAAGCTAGGGGCTTAGGGATAGCAAAACCACTTGATTATTTTGACAAAGATAATGAGCCTATATTATCGTGGAAGTCAAGTGCGAGCGTGCTTTTCTCAAATTGGCTTAACTTTTCTGTGTATCAGGATACACCTTTTGTGTTATAATGCCACCCTTTATTTTGCTTTAAGGTTGGGCTTATGGCGTTCAAGTTAAAAGAAATTTATGATTTATGCGAGAGTATCTCGCCCTTTGACACGCAGGAATCTTGGGATAAAAGTGGCTTAAATCTAGGCAGATTTGATGATGAACTTTCCCACATTGTAGTATGCCTTGAGCTTACCCTTGATATTGCTAGGAATCTTAAGCCAAACACGCTTGTTATTACACACCACCCTTTGATTTTCACTCCCTTAACGCAGATTCACACACGGAGCTACCCTAGCAATCTTATCTCTATTTTATTGCGTAAAAATTGTGCCCTAATAAGCCTACATACAAATTTTGATAAATCTCATCTTAACGCCTATCTTACACATAAGATTCTGCAATGGGAGCATTTTGTAGCACAGGATTTTTTTATGTATGGGGAGATTAAGCCTATAAGCTTAAAAAATCTAGCCTTGCAGGTGTGTCAAAAGCTCCAAGCAAAAGCAGTAAGCTACATACAGGGCGATGATATTTATGAAAATACACAAGAATCTAGCAGCCTAGATTCCATTAAAGGAGTCTATGTTGTGTGTGGGAGCGGCTGCCCCCTATCTTCACGCATTCCGCAAAAGCCCCACACTTGCCTTATCACAGGCGATATTAAACATCACGATGCGATGATTGCTAAAAGCAATGGACTAAACCTTATTGATATGGGGCATTATGAGAGCGAGAAATATTTTGTAGAAATTTTTCAATCTATTTTGCAAAATGCAGGATATAACGCTATAATTGCCGATTGTAAAAATCCATTCTATTTTTGCTCCATTACAGACTGAAATAGACAATCCAAAACACAAGGGAATCACGATGAATAAACATTTACAAGACCTTATCCAAGTGGCTGCTTATGATATACAAATTGATGAGTTAGGACCAAAGATTCAAAAAATCCGCAGTGAGCTTGATGAGAAGCTTAGCCAACAAGCCCAGATTCTAAAAAATATTGAGAATCTTAACCAAGAAGCCCACGCCATAAACCTTGAAATCGCTCATCACGACAGAAATATCCAAGATGCCTCAGCCAAATTAGAGCAAATCTCTAAAAAGCAAAAGGAAGTCAAAACGGAAAAAGAAATCCGTGCCTTAGATGTAGAATCTGATATTGCTAAAGAAAATATGACACATTCAAATAGTGAGATTGAGCGGCTTGAGGCGTTGAAACTCACTAAAGAAGAAGAGAAAAATGCCTATGCCCCACAGCTTGAAGAGCTAAAATCTCTTATCCAAACGCTTGAATCCCAAACTCAAAGCCAAGTCCAAGAGATTAAAAAGGCACAGCAAGATTTGTTTGATAAAAAAGAAACATTAAGTGCAAAAATGGATAGTAAAATTACAGGATTTTATGCCAAGATTCGCCGATGGGCGGGGAATACAAGTGTTGTACCGGTTTTCAAACAAGCCTGTGGTGGCTGCTTTATGAAGCTTAATGACACCATTTATAATGAAATCATTAAGGGCAGTGATATTATCAACTGCCCACATTGTGGCAGGATTCTCTATATCGCTCCACAAAATGAAAGCAAAGCAGTAAGCAAAAAAGAGGAAGTAGAAGCATAAGCTCAGGCATTTTTTTGGAAACACGCAAGGCAGGACAAACGCAGTGAAAAACACAAAACCAAGCTTTCCTTGTATATATTTTCTATCCTGCCTTTTGCTGTATCTTATCGCTCTCCCCCTTTTATGTATCACTGCCTTTCGTGCCAAACATAGAGATTCTATCCCGGCTAGATTTTCGCCATTTCAAGCGTTAAAAAAGCTAGAAAAATCCCCAAACTTATGGTTTCACGCTTGTTCTTATGGCGAGATAAAGTCTTTAGAGCCACTGCTTAAAGCCCTAGATTCAAAACCCTACACTATTCTTATTACCACAATCACACACACGGGCTTTAATGAAGCCAAACGCTTATATGCAAATAGGCAGGATTCCAGCTTGTGCGTTATGGTGCGTTACTTGCCTTTTGAGATTTTTCTGCCCTTTTGGGCTAAGAATCTGCACGAGATTCAAGCACTCATCGTAACAGAAGCGGAATTATGGAAAATGCTTTTTTATGTTGCAAAATCTCACAACGCCCACACTTTGCTTATTAACGCTAGAATCTCACAACGCTCCCTTAAAAGCTATCAGCGTTTTAAGGGCTTTTATCAAAGCATTTTTGCTTTTGTTGATGAAGTCTTAGCACAAAGCAGTGTTGATAAAAAGCGGTTAGAAAGCCTTGGGGCAAAAAATGTCAGCTCTTTTGGGAATCTTAAAATGCTAAATACCCCAACCCTTAGTGCCACTTATACAAAGCCAAATCGCCCTATCTTTTGTGCGGCAAGCACACATAAGGGCGAAGAAAAGCTGATTTTAGAAAGCTTTAAAGCCCTTTGTGCCAACACACAATCCCAAGAAAACACCCCGCAAGAAACCCCATTACTTCTTATCGCTCCACGCCACCCAGAGCGGTTTAAGGAAGTCTATGAACTCACGCAAAGCTTTTTTCAAACGACACTTTTTTCACAGCATAAACTTGAATCCAACGCGCAAGCCATTGTGATTGACACGCTAGGCGAGTTAAATAGTCTCTATGCGATTAGCGATGTGGTAATTTTATGTGGGAGCTTTATGCCAAATATCGGCGGACATAATCCGCTTGAACCAGCCTTTTTCCACGCAAAGCTTATAAGCGGGGAGCATATTTTTAATCAATACGCCCTTTTTGAATCTGTGGAAAATTATGTGCTAATCCCGCCTCAAAGTTTGCAAGACACACTCTCAAGGTGGCAGGAACTCCCAAAAAGCTCTATAAAATTAGATTCAGCTCACAAGCTTACTACCCTTATACAAAAGATTGAAAATGCCAACTGACAAAGCCTATAAGCTCCTAGCCAAAGCCAAGTGCATTTCTCATAATCTCGCTAAGTCTCTCATTGATAAAGGGCTTGTATCAAGCAATGGTAAAAAAATCACTATCGCAAGGCTAGAACTGCCCTTGAGTGCGAATTTTGAAGTGGCAGAGATAAAAAAGCCAAAAGTCATTTTTGAAGACAAGCAGATTTTAGCCCTTGATAAGCCCCCATTTATAGAATCTTATGATTTAAGCGATATGTTTGAAGGTTGGAGCTTACTCCACAGGCTTGATAAGCAAACAAGCGGAGTAATTTTACTCATACAAGAAAATAGCCCCTTTCATCTCAAAGCCAAAGAAGCCTTTAAAAAACAGGCTGTCTATAAGGAATACATCTGCCTACTACACGGAATCTTAGCAGATTCTATTACCATTAATAAGCCCATATCCACAATAAAAAAGGGCTTTGCCAAGTCTCGCATTGATAAAAATGGGCTGTCCGCTCACACACAGCTAACCCCCCTAAGCATTGTTGGCAAAAAGACACAAGCCCAAGCCATCATCACCACTGGTCGCACTCACCAAATCCGTGTGCATTGCCAGAGTATCAATCACCCCATTGTCGGCGACACACTCTATGGCAACACAAATGACAATGCCAAGCGGCTAATGCTCCACGCACATAAAATTCGCCTTTTAGACTATGAGTTTGTTTCCCTACTCCCGCAAGAATTTCATATAGGCTAGATAACAAAAGGGACGATCGTGCAGTTTTTCTACTCTCACGGATTCCACTCTTCACTCCATTGCCAAGCCTATTTTAGAATCTCACAGGGCTTAGACATCACGCCTTTTCAGCTTGTGTATGACAATGGCGGGGACTTTATAGCAAACCTCCATAGCTTAAAAGAACAATTTCTAAGCGAATATAAAGAAAATGAGCCTTTTTGCTTTGTAGGCAACTCTTTGGGGGCATTCTACCTGTGGCAACTCACGCTTTTTGCCCCATATTTTGAGATACCCTCCCCTCAAGCGATGATGCTTTTTAATCCCGTTTTAACGCCCCTAGCCCAGCTTGAAAAATACATTAACAAGCCTCAAACCAACACCACCACGCAAAAAGCATTTACACTCACTTTAGAATCTTGGCAGAGCTACGCCCACGCATTACAAATCCCTCCGCCAAAGGATATAAAAATCTGCGTGTGTATCTCGCAAAATGATGAGCTGATTAATCCTAGAATCTCACAAGCCTATTGGCAAAACTACGCAGAGATTCTGCATTCTCAAAGCGGACACATTATAGCCGACTTTAACCCATACAAAGAGCCATTTAACGCTTTGCTTCAAAGATTTGAGATTAAGTAATGTGGGTTATATGCAAACTTAAGGGTGAGTAGAGGAGGAGAGAGGCTATATGAAGTTTTACATTATTGCAACAGTAATACTTTTGGGTAGCTATATGGCACAAAATACACTTAAAAAAATGCTTTGCAAGTTTATGGGTTGCCACCACTTACAAGGTGTGGCTATAAAATAAAAGCATTGATTTGGGCAGATGGGAACATTACACCGCTCATAAAAGATTTTCCACTCAATGTACCCCCCCCTATAAGACAATTCTCTTTTTTTATTCTTTTATTCCAAATATTCTTATCTACAATGTTACTTTTATGCCCACAAATTTTGCTTAATTTTTATTAAAAATATTAAAAAAGTAATATTTACCTTTACTTTTTATACTCCACTTGTCTTTGTAAAGCAAAGATGAATTTTCTAAAAAAGGAGTGCGTGTGCGACAAAATGTATTAAACGCAAAAGTGTTGGATATGGCGTGTGAGATGATAATCGCTCAAGATGAGATATTGCGGTTATGTCTTAATGTGTTAAGCGATGAGCTAAAAAAGCAAAAATATTCGCTTAAAATATGCCAAGATAGTGAAATGGCGGAATATTATGTGATATGTCAGCCGCAAGAAAAGCCTTGCTTTAGCGTGGTTATGGGCTATTTTGCTGGGAGATTTTGGAGCGGGGTGATGTATGTAGAGAGTGAGAAGCTAGAGAATAACGCTAGCAAGCTGGAATCTTTACAAGAGCATTTTAGGGCTAAAAATATCGCCATAGATTTAAATGCTGAAGAATGCGTGTTTGTAGAATCTAGCGTGATTACAAATCTAGGTTTTGTAGAGTTCAAGCAAAAAAGCCTAGAATCTTTGCCTAAAAATCTAGCCCTGTGTCAAAAGCTTAACGCCACTCTAGGCGATTTTGCCTAGATTCCAAATTTTCGTACCACGATTCTAAAAAGTGGTGGGAGAATAAGCAGTGTAAGCATTGAAGAGGTAACAAGCCCCCCTAGCACCACCACCGCTAGGGGCTTTTGCACTTCACTTCCCACACCTGTGGATAAAAGCATAGGGATAAGCCCAAGTCCGGCGATAAATGCTGTCATCAAAACCGGACGCAACCGCCGTTTCGCTCCAATCACCACAACATCATTAAGATCATAACCTTCTTTTAAAAGCTGTAAGAAATAACCCACCATTACAACACCATTTAACACCGCGATACCAAAAAGTGCGATAAAGCCAACAGATGCTGGGACGGAGATATATTCGCCTGAGATAAAAAGCGATATAAGTCCGCCGGTAACAGCAAATGGGATATTTAGCAAAATCAGCAAAGACAAAGGAATGGATTTAAAAGTAAAAAAGAGGATAAAAAAGATAGCTAAAATACTCAGTGGAATAACGGTTGAAAGTCTTTTATTCGCGCGTTGCTGGTTTTCAAACTGCCCACCATAAGTGATAGAATAGCCCTCTGGAAACTGCACTTGTGCGGCGATTTTCTGCTTTGCTTCTTCCACAAATCCGCCTAAATCTCGCCCAATGACATTGCTTCGCACAACGCTGTATCGCTTACTTTGCTCCCTTTGAATCTGCACGGGACCATCTACTTCTTTAATATTTGCCACAGAGCTAATAGGCACAGGATTGCCATCAAGGGAACTCATCTGCAAACTTTTAAGCTTTGTAATATCAGTGGCAATATCAGAATCTTGGCGAATGATGACGGGGATTCTCGCAAAGCCTTGCGGGATATAAGTTACCATTATGCCTTCCAGACTTGAACGCATAAATTTTGTAAATTCATCGCTTGAGATTCCTGTATTTGCCATAACGGAATACTGGGGCGTTACATGGAGATAATTCACCCCTTTATTAAGTGTGGTAAAAACTTCCGCAGAGCCTTGAATCCCTTTAAGAATATCCACAATTTGTGAGCTTAACTCATTAAGCTTATCTATCTCTAAGCCAAAGATTTTAATGGCTAAATCCCCACGCACACCGGTAAGCATTTCTGAAATTCTCATATCAATGGGCTGCACAAGGGCGATATTCATACCTTTAAATTCATTGATAACAGAGCGGATTTTCTCTTCCACCTCTTCCATAGAATCCGCTTCCCACTCATCTTTTGGCTTAAAGGATATAAAGGCATCACTTTGATTTGGTCCTGCTGGATCAAGTCCCACTTCATCGGCTCCAGTTCTTGTGACGACACTTTTAATTTCTGGCACTTTTGAAAGTAGCTCTTTTTGCATTAAAAGCATCACATCACGGCTTTGCTCAAGCGATATAGATGGGCTAGATTCAATGTTTAGCACAATATCGCCTTCTTGCAGCGTTGGCATAAACGCACTGCCGATAAATGGAAAAAGCGAAAAGCTAAAGACAAGGAAGCACACCGCACCAACAAGCAGAAATTTTGTTTTTGTGAGAGCAAAATCAAGCATTGGTGCATACGTTTTGTGGAAAAATTGCGTAACTTTAGTCTCGTGGTGCTGGGAAGCCTTTAGCACAAATGAGCTAATCACCGGAATAACCGTCATTGATAAGATAAGCGAGCCAAGCAAGGCAAAAACAATGGTTTGTGCTAGGGGGACAAAGAATTTACCCTCCAAGCCTTCAAGTGTAAGGATAGGCACAAAAAAGATGATGATAATTAAGATTCCACTAAAGACGGATACAGAGATTTCCTTGCACGCACGATAAATCGTGTGGAGCTTTGGCGAGTTTTTAGCAAGACTCAACTTCTCAAAGGCATTTTCCACCGTTACAACTGCAGAATCTACTAAGATTCCAACCGCAATGGCAAGTCCGCCAAGACTCATAAGGTTGGCCGAGATTCCATAATAGCTCATCATCACAAAAGCCACAGCAATAGCAAGAGGCAAAATCACGCTCACCGCCACCGCCGCACGCACATCGCCTAAAAACAAAAAGAGTAAGATGACAATAAGCACAACCGCTTCAGCAAGGGTTTTGATGACATTATTGACAGCCTTTTGCGTGAGTTGGGATCTATCATAGAAAATCCGCAAGTCTATACTTTCAGGTAGCTCGGCTTTGAGCTCTTCCATTTTTATTTTTATCTCTTTAATTGCATCGCGTGAGTTCGCACCCTTTAGGGATAGCACTAAGCCTTGTGTTGTCTCACCTTTACCATCAATGGTTACAAGCCCAAGCCGTGTCATATGGCTTTCAATTACATCACAGAAATTCCCCACACGCACGAATCCAAACTTTGTGATAATAGAAATGCTTTTAATCTCTTCTATATTTGTAGAGCCTGTCTGTACTTTGACAAGGAAGCTTTCTCCATCTCGTGATACGCGTCCAGCTCCGTCATTTTTAAGATTTGCCTCTAGCACCTGCTCCAAATCGCTAATAGTGATTCCAAGTCGTGCCATATCATCAAAATCCGGCACAATCGCAATGGCTTTAGCATAGCCCCCTAGGCGATTGACATCAGCTACACCTTTGATATTTCTCAATGCTGGGCGGATTGTAAAATCAAGGAGTTGCCGCTTTTGTACTTCAGAGATTGAATCATCAGTGCTTTCAATAGTAAACATAAACATATCACTCAAAGGCGTTACAATCGGTGCTAGTCCCCCAATCACGCCGGAGGGCAAATCGCCCATAGCCATTGAGAGCTTTTCATTGACCATATTTCTAGCCAAATAAATATCTGTGCCATCATTAAAATCAATAGTAATATCAGCGATTCCATATTTTGAAAGACTACGCAGACTTTTTTGATTTGGTAAGCCAAGCAGTTCTAACTCCAAAGGACGTACGACACGATTTTCTACTTCCTCTGGTGCCATACCCGGAGCTTTAAGGATAATTTTTACTTGTGTGGAGGATACATCGGGGAAGGCATCAATGGGGATTGTCAAAAAGGAATATGTCCCAAATATAAAAAGCATAATCGCACTAAGGATAACAATCATTCTTTGACGCAGGGAAAATTCAATAATTTTTGCTAACATCTATTGTTTCCCAAGCCCGTCCATCATACCTTTAAGGCTTATAATATTACCTGTGGCAATTTTCATTTGATTGTTTAGCCCTTTTGGGTTAATCACAAAGCTATTATCCCGCTCTTCTACTTTTTCAATTTTTGTAGGCTTAAATCCTTTGGCAGTTTGGATAAAAATAAGATAGTCATTGCCATTTTTTATAACCGCAGATGAGGGAATAAGAATCGTGCCTTTAGGCAGCAATCCATCAATATATACTTCAATCATCTCTCCCACTTTGAGATTAGTATCGCGGATATTTGCCGTGGCAAGAATAGTATTTGATACCTTATCAATCACAACTGATAAGGCTTCAATCTCGCCGATTTTATTGCCATCATCATCAAAAAGTGGCGCTCCTTTTTGGATATTGTGCGAGAGATGAAGTGGAATCTTAATTCGTCCAAGAAGACTATTGCTTGTTTTTTCTGTATTTGTTGAGATTCTCACATAGGGCGTAAAGGCTTCGATTTTTTCCCCACTTTGCTTTGGAGCAACTGATAAGATTCCAGAAGCTTTAGCTACAACGGGATAACCATACTTGCCTTGAGAGCCTTTATTTATAAATTTAGGATCAATGCCTAACAAATCAAGCTTTGATTTAATCTCATTAAGCTTAAGTCGCAGCTCATTCATCGCAAGATAGCTTAACTGATACTCACGCTTTGAAATCACACCTGCCTTATACAAGGCTTTATCTTTGCGTTCATTTTCGGCGGCGATTTTGAGCCTTTCTTGCGTATTTGTCAGCTCAAAAAATAACGCACTTAGCTCATTTGAGCTAATATCGCAGATTAAATCCCCTTCTTTTACGCTCTCTCCCTCGCGTTTGTAGATATTCACCACGATGGTTTCAAAGCTTGAGCTTTGTGTGATTGAAGTCTTATCATCAAAGTCAATAAGGGCGTTAAAAGGCACACCCTTTGTATTAAAGGCTTGATTAAGCGGAATAACCTTTATGCCATTTTTGGCTGTCTCTTCTTGAGAGATTGCAATTTCTTCAAAACTAAAAGCAAAATGTATAAGCACAGCTGGAAGCAGCCAAAGGGATTTTATAGGATTCATTTTTGCTCCTTAGATGTGTTGATGTGGGGTTTTATTTGTAGCGCTTGAACCTTGGTAAGATTTAGCACTGAGCTTAGCGTTTCTTCTAGCTTGGCGAGTGTTTGGACATAATCGCGTTTTGCTTGAGTGGTGGCAATCATAGAGTTGAGATGTTCGTTTTTCACGCTTAAATATTCAAACGCACTTGTTTTTCCCGCCTCATAGCCAATGCGTGCAATTTCGCTAAGCTCGGCACGATTATTTTCATTATCTTTTGCTAGGGCTATAATCTCTTTTTTATTATCAAGCTGTGCTAGGTAGGAGTTGGCATTAGTAAATAAAGAATCTTTTAGAATCTCGCCCTCTCGTATAGAGCCACTTTGCAAGGCAAGATACATCGCCTTTTGGTTGCCATATTTTGTCGTAAGCGGAATGGGAATCTTAACTTTTGCAATAATGCCTTCACTTGATTCTGAAGCCACAATACCACCACCAATTTCAATGCTATCAAATCGCGATTGTGAAGCGACACTTGCACTATATTGATAATCTTTCACATCAAGGGCAACAATATCAAGGTAGAGATTCTGCTCTAGGTGCTTTTCAAGGTTAGCATTATCAAATTGCAAAAACGCAAATTCCAAACCATCAACGACTAAATCGCTATCCTGCGTGGTAATGCCTAAAATGACTTTCAGTGCGTTCAGGGTGTTTATCATATCAGTATGCGAAGTTTTAAGGGCTACTTTTGTAGCTAAAAAATCGCTTTTAAAGAAAAGGTATTGTGATTTGCTTATGCGTCCGGCTTCATACTGCACTTGCGAGATTTTGAGCTGATTTTTGGCATTTTCATAGCGGTTTGTGTAGATTTGGTGCTGCTCTTGTAAAACAAGGTAGTCTAAATACAAACGCTTAGCGGTGATAAGGGCTAGGCGTTTGGTAAGCTCATAAGACTTCTCCTGTCTTAAAATCTTATTTTGGTAGCTTTGTGCTAGAGTGTAGGTTACCCACGGCAGACGCGGTGTGAGCGTAAGCAAAATGGTATTTTCAAGCTCTTTGCCTCCGCTTGGTGATTTGACTTGACTAGTCTCTGCATCTACATAGCTTGCATTCCACGAACGCATTGCCTTGCCCTCATACAAAAGGCTTTGGGTTAAAGCACGAGACTTGGCAAGATTAATGGAATTTTTCTCAACGCGTTCTATGAACTCATTAAGATTCAGTGTTTGTTTATTTTTGGGCGTGTAGATATGGAAGTCGGATTCAAGCTTATTAAAATCTACAAATTCAGAATCTGCATATATAAAGCTTACGCACAAGAATAGGGCGTAAAGATATTTCATTAGAATGTCCTTATTGATTTTTGTGGGTTTATTATAGAGTATTTTTTTCACATTTTTGATAATGTTTCACATTTTTTTTTACATTTTAATGTTTCAAACTTTTCTTAAAATCTCGCAAAAGGGTGTTGAAACGATTAACATATACGGGATTCTTAGCGTTTAGGTATTCGCTAATCATAAGAATCTGCTTTTGATTAAGGCTTGTAATAATATTCACACACACATCGCTAAATTCCTGTTCATCTTGCCCATATATAGATTCATCAAGCATTTGTGTGTATTGCGTGAAGATTTTTTGGTCGCGTTCGTCTTGCTTCTTATCTTCAATGAGCTTATCTCTCATATCTTCTAACTCTTCTGTAGGAAGATTTTTAAGATAATTCTTAGAATACATTCCTGTTAAGGATAGGACTTCAGCAACGAGCTGGAGCTTTTCTGGCGTGTTGTTGAGATATTCCTTGTAAGTGTCATTAAAGATATTTTTAGACATAAAATTTTTGACAATACGCAATTTAAAATGTGCCATATCAAGAATCTGTTGTTTTTTTGTCTCATCGCTTAACTCTTGGATTGTATTTTGTAGTCTGTGCGTGTCGTTGCGGATTTTTTCATAATGATTCATCATTACCTTATATTCTTCAATAGGCAATTCTTTAAGATGTTTGGAAATCCTATCAAGCAAAATTTCTTGAAACTCACGATAGGCAATCCGCAAGATTCTCTGCAATTTATGAGCAGATACATTTTTGATACTTAGCGTTAAAATATCAGCAATATCCGCATAGCTAAAATCATCAAATCCCCCCTTGATAACATCAATAAGGGCAAGTGTGTCTTTGGCATTTTCACAGACTTTGAGCTTAAGCTCCCCAATATCAGCCTCATCAAGTGTGCTTGTTACGACAAATTCATCTTCGCTCATATAGTGTAAAAAATTAAGGGTATTCTCGCGGGTGTCTTTTTCATAGAGCTTTACAATATCATCTTGCTCAAGTCTATCAAGCTCCTCTTGTGTATGCCCTTGGCGAAGCAGAAAGGCTTTCACTTGTTTTATGTCATTTGCATCATTCATACAAAGCCTTATAGATTTTTACCATATCAATATGCGAATCTTCATCGTGCATACGCAGGATACTCGCTCCATTTTGCAACGCACATAAATGCAGTGCCAAGCTCCCTGCCAGCCTATCTTGCTTATCTCTACCGGTAATTTCTCCTATGGTATTTTTGCGACTAGCCCCCACAAGCAAAGGGAATCCAAAGTGCAAAAAATGCGATAAATGCTTAATCAACGCAAGATTCTGTTGTGTAGTTTTTGCAAAGCCAAAGCCAATATCAAGGATAATATTTTGTATATTGTAAGCTTTGCATTTTTCTATTTTCTCTGCAAAGAAGCTGTCTATTTCGGCAAAAATATCATCATATTGCGTGAGATTCTGCATTGTCTTTGGTGTGCCTTTAGAGTGCATAAGTATCACTTTAGCCTTATGCTTTTGTGCGGCTTTAAACATCTCTTCATCTGCAAAACCGCTAATATCATTAATGATTGTAAAGCCCTTGTTTAGGGCATAATCAGCCGTCTTGGGATTATAAGTATCTATGCTAAATTCTGCTTTTTCATAAAGCTTGTTTGTGTGAATATACTCAATTATAGGCTCAAGTCGCATAATCTCACTTTGTGAATCTATAAGCTCACTGCCCGGACGCGAGCTTGCCCCACCAATGTCAATAATGCCTACTTCTTTTGCTAAAAGGGCGTGGATTCTATCCTTTGCCCCTTGTGTGTCTTGGCGTGAGGGGGCATAAAAGCTATCAGGTGTTACATTGACAATCGCCATAATCATCGAGCGTATTTTAGAATCTTTGCTAACAAATTCTAAATGATTAGAATCTAAATGCGCCTTAAGCTTTAAGCGTAAATCTTTTAGTCCAAAGGGCTGATAGGCAAGTTTGTGGATAAGCTTTTCAAGCTGGGAAGGCGTTACAATAAGGATAGCTTTTTTCTCGCCCTGATGTTTGATGCAGCCTCGCGGTGTGGCACAATCCCCACCAATGCTTAAAGCTTCTTGTTTTAAAATATTTAAAGCTTCAAAGCTTAAGTCTTTAATCTCAAAGCCTAGAATCTGGGACTTTTTACTCATAATTTTCTGCCCGATTCTATCCGCACCTATTTGTTTTATAGCTTGTGGAATGGCGTGGGTATTGATTTTTTGCACCCTTATTACTTGATGTGTCATTGTAGGCTCTTTTGTTTTTGGTAGATTCTAAGCAGTAGGGGCAGGAAAATATAGTTATGCTTTTCTGTGGCGTCATTTTGATTAAGCTTAATGGCTGTATCAAATAGGCTTAGCTCTCTGTGTGTGAGTTTAATCTCTGCTTCATTTAATGCAAAAAGCAAGGATTCTATTTGGAGTTTTGTTTCTTCTTTGCTTGGGGCTTTGCCCTCATTTTGTTTGCAAAAATGATAAATCTCTTGGAGGCTAAGCTTTTTTACATTAAGGGCAAAGGGCGGTAGCTCTAAGTTGCTTTTATGTGTGATGATACGCATTCTTGAGCGGATTGTAGGCAATAGGGCATTTTTGTTTTTTGCTATAAGGATAAATTGAATCTTGCTAGGAGGCTCTTCAATGATTTTAAGCAGGGCATTTTGTGCGGCGTGATTGTATTTGTTTGCTGCTAGGATTATAAGGCTTTGCTTCTCGCGTGTAAGGTAGCTTTGTGCGATGACTTCCTTTGCATCATCAATCTTAAAATCTTCTCTTTCAAATACTTCAACATACTGCTCTTCATAGCCCAAAACAAGCTCTTCAATGAGTGGGGCAAAATGCTGTGCGATGTGAATGATCCCTATCATATTTGCCCTAAATATCAAGTGATATTTTATCAAGCATTGCCGCTAGAATCGCCCTATCAAAGAGCTTGAAGAGATTAAGCAATTTGTAGTCTAGCTTCTCATCAGTGGAGCTAAAAATATCATTTTCATCAAAAATCCAATGCCAACCTTGCTGATCGTGTTTGGCAAACTCCGATCGGGCATTTTTTTTGCCAATATACCAAAAATGATAGTTGCTATACATCATATCAAGCATATTGATAAGTGGCATAAATCCCTGTATTCCGCCATCTTTACTGCTAGAATCTATCATATCGTGTAAATGTTTGATTTGCACGATGGGGAAAAATGGACGCCCTTTGTGATGCTGATTGATATGTGTGATGATATAGTCCCCAAACCACTCTCTTTGCTCATCTGTAAGGATAATAACACTGCCACCTTCAAGGATATGCTTTAAAATCCTAGCCATATTTGGTAGGAGCAAAAATCGTTTTTCTTCAAGCCAACCGCTTGAAATACCCCTTTTTTCATCATTACGAATCGTATTTAAAAGCCAATCACTGATATTCTCCATAGATTCTCCGCTTTTATTCTTCTAGGCGATACACGCTGTGAATCTTCCGCACCGCTGTTTCTGCAAACTCTGCGTCAATAATCATTGAGATTTTTATCTCGCTTGTGCTTATCATCATAATGTTAATATTATCTTCTGCTAACGCCTTAAAAGCTGTGCTAGCTACGCCAGAGTGAGACTTCATACCCACCCCTACAATAGAGACTTTGGCAATGTCATTATCATACTCTATGCTGCCAAAATCATCTTTAAATTTTTCAAGCACCTGTTGTGTCAGGGCAACTTCAGTTTTTGGGATTGTAAAGTCAATATCGGTTTTGCCATCGCGTCCTATGGTTTGGACAATCATATCTACATTAATATTATTATCAGCCAAAAGCCCAAAAATATCCGCGGCAATGCCCGGGCGATCTTGCACATCAGCAAGGCTCACTCGTGCTTGATTTTTATCTAATGCCACGCCACTAACGATCGGTTTTTCCATAATGTCCTCCTCTTTGGTAATCAGTGTGCCTTCACTTTGACTAAAAGAACTTGCCGAGATGAGCTTGACATTAAGCTTTTTAGCTAATTCCACAGAGCGATTAAGCAGGACTTTTGCCCCCATAGACGCAAGCTCTAGCATTTCATCATAGCTTATTTTTTCTAGTTTTTTTGCGTTTTTAACGATGCGTGGGTCGGTTGTGTAGATTCCATCTACATCGCTATAAATTTCACATACAGAAGCGTTTAATGCCCCAGCTATCGCCACGGCTGATAGATCGCTCCCTCCACGCCCAAGTGTCGTTACTTCCCCGTGCTGACTTATCCCTTGGAATCCAGCCACGACTACGACATAATCTTGATTTAAAAGATGAAAAATTTTTGTAGTATCAATGTATTCAATCCGTGCTTTTGTGTGAAACTCATCAGTAATTATCCCAGCTCCTCGCCCACTTAAGGATATGGCTTTAATCCCCATAGATTCTAAAGCAATGGCTAAAAGAGCGGCAGTTACTCGCTCTCCGGAGCTTAGCACCATATCTACTTCACGCGTATTTGGCAGTGGGGTAAAATGCTGTGTGAAGTTAATAAGCCTATCTGTCTCCCCACTCATCGCACTCACCACAACAACAAGGCTATGCCCTTGTGCCTTGCGTTGCAAGACTTTTCTGGCGACATTGCTTATCCTATCGCAATCCCCCATACTTGTGCCACCATATTTCTGCACGATTAGCATAACAATCCTTGCATTATAATCCTTAGTGTGTAAAATAAGTCCGCAATCATAGAATCTTCTTGCTTAAAATTAAAGATAACCTTCTTTTTTGAAATGCCCCAGCACCTGCTTATACACTTCTTTTTTAAAATGTGTTACCCTTTCAAACAAGCCCTTTTGCGTTACAAACTCATATTTGTCAAATTCGGGGTGTTCTGTTTGGATATTTATCGCATTATCATTTTTCAGTCGCACAAGGAAGTATTTTTGAATCTGCCCTGCAAAGCCCACATACATTTTTTTTGCCATTGTTTTTGGGAAGTCATATTGAATCCAATGCGGACATTCACTTAGCACCTCTACTTCATCAGTGCCAATCTCTTCTCTTAATTCTCTAAAAAGGGCTGCCCTAGGGCTTTCCCCCTCGTCAATCCCACCTTGTGGAAACTGCCACGCTCCCTTAATATCACAGCGTTGGGCGATGAAAAAGCGACATTCCCTAGGATACACGCTTGAGAGGAGTACAGCAGCGACATTTGGACGATATTTTCTTGCTTCATTACCCTGTGTTGTGTTTGAATCCATACTCATAGCCTTTTTTGTCCTACCATTTTGCTCGGTATTATAAGGTATAATGCCTAATAATGAAGTAAGAAGAGAATCTATAAGCATTTACAATATATGAGGGATAAAAAATGTTACTTTATATTCATATACCTTTTTGTTCTAGCAAATGTGGCTATTGTGCATTTAATTCTTTTGTGGATAGAGAGGGTGAGATAGAGGCGTATGTTAGGGCATTGCGTGAAGATATACACCATAGCCTTAGGGGTAACACGCAGAGTATTACTTCTATTTTTTTTGGTGGTGGGACACCAAATTTTTTAGATTCTAAGTATTATGAAAAGATTTTTGAGAGTATTTATACAAATGCGAATGTGGCTAGGGATTGCGAGATTAGCCTTGAATGCAATGTGAATCTACTCAATCTTGCGTGGTGCAAAGACTTGCTTTCGCTTGGGGCAAATCGCTTAAGCATAGGGATTCAAAGCTTTAATGAAAATAAACTCGCCTTTTTACAAAGGGAACACAAAGCAAAAGATATTGCGTTGAATGTGGAATATGCCTTCAGTGTGGGCTTTAAGAATCTGAGCTGTGATATTATCACAAATACACCGCTAGATTCTAAAAAGGTGGTTGAAGCTGATATTACAAACACCCTGAAACTGCCTATATCACATATTTCTATCTATGGTTTAAGCATTGATG
>NZ_DS990393.1:251742-264929 GCF_000155475.1 Helicobacter cinaedi CCUG 18818 = ATCC BAA-847 | reverse complement strand
CACCACACAAGAGCTAGATTCTAAAAATGGGCGAACATCGCTTGTGCTGCCTAGATACTCTATAATCCCTTGCTTTTGCCACTCTAGAATCTGCATTTTGCTTATCGCACATAATATTAATATAATCAATTTTGCTAACGCAAAATATTCACAAGAAAAAACTTCAAATCACTACAAAACAACCCCCTAAAACCCCATTTTTCTATTATATGTGAATCTTTAAGTCTAGATTCTTCTTGTAATTTCTCTAATAATTGTTGTGAAGAAGTGATTGGTTCAAATCTAGCACTTCTAGCAATTAAGGCAAAATCTCCAAAGCAAATATTATTTAGCTTTTCTATCGCCCTTTTAGCAAAGCTAGATTCTAAAAACGCTACATAATCGCTAATCCCTAAATGTCTCGCATATAAACCAAAGGCTTTTATGAATTTAGCAGAATCCAGCGGCTTAAACTCTACTTTCATATCAAATCGCCTGATACTTGCTTTATCTAAATTAGTCATAAAGTTTGTTGTAGCGATAAATATGCCTTCAAAATTCTCCATTTGCGTAAGCATTTCATTTACTTGGCTAATCTCCCAGCTCCGCTCCGCCTCGCTTCTATCTTGTAAAAAGCTATCTACTTCATCAAGCACTAAAATCGCTCCCTTTTTCTCTGCTTCGCTAAAGGCTTGTGCGATATTTTGCTCACTTTCTCCTACCCACATAGAGAGCAAATCACTTGCTCTTTTTAGCATTATTGGTCTATTTAGCTCTTTTGCTAAGGCTTTGGCAAATTCACTCTTGCCACTTCCTGCCATTCCGTGTGCTAAGATTCTAATGCCTTGTGCGGAGTCGCTAGAATCTAGGCTAGATTCTAGCTTGTTAGAATCTTTTGCCCCACATACATTTTTGATTTTCTCACATAAGCTTTTCATATCCACACTTGCATTAATTAAACTCATATCATAGAGCAGAGACTTAGGCTTACTTGTAGCAATGAGCTTTTGCCCTTGTAGTTTTAAATGCTCATTTAGCACTTGGATAAGGCTATCTGTAATGATTTGGCTTTTTCTCACTCTATCTTTAGAATCTTTCTTTTCAAAGCTAGATAATTTATGCTTGGCTAGAGTTTTAGCTACTTTACAAGCTGACAAAAGCACACCTTGAGAAAGGCTAGACTCACTAATTTGGCTAATAATCATAGAATCTAGTTGTATCCTTTGGGACTTTAGGGCTTTTTCTATAATTGTTTGCTTCTTCTCTTTTGAAGGAGCTTTGATCTCTAGCACGATGTCAAATCGCCGCAAAAACGCTGAGTCAATATCCGCACTATTGCTTAGAAAAATGCTTGGGATTTTCACAGATTCTAGCACTTTATTCAGCGTGTTTTTACTTGCTTTGTCTTCATTGTATTTGGGATACAAGCTGGGGAAAAACTCTTCGCACTCATCAAGCAAAATCACAGATTTATCAGCATTTAGCATAGATTGAGCCCTTATAAACTGCTCGAGTCTATCCTTTTCAATTTCGCCTTGATTGTTAATATTATGAATCTCCCATAAGTCCTTATGTAGCTCTTTTGCGATAAGGGCGGCGATTTCATTTTTACCCACGCCGGGTTTGCCATAGAGAAAAACGCTAGGATTTTTCGCATTTTTACAATAGTTTAGCAGCATATCTAACTTTTCTTTCATATAGCTAAAATCCGCTATTTCAAGTGTGCTTTTGGGGTAGATTCTAGCAAGGGATTTCATCATCTCTTGCTTACTAAAAGGCTCTATCATAAGTCTTTCAGCTAAGCCCTCTAATTCAAAATTACCATATTTAAGATTTTCATAAACAAAGTCAAACTTTCTAAGTGGCATATCCGCCATAAGTAGCTTTTGAATCTTTGTGGGACTAGTCTGCAACACACTCGCTAAAAGTAGGCAAAACTCCAAATAATCAAGCTTATCATCATAGTATCTATTCATCTTATCAAACAAGCCGATGATGTATAAAATATTTGTTTCAATCTCACTTAGTCCAAAGCACTCTTGCAAAAGGGCTAGATTCTTACGCACAAAGCTCTTGGGCTTGAGTAGATGAAAATGCGTTAAAAGATGGGGCGTGATAAACTCTGCCACCATAGCTTCATCTTTAAAATCAGCTAAATTTGCATTAAAATTTTTTCTAAAGAGTTTGAAGCAGTCATCAAAGTCTGTGGTGTGTGGGAAAAGAGACATAAGATGTGCGACAAAAAACTTTTTCTCATAGTCTTTGTCGTTGGCTATGGGCTTAAAGGGCAGGAGCTTTTGCAGGGCTTCTTTGTTAGAATCTATAAGTGTGCTTTCTGCTTTTTTTAAAGCTCTTCGCCTTCTTGCTTTAAATTTGCTTAGGACTTTATTGTCTCTTTGTGCTTGTGTTGCCATAATCACTCCTTGTGTGTATTTCAAAGTGAAATATCGCTTTGTTGAGTGAAGTTATACCACAGAGCTTTGACAGCGTTATGTCAAAAAAGTGAATTTTTTTGGAATCGTTGAGAGTTTTTTAAAAGCGAGTAAGGCAAGAATCTAATGTTAGAATCTTTACACAAGATTTTATAAAGATTCTAACTATACAAAACAAAGATTACAAAGATTTATAAACTCCAAGTTTCTAGGATAAATTCCACTAGCTTTTCGTGGCGATTATTAATAGAATCTTTATCCCATATTTCGCCATTTGCAAACTCTTTTATTTCTCTATGTTGTGCCATAGGGGATTTTTCATAGCTTTGTAGCTTATCTGCAAATGGATTATTACCAACAGAGACATTATGAGAGTCGGCAATCAGCATAAGATTCCCTATGCAATTCAAATAAGATTTCATAAACTTTTCATCATATTTACAATAGCCACTTGCGACTTTTTCGCCATTTTCTGTTTGCGGGGCGATATGCTCTATCGGCGGATTCTTGTTGTCCTGTGGCTTTTTGATTTCATCTAATGTAAATTTGTAGCCTTTAGTCCTTGCGGTTTTGCTTCGCAGTGCATTTTCATAACGCATAAAAATATAGCGAGCAATTTCATCTAAAGTGTGTTTTTCAGGCTCAAGTGCTTTTATTATATTATCGTCATTCCAATACCACTCATTATTGCATACATACTTGATGCCAGATTCAAGATTTTCTACACTATTAAAGTTTTTCAAAGCACTATTTAGTTTGTCCCTTATCTTTGCTCTAGTGCTCACAAGCTTATCTCTAAAAGCAATCACTTCAAGGGCTTTAAACACTCCCTCCAACTTCTCTTCATCATATCTAAAAAGCCGATACGCCTTAATCACAAAGGGATAGGTGGCTGCCACATTTAAATGGAGCAAATATTCTTTATAATCGCTTTTTGATTTCATAAAGGTTTTGAAATCAAAAAAGGCATCTTTAAGACTTTTTACATACTTATCAATCCAAGCAAGTTTCTCTTCACTATCCTTTATATCTTTTAGTTCTTTTTTGTAGTTTAAACTATTGTTATCTTCTCTGTAAGTAAAGCCAAATTTTGAAGTTGCGATATTAAAATATCCCAAAATAGCATCTTCATTCAGTTGCTTTATATCATTCACAACACGATAAATTTCTTTAAAAACACTTGTCATTTCATCGAGTTTAGTTTCAGCAGAATCTTTATCACTATAAGTGTAGATTTGATAGGCAAGATAGCTTTTTAGCTTTTCCATATTTGTTAAATCTTTGCCGCGATTATTTTGTAGCTCAAACATTAACACAGAATCTTTTTTGTTGCTAAATTCAAGCTTTATTATTTGTGCTTTTTGCATAGCTTGAAATATTTCTTCAAGTTGGGCCAACTCTTTGCTTTTCAATGCTTTTGTGAAAAACCTTTTTGCTTCTAAAATGCGTTCTTGTGATGGCGTTTGTGGCTTGTGTTTATTATCACTATTGGCAATAATCACATCATAAAAATAATCCCTATCGTATTCTAGGGCATTTAACTTCGACTTTTTTCTATTCTCTAAATAGTCTTGCTTGATATAGTCTAACTGCTCTTTATCATAGCCTTTAGAATCTAGCATATTGACTAAGCTTCGCACAAAAATAATAATGGTGGTAAGTCGTTGTTGTCCATCAATAATATCAAGTCTATTATTGCCGTCTTTTTCTAATAGCACATTGCCAAAAAAGTAATGATTTTCACCCTTTGTAGCTTCTTCTAAATCTTCTAAAAATGTCTTCCACTGCGGCTCTTCCCAAGAATATGCTCTTTGATACACGGGGATAAAAAATTGCTTTTCCCCTTGAAAAAACCCTTCAAGTGTAGATTCTGTTGGTTTCATTATCGCTCCTTAAAATGTAATGTGTGTGTGCGTATTATAATCAAAAAAAAAAAAATAAAGCAAGGGATTAAAGTCATTTTGCTTTCACTTTTTCTTGCCTCAATGTCAATGTTAAATTCCCTAAATCTCTCTAAAAGTAGCCCTAAATTTTCATCTGTCATTACACTTCCTTATAATTATAATTGCGTATTGTATCACATTAGCGGTGGTTGTTTATGCGCCTTATCTGCTTTTAGAATCTCAATATACCAATCAATCTCTTCATACATATACTCCCAACTAATGAAGCAAAAATATAATGAGCTTTCAATCTCTGCTATAAGCGTATCATCGCATTGTATATCCGCTTTAATAAAGCATTCAGCCACCTTGTTTTGTAAAAGTCCCCACTTGTTATCCACTGCTTTGTGGCTATATCAAAATGATGTGTTGCCTCATTATTGTATTCATCATACGGATTCATAAAATCGCTGTGCTTACGATGAGAATCTTTTGTCTTATTTGTATCTGCCATTTTGCCCCTTTACAAATGCCACTTATTCCATAAGCTAAACACTTAGCGTTACAGATATTACGCCTTGTGCGAATTGAGCTTGTGGGTTGTCCTTGAGATTGCCCTGTGTGTCAAACTCATAGCGATTGCCATTGTAGAATACATAATATTCCAAAATATTGCCCCAAATGGGTAATTTGCCTTTGTTTTTAGCATAGTGTGTTATTACCATTCCGCTTGCCATTTGTAAAATCTCCGCAAGGCTTAAATCCACTTCTTTATATTCTGGGCTAAATCCAAGCCATAAAAGCTCTTGGGCTATTGCAAGAATATGAATGGGTCTTGTGTTTGCCCCGATACGAAAATCCGTTTTGACATAAATGCGGGTTTTTTTAAGATTCTAAGATGAGTAAGCCTAGAGATAGAATCTTGTAAAACTGCTTCAAACTCGCATTGATTTACGCCTAAATCTTTTTGAGAATGTTTGGCTACTGCTAGAAAAAACTCTTTTGAGCCATACACTAAATCATAAGAAAATGTGTCTAAAAACTCTAGCAAATGTAAGGAGTCACAAAAGCATTGTTTAGCCTTTTGTGCCTTAGAGCTATTGTGATAGCCTAGAGTTTTCATATCCCATTCTCTAAGCCAAGATTGCATATAGGAAAATAGATTTTCTTGTGTGATTTGCATTGTGCCTCCCTTATAGTATTGTTTTGATAAATGAAGTTATAGCACAGAGCTTTGACAGCGTTATGACACAAATAGAGGTTTTTATAGAAACGGTGCGTAATATGAAGCAATTGAAGCGATGGATTATAAAGAATTATCAAGGATTATAAAATTGCAGGATAGAGAACAGTAAAAATAAAGCCTGTATTTATGATATACAATTCACACCCAATTTTCTATTTTTAGATTCTTAACTCTTTGAAATTCTTTTGTGTTATTTGTAATAAGTGTTAAATCATTTGCAAGAGCTACCGCTGAAATAAGCATATCCATAGCACCTATGAGAGACTTTTTGTATTCTAAATCTGCTCTAATTTTTGCATATGTAAGCGCTTCTTTATGTGCGAAATCTATTACTTCAAGGTGTGTTAGGAATGTATTAAGAGCATTTGTATTTGCTTCTTTATATTGAGATTTTTCTACACCAAAGTATAATTCAGCTACACTGATAGAGCTTATAGCAATATCGCCTATTCTGTATTGTAAAAATCTATCTTTAATATATTGCGGTTTATTATTGATAATATAAATACATATATTTGTATCAAGCATTATTTTTGCCATTCTCTATCCTGCAATATAAGTTCATCTCGCTTTATTTCGCCCTTAAAGCTATCTATTGCTGAAAATAGACTATCCCAATTTGAGTTAGCAGGCGTTAAAACAATGTTATTATTTATTTGTTTTATATTAAACTCGCAATCCTTAGTAAGATTCAATGCCTTTGGCAATCTTATCGCAAGTGAATTACCACTTTTAAATACTTTTGCTTTCATACCTAACCCCTAGTAAATATATACAACAAGTATATACAAAATTTTTAAACATTGTAAGATAAAATCCCATTGACGCCATTATGACAATCCTAACTTTTATCCTTTATAATCAGCAGGAAAACAAAAGGATTTACAATGTCCTTGCACGATTATGAAACAAAAATGGCTCGTATCAGTAAGATTTTTGCAGCATTACACAACCCTGAAAATAATGGTGTGATATGTGCGAAAGAATTAGCCAAAGAGTTTAGCGTTAGTCTTAGGACATTGCGGCGAGATGTAGAGAATATGGGTGTAGAATATAGCTACAAGAAAGATAAAATCTATTTTCACGGACACTATATAACAAAAGAAAATGATGAATTATCAATGGCATTTTTGCTTCTAAAAAGCTTTGCATATAGTATGGGTGGGGCTACAAAAACACAAATGCTTTCCTTACTTGAAAGCTTAGAATCTAAAAGCCAAGAAAATAATCGCACAGATATATTTTTCACTCGCACAAATTTAGGAGAAATTACCCTTGAGACTGAATCTATTCTGCTTTTACAGAATGCTATAAAAGAGCATATAATAATTAGCTTCAAGTTTTTACAAGAATTAAATAATACTAAAACTCACACACAAAGAGAGATAATGCCGCTAAAGATTCTAAACTTTAATGGGCAATGGTATCTTTTAGGATTAGAATCTAGTGATGAAAAAGTTTTATCTCAATAACATTGCTGATATAAAGGAAGTAAGGCAGGGTGAGAGTGTGAGTGAAGAAGTGTTGGGGCGGCTAGATAATGCTTTGAATGCGTGGTTTGTGCCTGAAGCAAAGCCTTTTATGGTGAGATTATGGGTAGATTCTAAAGTCGCAAAGTATTTTAAACGAAAGAAAATCTCGCCAAATCAGCATTTAGATGAAAATAAAGATGGCAGCCTTGATATTACTCTGCATATTACAAGCTATATGGAGATTACCCCTTTAGTGCTTATGTGGATTCCAAATGTAGTAGTATTAGAGCCACAAGAATTGAAAGATTTTATTAAAAAGAGTGTGGAGAAATATTTGAGAGTTTTAATATAAGTTTCACGAGATAAAGAGAAAGATTGAAAAGTGAAGTTTGCAAGGGAGTTTTATAAAATTGCAGTAATTTAGAATCATCTTACAAATAATAGGGTATAATCCGGGCTTAATTTTGTCAAAGTTTCAAGAGTAAGGATAGGCAATGACACAAGAAGAGCTAGATTCTCTAATGAATGGAGAGCCTGATATCGCCCAAGTAGATGAAGCTCCAGTGCAAGAAGAGGAGTTTAAAAAAGAGACTTTTGATCCTAATGATTTTCGTGTAGAAGCGGATAAGAAGTGGCCACCACCTCCACCAACAGAAGATCACAAAGTCGTTCATCAGCTTGATGAGGTAACAAAAGATACAGAGGTCAAAGGCACACAGATTTTTGATCAGCTTGAGATTATGGGCGATGGTGCGGGGAAGATTCAAAAACAGGCAAAAAATCTTAAAAAATACCTTGAAACACAAGAAGAGCTTTTCTCTAAACTTTGTGCGGCATTCCCACATATTCAAAGCTTTCAAAATGCTTTAGAATCTACGCAGTCGGTTAAGGATAATATCAAGGAGATTCTTAACGCTTCAGATGAGATTAATGACGCGTCAATGCAGGCTATGGATTTAATGCAGTATCAGGATATTCATAGGCAAAAGATTGAACGCGTTATCAATGTAATGCGAGCCTTGGCACAATATATGAACTCGCTCTTTGAGGGCAAGATTGATGATAGTAAGCGTGTGAGTTCAGCAGTATTTATCGCTGGGGACAATAAAGATGATGTGGCAAATGAAGAGGATATTGAGGCGTTGATTGCTTCATTTGGTACAAAGTAGCCTTACACACATAAGAATCTAGACTTTATTTTTTAATGAGATATGACTATGCAACAAAATACAGAATCTAACAACAATATAGAATTTACTGCTAGGGTGTCTAAAAAAGTCCAGCTTCTCTCCCCTGCTGGGAATTTGCATAAGCTAAAAATCGCCCTTGCATACGGGGCGGACGCGGTGTATGGAGGGGTGAGCCACTTTTCACTTCGCACAAGAGCGGGGAAGGAATTTAGCTATGAGGACTTTGCTAAAGGTGTGGAATACGCCCATAATCTAGGCAAAAAGGTGTTTGTTACTATTAATGGCTTTCCTTTTAACTCTCAACTTAAACTCCTAGAATCCCACATTGCTAAAATGGCTGATTTATCCCCTGATGCGTTTATTGTTGCAGCTCCGGGTGTGGTGCGTTTAAGCAAAAAAATCGCCCCGCAAATCCCTATCCACCTATCTACCCAAGCCAATGTCCTAAATGTGCTTGATGCTGAAGTGTTTTATGAAATGGGAGTGAAACGCATAGTCGCTGCACGCGAGATTAGCCTAAAAGATGCAATGGAGATTAAAAAGCATTTGCCGGATTTGGAAATTGAGATTTTTATACACGGCAGTATGTGCTTTGCGTTTTCTGGGCGATGTCTTATCTCGGCATTGCAGAGTGGGCGTGTGCCAAACCGC
The DNA here is from genome assembly GCF_000155475.1 of Helicobacter cinaedi CCUG 18818 = ATCC BAA-847. GTDB lineage: Bacteria > Campylobacterota > Campylobacteria > Campylobacterales > Helicobacteraceae > Helicobacter_C > Helicobacter_C cinaedi. The sequence continues at coordinate 256,076 of NZ_DS990393.1, read as the reverse complement.
GGGAGCTGTGCGAATGACTGCCGATTTGATTATGAATATTTTGTGCGAAATGTGGAGAATGATGAGCTTGTGAAATTTGATGGCAGGGAGTTTTATGTCAAAAATCCCGATAATGGTGTGATGATGAGACTAGAAGAGGAAGAGGGCTTAGGGACACATATTTTTAACTCTAAGGATTTGAATCTAAGCGGACATATAAAGGAGATTTTAGATTCTGGAGCGATTGATGCACTAAAGATTGAGGGCAGGACAAAGTCAAATTATTATGCTGGGATTACCGCTAGGGCGTATCGTGCGGCAATTGATAGTTATTATAGTGGCAAAGTGGATTCTAGTTTTTATACAAACGAGCTGCAAACGCTGAAAAATCGCGGCTTTACTGATGGCTATCTTATCCACCGCCCTTATGAAAAGCTCAATACCCAAAATCACCAAACCGCCATAAGTGAAGGGAGCTATCAAGTCAATGCCGAAGTTGATGAAAGCGGAGAATGGGCGGTGTGTAAGCATACCATAAGAGTAGGGGAGGCAAAGGAGATTGTCGCACCTTTTGGGCAAAATGTGGTGTGTGGCACAAGTGAGTTAGGCGAGATATTTGTAGAAAATGGTGTGCAGTATATGCGATTTGATAGTATCTGTTTGAAAGATAATAAAGAGCTAGATTCTATCCATAGTGGCAATACTAATGCCTTTAAGCTCCCCTTGCCCTTGCCACCTTTTAGCTTCTTGCGTGAGAAGATTGAAAATTAGAATCTACACAAGGTGGTTTATGTTATTAAGCTTGTAAAGCATAGGGCTAAAGGCTTTTTGGGCGATGACAACCTGCTCCCCTATGCTAAATTCTAAGCTCTGCTCTCTATCATACACAATCCGTAGGATTTCAGCATTACACAGCACACTTATAATACAAAATAGCTCCTGCATATCAATGGCAATAATCTGCCCTACAAGCGTGATTTTCGCACTTAGTCGCTTTTGGATAAAGACTTCTTGATTGCTTCCATCACTTAGAATCTGCCCAGATTCTATAACAAAGCTCCTTGAAGCAAGTGAGAAAATTTCACTTAAACTATGGCTTACAAGCAGGGTAGTGAGATTGAAATATTTGTGAATCTTTTTTAGCTCATTTTGCAAAGTCTGTGCCATTGCGTTATCAAGGGCGGAGAAAGGCTCATCAAGCAAAAGGATTTTTGGCTTTGAGCTTAATGCCCGAGCCAAAGCCACGCGTTGAGACTGCCCACCGGAGAGTTGGGAGATTCTAGCGTTTTTAAGAGAGTGCAAATCCATAAGCTCCATAAGTTCATTGGCAAAGTTTTTATCCTGCTTGTTTTTTAGCCCAAAGCAAATGTTTTGATACACGCTAAGATGTGGAAAAAGTGCGTAGTTTTGAAAAACAAAGCCGATATGGCGTTTTTGCGGAGCGAGATGAATACCCTTTTGTGAATCTAGCCACACTTCATCGCCCACACGGATATAGCCCTGCTCTACATCATCAAGCCCGCTTAGAATCCGCAAAATACTCGTTTTCCCCGCACCACTTTTGCCAAAAAGAGCGATAAACTCACCAAAATTAATGTGCTTATCAATCTCTAAACGGAACTTGCCCTTATTGCCAAGCAGGGTTTTGTGAAAACGCAAGTGAATATCGCTCATACAATACCCTTTTTTTGAAAATGTTTGTTGAGATAAAAAATGACTAGGAGCAACACAAAGCAAATGAGAAAGAGACTTAGGGCGTATTGATGGGCTAGGGGGTAGTTAAGCGATTCTACTTCATCATAGATGGCAATACTTGCTACGCGTGTTTGATTTGGGATATTGCCCCCTATCATCATCACAACGCCAAACTCCCCTATGGTATGGGCAAAGCTCGTTACACAGCCAAGCAAAATAGCAGGAATTATATTTGGCAAAAGGACGAAAAAGAGTGTGTAGATTCTGCCTTTGCCAAGTGTGAAACTTGCTTCTTTTAAGCTTTTAGGCAGGGAAGATAGGGCTGATTTTATGGGATTTGCCATAAAGGGCAGTGAGAAAATCACACTTGCCAAGATTAAGCCTTCAAAGCTAAAGACAAGCTTGAAGTTAAAATGCTCTAGCAAAAATGCCCCTAGTGCGTTTTTTGGGCTAAAAGTGATAAGCAAATAGAATCCTAGCACTGATGGAGGTAGCACAAGAGGCATCCACACGAGCACTTCAACCACAGGACGCAATGGATTTTGCGAGAATGCCAGATAATTGCCAAGGGCTATGCCTATGGGGAGCAAAATAAGCGTGGTAAGAAATGCCACGAGAAAAGTAAGCTTCATTGTGTCAAAAAACTCTGCCATATTTGCCATATTCGCTATGAAAGTGAGATTTAAAGATTCTAAAAACTCCACTGCCTACCCCCTTTACATATACTTTTCTAGCAAAATATGGGAGCTTGGGATATGCCATTTGCAAGGCTGATTTTGGCTTATCTCTATGGGGGCAAGGCTAGGGAATAGGGCGTAAATGGGGGTAATATTTTGAGATTTTGTATTGTCTATAAAATCCTGTGAGCGTGTAGAATCTAGCGTATTTTGTGTGGTTGGCATAAGCTTAAGACGCGTGAAAAAACCGCTTGTTTGAATATCTGTGATTTGAGCTTCAAAGATGTTAAGGTGTGAAAGCAAGGTGTGTTGCGTAGAATAGAAAGGAATAATCTCATTTTCTTTAAAAGTAGCGATGACTTTGTCATTGGATACAAACTCGCAAGGCTCAAGTATGAGGCTATGAAGTGTGCCAAAGCTACATTGCAGCTCTAGCAACACACAGCCATTTTGCTTAAATATTTGAGTTACACAAGCGGGAATCTTATTCATTTGAGCCTATTTTGAGCCGTCGTAACTTATTTATCAGCCTTGTCATAGCCATATTCTTGGAAGATTTTCTCTGCCACTTTAGAAGTTAAGATATATTCTACAAACTCTTTAGCAAGCTTAGAATCTTTGCCGTGATTTGGGATAATCAAAGCTTGATTTATTGGCTTATAGGTGCTTTCATCAATGAGCGTGTAAGTGAGATGTGGAGTTTTATCCTTAATCACCATTGATAACGCACTAAAGCCTATCTCACTTGCCCCTTGCAACACATAGCTTGTCGCCTGACCGATAGAATCCCCAACACTTAGTTTTGATTTAAGCTTTTTCTCTAGCTTTTGTGATTTTAAAAACTCTTCTGCCGCTCTGCCATAGGGGGCGAGTTTTGGATTTGGAATTGCAATATGCTTGATCTTGTCATTTTTCAAAATCTCAATGCTATCTGCCTTAAAGTCGGCATTAGCACTAAAAAGCACGAGTTTGCCCTTAGCGTAGTTGCTTGGCTGACTGGGGGCTAGTTTTTCATCATAGAGTTTTTGTGGGTAGCTCATATCTGCGGCGATAAAAAGATGCGTGGGAGAGCCATTTTGAATCTGTGCATACGCCTTGCCAGAAGAGATGTAGCTCACTTCAATCTTATCTTTCTTGTGCGTTTTTAAAAACTCACTTTTAATATCTTCTAGGACATATTTAAGACTAGCAGCAGCTAGGACATTAATCTGCTCCGCCATTGCATTGACACACATAAAGGCACTTAAAGCACAAATGCTTAGGATTTTTTTCATTTTCATAGAAACTCCTTGTTGTGAAATATTTGAGACTAAATGCTATATAATTTTATATAACCAAGTCAAGTGTTTGTATCTAAAATTATATAGCAGTCAAACATTTTGCAACAAACAAGACATAAAATCGCCTATGAGACAAGAATCTACTTTGCTTTAAAATCTTCAAGGGCGGATTCTAAATCGCTTAGTCTTTTTGTCAGCTCGGCAAAGTCTTGTGAATTATCCAAATAATCAAAAAAGATATTTTTCACGCGTTCTAGCTCATTAAAAGCCTTCAACGCTTCAAAGCCAAGGGGTGTGAGCTTTGTCCCGCCTCCACCTCGTCCGCCATTGCAAGATTCTACAAGGGGGCTAGGAGAGAGCTTATTCATAATGTCTATACTATCCCACGCAGCTTTGTAGCTCATACCCATTTGTTTAGCTGCTTTTGAGATAGAGCCACTCTCTGCTATACGCGTCAGCAGTTCAGCCCGCCCAACGCCGATATAACTTTTCTCATTTTTTTCAAACCAAAATCGTGCAAATACATTCATTTTTATACTCTCAATATAAAATAATATAGCTTTTCACAGAGCCGTGTACGCCAAAGACGGTTTGTAGCTCAATATCCGCTGTGCGTGAGGGACCGGCGATAAAAATCATATTAGTAGGGAGTTTTCCATTCTCACCTTGTGCCTTAAGTGTCTGCACCCCTTCGTAGAAATTC
>NZ_DS990393.1:238898-251722 GCF_000155475.1 Helicobacter cinaedi CCUG 18818 = ATCC BAA-847 | reverse complement strand
TCTACAACATCTTGCTTTTTAAGCAAAGCAATACAAGTGCGTGTGATGAGTGAAGAAAGGCGAGGGGCTTTTACACTTGAAGCCACGCCGATGACGCCTAGATTTGCCACGCCACAGCTTGCCTGCACGATTGAAGTATCAAAAGCAAAGAGATTTGCCCTTTGCTCATCAACGCTTTTTTCATATGCCACAAACTGCATAGAATCTTGCGTATCAAGTGCTTTTAAGCTTTGTGGATTAATGTCAATGTTTGGGTTGTAAAGGACATTTTTTGCTTGAGATTCTGCGAGTGCTTTGTAAATATCCTGTGCTAAGCTCTCTTGGCTAGATTCTATCACAATGGCTTTGTTTGCCCCCTGCCACGCGATGTATTCCTGCACTTTATCATCATTTGTGCGTTTCATAGGGTTTGCGTAGTTTGGGAATTGTGCTTGAATCTTATTCTCTTGTAACGAAGCCTTGACATTGCTTAAAATACTTTGCCTACTCATAAATCACCCCCTGCATTTTTGATACTTTCTTATGGAGATTCCCGCTTAGCTCTGGAAATGCCCTATACGCTACCCAATTTTTTAAGCCCGGTATAAATGAAGCAAAGGGCTTTGCAAGTGGAGCAAAAAAACCAGCTAAACTTAACATTCTTCTCCACGAGCTGCCATTACTTGCTAGATTGGCAAATTTTGTCATACCAAACTGCTCTTGCTTATTTTTCAAGCTGCCATCGTTGTTTTTAAGATTCTTCCTGCCTTGCCCTACTTTTTCACTCCGTAAATCCCGTATAAGCTCGGCAAGTGGGATTTTGACAGGGCAGACTTCAGAGCATCGCCCACAAAGGGAGCAGAGATTCACCATATGTCCGTAGTTTTTCATACCAAAGAGTTGCGGAGAGATGACTTCCCCGATAGGTCCGGGATATGTGCTAAGGTAGGCGTGTCCGCCGATTTTATCATACACGGGGCAGTGATTGAGGCAAGTCCCACAGCGGATACAGCTAAGGGATTTGTAAAAATGTGAATCTTTTAAGATTGTGGAGCGATTATTATCAAGCAGGATAATATGCAATTCCTTTGGTCCATCAAGCTCACCCTCTTTTCGTGGAGAAGTGATGATATTGTTATAGCAAGTAATCGCCGCACCTGTGGCTGAAGGCACAAGCAAAGCATCAAGGATAGAGGCATCTTCAAAACTTTCCACAATCTTTTCAATCCCACAAATAGCTATATGAATATCACTCGCAGTGGTGCTCATACGCCCATTGCCTTCATTTTCAATAAGCCAAATCGCCCCCTCATCAGCAATGGCAAAATTTACTCCACTTAGCCCCATTTTAAATTCTTGAAACTCTTTGCGTAAATGCATACGAGCAATTTCATTGAGCTTTTCTGGCTCGGATTCTAGATTTGCTCCAAGCTTTTGAGCGAAAATCTCGCCGATTTGATAGCGATTTTTGTGAATCGCAGGGGCGACAATATGCACAGGTGGTTCATCTATAAGCTGAATGATAAGCTCACCCAAATCTGTTTCAATAGGATCTAGCCCCTTTTGCTTTAAAAAGGCGTTTAAGTGGGTTTCCTCACTTGCCATTGACTTACCTTTTAGAATCTTAGTTACGCCCTTTTCTTTCATAAGCGAGTAGATAATCTCATTTGCTTCCTTGCTATCACTCGCCCAGTGGATAATAAAGCCATTTTTACTTGCATTTTGCTCAAATCGCTCTAATAAAACATCAAGCCGTGATAATGTCTTTTGTTTGAGTGCTTTGCCTTTTTCGCGTAGCTCTTCCCAATCTATAAAGCGTGAGGTTATAAGATTCTTGCGATTTGTTTTAAGGGTATCCATTACATTCTTAAGATTTACTCTTAATTGCTTATCACTAAGCTTGGTATTAACAATATCGTGATGTCCTTGATAGCTCATAGTTACGCTCCTAGTCCAATTCTTTGTGCCAAAAAGTCATAGAGATGTATGGGCTTGACTTGGGCATTTTGCTTTTTTAATGCTCCACTAATATTCAGCAGACAACCCGCATCAGCAGAGATGACATACTCTACATTGCGTGAGAGAATATCTTCAATCTTTTGGCTCACCATTGCGTGTGAGACTTCAGGCTCTTTGACACTAAAGCTTCCGCCAAATCCACAACACTCTTCTTCTCGTTCAAGCTCTATAAGCTCTACATTTTGCAGTGAGTTAATCAAAGCCTTTGCACTATCTACAACCTTTGAAGTCCGCAAAGCGTGGCAGTTGCTATGCCAAGTAACTTTCACAGTATTCCCTTTGTCTTCATATTTCACGCCTAGCACTTTGTGGAGATACTCGCCTAAGTCATAAACGCGTTGGCAAAATTGCTTTACTTCAGCAAACTCACTTCTGCCTTCAAATAGCTCCAAATAATCCTCTCTCATCATTCCTGCACAAGAGCCAGAAGGCACGATAATTGGCTCTTCACCCTTAAAAAGATTGATATTATGCAAGGCTACCTTGCGACTTTCATCATAATAGCCGGAGTTGTAGCTTGGTTGAGCACAACAAGTTTGATCTTTTTTGAAAACCACTTCGCAGCCCTCTTTTTGCAGAAGTTTTATCGCATTAACACAGGTGTCAGCATATGCTACACCGCCAAGACAGGTTGAGAAAAAAAACACTCGCATCACTTGCTCCTTCCTTGTATATAGAGCAGTTATAATATATATAACGAGCTTTAAAATAACAAAAGGTTAAAAATTACTTGCTTTTATTTTATTAATTTTGTTTCAATTCTACACAAATATACAAATAATAATCGTGTAAATGTGAATATTTTACACATTTACATATAAAACATTCTTATTAGTATATTTTTGTAAGGTTAAATTTTTTTATAATATTTGCCAAGCAAACGATGCTTTTATATCTAAAAATTTCAAAAAGGAGAATCTAAATTATGGAAGTATGGCAACAAGTCTATGACCCATTTAACAGCATTTGGCTAAGTGCAGCCGTGGCATTTCTGCCGATTGCTTGTTTTTTGGTGTGTTTGTTAGTTTTTAAGCTCAAAGGGTATCAAGCGGGGTTTCTTACCGTTGTGTTGGCTTCAGTTTTGGCAGTTGTTGCTTATGATATGCCTTTTTCTCTTGTTGGAGCGAGTTTTGTTCAAGGATTTGCACAAGGTATTTGGCCTATTGCGTGGATCATCATCGCGGCAATTTTCTTGTATAAACTCTCTGTCAAATCCGGTGCATTTGAGGTGATTAAATCAAGCGTTATCACTATAACGCCAGATCACAGAATCCAAGTGATTTTGATAGGATTCTGCTTTGGCTCATTTTTAGAGGGTGCGATAGGCTTTGGCGGTCCTGTGGCGATTACTGCAGCATTACTTGTGGGCTTGGGACTTCGTCCATTATATGCAGCAGGGCTATGCCTGATTGCCAATACTGCACCTGTGGCATTTGGTGCTGTTGGGATTCCAATCATTGCGATGACAAATCTCGTGCGTATTGAGCAGTATGCGGTTGCGGCGATGGTTGGGCGTATGCTTGTGCCTTTGAGCTTGACAATTCCTTTTTTCATCGTATTTTTGATGGACGGATTTAAGGGTGTGAGAGAGACTTTCCCAGCGATTTTGATCGCTGCTATAAGTTTCACAGGGACACAATATTTTAGCTCAAATCATTGGGGTGCGGAATTGCCAGATATTGTTTCTGCGATTGTTTCACTCCTTTGCACCACACTCTTTTTGCGTATTTGGCAGCCAAAAAATATTTTTAGGCTTGATGATGAAAAAGATTTCTCTAAGAAAAGCACCTTGAGTGTAGGGCAGATTTTCAAGGCGTGGTTGCCTTTTGTGTTGCTTATTGTGTGTATTGTTATTTGGACACAGCCTTGGTTTAAGGCTCTTTTTGAAGAAGGTGCGATTTTTGACTACACACAAGTAACAATTGCCTTTGATAATATCGCTTTGTCAATCGTAGATCCAAAAGGTGCGGCTGTTTCTTTGGCACTTCCTGTGAATTTTATCGCACTCCAAGCAGGGACGGCGATTTTGGTTGCGGCATTTTTGACAATTCTTTTCTTGCGTATCAAATCAAGCGATGCGGCAGAATGCTTTTGGGATACGCTTAAAGAAATGGCTATTCCTTGTATTACAATCGGGCTTGTTGTTGCCTTTGCTTTTGTGTCAAAAAATAGCGGTATGAGTGCGACTTTGGGGACAGCTTTTGCAAAAACAGGTGATATGTTTGCTTTCTTTAGCCCGGTTATTGGGTGGCTTGGCGTGTTTATTACTGGCAGTGATACAAACTCAAATCTGCTTTTTGGGACATTACAGCAAATCACAGCGCAAGAGCTTGGCGTGAAAGAGGCATTATTCTTGGCGGCAAACTCTGTGGGTGGCGTTGTTGGCAAGATGATAAGCCCACAAAGTATAGCCATTGCTTGTGTGGCGGTTGGGCTAGTTGGTAGGGAATCTGAGCTATTTAAATTTACACTCAAATATTCCCTTGCTCTCATTATTCTCATTGGGATTTGGACGACAATTATTGCTATGTTTTTGCCGACAATTATCCCAGATGTTGTGCCGCTACATCATTAATAACAACTTCAAGCTTCCTAAGAAGAATCTTAGGAAGCTTTATTTTTCAAATATAATTTCATTAGGATTTTAAAAGTTTTAGAGTCTTTAGATTCTAAGTGAATCAATCTGCCCCGTGTAGTAAAAATACTTCTCTAGCACTAAAAGTGAGATAATACTTTCTCGCTCTCTATCAAAAAACTGCTTTACATATTGATGTGCGTTGTGGATAATCTCTTGTGCGAAGTTTGGATTGCGTAAGCAATACTCTAGCTTTTCTTCTACATCAGCGTAGTCGTCACGAATCTGTAAGTAGTGAATATCTGGCTCTAGATTCCCTTCCATAAACCAAGTTTCAAACTTTGGCTTTGGCATAACTGCTAGAGAGTTTGAGCTCATCACCCATTTAAGATTGCTCGCCACATCATTGCCTTCTAATGACAAAAGAAATTTATAGGGCAAATGTTTGGCAATACTTATTTTTGGCTTTTGCCAAGCGTGATGCACACTTTTGTGTCCGGTATGTCCTAAATCACAAAGTGGGTAGTTAAAATATTTTTCAAAAAATTGTGTCCTGTGGGCTTGGTAGATTCCACCGCGATAGAAAAGTTTATCTTGCTTTGTGGCAAAAGTATAGGGATCGTTAATAAAAGTAAAATGACGGATTTTCTCAAGATTCAAAAGTGTAGAGTTGGAAAATGGTGGGATATTATCCCCCCCAGTAGTTTTTTGAGATTCCACATAGGCTTTGGTGGGGCGAGATTTTGTAATAGAAGGTTTGGGGCAGATATAATTCATATCGCCAAATTCAAAACATGCCCTAAAATCCTGCGGAAAATAGCGTGTAAATTCATACGCATCAAAATTATACATCGTCTTTTTCTTAGCAAACCGCACACAGCTAATGTTTTTGGCATTTTCATCAAGCGTGATTTTAGAATCTAGCTGACAATAATAATCCACTCTTTGTTTGATATACTCTATATCATCGCGTGTTTGAATTGAGTGTAGAATTTTTTCTCGGCTTGGGAGCAAAAAGCGTGGGGAAAGCATACGCATAATACCACTAAGATTATAGGCTAAACGATTATTTCTCATTGGTCAAATCCTTATGCTTGAAGTGTTTTAAAATACGCAATCGTCTTTTCTAGCCCCTCTTTTAACTGCACTTTTGGGCTAAAATTTAGCTCTTTTTTGGCTAGGGTTATGTCTGGTTGGCGTTGCTTGGGATCATCTTGGGGTAGCGGGAGAAAGACAAGCTTTGATTTAGATTCTGTAAGTTCAAGCACATTTTGTGCGAGTTCTAGCATACTAAATTCGTGTGGATTACCGATATTTACCGGTCCATAGAATCCATCTTTGCTATCCATAAGAGCAATCATTCCGCTAATCAAATCATCTATATAGCAAAAGCTTCGCGTTTGACTCCCATCGCCATAAATGGTGATGTCCTCCCCACGCAACGCCTGAATGATAAAATTACTCACCACTCGCCCATCATTTGGGTGCATTCTAGGACCATAAGTATTAAAAATCCGCATTACTTTAATGTTTAAATTATGCTGCCTTTGATAGTCAAAAAATAGCGTCTCCGCACACCTTTTGCCCTCATCATAACACGCCCTTATGCCGATGGGATTGACAGAGCCTTTATAAGATTCTACTTGCGGATGGATTTTAGGATCGCCATAGACTTCGCTTGTGGAAGCTTGTAGAATCTTTGCTTTCACGCGTTTAGCAAGCCCTAGCATATTGATCGCCCCCATTACAGAAGTTTTCGTCGTTTGCACAGGGTCAAACTGATAATGCACCGGACTTGCTGGACAAGCAAGGTTATAAATCTCATCAACCTCCACATACAGCGGAAAAGTTACATCGTGTCGCATAAACTCAAATCTAGGATTTGATAAAAGGTGGAGAATATTTTGCTTTGTGCCGGTGAAGAGATTATCCACGCATAGCACTTCATCGCCGCGATTAAGCAGTCTTTCGCATAAATGTGAGCCTAAAAACCCAGCCCCTCCAGTTACTAGAATCTTTTTGTTTAGCATTGAAACTCCTGAATTAAAAAGTTTTGATTTTAAGGGTTGATATTATAGCCTAAATTAATGTGATAAAGTGTGAGTTTGGGTGTTTGGAATATTTTTTGTAAAAAAGGTTGCCACAATAGCCAAGAGTTTGTGTCATCATCATTTCTTAATAAAACATATGATGTTTTTTGTAGTGTTGGGAGCATACATTCATAGGCTTGGATACATTCATCATATTGATATAGGGCTAGGCGATTTGTTGTGAGATAAAGAATTTGTGGTGCAAAAAATACTATCACATCATCTTGTTTGGTGTTATTTTTTATGAAATCATACATTTGTAAGGCATCTTTGCTATATGTGTGTAGGTCAAAAATCCCTTTGCTTTTTATGTTTGGAATCCACTCGTGTTTGAGATTTGAATAGATATTAATCAAAAGCAAAGATATAAATAGAATCTTGCATATATTTGCTATGATTTTTGGTGGCTTGATGGCTACATAGCCCAAAAGTGTCCAGTAAATACAAAATGGTATAAGAATAAATACAAAACGCAAACCTTGAGTAAAAGGCCAGATAATATTCAAGGCCAAAATCCCTGCACAGAATATTATTAATACAAAATGTCTATGCAGTGAGATATATATTCCAAACACTAAGAATGGAAAGGCTAAAACCATACCAAAAGCCCCAAAAATATTACCAAAGAAGTATTGCCATATGTTGAGATAATAAAATGTATTGCCTAAAATGCTTGTTATAGAGATGACATTTGCCATCATAGATGGGTGTCCTGCCCCACCATTTGGAAGAAACATATTAATAAGGGCATATCCTAGCACAAATACAGCAAGGGGAATAAGCATATACCATAGTGAAATGTTAGCAAGCGTATTGGCGATAGGTCTTATCAAAATGATAAGTTTTGTATTTTTTACAAAAGGCAGCACAATGCGTAAAAATAGCACACAAGCCATAGTTACTGGTAAAATAATGCCATTGCTCCTTATAAGAAATGCAATAATAAATATGATGCCAAGATAGAATCCCATAATAAGATCTCTAGCCCTTAGATGATGCGAGGTTATGGATAGATAGTAATGCATAAGATATGCTCCAAAGATTCCAATACACATAAAAGGCACATCGCTTAATAGTCGGTTATCAAAGTGTAAAAAATATGGATTTAAAATAAGTAGCAATGTGGCTAAAAAAGATAGCTTGTTAGATAGGGACTTGATACACACAAGATAAAAGCCACTCACAAAAAGAGAAAATAAAGCAAGGTTTATACATTTCAGCATAATGATGTTAAAGCCAAAGATTTTGATTCCCATTGCAAGGAGCAAAGGATAGCCCCAAGGATAGATAATAGGCCCATTTCCATCGTATGAATATGTCCGCATAAATTGATTTGCTTGAATAAACTCATCAATATTCCCTTGAAGTATGGCAAAAGCTTGGAGAAGGTATTGAGAAAAATCCCCATTTCCACCATCTTCACCACTCCAAGTCTGCCCATTATGGAGATTGATATATCCTAGCAGAAAGCATAATATGCCTAAAGTAATGGCGATAATGTAATTTCTAGGCGACTCATAATTTATCCTATTATGAGTTTGACTAAGTTGTTTTAGCTCTTTATTTTTTATATTTTGCTTACTCACTTTTGCCTCCTTCTTGATAGTCATAGTCCGTGTTAATATGCCACAAATCACACTCTCTGCCCAAAATCTTATCCGCACACATAAGCCCCATAAGAATGCTATGGTCTTGATTGTTATACTTAAAGCTGCCATTTCGCCCGATGAAATACAAGTCTTTAAAGCTATCTAGGGCTTTGTAGATTTTATGCAAGTTATCTTTATAGCCCCGCTCATACACGGGGTAGCTTTTGTGGATTTTTAGCATGCTGGTGTTTTTGATAAGGCTAGAGTCTGCTACAAGCTTAGATTCTAGCAAATCCCTTTTTGCTATCTCGCTTAGGGCATTATCATCTAGATTCCACAAGGCTTCATCATCATTTGCCCAATACTCAAGGCATAAAATCGCAGAATCTTGTCCGCATTGCAAGTCTTTAGTCCAATTGGCGAAGTTGGTGATTCTACCGGTTTGGGTATCTTTGCTGTGCACATAAATCCAATTATCTTTGAATAGCGTTGGCTTTTGTGCGCTTTTGCGGGAGTCTGAGGCAGCGACTGCGGCCACTACTGATAAGGTAGCTCCCTTGTCGCTGCCTTGACAACCCACAAAATCATCGCAAAATCCTGCCGCCAACGAGTCGCTTACATTTTGTGCGTTTTTGCAAATCCTAGAATCCTTTGCGGACTGCTTTAGAATTGTTGCGGTGCTAGAATCCACTTTTTGTGATTTTTTCGTGTTGTTTTCAAACGAGGATTCTTGGGAGGTGGATTTTTCATTTGTGGCTTGATTTTCTTCTTCTAGGATTCTAGGAATTGCGGTGGGGCTTTGCTCGTTTTGCGGGGATTTGGGGGTAGGAGTTACCTTAGAGGTAATGACTGCCCCCAAATTTTCGCAATCGTGTGAATGCTCACCCAAAACAATCGAAGCGTTCGGCGATAACCGATGTTTCTTTAGTAAAGCCAAATCCCCTACTTCTACATAAACTAAAATCGTGTTTCTAAATTTTAATCTCCCTGCCATTTCTTTCACACTAGAATCTAGCTCTTCTAACGACAGCACCATATCCCTAAAAGGTGCGGTAGAAATCACAATATCCCCGCTAAACTCGCCCTTGTTTGTGTGAATACCTACCGCCTTTTTGCCCTGCGTTTTAATGCCTAGCACCTCCACACCACAATGCACCACGCCGCCGCGTTTGATAATCTCTTGCTTCATATTTTCATACACCACGCCACAGCCCTTTTTTGGGTAGCTAAACTCATCAACCAAAGTCTTATGCTTTTTGCCCCCACCGCCAAAAAATGCGGATTTTATCGCTTCATAGAGATTAAGCCCTTTAATGCGTTGTGCGGCAAAATCAGAATCTAACTCACTGCATTTTATCCCCCAAAGCTTTTCTGTGTAGCTTTTAAAAAATATGCTATATAAGCGATAGCCAAAGGCATTTGCCACCCACGATTCAAAGCTATCGCCTTTAAAAGGGCTAATTTTTGCTTTAATATAGCTTAGGATACAAAGGGTAGATTCTACAAAGCCAAGTTTGAAAAGCGCGTCAAAGCCACGCAAAGGATAGTAGAAAAACTTGCGGTTATAAAAGATTCTAGTAAGTCGTGAGACTTTCTCATATTCACCATTTATGTGAGAATGCCAAAAGTCATTTAAGCGTTTATCTTTGCTAAAGAAGCGATGAGGTCCAATATCCACAATCTGTGAAAATAGCTCTATGCTTTTACTCATTCCACCCACTTGTGAATCTAGCTCAAAAATCTCTACACTATATCCATTCTCACTTAGCACCCTAGCCGCACTAAGCCCAGCCGGTCCTGCACCGATGATTAAGACTTTTTTATTTTGTCTCACTTATTATCCTTTCTTGTAAATTTAATAAAACTAAAATATTTATGTCCCAAATAGTTGCAGATAAAGCCCACGCCCACACCGCTAATGTGGGCTACAAACTCTAAATGCTTTTGATGGAGTAGGAAGCTTTTGTGTGGGGCTAAAAAGGGGCAAGATTGTATAAAATCCTGCAGAGTTGTATAAAAACTCTGTAAAAGCCAAAGTGTCCCCACACTCACAAATAAGGCAATAAGTAGCCCAAAAAGAGCCACAATACTAAAGCGGATAAAGGCTAGTCTTAAGCTAATATTGCGAGAAAAGATATATCTTGCGGATAAGGCGAAATTCACAAAATGCCCTAAGATATAGGCGATAATCACACTGCTTGAAAAGCTTATGTAAAAGCTTAGAAAATGCCTTGAGATGAGATTGACAAATAGGGCTAGAAAAGCGACACAAACATACTTTATTAACTGCATTAACTTCCCTTATTTAATAGCGTGGGTTGCTATGCCAAGCAAGTGCTGAAGATAGGATTGTCTCAATATCTGCAAAATGTGCCTTCCAGCCTAGAATCTGCTTTGCCTTAGAGCTATCGCCAATAAGCACAGCAGGGTCGCCCTCTCGTCTAGATTCTATGGTGTAGGGGATTTGTTTGCCACAAAGCCTAGAAGCACACTCTAGTAGCTCAAAGATAGAAAAGCATGATCCATTGCCAAGATTAAAGGCTTCACTTTCGCCACCATTTAAGAGATACTTTAGGGCTAGAATATGTGCGTTTGCCAAGTCGTCTATATGGATATAATCCCTTATGCAAGAGCCATCTTTTGTAGGGTAGTCATCGCCATAAATGCTTAGAGTCTCCCTTTGTCCTAGTGCCGTTTGCAAAAGAAGCGGGATTAAATGCGTCTCAGGGCTATGAGATTCACCGATGTTAAAAAGCATACTTGCCCCAGCGGCGTTAAAATAACGCAAGATGACATACTCTAGCCCATAGGCGTGGCTAAAGTCTTTTAGCATATTTTCTACCACAAGCTTTGAGTAGCCATAGGGATTTATGGGATTTTGCGGGTGAGATTCTGTGATGGGTAGGTGCAAGGGGTGTCCATAAGTGGCACAAGTGGAGCTAAAGATAATGTTTTTGACATTTGCCTTACGCATAGATTCTAGGAGATTTAGCGAGTTGGCGACATTGTTGTAATAATATTTGCTAGGGTCTTTGACACTCTCGCCCACATAGGCAAAGGCAGCAAAGTGCATAACCGCTTGTATTTGATATGTGCTAAAGATAGAATCTAGAGTGGCTTTATCGCTTAAATCGGCGTGGATAAAAGTGGTGTTTTTGTGGGCAGTGTGAAGTTGGCGGGATAAATCATTGTTGGAGTTTAAGTTAGATTTAAGGTTGTTATAGAGAAGAGAATCCTGTGTATTTACCCCCCCCCCCGTTAAAATTTCGCTCTAATTGTGTAAGAAAATCTAGCACAGAATTCTGTGTGGTGGGTGTTTTAGAATCTAGATTTTGCGTTGTCTCTTGTGTGCTTTTGCAGGAGTTTGCTTTTTTTGCTTCGGCACTACCGCTTAGGTAGCTTCTCGCAAAAAAAGCTTCACAACCCACAAAACGAAGTTTCTTTAGAAAATCATCACAAGATACTTCCGCAGTTGGCGTTTTTGGGGTTTTAGATTCTATGTTTTGAGAATATGGGGGTGCGATGAATGGATTATTATAAGAAAAAGGAAGTGGTGCATAATGTAAAGATTCTTTATGCCCATAGACTAAATTATCTAGCACAATGGTTTGAAACCCTAGAGTATTGAGCAGGGTATTTGCGTGAGAGCCGATATATCCCGCCCCACCGGTTACTAGAATCTTTTTGTTTGGCATTGAAATCCTTTTGTTTGTAAATAAAACATCACTTGGGTTAAATCACGCAATTGTAGCAAAAGTTTCTTAAGTTAATTTTGTCTATTGATATTTGCTCGATCAGCAAAATTTCTATATCTATGATTTTCTTGTAAGTTTTTCTTTTGAATTTTTTTTGCACAAACACGATTCAAAAGAAAAAAGTATTGTATATTTTATGATAAGGAAAGGCTTGAATTTGCAAGTTTGGACTGGCGCTTCGCACGAGTGCGGTTTTTGTTGCATGCTAAGTCTGTTCGTAGATATACGGCTCATACCCTACAACCTAAGTAGTGGCAATGTATGTGATTTTGTTGTATCACGTTTAAGGTTGTGTTTTTAGCGTACCTTATTTGCATATATTGACAAGAAGTGGCGACAAATAAACTTCCAAATCTACGATCCTTTTACCAGTTTATGTTTATGACAATATTTTTTTAGCACACATTCTAATTACGCAATGATATAAATACTCTTTCATTCTCGCAAGATTTCACATATTATTGATTATTGGTGAAAAGTGTAAGAGCAGATTATTAATCTTTTAAGCGTTTGCGAAACATAATCAAATTGGTACATTATTGATTGAGGTAATTTTATTTCTGTGGCAAACTGCTCACATATAAGTAATATTATACAAGAGAGTGAAACAATATAAGGTTGCAGAGGATTTGATGGAGAAATCATTGACTTGGGTTATGCCCTTAATGTAGGGTTATAAATCTAATCTTTATGATGTGTAGATGGGTGAAAAGGACATATCAAGAACACATACAGGTAAAGACGCTGAAATTTTAGAATCTTTAGCATATCTTAATTTAATGATGAAACACTAAGTTTTGCTTATACTGGCAAAAAA
>NZ_DS990393.1:112534-238537 GCF_000155475.1 Helicobacter cinaedi CCUG 18818 = ATCC BAA-847 | reverse complement strand
CACTACGCAAGAGCTAGATTCTAAAAATGGGCGAACATCTTTTGTCTCGCCTAGATACTCTATAATCCCTTGCTTTTGCCACTCTAGAATCTGCATTTTGCTTATCGCACTAGGATTTTCACAATCACTTGCGCCTAGCAGTTGGAAGCGGATTTTAAGTGGGAATGCAAACGATAATTTATTTATGCCCCCCCCCCCATTAGATTCTACTTTATTAGCTTCTTTCATAGATTCTTGCACCATTTTTGCCGCTTCTACAAACTCGCCCACGCCTTTATCCCATAGCATTCTAGCGATGAGTAAAAAGACTATTTCTCCTTGCTCCTGTGCTTTGACATCGCTGTTTTTAGGGGAAAAATACTCCGTATCCACCCCCTCACTATCAAGCAAAAAGGCTTGATTTTGTTTAATTAACTTATATGATAAAAACTCTTGCTTATCATCATTGTTTAAAAACCACACTTCTTGCGTTTTTTTAAGGGCGAAGCGATACATTTGGCACACGATAGAGCGTAGCACACGCTTTTTTATACTGCAATTTTTGCCCTTATCGTTGATAAACACATAGCCAAGTCCCGTGATGACAGCGATATTTGGGATTTTTAGGAAATTACACACGCTTGAAGAGTAAATGGCTGGTTTTATCGTGTAGTTAAACACTAGGGTTGGGCGTATGTGTTTTAGGAGTTTGTAGAGTGCGTAAGTGGTGCGGAAGTCTTTTAGCGGATTAAGGGATCTAGAATCTAAGTAGAGATTATGTGTGCTAAAGCCTTCTTGTTCTAAATATCTTGTGCTAGAGTCAAAAGGGGCGATGATATGGATAGCAAAGCCACTTTGTTGTAGGGATTTTAGGACTTGGAGACGGAAGTTATACATACCAAAGCAAGTATTACTCACAAATACGAGTCTAGGCGTTGGCTTTTGGGCTAAAAATGGCGATTGCTGCGATGGGTCTGCGGTCACTACCGCTTTAGGTAGCTCCCTTGCCCCACCTTGCAAAGCCCCATTTTTAGCTCCAAAATCCTGTCGCCTAGTTGCTTGGTTACAAAACACATTTTGAGTATTTTCGCAAATCCTAGAATCCTTTGCGGACTTGTTTAGAATTGTTGTGCTTGTGCTGGAATCTAACTTGCTGTTATTGCGAGCCGACTTGTCGGCGTGACAATCCATAGAATCCACTTGCACACTAGATTCTAGCTCGGTTTGGTTTTTTTCTTCTAAGATTCTAAGATTTGCGGTATTGCTTTCGTAGTTTTTTGGGGATTTTAGGGTAGAGCTAGACTTGAGGTCTGCGGTTGCCCTAAAATCCCCAAAATCCGCGGAATGATTACCCAAAGCTAAATCTACACAGGAGCTTACTGCTCTTTTATAGCACTCCACAATCCGTGATATATCAAAACGCCCTTTCACAAACACCCTAGCATTTGTTCTCATTTGGGCAAGTGTGGGTAGGTTTTGTGGCTTTGTAAGCGGGCTTTGTGCGAGTGGAAGTTTGTTTGAGATAAGCAAGGAGATAGCTAGGGCTAGGGCATTTATATCTTTTGGTGGGATAAGTATGCCATTTTGCCCGATAAGGAGATTTTCATAAGGGGTAAAAGGCGGAGTGACACACTCCTTGCAGTCCGCGATATTTGTGGTGATGATAGATTTGCCCATACTCATCGCTTCTAGCAACACCCTAGGCACACCTTCTTTATAGAAGCTTGGTAGCACCACACAAGAGCTAGATTCTAAAAATGGGCGAACATCGCTTGTGCTGCCTAGATACTCTATAATCCCTTGCTTTTGCCACTCTAGAATCTGCATTTTGCTTATCGCACTAGGATTTTCACAATCACTTGCACCTAAGAGCTGGAATCTAGGGAGTTTGAAATATTTTATCCCTAAAGACATTGGTGTGCCTTTAGGATAATGAGATTAAAGAGATTTAGAGTTTGATTTTGCCTAGGCTTAGAGTGTAAGCAAAAATGCGGATATAAGTAAGGCAGCGATTCCAATATTGTAATGACAATATGCAGGAGAGTAAGTATTGTGAGCGGATATAACGCATATATTTTGACATCTTGGGTGCTGGGATAAGCCCGGATTCCACAAGTGGCATAAGCGGAGCTAGAATCTCGGTCATTTGCGTGGAGTGCAAAGAATCTTGCAAGGATTGTCGCGTAGCCGCAGAATGCGATGTAGAGTTGTGTTGAGATTCTACTATATCCCCCCCCCCCGTGCATTCCACTTAAGCGTGATTCTAAGATAATAAGTGCGGCGAGATTTTTGCTCATAACTTGAGCTATGGTAGGCATAAGGGCGTTGTGTGATTTTAGCTTTTTACTAAGGGAATGTAAGGCTTGAATGATATAGGACATATCGTTAATTTTTTTCTGTTTTGCTTGTGGATTTTGCGTAATGGAGCCATCATTTAGACAATACATATAGAGTCTAGAATCCACGCTCACATAGCTCTTAGCAAACGCACTGATAACAAAAAACTTTAGCATATCTTCAGCCATTGTGAGCTTTAAGGGTATGAAGCTTTCAATAAGGGGCAAGGTTTGTTTAACAAGGGCAGTTTTATAGCATTTATCCCAAATAGTGAATTTAGGAAACTGCTTTGAATTTAAAAAGAAGTTATACGCAATTTGCTCGTTATGTAAAGGGGCTTTGCTAAAGCGAGTAGGGAGCATATAGCGGGTGTAGTGCGTGAGCTTTGCTAGAGGCTTAGTTTGTTTATTGACTGTGTAGTGGGATTTGAAGTGAATAATATCGGGGGTAGATTCTACGGTTTTTAAATCTATAAGCGTGTGCGTGTTGGCTAGAGTGGAATCTGTGAAAAGTTGAAGCATTTTTTCACAAGTCTCTAGCTTTAGGTAATCATCAGCATCTAAAAAGGCTATATACCTGCCACCTGCGGCTTTTATCCCTTCAATGCGTGAGCCAAAAGTGCCAAGATTTTTTTCATTATGGATAATGCGGATTCTACTATCTTTATCCGCATAGCGTTGTGCGATAGCAATAGAATCATCACTTCCGCAGTCATCTATTACTAGAATTTCAATGTTGTGTAAGGTTTGATTAATGCAAGAATCAAGGCAACGAGCAATGTAAGATTCTACATTATAAGTGGGGATAATGATAGAGATAGCACATTTACAATTTTGTATCACATAACGCCTTTGGGTTAGACTTGTGAAATTCTAGCATATTTAGGTAAGCCAAGAATAATGTATTTCATACTATAATATCCGCTTCATTGCTAAAGGAGATAAAATGCCCAAAAATTTTTATGTAGGCATACGAAGTGTTTTTGCTGTTCTTTTAATCGCTTTTTTTGTTTTTAGCGATAAGCCAAGTATAGATGCAAAACTTATGCAGGTTAATATTCAAACTTTTTTCTTATTTAAAAGTGTAATGCTTATTGTTGTGTATGGATTGTTTATTGTGGCACTTGTGCTTGTGGCTAGAAGTTCTAGTAGAATCTTTAGGTTTGCAGTTTTGGTTCTTGTAAGTATTTCAAGCTTATATGTTGATGTGTTTTATTACGCTTCAGGAAAGGTAATGGAATACATTGATTTTGTCATTTTGTATCAGTCAAAAGCAAATGTATTTGATGCTTTAAAAATGTATAATAGCGAGATAATGGCGGCTTTCCCACGATTATGCGTTTTGTGGATTGGGTTTATCATTATGCCTAAGGGATTAAAACATACACAAAAAAATATGAGATTTTTTATGACTGCGGGGGGGGGGGGGTATATATTATTACTCCTTTTAGTAGTTTTTGTTATGCTTACTTGCATATACCGACAAGGAGCAGCGACAAATAAGCTTCCAAGTCCATTAAGCCCATTAGCTCTTTTGTTGGCTTATGTTTATGATAATGCTTTTAGCACACATCCTTCTTATAATTACACAACCCTGCAAATGCCTTCTAATTCTCGTAAAATTTCACATATTGTTTTGATTGTTGATGAGAGCGTGAGGGCGGATTATTCTTCTTTTAAACGCTTAAGTAACATACCTGAAAGTTGGCATATTATTGACTATGGCACTGCTAATTCAGCTGCAAACTGCTCACATATAAGCAATATTATTCTTCGTAAAGGGGTAAGGAGCGGTAGAGTTACACAGGATTTTTATGAGAATCCATTGATTTGGAGTTATGCTATTAATGCTGGGTATGAAACTTATCTTTATGATGCACAGATGGGCGGGAATGGACACGACTTTTTTGATGCAAGTGAGTTGAGGCTTATTAGATATAATTTATCACAAACAAATATAGACAAAGATGCTGATATTTTGGAATCTTTGACATATCTTAATGATGAAACACCAAGCTTTACTTACATTATCAAAAAAGGCTCTCATTTTCCTTATTCTGCTCCTAAGGAGATTGTAGCAGAGCCACAAGATTCATATACAAAGGACAATCAAGAAAGAGTAATGTATCTTAGAAATGTGATTTGTCAAAGTGATATGTTTTTTGAAACTCTTTTTAAAAATCAATACAAGCAAGGAGTGCTGTTTATCTATACCTCTGACCACGGACAGAATCTCCAAGATGTGGCTGGACTTACGCATTGTTCAAGCACAAATCCATATTTTGGGGAAGGTGAAGTGCCACTAGTGATAATGAGTAATAGGGAGCTAGTTGGGCTTCAGGCATACGCAGATTCAAATTTAAATAGAGCATCACACTTTCATATTATCCCTACGATTCTTATGTATATGGGCTATGATATAGAGAATCTTGGGTATGCCAAAGAAACAAGTTTGTTTTACAAGGTAGATTCTATTGATGGGTTTTTCTATGGTGTGCCTTTTGGTTTTTTTGGGAGAGAGCCAGATTTTGCAGTAAGAGAATAAATTTTATAGCTGTATTTTTCCAAAACTCCCAGCAAATGCAAGAAGGCGGATAAGATTCTGCCATCTAAAAGCATAACGCAATGAAAGCAGCGTGGATTTTATATAGGGTGGTAAATCACAGCGTTTATCTAAGCCGTGCTTATGTAGAATCTTAAGCGATTGACAAAACTCATTATGGCTAAAGTCCCTACTCTCTATCATCAGCGTGGAGGCAACTTTGTGGCGGTATTTGCTAAGAAGTAAAGTGTGCTTTGGGTAAAGGGATAGAAGCTCTTGCGTGATTGATAGGAGTTTATCAAAATGTTGCTGTTTGAGCGTAAAAGTTTTAGGATCTTTGCGTTTGGTGATTGAGCTTGGATTGTGGCAATAAAAATATAGTGTATCGTTTATGCCAAAGTAGCTTGTAGATTCCATACTTGCTACAAGCACAAGCAGCCCATCTTCAAGCATATTAAGCGGTGGAGTGAAAAAATCAAGCTTTTTAAGAGAGGCAAGCAAAATAGAGGTTTTGTAGATTTTATCGCACAGACTTTGCGTATTATTACCCCCGCTGAGAAAGAGACGCATTTTATCATCTTTGAGTATGCCATTATGGACAATGGGTTTAATGCGTTTTAGGCTTTTTGGCTCATAAGCAATGGAAAAATGTGCCATATCAACTTTGTGATGGGTGATTGTGTTGTAGGCGATTTCACAAGCTTTTGGTGTTAGATAATCATCAGGGTCAGCAAACATACAAAACTCCGCTTGAGCGTGGCGTATGCCATTTGCCCGAGTGTGAAAAGTGCCTAGATTTTTTTCATTGTGGATAATGCGGATTCTCCTATCTTTATCTGCATAGCGTTGGGCAATTTGTATAGAATCATCACTCCCACAATCATCTACTATGATGATTTCTATATCACGCAAAGTTTGATTGATACAAGATTCTAAACACCTTGCGATATATTGTTCTACATTATAGACGGGGATAATGATAGATATAAGTGGGGTTAGGCTGTTTGAATGACCTTTTGAATCTGGGCGGAGATGTTGTGCCATTTTAAGCTTTCCGCCAAAAGGGTAAGGTCGTGGCTAAGGCTGTTATAAAGCATTTTATCCTTTGATAAATGTAAAATACAAGAAGCAAGGTCATTGGCATTGGGTTGGCAAATGATGGCACAGAGTTTATCATCTGCCCCCCCCCCCATTGCTATTTGCTAAAATAAATTGCTCTTTTAAGCCGCCGACATCGGTGCAGATTGTAGGCATAGCATTGGCGATTCCCACAGCGGCTACACCACTTTGACTAGCCTCTAAATAGGGCATAATGAGAATATGAGATTGATTAAAAAGTGTAATAATTTCTTGTTGTGAGAGAAAGGCATCAATAATCTCTATTTTTTTTCTAATAGATTCTTTAAGGTTGCTTGTATCATATTGATAGCTACTTTTTCCTGCGATGATGAGCTTACTAAATGAATCTTCAGGGAGCGTGTTTATAGCCTGTAATAGCAACTCTATGCCCTTATATTTACTTACTCGTCCAAAAAAGAGCAAAGTAGGCTTATGTGTGAAAGATTTTGGCTTAGTATGCAGACCATCAAAGGCAAAAATGCCGTGAGGTATGATGGATATATGTTTATTTTGTAAAAGTTTTGGGGATACAAGGGATTTGACATAATGTGTAAGAAAGATAATGTGTGTAGAGTGCTTGATACACGCGTTAATGAGGGCTTGTTGTAAGGGCAACTCATCGCCTAAATGCACGATTCCATCGTGTTCTGTAAGCACAACAGACTTATTATGAAGTCTAAAAGCAAGGATAAATGCAAGATTCCAAAAATGAAAATGTGGCAGATAAAGCACATCATATCGCCTTGCTATGAAGCAAAGCTTGATAAATATAAAGGGCAGGATAAAAAGGGAGTTTAGCACAAATGTAGCTTTGTTGGTGTAGGTTATCATTGTTTTGGCACAGGCGATTTTGCTTTCAACATTCACATATTTGCTTTGATATATGGTGTAGGGTAGGCTAAAATGCTTGAGTATGGAAATAGTGTAATGCTCAAAGCCTCCTCCCTTGCGTGTTAAAGAGGCAATAAGGACTTTTTTTGGCTTATTATTTTGCGTTATAGACACTTTGAATCCTTAAGGCTAATTCTTTTGGTAGGATAGATTTTATACTAAATTTGATAACCATAGAGAGATATTTCAAGCAAAAGGGCATAAGATATATAACATTATGCCTAGCAATAATGCGGACTTCTTCTTTGAAATACTGCCAACTTGGCTTTGATGAAAGCCCATAGGCGTCATATATGCTTACAATCATATCAATATAGCAAAATCGCTGCCCTTGGTTATAGATTGTTGTAAAAAAGGCATTATCCGCACAAATTTTAAAGCTTGTATCAAAGTGGTGTTGCCTAAGCAATGAAGTTTTGACAAACACGCTTTGATGACAAAAGGGCATACGATAGACGGGATTGCTTTTTACGCGTGGAATCTTGTTGTAGTTTTGACCTAAGCAAAACATCGTATCCCCATAAATGGCACTTATGGTGTGTGCTTGATATTCTTTCATCTATGTCCCTATGGTTTCTAATTTGCGAGTTGCGATTGTAGCAAGTCTCACTTAAAATAAGCCTTATAGCCTTTTAAGCCAAATGCTCCCACCGGTGTTTTTCTGGCTTAGGGGCAGGGCGGTGGCAAACTCGTCTTTGTAGAGATGATTTAAGCAGGTGTTGAAAAACACGATTTCAAAGGCGGTATTAAAGCTTAAGAATGTGCGTAAAAGATAAGTTTCATTCCACGAGTTTTTATCGCGTAGCCAGTCGTTGGGGTAGCTAAAGGGGTAAAAAATATCGTGGAAGTGGATATACACACCACTTTTAAGCCTAGGGAGAATCTCAAAAAAGATTCTATTGACATCGGAGTTGATTTTGGAGATATGCGTAGAATCTATAAACAAAATATCATTTGCTTCTAGCTATTCAAAAATGCTTAAATCTATCTCTTGTAAGCGGTTTGGCAAAATGCGTGTGTGGGGAGAATCTATATCGCTTTGTTTTAGAAGAGAATGTAAAAGGGCGGGGTATGGCTCAATGTGGGTGACATGCACAGAGTTTATCATCTGCCCCCCCCCCCGTTAGATGTGAAGAAAAGCTCCCTAACATCGTGTATAAGTGCGGAGCTAAAGCCAGAGCCAATTTCTATAATCCTTTGTGGTTGTAAGTGGCGTATCATAGAATACAGGCAGATTCCATCGCTATGGCAATAGGCTGGATTATCAAAGTAGTAGCGAAAATGGGGCTGCTTAGATTCCGTGAATGGTAGCTCTGCATAAAGCTTAGCAAATTCTTTGAGTAATGCTCTTTGGGATTCTAGTCTTAAATCTATGCCCACTAAATCACTTGGCTCACATAAGAGCGGTGAGCTATGCCTTCTTCTATCTCTTTGGCATTAGCAATGGGCGAGTAGAAATGCCCGCTTGGGACGAAATCTATTTGTCTAAAGACAGCTTGAGCCTTGCGGTAACATTTGCGTAAAATGCTTTTAAGCGTGGGCTTTTTACTCGGGGTGTTTAGATATATTGATGCTCCTTTATGTTTGGGATTAATTTGTCTTTTTGCCAAGCAGAATTCTAGCTTGGTTGCGGAAATTTGCCGGAATAGCATTGCGAATACATACGCGTGGGATTACCCAAAATATATATTTGAGTGCGTGAAATATGGGAAACAAGCAGTTGTATTTATAGCCGATTTGGCAGTCCTCTTTAAACATTTGCCACGATAGGCTTGAGCTTACTCCATCAACATTAAAGCTTGAAATCACTAGTGGGATATGAAGAAACATTACACCGCTATTGTATGCTCTAGTGAAAAAGTCTGTATCTCCAGCGATTTTAAAGCTTGTATCATAATGATAGCTTTGCATAAGAGAAGTGGCGATAAAGGCGGATTGATGGATAAAGCGGTGGTGATATTTGTGTGATTTTGTGGAGGCATAAAGAATCTTAGAATGTTCTTTATCATAGATAATTTGCGTATCGCCATAGATGATAAAGTTAGCAAAATTATGATGAGCTGCCCCCCCCCCGCACATTACAAAGAAGCGTGTGAAAAGCTCAAGTATTGTATTTGGGCTATAAAACCTATCCCCACAATTCATAAAGTTACACCACTCTCCAGTGGCGAGGTCTATGCCCTTATTCATCGCATCATAGATTCCACTATCAGCCTCACTTAGGAATTTAAACAAAAGATTTTTCTCTCTATGTGTAGCTTCAAGGTAGATTCTACCATTTTGCTCTTCGTATTTTTTAGAATCTGTATTCGCACACGAAGCGATATATTCCATAATCTTTTCTCTCGTGCCATCACTACTTGCCCCATCAATGATGATGTATTCTATCTGCGGATAGTCCTGTGCAGTTACAGAATCTAAAGTCTCCACAATGTGAGCTATATCATTATAAACAACAGTAATAACAGAGATGAGCGGAAGCTGCATTAGCCTAGTCTCCATTGTAAAATCTTATCGGCAAAAAGCGGCACAATATCGCCCATATTATCAAGGGGAATGTTAATTTTGCTTGGCACCTTGCTAGATTCTCTTACTAGCTTAACGCTTTTTTGCGGAATATTTTTAGAATCCAGCCCATAAATCTCAAATGCCCTATCACTCACAAAGGCTTGGAGATTTTCTAGTTTATTATGTTCTTCAAAGAGCTGAGCTAAAGCAGGGAGTAAAACAGGGGCGGAGAAAATCCCTGCCGCCCCTTTGGAGCTAAGCTTGGCAGATTCTAAATGCGGGGCAGAATCCGAGCCAAAGCTTGTTTTGGGGTGGGCGTTTAGGGCAGAATGCAACAGGGCTTGCTGGTCTTTTTTGGTTTTTAGCATAGGTTTGCAAAAATGATGTGGATTAAGCATACCCCCGCAGACATCGTCCAAATTCATACTGATATGGTGCAAAGTCAGCGTAGCGTAAAGATTTTCATAGGATTCTATGGCTTCAAGTGAGCGTCTATCGCTCATATGCTCTATAATAATGCGGAGTTTGGGGAAGTTTGTAGCGATGTGTTTAAACACTTTCAAAAACTCAAACTCCCTATCCATACAAAAGCCATTGCTCTCCCCGTGGATAGATAGGATAAAGCCTAGCTTTTCAGCCAAAGCAAAAATCTCTAGCGTTTTATTGTCTAAAATCTCACTCATACCATTTTCACTGCCTGTGGTCGCCCCCTTGGGAT
The DNA here is from genome assembly GCF_000155475.1 of Helicobacter cinaedi CCUG 18818 = ATCC BAA-847. Taxonomy (GTDB): domain Bacteria; phylum Campylobacterota; class Campylobacteria; order Campylobacterales; family Helicobacteraceae; genus Helicobacter_C; species Helicobacter_C cinaedi. The sequence continues at coordinate 228,444 of NZ_DS990393.1, read as the reverse complement.
AAAGCTTTAAGATTCTAATACCATTAGCTTGTGCTTTTTCTAGCTCATCTTTATCTAAGCTTTGTGTAAGATAAATACTCATAAGCGGTGTGAAGTCCTTGCTACCGGATTTTGTGCTAGATTCTAGAATCTGCTTTTTATACTCAAGGGCAAGGGCGGTGGTGGTAATGGGCGTTTTGAGATTTGGCATAGCAAGGGCGGCACTAAAGGCTTGAGCAGTGAAAGGTAGCACAGAATCTAGCATTGCCCCTTCCCGCAAGTGCAGGTGCATATCAAGTGGATTTTGAATATAAAGTGTCATTTTGTGTCTTTATTGTGAATCTTGCACTTTTTAAGCAAAGTAAGCAGATGATTTTTATAGCTTTCACACTCATTTTGACTTGTCGCTTCAAAGCGTGTAACAAGCACAGGCGTGGTATTGCTTGCTCGTATCAAGCCCCAGCCATTATCAAATATCACACGCAATCCATCAATATCAATAATGTCCTTTATATGCGGAAAGTCGCTTGGTGGCGTTTGCAGGGCGGATTTTAACGCATTAATAAGAGCAAATTTTTGTTCTTCAGTGGTGTGAATCTTCTCTTCATCAGTACTGTATAGACGCGGTAAGGAGTGCATAAAACTTTCCATTTCACTTGGGCTATAATGTAAAAATAGCTCTAAAGCTCTCAAAGAGGCATAAATAGCATCATCATAGCCAAAATACCTATCATTAAAAAAGAGATGTCCGCTCATTTCAGCCGCTAGATGCGCATTTAACTCTTTTAATTTAACTTTTAGGTTGCTATGCCCGGTTTTATACATTACTGCCTTACCGATTTTATTAATCTCATCATACATTACTTGAGAGCATTTCACTTCGCCTATGACAATGGGGCTTAGGAAGTGGCGTTTCATATCTTTAGCAAATAAAATGGCTAACTCATCACCCTTGTAGTTATAGTGGCTTGTAAGCAATGCCAAGCGGTCTGCATCACCATCAAAGGCTATGCCTATGGGGAGATTTTCTTCTTTCATCTTTGCTTTTAAATCGTGGAGATTTTTCTCCTCACTTGGGTCTGGGTGGTGATTAGGAAAAGTGCCATCAGGGGCGAAAAATAGCGGTGTGTAGTTGATATTAAGATTTTTTAAAATCTGCTCTATGCCTACTCCGCCAACGCCATTACCGCAATCTACCGCAATGGGATAGGGGAAATTTTGAAGCGATGAAAAATGTTGTGTCAAGTAGGCGATATAATGCTCTAAGGCGTTAAGTTTGGTGGGTGTGGAAGTTTTAGAATCTGCTCGGCTTGAATTAGAATCTAAAGTGGCTTGAGATTCTAAGCTTTTTAGCATTGCGGGGAGTTTCGCCCCAAGTGTGCGGATTTGCTCTCCATAAAAAGGAGCTTTATTTATAGTGATTTTAAAGCCATTGTATTGTGGGGGATTATGCGAACCTGTAATCATAACAGAGTTTGGACAGGCAATAGAATCTATGGTGTTAAAAGCGGCAAAATACGCCACAGGCGTGGGGACAAGCCCTAGATTAAACACTTCAATGCCTACACTTTCAAAGCCTAAAGAGAACCATTCAAAAAGCTTGGGTGAATGTGTCCTAGCATCGTAACCAATATGCACTTTAGGTGTTAAGGCTAAATCCAAAATGTGTTTTCCTAGCAATGCCCCTATGCTAAAAACGACTTGTTTAGTCAAGTCCTTTTCAAAAATGCCGCGAATATCGTATTCTCTAAAAATATGCTGCATATAAATCCTTGCAAGTTGAAAGTATAAAACTAAAATGCGTGGCATTGTAGCAAAACTTTGTTACAAATCCCAAAGCAAGTTAAATCAAGTGTGTTTTTGCAAGTGTGTTTTTGAACTCCATTCAAACCTAACACTATAAAACATAATAGGGAAGCATTAAGAAACAAACATTTAAGAAAAATTGACTTAGTCATAGAATCTTAAGAAGTTTTAAGATAGAATAGGCGATTTTTGTTAAGGGAATATACAATTTCAACTTCACATTTGCGAGGAAATATGTTTAAAAAAACATTAGAGCAAGTTGTTACATACGAGGCAGGGAAGCCCATAGAACTTGTTGTGCGTGAGTTTGGTATCAAACTAAGTGAGATTATCAAACTTGGGAGTAATGAAAATCCTTATGGTGCTCCACCACGCGTTATAGAAATGATACAACAAAACGCACATAAAGCTTCCTTATACCCCGATGATTCTATGTTTGAGCTAAAAAATGCTTTAGCGTCTAAATTTAGCGTAAAATCTCACAATATTATCATTGGAGCTGGGAGCGATCAGATTCTAGAATTTTGTATGCACACACTCAACCACGAGAATGCCTGTGTGCTTATGGCAAAGACAACTTTTGCGATGTATGAAGTGTATGCAAAGATTGCTAATGTGGAGATTTGTAAAACACCAAGTGATGAGCATAAATTAGAAGAGTTTGAATCTCTGTATCGTGCTACACTAGAGCGTGGAAAGCGTGTGAGTGCGATATTTTTATGTGTGCCAAATAATCCTTTGGGGGAATGTTTAGATTCAGAATCTGTGGAGCAGTTTATACAAAAAATTAACAAAGATACACTTATTATCATTGATGGGGCGTATCAAGAGTTTGCCGCATATAAGGATAGGGCTAAGGCATTTTGCGTGGATAAGCTTATAGAAAAATATGAGAATGTCATCTATCTTGGGACATTTTCAAAAGCCTATGGGCTAGGCGGAATGCGTGTGGGCTATGGGATAGCAGATTCTCAAATTATTGCTATGCTCTATAAAGTCCGCGCTCCTTTTAATATCACAACCTTAAGTTTGCAGGCTGCTATTACTGCTTTGCAAGAGCAGGAGTTTGTAGATCAATGTGTAGAGCAAAATGCTAAGGAGATGGTGGGCTATGAAACTTTTGCTAGAGAGAATGGCTTTAGCTTTATCCCTTCTTATGCGAATTTTATAACCTTATCGCGTGAGGGTGTGGATTCTACGCATTTATGCCAGTGGCTATTGCAAAAAGGGCTAATTATCCGTAATCTTTCTTCCTATGGGCTTAATGCGTTTCGTATCACCATTGGCACAAAGAAGCAAAATGAGCGTGTTTTTGAGCTTTTGAAAGCTTATATTGTAAATCATCTTTCACATCATAGTTAGGGGCAATCGTGGATTTAAAACTCATTTTTGAACAAATCAGCAAGGTTTTAAATAAACTTAATAAGAAACAACGGATTATTATCCTTACGACATTTGTCGTGATTATTGCATTTTTGACTTATCTTGTTTTGTTTCGGGTTGAGACAAAAAATGAGTATGAAAACTACGATGTGCTTTTTAGCAACCTTAACCCTGAAGATTCTGCAGCGATTTTACAGCGATTACAACAGGATAAGATTCCCTATAAGATACCACAAGATAATATTATTTTAGTCCCAAAGGATAAAGTCTATGAGCAGAGAATCTCACTTGGCTCACTAGGATTGCCAAAGACAAGTAAAAATGTAGGCTTTGATATTTTATTAGAAAATAATGTTGGAGAAACGCCCTTTACACAGGATATGAAGTATCTTGTGGCTAAGCAAAATGAGTTAGCAAGGACGATTGAAAGCTTAAAGCCTATTGAAAAGGCTATTGTCAATATTTCTATGCCTAAGGAATCTTTGTTTGTGCAGGGCGGACATCCGCCATCGGCGTCTGTAAAAATCACCGTGCAGGATAATATGTTTTTATCCATTGAGCAGGTTGTGGGGATTAAGCACCTTGTGGCAGCAGCAGTTGAGCGACTTACCCCACAGAATGTAAAGATTATTAACCAAGATGGAGAGCTACTTGGTGAAGATGATGAAGCCACACAGCAATCCGCTCTAGGCAAACAAGCGGCATTCCAAAGAAAGTATCAGCAAAATGCAGAAAATGCAATGGAAGCCAAGATTGTGAAGTTTTTAAAACCAAGCGTGGGTGATGGGGTAGAAGCACAAGTAACAATGGACTTTGATTTTAGTGTGCGTAAGTCTGTGGCTGAAGTGTTTGGACAAAATCCTGTGGTGCGAGGAACACGAGAATATGAAAAAGAACGCAAAGGATTCCGTCCGCCACAAATTGGTGGAGTGCCCGGCGTTGTGAGTAATATCGGTCCGGTGCAGGGGCTTAAAGATGATGAGATGATGGAGTGGGAAAAAGAAAGCGAAGTTGTTATTAATAATGAAATTGATAAAACCGTAAGTGATATAAAAGAGCATTTTGGGGTGCTAAAGCGTGTGAGTGCGTCTGTAATGATTGATGGGACATATAAGGAAGCTGTGGGGGAAGATGGAGAGCCACGCTTAGAATACATACCGCGTTCGCAAGAAGAGATGGATAAATTTTTAGAGGGCGTGAAAAAGGCGATTGGCTACAATGAGGCTAGGGGTGATCAGGTTGAGGTGATTAATATGCAGTTTAGAAATTCACTGCTTGATTATCGTCCAAAAGATTCTTGGGAGCTATTCTCTGACAAAGTGGAGCGTTATCTTGGACCATTTATGCCATTGCTTAAGTATGTCATTGTGGCGGTTATTATCTTTATTTTCTACAAGAAAATCGTTGCACCATTTGCCGAGCGTATGCTTGAAGTGCAAGAAGAGGAAGATGATGATATTGAATCGCTTATGCAGATTGATGATGGTGAAGATGATGTCAATAAATTTAGTGAGTTACGCAAACGCGTGGAAGACCAGCTTGGGCTTAGCTCGGGCTTTGATGAGGATAGTATCAAGTATGAAGTCTTGCTTGAAAAAATGCGAAATGTCATTGCCGAGCGTCCTCAAGAGATTGGGGCATTATTCCAAACACTCATTAAAGATGAGCTTGATATAACTGAAGGTATCAAGCATTAAATGAAAAAGGAGTAGCTATGGCAATTACACTTAGTCCTAGACAAAGAGCGCAATATGATGAGCTTTCAATGGCAGAGAAAATTGCCATTTTGCTAGTCCAGCTAGGCGATGAGATTACTTCGGAGATTTTCCACCACCTTGATATTGATGCCATTACAGAAGTCAGTAAGCAAATCGCCCAGCTAAGTGGCACGGATAAAACCATTGGTGCGGCAGTGCTAGAGGAATTTTATGTCATTTTTCAATCAAATCAATACATTAACTCCGGCGGTATGGACTATGCGCGTGATTTATTGATTAAGGCTCTTGGACCTGAAGCGGCAAAGGCGATTTTAGATAAACTTGCTAAGACTATGCAGTCCCAAAAGAATTTTGCCTATCTTTCAAAAATCCGCCCACAGCAACTTGCAGACTTTATTATTAACGAACACCCTCAAACTATTGCTCTTATTCTCGCTCATATGGACGCAAGTGGTGCGGCTGAAACGCTAGGGTATTTTTCTGATGACTTGCGTGCAGAAGTGGCTATCCGTATGGCAAACTTAGGGGATATTTCCCCAAGTGTCGTTAAACGCGTCTCTGCCGTGCTTGAAAACAAACTAGAATCATTGACAAGCTACAAGGTAGAAGTGGGTGGCACACGCTCTGTGGCTGAAATCTTTAACCGCCTTGGACAAAAGGCTGCCAAAGCGACAATCGCACATATTGAGCAGATTGATGAGCAATTAGCTATTGAGATTAAAGAGATGATGTTTACCTTTGAAGACATCTCTAAACTTGATAATAACGCTATTAGAGAGATTCTCAAAATTGCGGATAAAAAGGATCTTACACTTGCACTTAAATCCGCCCCTGATGAGTTGAAACAAAAATTTATGGGGAATATGTCTCAAAGGGCGAGTGAGCAGTTTATGGAAGAGATGCAATTCCTTGGTGCGGTAAAAGTGCGTGATGTGGAATCTGCACAAAGAAAGGTTGTAGAAGTGGTGCAAACCTTGTCAGAACAAGGCTTAATCCAAATAGGAGAGCAAGACGATGTCATTGCTTAGTCAAGAAAATATTATTGGGCAAGAGGAGCTTAAAAATCATAATATTAAAAAATATGAGTTTAAGAGCATTACAAGTGAGATGTTAGAATCTGGCAAAATCCTAGAGCCAAGTAAAGAGATAAATAAAGAGACAACTAGCGAGATAAATGAAAGTGAGATTTTAGGTGAGACACAAGCTTCCACGGAGGTTCAAAACACAGAATCTACAATGCAAAAAATCGCTACCTTAGAGCAGGAACTAGTCGAGAGATTGTTACAAAAGACAGATGAGTTATCTAGCTCTTTAGCAAAGTTGCAGATTCAGTTTGAAAAACTGCAAGTAGAAAGTGAGCAAAGGGTAGCAAGTGCGAGAGAAGAAGGCTACAAGGACGGCTTTAGAGAGGCTGAAACTAAGGCAAAAGATGAGCTATTTGCCGAGATAAATACGCAGAAAAAATCGCTTGTAGATTCTATTATCACACTAGAATCTGCCTTAAAGCAAAGTCAAAAGCATTTGGAGGATTTGGAAAAGGAGCTAAGTGCGATTTCTGTGGATATTGCAAAAGAGGTGATTTTGAGCGAAGTGAGTGAAAACTCTCAAAAAATTGCGCTTGGTTTAACAAAGGAGTTGTTAAACTCCATAATGGACGCAACAAACATTAAAATCAAAGTCAATCCAAGTGATTATCTCTTCTTAAAAGAGCAGTTGAGTGAAAATACAAAGGTTGAGATTCTAGCTGATAGTGCTGTGAGTTTAGGCGGTGTGGTGATCGTAAGTGATAGTGGGAATCTTGATGGCACAATTATGGCACGATATAAGAATTTGAAGCAATCCGTGCTAGAAAATATGCGTGATTAATGGCAAAAGAGACTAGGAAAGATAAATGGAAATGGCAAAGGTGTCGGCATTGAATGAGACAAAGGATTTAGATTCTAGGGCGTTAGATGTGTGTCTAGCCAAAGAGAGTGTGTTTGATACCTTGCGGACAATGTCTTTAGATGAGCTTAAAAGTGTGGCAACCTGTATTCGCAAAAGAATCTTAGAAGTGGTGAGCACCAATGGCGGACATTTAAGCTCCACACTTGGAGCGGTAGATTTGATTATAGGTATGCACGCCGTCTTTGATGCAACAAAGCACCCTTTTATCTTTGATGTGTCTCATCAAGCTTACGCACATAAGATTCTAACCGGGCGTTTTAGTGAGTTTAGCACACTTCGGCAGTATGGGGGTATAAGTGGATTTTGCCACCCTAAAGAATCTGCGAGTGATTATTTTATCGCTGGGCATAGCTCTACTTCTATTTCTTTGGGCGTTGGGGCGGCTAAGGCTAGGGCGTTACAAAATAATGAATATATGCCTGTGATTATGATAGGCGATGGGTCAATGAGTGCGGGGCTCGTGTATGAAGCACTCAATGAACTAGGCGATAGAAAATACCCAATGGTGATTGTTTTAAATGATAATGAGATGAGTATCGCTAAGCCCATAGGTGCAATAAGCAACTATCTTTCACAGATTCTTACTACTCCACTGTATCAAAAAACACGCCATAGCATTAAAAAAGTCTTACAAAAAATGCCGGATTCAGCGACTTACCTTGCTAAACGCTTTGAAGAATCTTTGAAGCTCATCACGCCCGGGATTTTGTTTGAAGAGCTAGGGCTTGATTATGTAGGTCCCATTGATGGGCATAATATTGAACTCATTATCAATACACTACAAAGGGCAAAAGAGATGAAAAAGCCCGTGATTATCCACGCCCAAACGCTTAAAGGCAAGGGGTATGAGATAGCTGAAGGGCATTTTGAGCAGTGGCACGGCGTAGCTCCTTTTGATATAAGCACCGGCTCTGTGATTAAAAAATCCACTCAAATCACCCCAACAGCGGTCTTTTCAAAGGCTTTAGAATCCTGTTGCAATGATGAATTGGTCGTAGGCATTACCGCAGCTATGCCAAGCGGGACGGGAATGGATAGACTGATTGAAAAATATCCGCAAAGATTCTGGGATGTGGCGATTTGCGAGGCTCACGGGGTTACTTCAATGGCGGCAATGGCAAAGGAGGGCTATAAGCCATTTGTGGCGATTTACTCTACTTTTTTGCAGCGTGCGTATGATCAGCTGATACACGATGTTGGAATCTTAGGGTTGCCTGTGCGATTTTGCATTGATAGGGCGGGGATTGTGGGTGAAGATGGCGAGACACATCAAGGACTATTTGATATTGCCTACTTACGCTCTATTCCTAACTTTGTGCTTTTTGCCCCACGCGATAATGCAAGTTTAGCTCAAGCGGTTGACTTTGCCTATCATTGCGATAATGCCCCTTGTGCCTTTCGCTATCCGCGTTCAAAATTTGTGTTAGAAGATGGCGTGTTTGAATCTAGGGCATTTGAGCTAGGCAAGGCGGAGCTACTCATTCAAGGAGAAAAGATTCTGCTTATAGGCTATGGGAATGGCGTAGGCAGAGCGTATTATGTGCGAGAATCTTTGCGTGAATTTGGGCTAAATCCTACCTTGCTTGATTTGCGTTTTGTAAAGCCCCTTGACAAAGAGAGGCTTAAAATTTTGTGTCAAAGCCATACGCATATTTGCGTGTTGAGTGATAGCTATGCTATGGGCGGTGTGGGGAGTGCTTTGCTTGAGTTTATGGCGGAAGAAAATCTGCTGAATGTGGCATTTAAAAGCTTTGAAATACAAGATAGCTTTATTCCCCACGGCAATAGTGGTATTGTAGAATCTGCTCTTGGGCTAGGAACGCAAAGCCTAGCAGATTCTATTAAACAATGGGTTGGCGTATAGTTTTAGGCAATTATGGGTGATTTTAGAAAATTTTAAAGAATAATCAAGTAAAATCCCCACCTTGTTTTTAGGTTTAAGCCTAATAAACGCTTGCGGGAATGGCGAAATTGGCAGACGCACCAGACTTAGGATCTGGCGCCGCAAGGCGTGGAGGTTCAAGTCCTCTTTCCCGCACCACTTCTTTTTTATTTCCCCAAATCTTTTTGTTTATATGTCGTTTTTAAGTCTTAGTTTGCTACAATCGCATTCTTAAAAATTTTCAAGGGTCTTCGTAATGGATACAGCTCAACCTCAAAATATTGAACGCAAAAAAATTTATAATCCAGAATCTAAAGAGAGCGTAAAAGATCGTAAGATTTTTGGCGGGAATCCTACAAGTATGTTTGATTTGAATAAAATCAAATATCAGTGGGCTTATAATCTTTGGAAAACAATGCTCGCAAACACTTGGTTTCCTGAGGAAGTTAATCTCAATGGCGATAAGCGTGATTATGCCGATGGGCTAACTGCCCAAGAAAAAGCGGGGTATGATAGGGCGTTAGCACAACTTATCTTTATGGATTCTTTACAGACAAATAACCTTATTGATAATGTTAATCCCTACATCACAAGCCCAGAGATTAATCTTATCCTTGTGCGTCAGGCTTTTGAAGAGGCATTGCATTCACAAAGCTATGCGGTTATGGTGGAATCTATCTCGGCAAATACAGATGAGATTTATGAAATGTGGCGTGTGGATATGCAGCTAAGGAGCAAAAACGACCATATAGCCAATGTGTATATTGAGCTTGGCAAACAACCAACAGAGCAGAATCTGCTTAAAGCACTCTTTGCGAATCAAATTTTAGAGGGTATATATTTTTATAGTGGATTCTCATATTTTTATACACTTGCTCGTAGTGGTAAAATGCTAGGCTCTGCCCAAATGATACGCTTTATCCAGCGAGATGAGGTAACGCATTTGCTTGTGTTTCAGCAAATGATAAACGCCTTAAGAAAGGAGCAGCCACATCTTTTTACTCCTTCGCTTGAAGAAGAGGTTATAGCGATGTTTCAAAAGGCGGTGGAAATAGAATCTGTGTGGGGAGAATATATCACGCAAGGGCAGATTCTAGGGCTGACTGCGGAGATTATACGAGAGTATATTCAATACCTTGCAGATATGCGTTTAAGGGCGGTGGGGTTAAGAGAGATTTATCATTCAAAAAATCCTATTAAGTGGGTTGAGCAGTTTGCAAGCTTTAATGACCAAAAAACAAATTTCTTTGAAGCTAAGGTTACAAATTATTCAAAGGGGAGTATTAATTTTGATGATTTCTAAAAAACTTTATTGTATGCAGATAAAGACGGGGCAGGATTTTGCTAGGAATTTGAAACAGGTGGAGGATTTTGTCGCACAATGTGGTAAAGATGCCATTATTTGCGCACCTGAAGTGGTGCTAAGTGGCTTTGCCTATCAGCGTATGGAAGAAGCAAGTGAGTTTTCTAAACTCGCCACAGAGCGACTTTTAGAATGCAGTGCGAAGTATAAAAATACGCTTATTACCACAATGATTGAAAAGAAAAATAAAAAGTTTTTTAATAATCTTAAAGTGTTTCATAAAGGCGAGGTGATTCACAAGCAGAGTAAAAATAAGCTCTTTTTACTAGGTGATGAGCAGTTGCATTTTCAGGCAGGGGATAAAGATGAGATAGGCTTTTTTGAGATAGATGGGCTAAGATGTGCGGCTTTAATCTGCTTTGAGTTGCGTTTTGTTGAGTTGTGGGAGCAAATTAAAGGGGCAGATGTGATTTTTGTAAGCGCACAATGGGGCAAGGCAAGAAAAAATCACTTTGAGATTCTATCCCAAGCCCTTGCTGTGGCGAATCAAGCTTTTGTTGTGGCGAGTAATAGTGCTAATGACACTATGGCAAAGGGAAGCTCAATCATCACGCCTTATGGCGTTGTATATAAAAATGATAAGAAAAATTATATTGCCCAAGTGGTGGATATAAATGAAACTTCGCGTATGAGAAAATATCTCAATACGGGCATACAGATTAATGTATAAAAGCATAAGCAGGGCAGTGTGTAAGGAAAGCGTGTAGGGACTATGTATAGAAAACTAGCAAAAAAAATGTGTGATGAGATACAGGCAAAACTCCCATTATCGCCCAAAGTTATACAAGCCCTAAGTAGCGTTAATCGTGAAATATTCGTCCCTCCTGCTTTTGCTCATCTCTCTTATGAGATTAATGCTTTGCCAATGGTAGATTCACAATGGATTAGCTCACCTTTGACCGTGGCTCAAATGACGGAATATCTCGCTCCAAATGGTGGAGATTCTGTGCTGGAGATTGGCTGTGGGAGTGGGTATCAAGCAATGGTATTATCAAAAATGTTTCGCAGGGTTTTTAGCATTGAACGCATTGATAAGCTTTTAAGTGAAGCAAGGGAGCGTTTTAGGGCGTTACAAGTGCATAATATCTTTGTTAAACTCGATGATGGGCAAAAGGGCTGGGCGGAATATGCCCCTTTTGATGCAATATTGTTTTCAGCGTGTGCGAGAGAGATTCCACAAGGGATTGTGAATCAGCTTGAAGATGGTGGCACTATTGTCGCACCTATGCTTGATGGGGGGCGACAGATTATCAAGCGATTTAGAAAAGTTAAAGGGGTTTTAGATAAGGGTGAAAGCCTTGGGGAGTGCTTATTTGTTGATGTGCAAAATGGTGTGGTAAGGTAGCTTTGGGGCAAAAGGGGTAAAAATATGCTAGGCTTTATCTCTCTTTCTTTGTTTTATGCTTTTATTGGGGTATTGCTTATTCATTTGTATAGTGGCACTTATACGCATTTTTCCGCGTTGCTTAGAGCGACTTTTGCTTCCACTCGGTATAGAATCTACTTTATGCTGTTGTTTATTTTTTCACTTGCAATGCTTTATTGGCTTGAAGCTGGGGCGGTTTATGTGGTGCTTATGCTTTTATTGTTACTTGGTCTCATTGATATCCAATGCCTTGCCTTGCCTGATGTGCTAAATTTTTTACTGCTTTTAGTGTGTGTAGTGTTTGCTTTTTTAGATTCTATGTTTATGCAAGAGAGCTTCATACAAAGGGTGTTACTTGGCTTTGGCGTTGGTGGAGTATTTTTTGCACTCAAAATTATGTATCAATCTATGGCGAAAAAGGATATTATCGGGGAGGCAGATATAATTGTGCTAAGCTCTATTGGCATTGCCTTTGGGGTGCTTGATGCATTTGTGGCTGTATTTTTAGGTAGTATTGTCGCACTCTTTTATGCGGTTGTTTTAAGGGTATTTTACAAAGTAAATCTTGTGAATCTTAAGCTTCCATTTTGTTTTTTTATTTTTGTGGGTGTTTTGCTGAATTTTATATGGCTACATTTTGTTATGAGCGAGAATCTTGGCAATGCTTAAAAAATATCTTTTTAGCTCTTTTGCACAGATTTTTTTCCCATTTTTTCTCGTGCTGTTTTTTATCGCTTCTGTGGTGTTGCTCATTGACATAGCTGGGCGGACTTATGTAGTGAAAATGAGCTTTTTAGATTTAGGGACATTATTTATGTATCTTATCCCAAGTAGTCTGTTTTTTATTATCCCTATTACCTTTTTTGCCGCACTTGTGCTTGGAATCTCGCGTCTAGCGTATGATTATGAGCTTATGGTGTGCTTTTCACTTGGGAGTAAGCCACTTGATATGGTGCGATTTTTTTTGCCTATTACGCTTCTTGCCACTTTGGTTTTATTTGTATTTTCATTTATTTTGCTGCCTTTAACCACAAGTGCGTCTAAAAATTTTGTAGCACAAAAAAAGGCGGATATTGATGTAAATATTAAACCCGGTGAGTTTGGGCAAAAGCTTGGTGATTGGCTTGTGTATGTGGATAGTGTGGATAATCGCAAATATCAAAATCTCGTGCTATTTTCGGAAAATGGCTTTGAGGGCGATACTTTTATTGTCGCGCAATCTGGGCAAACAAATAATAATCAAGGCTTGTTTGAGCTAAATCTCACATCGGGCAAAGCCTATTTTGCCGCACCCGAGGAGATAAAAAGGGTGGATTATAATACAATGAGTGTGCGACAAAATGTTAGTGAGCCACAGCTTAGCGGATATGACTTGATAGCCTATTGGAAAGAAGCCTTTAGCCTTGAATCTCGCCAAAAACTCCGCAAACTCGCTCAAGCTGTAATGGTCTCACTTTTTCCTTTAGTTTCTATCTTTTTAATTCCGCTTTTTGGCATTGCTAATCCGCGATTTCGATCTAATATGTCGTATTTTTATGTGATTGGCTCTGTGGCGTTATATTTTGTGCTTATGTACATCGCTTCGGATAATTTTGCCCTTGTTGGAATGATAAGCATACCGATTTTGTGGTTTTTTGGCGGATTTTTTCTGTATAAAAAATTTATCGCAAGGTTTTATTAATGCCACGATACAAGGCTGTGATTTCCTATGATGGCAGTGCATTTTATGGCTTTGCCTTACAAAAGCATAAGCCAAGTGTGCTGGGAGCATTGCAAGATGGATTTTCGCGTGTGGGGATAAGGGGCGAGATTCTAGGGACTTCACGCACGGATAAGGGTGTGCATTCCACAGGGCAGGTCATTAGCTTTGAATCTAGGCATTTTGAGGATAGCCACACCTTGCAGAATCTGCTGAATGCTAAATTGTATCCGCATATTGCGGTGCGGAGACTGGAAAGAGTGAATGAAGATTTTCACCCAAGATTCCACGCTTTGTGGCGAGCTTATCGCTTTTTGCTTAGCTCTCACGCTCCAAGTCCTTTTCAATCAGCCTATGTGAGCTATGAAAAAATAGGCAATAGGGCGTTGTTTCAATCTGCTTTGAGTATGTTTAAGGGGAAGCATAATTTTGCTTTGTTTAAGAAAAATGGCTCTTTTACAAAAGATTCTATCCGTGATATTTTTAGAATTTTTAGCTATCAGCATAAGGGCTTAGATATTGTGTATATAAAGGGCAATGGCTTTTTGCGTTCCCAAGTGCGACTAATGGTGGGTGCGGCATTAAGCGTAAGTCGCGGTGAGCTAAGTTTAGAAAGTCTGCAAGAGCAGATTCAAGCTAAAAAAAGACATTATAACTTCCCCATAAGCCCAAATGGCTTATATCTTTGTGGTGTGGGGTATAGCAAAATAAAAAAATAGAATCTTAAAAGTTTAAAGGTTTAATTACACGCCCCTAATCAGTTTGGTTTAGTATTCTTTTAAAACTCATTTGCTATAATGTCGCCCAACCTAGATGACGCGTCTTTCCTTTCATATCGCTAGTCTGTTACTAAAAGATTTTTGAGCTAATCGTAGTAATTTCTGTGTGTCGGTGTTTCTGCTTGAGCCATTTGCGTGGTTAGGATTTGTCGCCTAATGAGATTCTCTTAGCTCTGTTTGTGGCTTTTTTAGGCTACGCACAATGGGGTAACGCTCATTTGGGGGTTTTAGAATCTTTAAGGAAAAAGTATGCGAGAGAATATATTGATTATCGGTAATGGCGGGCGAGAATATGCTATGGGACTTGTGCTAAAAGATGATAAGAGAGTGGAATGCTTGTATTTTGCCCCGGGCAATGGTGGCACACACGCACTAGGTGTCAATATCCCCGCTACAAAACATACAGATATTTTAGAATCTATACAAAAATACAATATTACACTTGTGATTATCGGTCCTGAAGCACCATTGAGTGAGGGGCTAAGTGATTTTTTGATAGCACATAATGTGCGTGTGTTTGGTCCATCTCTAGCGGCTTCTAGGTTAGAATCTAGCAAGGCATATATGAAAGATTTAGTCTCACAAGCAGGAATCAAAACAGCAAAATATATGCAGTCCAATGATATTAATGCTTTAAGTGAGTTTATCCACACGCTCACACCGCCGATTGTGGTAAAGGCTGATGGATTATGTGCAGGAAAAGGTGTTGTTATAGCCCTTAGTCATAATGAAGCTATTGCTCATACAAAGGAAATGCTTTCCGGCAAGGCGTTTGGCAATGCTGGAATGCGTGTAGTGATTGAAGAATATTTAGATGGCTATGAGCTATCCGTTTTTGCCGTAAGTGATGGCAGGGATTTTATTATGCTTCCAGCCTGTCAAGATCACAAGCGGTTACTATCAGGTGATAATGGTCCAAACACCGGTGGTATGGGGGCTTATACACCTACACCTTTATGCGATAAATCTTTGCTTGAAAAGATTAAGAAAGATATTATCGCGCCTACACTAGATATGATGCGTAAGCAGGGAAGTCCATTTGTGGGGGTGCTTTTTGGCGGGATTATGGTGTGTGAGAAGGATAATGAGCTGACACCATACTTGCTTGAATTTAATGTGCGTTTTGGCGATCCTGAATGTGAAGTGCTAATGCCGCTACTAGAGACACCATTGTTTGATATTGTAACTCACGCAATTGATGGGAAAATCTCAGAGCTTGAATGCAAGATGATTGAAAAATGTGCTGTAGCCGTGGTGGCTTCATCAAAAGACTATCCTTATAAGTCAAGTCCTGCTGTGCCTATTGCTGTAAAAGATTTTGATAAAAATCTAGGGCATATTGTGTATGCGGGAGTGAGTAAAGCAGAATCTGGCGAGATTCTAGCAAGTGGTGGGCGTGTGCTACTCGCTATAGGGTTAGCGGAGAGTTTAGAAAAAGCACGAGATAATGCTTATGAAATTATGAAGCATATTTCTTTTAAAGGTATGCACTTTAGAGATGATATTGCATTTAGGGCATTAGGCAGATGAATAATGATGAAAAGCTCTTAGAAATTTTGGAGCGGGAGAATCTTAGGATAGCTGATAGGAGTTTGCGGATTCTAGCGTGGTTTATTGATGTATTTTTACTCTCTTTTATTTTTGCGCTTATCCATTTAGATACACTCTCACAAATGAGCGATTCTTCTGGTAATGTGGATTATGAGAGTGTGAGAGCTTTTGTAATGGCTTTCACTTGGCAGGTGTGGATTTTAAAAATCAGTTATGATACTTTTTTTGTGTGGTATTATGGAAGTAGTATTGGTAAGATTATTTGTAAGATTAAAGTTGTGAGTGTAGATTTGTTTGATAAACCAAGTTTTATATCTGCCTTGCTTCGCGCGTGTGGGAAGTATGTGGGTGAGAGTTTGCTTTTTATCACTTATGTGTTTGGTTTTGCTGATAGGTTTGTGCGGACACTGCACGATAGAATCGCTAAAACTTTGGTGATTGCCTATTGAAAAAATCTATTTTTTTTGGATTCTTGCTATGCGTTTTAGTAGGCGTATTACACGCTACACAAAAGGCAGATAAGTTTGATTTGTCCGCTGATAATGTCAGTGCGAGTGGTGATATTGTAACGGCTAGGGGCAATGCGTTTTTATTCTATGGTGATATATATATGGTCGCCAATAAAATTATCTACAACAAACAAACTAGACAAGCATATTTAGAAGGTGGAGCTAAAATCTATCAAGGCGATGTAGTGTATTTAGATGTGGAACAAGTAGATGTGAATATGGATAATAAGCACACGCAGATGTCAAATGTGTATTTGCAAAGTGGCGTTGGAATGTGGTTTATGGCAAAGCAAAGTGAGGGGCAAGATGGCAAATATCACTTCAAAAATGGTGTGATTTCAGGCTGCGATATACAATATCCATTATGGCATATGAATGTAAGCTCCGGCACATACAATACAGATAAAGAATATATGAGCGTGTGGAATCCTAGATTCTATCTTGGGGCAGTGCCGGTGTTTTATCTGCCATATTTTGTCGCACCAACGGGCAATAAAAGGAAAAGCGGTCTGCTCACCCCCACTATGTCTTTAAGCAATAAGCAAGGCTTTATGTATATGCAGCCTCTTTTTATTGCACCATATGATCGCTGGGATATGACAATCGCCCCACAGATAAGGACACAGCGTGGGGCTGGAGGGGATTTAGAGTTTCGCTTTGCTGATAGGGATAATAAGGTTGCCATTTTACAAACGCGTTATTTTCAAAATACAGATGAATACACAACGCTATATAACCTTAAAAATAAATACATTTATGGTGGGACTTTTAAATATGACACACAGGGAATCTTTGCAAGGAATAATGACAATATAACGGACGGGTTTTTTGCTGATATTACTTATATGAATGATTTAGAGTATATGCGTTTAAGAAGCCTTAATGCCGCATTTAATACGCGTTTATATGAATCTCGTGTGAATTATTTTCTTAATTCCAACAAACACTATTTTGGGACATATTTTAAATATTACCTTGACTTATCTAAGGTGGATAATAGTCAAACTTTTCAAGCCCTACCGCAACTGCATTACCACCACTACACAGATTCTCTATTTTTTAGGAATCTGCTTTATACCTTTGATTTTCAAAGTAAGCATATTACGCGACCTTCAGGCTATGGGTATTTTCAAAATACAATGTCTTTGCCTATCGGTTTAGCTCTACCAATACTCAACGATTATATATCACTTGGGGCAAATATAGATGCTTATGCGACTTCTGTGTCCTTGCAAGATTATCAAGGGCTAACTGACGCTTTAAAACAGCCATTAGGGAAAAATATCAATTACAGCGTGAGCAGTTATAATGTCTCGATTAACTCTGACATTGCGCGTCCATATAAGCATTTTTTTCACTCCTTGCATTTTGAGGCTCTTTTTAGTGGCGCGTTGTATAAATACACTTCTGAAGCCGTGAATGATGATAGATATGAGGCGTATAATGAGCTTATTAATCAGGGCTTACCACAAGAGGCACTTGCTGTGATTTGGAATCCAAGTGATATTGTTGATGTTGTGAAAAATAAGCATAAAGTGGATTTGAAATTTTCACAATACTTTTATGGTAAAAATGGCAAGGAGCTTTTCTATTGGCGTATGTATCAGAGATTGTTTATGCAAGATAGTTTTTTAAATAGCTCTCAAGTCTTACGCAATGAGCTGGGATTCTCCCCACTTGATGGGTTAAATTTTAGCGGTTCGGTGTTTTATTCATATATAAGAAAAACAATCAGCGAAGCTTCAGTTAATGCATCTTTTAACAAATGGGGGCTAGATTCTAATCTCACTTATTATTTTAAGCTTGATCCATTATATTTAAGCTCTGGTTTGTATTCACCACAGGGCAATACAGGCTTTGCTCGTGGGACATTGGGCTATGATTTTGGCTATTTTCGTTTAAATACGAATGTGGGCTATGATGTGGGACTTGGGTATTTAAAGGATTGGTATGTTACAATCTCCAAAGACATTCGGTGTTTTGGTGTGGCTTTGAAATTTGCTCAAGATATCCGCCCAACACTTACAGCAGATAATCAAATTACGCCAATTAAAAATCAATATGTAAAGATTGAGTTCCGTTTTGTGCCTTTGGCAAACACGGGCTTTACTTATAGATTCAAAGAATAAGGAGGAAAGGTGCAAAAGATTATATTTTCTCAAGCCCAAGATGCACTGCCACCTTTGCTTGATGTGATACATATTAAGAATCTTAACCTAGAGAATGCAATTTTAGTCGCTATTGGTAGGGAGGGTGTGGGCTTTGCAAGTGTGTTGGCTAACAAGCTTAAAGTCCCTATGGCATTTCTTTTTACACAGATTATCCCTTCCCCACTCAATCCTGAATGCCCTGTGGCAGTGGTAAGCGAGGATATGGAGATCGTGATAAATGAAGAGCTAGTGAGTGCTTTTGGTATTAGCCTTGATTATGTATATGGGGAGGCACAAAGGCAATATGAAGAGGCGATTTTACCCGCTCGGTATCAGCTGCGAAAAGGAGAGGGGATTAGCTCATTTGCGGGTAAAGATATTTTGCTTTTTGATTTGGGGATTGAGACGGGATTGCGTATAGGTGTGGCGATAAAAACTTGTATGAACTTAAAAGCAAAAAGTATTTGTGTGCTTGCACCTGTGATGCCTAAAAATATTTATGAGTTTTTAAGCGAGATTTGCGATGATGTATGTTGCCCTTATCCGCTTGAAAACTATGTTTCTACGACACATTATTTTCCCACTCTTCAGCCCATAGATGATGAGAGTTTTGAAGAGATTCTAAGCCAAACTACAACAAAGGAGACAAATGCAACGCATTGATATACAAAATGAGAATCTAAATGAGAGCTATACTTTTAACTATATGGCAAAGGCAGCAAATGGCAGTGTGCTGTATCAAAACGGCGGAAGTGTGCTACTAGCAAGTGTGTGTGCGGAAGAGAATAACAAATATGATGATGACTTTTTGCCCTTAAGTGTGCAATACATTGAAAAAGCCTATGCGAGTAATAAATTCCCCCCCGGTTTTGTGAAGCGAGAGGGCAAACCTAGTGAATTTGAGATTCTCACTTCTAGGCTCATTGATAGGACATTGCGTCCGCTTTTTCCCAAAGGCTATAAGCATATTACTTCAATTGTTATTTGGGTGCTAAGCTATGATGGCAAGAGTGATTTGCAGCTCAATGCACTTAATGCCGCATCGGCAGCTTTATATGTCTCAAACCTGCCTTTAGAGAGTTTAAAAGACAATGCGGTGTGTGGGGTAAGAATCGGGCGTAAAAATGGAGCGTTTGTATTAAATCCCACAATGGAGCAGATGAGTGAAAGCGAGCTTGATTTGTTTGTGTCCGGCAGGGGTGATGAGCTATTAATGATTGAAATGAAAAGTATTAGGAGTGAAAAAGGGGCAAATGAACTTAGTGAAAGGGATATGATACTTGCTTTAGAATCTGCTAAAAGTTATATAGACAGGGCGACACAGAGCTATCACAAATATTTTGCCCCTTATAAAAAGCAAAGCCTTGCGATTGATTTAAGTCAAGATTCACTTAACACTGATTTATTAGAAAAAATTGCTAAAAACTACCATAGCCAAATTTTAGAAGCCATCACATTTTTAGCTAAATCAGAATCTCAAATGCAGCTTCATTCCATTATCAAACAGGCAATGCGTGAGTGTGGCATTGAAGAAGAGAAAATCGCCACAGAGCATATTAAGGCGTATAAGAAAAAGCTTGTGCGTGAGATGATTATAGAATCTGCTATTAGGGCTGATGGCAGGGGCTTAAAGGATATTCGCCCTATCAGTATAGAGACAAATATTCTGCCCTTTGCTCACGGCAGTGTGCTTTTCACACGCGGGCAAACTCAAGCCCTTGTGAGTGCGACACTTGGCAGTGAGAATGACGCACAAAGCTATGAGATGTTAGGTAGTAAGAATGCGTTAAAACGGCGATTTTTATTCCATTATAATTTCCCCGGATTCAGCGTTGGCGAAGCAAGTATGATAGGCAGTGTAGGGCGTAGAGAGCTAGGACACGGCAATCTTGCTAGACGCGCTTTAGAATCTAGCCTTACTTCGCAGGATAGGACAATCCGCTTAGTGTCAGAGATTTTAGAATCTAATGGCTCAAGCTCAATGGCGAGTGTGTGCGGCGGATCTTTGGCATTATGTGCGTGTGGGGTTCAGGTAGATTCTCTTATAGCGGGGGTGGCTATGGGGCTAGTAACACAGGGGGAGAAATACGCTATACTCACAGATATTAGTGGTTTAGAAGATCACGATGGTGATATGGATTTTAAGGTTGCTGGTGGATATAAGGGCATAAGTGCAATGCAAATGGATATTAAGCTTGGTGGCATTTCAAAAGAGATTTTAGAAGAATCTTTACTGCAAGCAAAGGAAGCAAGGGAGCAGATTCTAGGCATTATGGAGGAAGCTAGGGCAAAGATTGTGCTAAATCATTCTATCTTGCCAAAGAGTGAAAGTTTTAAGATTGCCCCACATAAGATTGTTGAAGTGATCGGGCAAGGTGGGCGTGTGATAAAGGATATTATTGAGCGATTTGAAGTGAGTATTGATTTGGAGCGTGAAAGCGGAATAGTGAATGTGAGTGCAAGTAATGAAGATAATCTTGCTAAAGCCAAGGCTTTTATCCTAGAGATTGTAAGTGGAGCTAAAAGTGATAGGGTAGATTGGGAGAGTTATCATGTGGGTGAGCGATTTGTTGGGAAGATAAAGAAAATTGCGGATTTTGGGGTATTTGTGGAGCTGCCGCGTGGTGGTGATGGGCTATTGCATATCAGCAAAATTATTAAAGATAAGAATGAAAGCATTCATAGTGTGTTGCAAGGCAAAAGTGAGTTAGAGTGCGAGATTCTCTCCCGCAATAAGGGCAAGGTGGAGTTAGGCTTAGTTTAATGTTTTTTTTATTAAAGCTTAGGCATAATCACGCTTCCAAAGTGTCAAGTAGGGGACAGATCCGAACAGACTTTGAGATTTTGTAAAGAGGTGTTCAATGAAATTCTTAGCTCTTTTGTGTTTAGGAATGATTGGTTTCGCATTTGGTGCGGAGAATAATGATATGGGATTGAGTATGGTTGTTTCATATTCAATTGGTGGTGCTGTGATTGGTTTGGGCATTGCGGCTCTTGGTGGTGCTATTGGTATGGGACACGCTGCAGCTGCGACAATCTCTGGAACAGCTCGTAATCCCGGAATCAGCGGTAAATTGCTTGGGACAATGTTTATTGCATTGGCGTTGATTGAAGCACAAGTTATCTATACTTTGGTTTTAGCACTTGTTGCTATATATGCAAATCCTTTCCTTCCAAGCGGAGCTGTGTTGGCAATATAGTCTAACTTATGCAGATTCTACTTTTGAATCTGCATTGTGCGCTGGTGGTGGAATTGGTAGACACACCATCTTGAGGGGGTGGCGGGGCGACCCGTGCGAGTTCAAGTCTCGCTCAGCGCACCATACTTTAAAATCAACTTCTTGTTATTTTTATCATTTGCCGGAGTGGTGAAACTGGTAGACGCGCTAGACTCAAAATCTAGTAGGGGCAACCCTGTGTCGGTTCGAGTCCGACCTTCGGCACCATAAATACCTAGACTTTATTAAATCTCTATAGTTTATGATTTTTCAGGCTTTTATAGATGATATTATTTTGGTGATTAAAGGATATATTATTGGAATCTGGTTTTGCTCACTCTGTCCTTAGCCTTGTTGTGCCACTTTTTGTGGTTGTGATGGTTGTGCTTTTAAGACGCGTTGTGCTTTCACTTTTTCTAGGCGTATGCTTAAGCGGACTTATGCTTTATGGCTTTTCTTTAGAATCCTTAAGCTTTGTGTGTAAGGCGATAAGTAGCGTGTTTTATGATGAAGGTATAAATTGGGACGGGGCATTTATCTTTGCCTTTTTGATTATTTTAGGCGTGATTACGCAGATTATTCTATATAGTGGGGCGATTGGGGCGTTTGTAAAATGGGCTAGGAATCATATCAAAACCGCTAAAGGCTCGGAATTTCTAGCTTTTGTTGCTGGAGTAGTGATTTTTATTGATGATTATTTTAATGCCTTGACCGTTGGACAAATCTCACGCTCACTCAATGATAGCTTTCACTCTAGCCGTGAGCGTTTGGCGTATATTATTGATTCTACTTCGGCACCCATTTGTATTCTTATACCGCTTTCAAGCTGGGGGGCTTATAACATAGGGCTTTTAAGTAAGCAGGGCATTGAAGAGCCTTTTATGGTGCTACTGCAAAGCATTCCAAATAATTTTTATGCTTTTTTTGCGTTGATTGCTGTTGTTTTGACAATTATATGGCGGGTGAACTTGCCTGTAATGCGGAATAATGTCAATGTGGGTATGCAGGATTCTAAAGCACAAGATTCTAAAATAAATGGGACATATATTTTTCAACGCAAAAGTGCTATTATTTATCTCATCGTGCCGATTCTCGCCCTTATTGTAGGTATTTGTTTTATGATTTTTTATACAGGTTTTCAAGGGCTAGAAGATGGAGAGAGTGGGCTAATCGCTATGCTATCTCACACGGACACGCCTTTTTCACTTTTTTGCGGTGGGGCATTTGCACTTGTGGTTACGCTTTTAATGACGCTTGGGATTATAGAATCTAAAGAGTATCCTAGCATTTTTTGGTTTGGGGCAAAAAGTATGTTTGGTGCGATTTTAATTTTGATTTTTGCGTGGGCGATTGGACCGGTGATAAAGAATCATATCCAAACAGGCGTGTATTTGGCAAATGTGGCAAAAGATGTGCTAAGTGCTGATATGATGGTGTTTATGCCCGTGTTTTTATTCCTTATTTCTGCTTTTATCGCCTTTTGCACTGGCACAAGCTGGGGGACATTTGCCATTATGCTACCCATTGGTATGGAAGTAACGCTCCAAAGTGGTAGTGGTGAGATGACGCAGGGTGCATTTTTGGCTTTATCAGCTATTTTATCGGGTGCAGTCTATGGTGATCATACCTCGCCCATTTCAGATACGACCATTCTTTCTGCTGTGGGGGCTGGCTGCTCTGTGCAAAGCCATTTTATTACGCAGTTTCCTTATACCAGCATTGCTGCTTTGTGCGCGGGGGTAAGCTTTGTGCTACTTGCTTTAACACAAAGCACTTTGATTGCTTTTTGCGTGGGTTTTGTGTTGCTTGGCGGTATTTTTTATGTGCTTAAAAGATTCTATGGTGGGGATATTGAGATTATACAAAACACATAATGGGGGGGGGGGCGTGGCCGATTCTACATCCACTCTAGAATCTTGCTTACCTCGTTTGCTTCAAAGCATTTGATTGTGGTATTTTTGGGCTTTTTAGCAAGGATAACTTTTTCAAATCCATAGTTTTCTAGCTCTTTTAGCCTTATCTCAATATTGCTAACTTCGCGTATATCGCCTACAAGTGAAACTTCGCCCACAAAGGCAGTTTTAGGACTAAGCGGACGATTTTTAAAGCTTGAGACAATACTTGCAATAACGGCTAAATCCGCACTTGGCTCACTTATCTTTATGCCACCTACGACATTGACAAATACATCATATCGTCCAAGTGGCATATCAAGTTTTCGCTCCAAAAGAGCTAAAAGCATATTCAAGCGGTTAGTATCAAAGCCTGTGCAAGAGCGTTTAGGATAGGCAGATTCACTCACAAGGGCTTGAATCTCAATGATAATAGCTCTACTCCCCTCAAGTAGCACAGCCACAGCACTTCCAGCTTGGGCTGAACGCTGATTGAAAAAAAGCCTTGAAGCGTTTTTGGCACTCACAAGCCCACATTCTTTCATCTCAAAAATTCCAATTTCACTTGTTGTGCCAAAGCGATTTTTAAAGCCCCTTAGCATTCTTAGTTCTTTGCTTGGATCACCTTCAAAATACAGCACACAATCTACCATATGCTCCAAGATTCTAGGTCCGGCAATGGAGCCTTCCTTTGTGATATGCCCAATGATAAAAATGCTGATATTTCGCTCCTTTGCTAACCGCATAAGTGCAAAGGTAACTTCACGCACTTGTGAAACACTACCGGGTGCGGAAGTGATTTCCGGGGAATATATCGTTTGGATAGAATCTATCACGCATAGGCTGTATTTCCGCTCATTTAGAGCTTGTGTAATGCTACTTAAATCAATTTCATTGAGCAAAAAGAGATTTTCACTTACAGCACCCAGCCGAGTGGAACGCATTTTAATCTGCCCAGCACTCTCTTCCCCACTCACATAGAGAATCTTAAGGGCTGATTTTTCTGCTAAATTTCCTGCAATTTTTAATAAAAGTGTAGATTTGCCAACACCCGGACTGCCACCGATAAGGTATAGCCCACCGGGCACAATGCCCCCACCAAGCACAATATCAAGCTCTTCTTCATAGGAAGTGAAATGCTGAATAGATTCAAATTGAACTTCTGTAATGGGAATAGCGTGGGTTGTGGGATTGTGATTTTGACTTGCAAGGCTATATTTTTTCATTTCACCTTTAAGCTCAACTAAACTATCCCAACTCCCGCAACTGCTACATTTTCCAAGCCACTTTGGGCTTTGCCAACCACAAAATTGACATTCAAAAACTACACTTTTTTTTGCCACCTTAAAGCCTTAAAAAATACTATCAAGCAGAATCTTCACATATTCTTGTTTGTCAAATTTCAATAAATCATCAGCCTTTTCGCCCACACCTATGAAACAAATGGGGATTTTAAGCTCACTTACAATGCTAAAAATCGCCCCTCCCTTGCTTGTGCCATCAAGCTTTGTGATGATAATGCCATCAAATGTAATATTTTGTGAAAATGCCTTAGCTTGATTAATCGCGGAGCTTCCCTGTGTGCCATCAAGCACAAGGAATTTTCTCAAAGGCAAATCCCGTAGGGCTTTTTGACAGACACGCACGATCTTTAAAAGCTCATTATTGAGATTTGTTTGATTATGCAATCGCCCTGCGGTGTCAATGTAAAGCTCATCAATATTTCTTGCTAAAGCGGAATTAATGCTATCAAAGGCAACCGCACTTGGGTCGTGCATATGTTGTGTGGCAATCACAGGAATACTAAGCCTTTCACCCCAAAGCTTAATTTGCTCAATGGCAGCTGCTCGGAAAGTATCTCCTGCAGCCAGCATTACCTTTTTGCCTTCTTTTTGTGCGAGATTGGCAAGTTTAGCAATGCTTGTGGTTTTGCCTGCCCCATTTACACCAACGATTAATGTAACAAGAGGTTTGATAGAATCTGCATTTTCTAGTAAGGGGGAAGATTCAATTTCAAGCAGGGCGATTAGGGCTTTATGCAGTGCGTCTTTAGAGACATAAGGAGGCAGAGAATCTAAAATAGATTCTACAAGCTCGTATGCAATATCGCATTCAATCAAAATCTCTTCTAGCTCATCTTTGCTTAACTTGTCCTTTTTTGAGCCAAGCAGTGAGGCGATATTTTGTGTGGTTTTTTGGAGGGTTTTACTTAGGGATAAAATCATTTTTGCTCTTGAGTTTGGGTTGGATTTGAATCTTGCTCTTGCGGGATATTATCAAGGATTTCAATCTCATCTTGTGCTTTAGCATCAAGCTTATCTTGGATAAGATAGCGTATGTCAAGTTCTATCATCTCTTCAGGCACTAATCCCACATAGTCAATCACTTTCTCGCCTTGCTTATCATATAGGGCTATGTAGCTTTGCTTTTCATCTTTGCTTAGGAAGTTTAGCAGATTCTTATCGTCATTTGGGGCATAAAGCTTGAATCTTGGATTGATAGCATTGATTTGATCTTGCAAGGCTTGTAAATCTTCTTTTGGGCTAATGGCAACAATGGATATAAACTCTTGGTATTTATTGTGTAAATCAAGGATATGGAGTAGCTCATCTTGGCATTGTGTGCAGTCTTTGGAGATAAAAAAGAGCAAGGTTGGACGCTCATCTTTGGTTTGAAACACGCTTTGAGTTTGGTTTGTTTTAAACTTCAAAGATTCATTTTGCGTGTTTGTAACTTCAATATTGAGAATCTTATCTTGCCCTCCGCCCTCAAAACCAAAGACATCTTTGTCCCTATCAGCCTCATCACTACACGCACTCAAAAACACCGCCATTACCACACATATAAGCAAAGTTTTAAGATGAGATTGTCTTGGTAGAATCTGTAAAAACTGCATTGCTTCTCTCCAAAGTATAGGTTTTGTGCTATCATTATATCCAAAAAAAGGATTAATAATTACCAAACAAGACTTTAGAAAAGTAGCAAAAGCATTTTTGGGATATAAAACGCGCTATGCCTCGTTGCAAGATAGGTCGTTAAATCCCGCACTTTTTAGAATCTTAAGGCAAAAGGGTGCAAAAAATGTGCTTGTGTATATGCCTTTTGGCAATGAAGTGAATATTTTCCCGCTCATCTCCACGCTTCGCAAAAAAAAATATCGTGTTTTTGTGCCTTATATACAAGAATTTTATTTTAAAATGATACCATTGCGAATGCCATTGCAAAAAAATGTCTTTGGCATTTATGAGTCAAATAATTCTACATTTAATTTAATAAAAGTTGATGCGGTGATTATCCCTGTTTTAGGGATAGATAAGGATTTTAGGCGTATTGGTTTTGGCAAGGGTATGTATGATAGATTTATGTCTTGCCTGAAGAAAAAAGTTTATGTTATTTTTGTAGCAAGAAGTCCAAACTACACTCCAAGCGTGATTACAGAATCTTATGATGTGCAAGGAGATTGTTTCGTAACCCCATCGGCTTTATGTTTAAGGAAGCACAATGGAAGTATGGTATGTCATAGGCGGTATAACCTTCGCGTTATTGGTGGGCGTGAGTGTGTATCTTATCACAAGAAAGATTTTTAACTCTCACTCCCAAGTGATTATAGAGCAAGCCAAAGCAAAGGCAAAGGCGATTGAGTATGAGGCACAAGAAAAGCTAAAAGATCATAAGATTCATATTAAAGAAGAACAGCTTAGGCTTCAGCAGGAGTTTGACAAAGAGAATGTGAGATTAAAAAAAGAATATGAATCTGCTCTAGCGGAATTTGAAAAAGAGGAGCAACGCCGCTATCAGCAACTCAATCATCAAAAACAACAAGTTGAGAAAGAAAAGCAGGAAATTGCCGAGCTTAAAATCAAAGTTTTGCGTTCCCAAAGTGAGCAGGATAAACTCAAGCTTGAATATCAAAACGCAAAAAAAGAAATGCTAAATCTTATAGCAAATCATGCAAAAATGAGTAGAGAGGAAGCCACGAGCATTTTGCTTTCACATCTTGAAGAAGAACTTGCTGATGAAAAGGCTATGCTTATCCGTAGATATGAGAGGGAGGCAAAAGATGAAGCCAAAAAAAAGGCAAATTATATCCTTGCCCAAGCCACTACGCGTTATGCGGGTGAGTTTGCTACTGAACGCTTGGTTAATGTTGTCAATCTTCCAAATGATGAGCTAAAGGGACGCATTATTGGTAAGGAAGGGCGAAATATTAAGACTTTGGAGCTTATTAGCGGGGTAGATGTCATCATTGATGATACGCCTTGTAGCATTATTTTAAGTAGTTTTAATCTCTACCGCAGAGCCATTGCTACACGCACGATTGAAAGCCTTGTGGAAGATGGCAGGATTCAGCCTTCACGCATTGAGGAAGTGTATGAACGCATTAAAAATGAGATGGATGAGCAAATGCGTCAAGATGGCGAAAATATCGTGCTTGATATGGGGCTTGGCTATATGCACCCAGAATTGAAATTTTTGCTTGGCAAAATGCGTTATCGTGCATCTTTTGGGCAAAATGCCCTTGGGCATTCTATTGAAGTGGCAAATCTTGCAGCCATTATCGCTGGAGAGCTTGGCGGAGATGAGAAACTCGCACGAAGGGCTGGAATCTTACACGATATAGGCAAAGCACTTACCCAAGAGCTTGGCGGTAGCCACGTGGATTTGGGCGTTGAGGTTTGCACCTGCTACAAAGAACATCCTGTTGTGATTAATGCTATCAAAGCTCATCACGGCTATGAGGAGATAAAAAGCACAGAATGTGCTGCTGTGTGTGCTGCAGATGCGTTATCTGCTGCGAGACCGGGGGCTAGGAGAGAGGTGCTTGAAAATTTCCTAAAAAGAATGCAGGATATTGAAAATATTGCGATGGATAAAATCGGCGTGAAACAAGCCTATGCTATTAATGCGGGTAGAGAAGTGCGTGTGATTGTAAGGGCGGACTTGGTCAGTGATGAGCAAAGTGTTGTGTTAGCACGCGATATAGCCAAAGAGATAGAATCTAATTTACAATATCCGGGTGAAATTAAAGTCAGCGTAATACGAGAGCTAAGGGCTGTGGAATATGCAAGATAAGTGTCATAAAGGCTTCAAAAGTTTCAATCAGGATTCTAACATTTTTGCTTGGTTGCCTGTTTTGTGCGTTACTTTTGGTGCGTTTATCTTTAATACTTCGGAGTTTATACCTATTGGGCTTTTAGGTGCGATTGGCAATGACTTTTCTATGAGTGATTCTGAAGTTGGGGTAATGCTAACTATCTATGCGTGGGTGGTAGCTCTTGCGTCTTTGCCGCTTATGCTCTATTTTGCACAAAGCAATCTTAAATCCCTTATGCTAGGCGTTATTTTTGTATTTGTGCTTAGTCATTTCATCTCTGCTTTAGCACAAAATTTCATTATGCTTGTAGCCTCTCGCATAGGCGTAGCCCTATCTCACGCACTCTTTTGGTCTATCGCCTCTGTTATGGCGGTGCGTGCTGCCCCAAAGGGTAAGCAAAGCAGTGCATTGGGCTTTGTGATTACAGGGAGTTCTCTTGCTATGATTGTGGGGCTCCCGCTTGGGCGTATGATAGGGCTATATGTGGATTGGCGGGTGAGCTTTTTGTGTATTGGACTTGTGGCATTATGTGTTGGCATTGCTTTCTGGCGAGTGTTTCCTACTATGCCAAATACGCAAAACATTTCGCTAAAAACGCTTCCTACACTTCTGCATAACAAGGCATTTATGAAGATTTGCTTTCTCACGCTTGCATTTGTGAGCGGACATTTTAGTGCATATACTTATATTGAGCCATTTTTGGAAAATGTAGCAGGGTTTAGGGCTAACTCTGTTACTTTTATCTTGTGTTTGTTTGGACTTATGGGGGTGGTGGGCAGTGTGCTGTTTGCAAGATTCTATGAGCGGTTTCATTTAGCCTTTGTGCGTCTTAGCCTTTTTGGCTTGGGGCTTAGTATGCTTTTGTTGTATGTTGTGAGTGAATCTAGTGTGGCTATTACACTACTTTGTGCGGTGTGGGGGCTATGCTTTATGCTTTTTGGTGTGATTTTTCAATCACAAGTGATTGCCGCTGTGCCAAATGCTACGGCGGTGGCGATGAGTATTTATTCGGGTATTTTTAATGTTGGCATAGGCAGTGGGGCGTTGATTGGCGGCTTGGCATATACGCATTTTGGGATAGAATCTATTGGCTTTGTGGCAAGTGGGATATGTGCTGTTGCGGCGTTATATTTTGTGAGTGTTATGGGCTTTGCGAAAGTGTTTAGGAAGTTTAGGCGAGTGTAAATTATTTAAGTTTCTTCACATAATCACAAGCAAATTGATTATCCATTTCACACGCGCGAGAGTAAAGGAGCTTGGCTTTTGTCAAATCTTGAGGGGTATTTAGCCCTTGCTGGTAAATCTCGGCACTAAGCACACACGCATACAGGCGGTTTTCATCACAGGCTTGTGAATCTAGCTCAAGGGCTTTTTGTGTAAAATCTTTGCTTTTTTGCAAATCCTGCTTGACATTCACACCATAAAAATAATATGTCCCAAGCATAAAACACGCATTTTCCATATCACGCTCACATAGAATCTCAAGGTATTCTAAGCCCTTTTGAATATCCTTTGCTACGCCGTGTCCATCAATAAGTGCTACCGCTTGGATAGAGCACCACTCCACAGCCCCTTCTTTACACGCTTCTATACTATTTTCATAGCCTAGCTGATAGAACTGCTGGGATTTTTCTAGATTTGCTTTAGAATCTTTTTTATCCTTGGATTTTATTTCATAATAATTACCAAGGTAAAGGCAAGCACCTGGGTGCTTACTATCACAGGCTTTTTTTAGAAAATCACTTGCCTCATCACCATTTTTACTCCAGCGTGTTACACCTTGATAAAAGAGTAAATCTGCTTGGCGGATTGATTGCACGAGCGGAGAGAGGGTAGATTCTGCATTGTCTTTATCCATTTGCTCATTTTCACTAGCAAGGGCAAATGTGGAACATAAAAGCATAAGAAAAAATAAGATTCTCACTAGCTACTCCTTTTGTTGAGATGCACGAGTTGGGGGAAGTTATGCGTTATCATTTGATTATGTGAAAAGAAATTTTCAATATGTTGTGTGATTTGCTTTACATCACTTAAGCTATTGATAAGATTCCTAAACTCACTCGCCCCCTCGTGTCCTTTGGTGTAGGCGTGGAGATTCTTGCGAAACATAATCGCCCCCCTTTCCCCATAAAATTCTATCATTTTATGAAAATGCTCCAATACAAGTTCTTTTTTGACAATGGGTGGGATTTCCTGCGTATTGTTTTTAATCTGCCAGAAAATCCACGGCGAAGTAATAGCGGCCCGTCCTATCATCACACCATTTGCACCGGTATGCTCTAGCACCTTTTGGGCTTTTTCCACACTATCAATCTCGCCATTAGCAATAAGGGGCATAGGAATATTTTGCTTAATATACGCGATGGCATCATAATCAATCTTTTCTTTTTTGTAACCATCTGCTCTCGTGCGTCCGTGCACCACGACAAAATCAGACTTCACATCTTTTAGGGCTTGGGCTATCTCGTGGGGAATCTTTTTATCAAAGCCAAGGCGGACTTTTAGACTTGTGTAGGGCGTTTTAGCGTTTTCTTTAATGAGATTAGCAATTTTGACTAACAGATTTAAATCTTTTAGAAGTCCGCTTCCATTGCCGTGATTTGCGACCTTTGGGGCGGGGCAGCCACAATTTAGATCAATTATATCAATGTCCTTTTGAGTGTTTAGAATCTCAACTGCTTGTTTGATAACCTCTTCTTTTGAGCCAGAGATTTGCACACTATAAGGCTGCTCTTGTGGGGATTTTTCAGTCATTTTGAGCGTACGTTTATTGCTATATACAAGGGCGTGAGAGCTTATCATCTCACTTACGGTTATATCCACGCCAAAGCCCTTAACTACGCTACGAAAAGGCAAATCTGTATAACCTGCAAGAGGGGCTAACATCAAAAGATTCTTAAATTCAATCATTTAATTTCTCTGCTTATAGTCTGTGTAGTCAAAGCGTTTGAGAATCTCAAACTTGCCATTTGTGTCAATCACGCCAAGAAAGGGTAGGGGGATTCCATTAAAGGTGTTGTTTTTTACAATCGTGTAGTGGAGCATATCTTCAAAAATAATTCTATCGCCAACAAGCAGTGGCGTATCAAAGCTATAATCGCCTATAACATCACCAGCTAGGCAGGTTGGAC
Source organism: Helicobacter cinaedi CCUG 18818 = ATCC BAA-847 (assembly GCF_000155475.1). Classification (GTDB taxonomy): domain Bacteria; phylum Campylobacterota; class Campylobacteria; order Campylobacterales; family Helicobacteraceae; genus Helicobacter_C; species Helicobacter_C cinaedi. Next base: position 196,976 of record NZ_DS990393.1, on the reverse strand, counting down.
CACCTAAGCGATAAGTATATTGGGCGATATTAATCCCTTTATCAGATTCTATATTGCCATCTTTGCTAAGTTTGCAAAGGGTAGGGCGGTAGGGCATCTCAAGGCAATCAGGCATATGAGCCGCCGCACTCACATCAAGTATGGCTACCTTGCCTTGATTTTCAACAATATCAACCACCTCGCCTATAAGAAAGCCCACCTGCCACCCCACTGCTTCGCCCGGCTCCAAAAACACCTCAATATCATTGTGGCGTTGTTTAAAATCTTTGATAAGATTGATAAGCAACTCGCAGTCATAATCTGCCCGAGTGATGTGATGTCCGCCGCCAAAATTCACCCATTTTTTGTTTTTAAGATAGATTCCAAAATGCTTTTCAAAATGTGGCAATGTGCGTGAAAGGGCGGCAGAATCTTGCTCACAATGTGTGTGAAAATGCAACCCATCAATACCTTGAAGTCCATATTGCTGCACACCTTTTGTAAATTCGCTTGGGGTAATGCCTAAGCGGGAAAGTGGCACACAAGGATTATAAATAGGTGGCTCTACCTCGCTATATAACAGATTCACACGCAGTCCCACTTCAATGGGAGAAAGATTCTGTGTTAGGAGTGTTTGATTTTTAGAATCTATTAGGGGCTTAAACTTCTGCCATTGATTAAAGGAATTAAAAATAATATGCGTAGCATATTCTAAGATGGATTCAAACTCACTTGCTTTGTAAGCTGGGGAAAAGACACATATTTCTTTATGTTGCACACTAGAATCTTGTGTATTATCTTTGTCCTGATTTGCCCTGCCACCTATCTCTTCATAGCCTAACCTTGCTTCATATAGTCCGCTTGCTGTGCTTCCACTTAGAGTGTGTTTAAGTGTGTCAAATCGTCTCCAAAACGCATAGCCTTTGAGTGCTAGGAGAATCTTTGCTCCACTTTGCTTTTGAATAGATTCTAAGATTTTAAGATTGTGATTAAGCCTTTCTTCTTCTAAGACATAAGCGGGTGTTGGAATCTCTAAAAGTGTGAGAGGGTTTCGCATATTTGGCTCACCCTACTATTTAAGGGCGAATTTTCTCACCGCAGCTTCAATCTCAACGGGATTTGATTTAGAGATAAATTCATCAGCATCAAGGGAACGAGCCATATCTTCATTGCTACTTCCGCTCATTGATGAATTGACAACGATAGGCAAATGCGCAGTGGCAGGATTGCTTTTGACTTGTTTGATAACTTCAAATCCGCTTGCTTCAGGCATTTCAAGGTCTGTGATAATCATACCGATTGAGTTGATGTCTGTCGTTGGCGAGAAAAGATAATCAAGCAAGTGTTTTCCATTGATAAAATCGTGATGGATAACACCAAGTTTATTAAGGATAAGCTGCATTGTGCGTAGCACCGTTGGGCTATCATCAGCAAGAAGTATGCTTTTTGTCGTATCCACTTGAGAGATTTTAGCAATGCCTTCTTCTTTGTCTTTTTCAATCCACGGGAAGACATCAATCAGCATTTTTTCAATATCCACCACCTGCACTAGGCGTCCATCAAAATATCTTGTGCGGCTCACAAGCTTGCCATTATGCCCGCCACCACCGACACCTACACCTTGCTCAATCTCTGTCCATTTTTTGTTTAAGATTCTATCCGCTTCGTAGATTCTTACCCCAATTGTCCAGCGTGAAAACTCACAAATCATAATAATATCTTCTTCCCCCGGCTCCCGCTTCACACTATAATCACGCAGATTCCTAGCCTTATTGCTACTATCATAATAAAACCATTTACGCATATCAATAAGGGGGATTGTCAGCTCACGAATGGTAATAAGCCCTTCAACTAAGCTATTATTCTCGTGTGTAACGACGGTAAGCATTCCGCTGTATTTGATAACTTCACGAATCTTAAAAACATTTACCGCATATAAATCCTTACCCTTTTCTAAGCGGAAACAAAGTAGCTGTAATTCATTGTTTTTGTGAAGGCTTGTTACTTGATCTATCTTTGACATACTCGTTTTTGACATAATCACACCTCAAATTTTCAAAAATAGCTAATCATAGCACAATTTCACTAAATCTAACTTTATGTATTCTTGTCTTTAGTGAGTTTTGAGCTAAAACGCACTTTTATGACAAGCACAAGCCACCGCAAGATTCCATATACCACATATCCGCTCATCAACACACACAAAGTTTCCTGTGGATTCACATACACAATGCCAAGCAGTAAAATCACGGCAATAAATGACTTAAAATTCCACTGCATTTTTTTAAAGCTAGGATAGCGGATATTACTTACCATAAGGATACTGATAATAAAGCTCCCAAGCAACATTACATACCCATAGTTATAATTTTCAATCAATTTATATTCTAAATCAATCAGCACCCACAGCATCACAACAACTGCCGCGGAGGGAATAGGCAGACCAATAAAAAAGTTTGGTTCGCTACTTGTAGTGATATTAAATCTTGCCAATCGCACCGCCCCAAAGATAACAAAAATTGCCGGCACACACGCTCCTAGCCGCCCATAATCTATGCCGATATAAAAATAAAGTAGCATTGCTGGAGCTACGCCAAAAGCTACAACATCGGCTAGAGAATCAAACTCCACTCCAAATTTGCTTGCCGTGTTTGTAAGCCTTGCTACGCGTCCATCAAGCCCATCAAGAATCATAGAGGCAAGTATCAGCCAACACGCCATTTCAAAATTACCCTTTGAGGCATAAATCACGCTTAAGATTCCTAAAAAAATACTCCCTGCGGTAAAAAGATTAGGTAGGATAAAAAGTGGATTAAACTTCATAGAAATATCCTAATACACTTTGTGAAGCACTCACTCTATCGCCAATACTCACTTTCAGCTCAATTTCGTTAAATGAATTTTTAGAATCTTGAGGAATAGTGATTTGTGTCATTCCTGCTTTCATAAAGCCCATGCGTTCGCCTAGCTCCAAATGACTATAAGCAAAAAGTTCGTGAGAAGAGAAGAAGATAGGGAAAAATTCCATAGAGAATACACAATCCTGGTTGTTTTCAAAACGCATTGTAGCGTTGAGCTGGGCTTGTTTTTGTTTATTACAGCAAGTGAGAGACAAACCTTTTTTTTGACTTATCTTGCCTTCAAAAACATCGCAAGGTGCGCGTATTATACCCACATCAAGAAAGCTTGTTTCAATCTTGATATGCACTTCATTATTTGTAGAGTAAACATCTCTTACAATACCATCAACGGGCGAGACAAAGGCGTTGTTTTCGTGCGTTTGTGGAATCCGCTCCGGATTTCTAAACATAGCAACCCACAAAATGAGAAAGACAAGCGACACAAATCCACACAAAGTCCAATCAAACAAAGCACTGATAAGAAATAGGGCAAGAAGCACACCTGTGCCAATCCAACCTTGTTTTGCAATGATTTGTGTTGTTGTCATATTCTCTCCTTACTCTTCTTCCTCAATAGGCACAAGACGCGTTTGCAGCTGATTTTCCTTTTCATACTCTTCAATGATCTCTCGCACCCTAGCCCCATCAATCACCTCTTTTTCAAATAGTTCTTTGACCATATTTTCAATCGCGTCCTTATAATCGCTAAGAAGCTTTTTTACGTGCGTGTAGCGTTCATCAAGTGTGTTTTTGATATGAGTATCAATCTCTTGGGCAAGTTGTTCGCTAAATTCCCTTTGTGTGCCACCACCGCCTAAGAATGTATTGCGTTGCTTTTCAAGCACCATAAGTCCGCTTACATCAGTCATTCCATAATAGCTAATCATTGATTTTAAGATTCCAGTCGCTCTCTCCAAGTCGTTACTTGCTCCAGTTGAGATTTCCCCTAGGAATACTTCTTCAGCTGCCCTACCGCCTAAAAGCACATCTACTTCTGCCATAAGCTCGTGCTTTTGCATAAGGTAGCGATTTTCTTCAGGCGTGTGAAGTGTGTAGCCAAGAGCTGCCATACCACGCGGAATGATAGAGACTTTATTTACCCTATCCGCACCTTTTGTCATTTCAGAGACAACAGCGTGTCCGCTCTCGTGGTAAGCTACAATCTTTTTTTCTTTTGGCGAGATTCTACGAGACTTTTTCTCTAGCCCGGCAATGCCCCGTTCCACCGCTTCTTTAAGGTGTTTTTGACTGACTTCTTTCTTATTTTCTCTGCCTGCAAGCAATGCGGCTTCATTAATAATATTTGCTAAATCCGCCCCAGCAAGCCCTGCGGTGAATTTTGCTATCTCGTGTAAATCAACATCTCGTGCCAGAGAAACATTTTTGATATGCACTTTGAGAATCTCAAGTCGCCCTTCAAAATCAGGCTTATCCACAAGCACTTGCCTATCAAATCGCCCCGGACGCAACAATGCAGGGTCTAAAATCTCAGGGCGGTTAGTCGCCGCAAGGACAATAACAGGGGCAGATTCAGAGCCAAAGCCGTCCATTTCAGCTAAAAGCTGATTAAGCGTTTGTTCTCTTTCATCATTGCCACCTACCATACTTCCAGCGGCACGGCTTTTACCAATAGCATCAATCTCATCAATAAAAATAATGCTTGGTGCATCTTTTTTTGCCATTTCAAACAAATCTCTTACCCGACTTGCCCCAAGTCCAACAAACATTTCAATAAAGCTACTTCCGCTCATTGAGAAAAATGGTACATTTGCTTCACCTGCCACGGCTTTAGCTAAAAGCGTTTTTCCAGTCCCCGGAGGTCCTACTAACAGCACCCCGCGTGGAATCTTAGCGCCAACTGCCGCATATCGTTCGGGGTATTTGAGAAAATCTACAATTTCTACAACCTCTTCTTTTGCTTCTGCATTTCCTGCCATATCATCAAAACGCACATTAGGTTTTTCGGCATTCACAAGCTTTTTGGCGTTCCCCATACCAAAGATTCCACCGCCCATACTTTTTTGCATACGAGCTGTTAGGAACATCCACAAAGCAAGAATAATAAAAATAGGCAAAAGCATATTTACAAGATCGCCTAAGAAACTCCCCTCACTAAAGCCACTATACTCAACCTTTTTTTCATCTAGCAGTGGCACAAGCCCAAGGTCTGCCACCTTTTTGGTCGTATAAAGTGTGCGTGGGGAAGTGTGTGCTGAATAGGCTTTGATATAAGTCTGTCCAATGCTTACAGAGCTAATTTCACCCTTAGCTATAAGCTCCTTTAGCTCATTGTAGCTAATCTCTTTTGTAACGCTCCCTCCGATAAGTTTATCGGTTAGCGACTCGCCATTTGGTGAAAATAGCTTAAACAAAAGTAAAGCAAGAATCACAAAAATCGCAAAAGTAAGAAATGGATTTTGCTTAAAAGGTGGTTTTTTATCATTATTTTCCATAATTATTGTCCTTTTATTCTATTCTAGTGTTAGTTTCAAGGCTACCCATTCATCTTGGCAACGAGATTCTAGCACTTTAAAATCACTAAAAGTCTGCATTATATCAAATTTATATTCATCAAGTATCCCAGAAAGGATTAAAACGCCATTTTTTGCTAATTTTGCCTTAAAATCATTGTGTAAAAGCTTCACAACAAAGGCAATGATATTGGCAGTAATGACATCATAAGTTGGCGGAGAATCTTGCGGGGCTTGAGCGATACTACCAAGCCAAATATCGCATAAAGTTGTATTATTGAGCTTAGCATTTTTGTGTGTTTCTGGCACAGCACTTGCATCAGTATCACACGCATAGGCTTTCGCACCAAGCTTGTGAGCGGCTATACTTAAGATTCCACTGCCACAGCCCACATCAAGCAATGTTTTATTGTGTAAATCAAGTTGGCTAAGAAATTCCAAACACATCGCTGTGCTTGCGTGATGTCCAGAGCCAAAGGCAAGGGCGGGATTGATGATAATTTCGTGTTTGACTTGTGGGGATTTAGAATCTTTATCTTCATATTGCGATTCATACCACGATGGGCGGATATAGAAGATTCCACTAGAAATAGGCTGTATAGAATCTTGATAGGCTTTTATCCAATCGCAATTTGCTTTTTTCTCAATGTGATAACAAAAGCCAACAGATTTGTCAAAAATCGCTGAAAGGTTTAAGGCATAGGTTTGTAAAGATTTAAGGAGACTAGAGATGTCAAAATCATCTGCTAGGCGGATAATAATTTGTGTGGGTTGAGCATTGTCGCTATTGTTTTGAGATAGGGCTTTGGCTTGTAAAATGCTAAAATCATTAAAGCTCTGCCAAGAATCTTCATCATAGCTAATGGCAAATGGATTTGAAGCAGATGAGTTTAAAGTGGGGAAAATGTCTAAATATTCTATCGCAGAAGAAGTTTTGTCTGTAATAAAATCAGCGAATTGCTCTAAAAAGTGGCTTGGGTGGATAATAATCTCCCAATATGTTTGATGTTCCAAGCCATTCATTAAGACTGAAGCCTAGTCTTCATTCACACCTAGCACGACTTCAAGCTTTTCTTTGAGAACTTGAGGCGTAAATGGTTTTACAATATAGTTATTTACCCCAGCTTTTAAAGCCGTGATGACTTCAGCTTTGCCCCCTTCAGTCGTTACCATAATAATGGGAATAGTCGTATATCGCTCATCAGAACGCACTTTTTTAACCAAATCTAATCCATTCATCTCTGGCATATTCCAGTCTGTAATAAGCACCTGTATACCCTCAGTAGTGTCCATAATCTGCCAAGCTTCCACGCCGTGTTCCGCTTCTAAAATATCCTCATAACCTAAGCGTTGGAGAGTATTTTTTATAATCCGTCTCATCGTAGAGCTATCATCAACAACCAGCAGTTTCAAGTTATCTCCTTCTTTAAATGTGGCTATCATAAATAAACCGACATTTTAGCATATCTTTATATACAAGTTAGATGAATCCTTGCATTTTTTTCAAAAATCGGCATTTTATCTTAGTCTCTAAAAAATTGCAAGGCTTCTTTTAGGTTTATTTTTCCTTCATAAAATGCCTTGCCTACGATAACACCGCTAATATAAGGGCTTTTATCAAGTGTGTGTAGCTCATCTAGCCTTGCAAAACCCCCACTAGCAATGGTATAAATTCCACTACTTTTAGCAATGCTTTCCGTCCAGTCAATATTAATCCCACTCAATGCCCCATCGCGGTTAATATCTGTGCAGATAATAGCTTGGACTTTGCTACCTGCAAACCTTGTTGCTAGAGTTTGTGAATCTAGCTGACTTTCTTCCACCCAACCTTGTGTAGCAACCTTGCCATTGCGTGAATCAATACCAACAGCCACGGGATAAGATTCTGCCATAGTTTTGACAAACTCCCAATTTTCTGTGGCAATAGAGCCTAGAATCACCCTTACACCCATTTGTGTGTAAAGCTTAATGCGGTTTTCATCGCGGATTCCCCCACCGACTTGCACTTGCAGCGTGGTAGAAGCAATAATCTTTTCAATATATGTAAGATTCTTTGGAATCCCAGCCATTGCTCCATCTAAATCCACAATATGCAAAAACTTAGCCCCCATATCTTCAAAGCTTTTAGCAAAGTCCAAAGCTTCCCCATAGACTTTTGCACTTTGCATTTCGCCCTTAAAAAGTCGTACTGCCTTGCCATCTTTTAAATCAATCGCGGAATAAATATCAAGTGCCATTCTCACTCCTCATCTGGCTTAATATTATCATACATCCATTCCGCACACCAGCCCACAAACGCAAAAACTAAAAACGCATAACGCGCATTAAAATAATTATCTGAAATGGCTAACACAGAGGTGCAAATAAAACAAATGATAATATTTAAGACAAGTAGGGCAAAATTCATATATTCATAGAATCCAAATAAGTCTTTATGCCTTATCATTACCCAAATGAGCAGTCCAACGCCCACAACTAAAGCAAAAATATCAAAATATGCATAAAGGTTATCGCGAAAATAATAAGGTTGCAAGGAAAGGGCAAACAACACAGCAATAACAACATTGACTGAAGGACGCATATCATAGAGCATTTTACCGATTTGATTATGCTGATTTGGGTGTATGCCAAAAATTAAAAATAAGAGTGGGACATAAACAAATAATATATAAGCACAAGCTATCAGCACAATGCGTGGCAAATAATCCACTAAGAGTTCAAAAAAGCCACGATGATAAATACTCCCTTCAATAGCAAATATATCCATAATATCTTCAGTCTGCGTTGTATGTGTGCTTTTAAGAATCACAAGATAGATAAAGACAATGCTTAGGCTTAGCATAATTACTCTTTGTAAGGCATTACTTGTTTGATACCAACTACTCATAATCACAAATACCCCACTTAGCACAAATCCACAGAGCAACAAAAAAATGCTTAGGCTATCAAAAAACTGATCTTCACGGATAAAAATCAAAAATAAATGCGAGAAAGATTGCGAAAATTGTGAAGTGAAAAGGGTGAGATTTGTAAAAACAAAAAGAGCAAACAAAATCAGTGAAAAAATAACTTTTATGTGTGTATTATTAATCATTTATATCCTTTTAATAGTTTCTTAGAAAATAACCATCTATACCATCGGCAATACCAAGTGCTAGAAGTTTTTGATATTCTTTTTTGGCAATAAGCTTCCCTTCATCTTTGTGTGAAGCATAACCAATTTCAATAAGGACGGAAGGCATCAATGCTCCAGCCAAAACCCAAAAAGGACCTTCCCTTACAGCTCCATCGTGGGTATTATGTGTTTGCTTTACAATATTGAGTATGCCTGATTGAATCTCAATAGCAAGTTTGTGTGAAGCAACAAGATGAAAGCTACTGATGGTATTTAAAAATGATTTCGTAGCAAAATGGCTCATTGTTTCAATATCGCCTTGGTTTTCTGCCTTTGCCACTTGTTCGGCACGCTCACTTCTAGCAGGAGAGAGAAAGTAAGTCTCTACGCCACTTGGCGTTTTAGGAGAATCTTTTGGCATTGAATTAGCGTGAATGGATACAAACAAATCCGCATTTTTCCCATTGGCAAATTCTGTGCGTTTTCGCAAGTCAATATACACATCACTATTTCGTGTCATATATACAATGTATCCACGATTTTTAAGCTCTTGTGTAAGTAGTTTGGCCACTTCAAGCACGATGACTTTTTCACATATCCCTTCCACGCTCTTTGTGCCACAATCCTTGCCGCCGTGTCCTGCATCAACAACAATTTTTTTTCCAGCCCCAATTTTGCCTTTTTGTTCTTTTGGCGGTTGCGTGTCTTTTGTGGCAATTTCATCGTCTTTTTGTTTGGCTTTATCTTTAGATTCTGTTGTGGCTTCTGCTTTTGTGCTAGGCTGTTGGGCTTGTGATGGGCTTGTTGGCTTTGACTGTGTATTTTTTGAATCTAGGCTTTGTGGAGTGCTACTAGATTTGTTTTTTGGTTTAATGAAAATATAGAGATTCTCTTTTTCTTTGATGAGTTCATATTGGGATTTTGGCTGTGTGTTGATGACAATTCTTACAATTTTTGGCGTATTTTGTGCCACTTGCAAGGTTGAATTATCTTTGAAAATAAAATTCCGCTTTGGAATAGTGAGATTTGCTTCGAAATCAACAAAATACCTATTATCTTGGAGTTTTTTCACTTCCCATTTGAGGTTAGCAATATCTTGTGCGAATACGATTTTAAGATTCCCATCGCCAAAAGGCACCATTTTAACAATGCGATGCTCCCCAAACACACATACAGCAATAAATGCAATAATCGCTAGAATCCGCAATATCAAGCCCTAATCTCGCACTAGTTCGGCAATGATTTCTTTTACCGGCTGAATCTTTTGGATTCTATATCCATTCGCCCCTGTAAAGTATAGCCCTTGCTCTCTATCACCCATAAAGCCTCGCCCTAGTGAATCTGCTATGCAGTAGCCCACTTTTTTTGCCTCCACGCCTCTATGGCAGGGTGAGACGCAGTTGCTGATACAGCGTATTTTTGGTGCATTGCCTTGGGCTAATCTATCAAAGATTCCAGTTTTCACCGCCCTTGCTGGATAGCCAACGGGGGATTTGACAAGCTCAATATCTTCTTTTGTAACTGAAGGCATTAAATCCCTATACGCCACTGCATCACATTCCAAAGAGCCAAGCCACCTTGTTCCCATTTGCACACCACTAGCACCCAAAGCCATCATTCTATCAATATCGCTTCTATCCCAGATTCCACCAGCGGCGATGACAGGGATATTGCCCCATTTTTCTGCCTCATCTACCACTTGGGGCAGGACATTTTCAAGCTGATATTCTTCTTTAAAGCAATCTTCATAGCTAAATCCTTGATGCCCTCCGCTTAATGGTCCTTCCACCACGACTGCATCGGGGATTCTGGCGTATCTATCCATCCAACGCTTACAGATAATTTTTAAAGCCTTAGCTGAAGAGACAATCGGCACAAGAGCGACATCAGGGAAATTTTTTGTAAATTCAGGCATATTTGTGGGAAGCCCAGCACCCGTTACAATGATATTTGCTCCAGCCTCACACGCATCACGCACCACGCGACCATATTCATTAATAGCATAAAGTATATTTGCCCCAAGTGGATTATTGCCACAGATTTTACGCGCATTTTTGAAAATCTCATTGAGAGCGTGTTTTGAATAAAAATTAATCGCTTCAAATGGTTTGGAATTTGTGATTTTTTCAACAAACTGCATTTTTTGATAATATCCTGTGCCAACAGCACTGATAATGCCAAGTGCTCCTTCTTTAGAGACATTACCAGCTAGTCTATCCCAGCTAATCCCAACGCCCATACCACCTTGAAAAATTGGATACTTAATCGTGTGTTTGCCTATTTTAAGTGGTTGTAATCCCATCACAAATCCTTATTTTATAATCACTTTTGCAAATCGCCTTTTGCCAATTTGAACAATGTATTCCCCAGATGATAGCTTAAGATTTTCATCAGTTATCTTTTCTTTATTGATTTTCACAGCCCCAGCACGAATATCTCGGCGCGCTTGAGAGGTGGATTCACAAAGTTGTGCGTAAGTAAGCACTTTAGCTATCCACTCATCTTTTTCACAAGTAAATGTAGCTAAATCCGCAGGAATCTCATCTTTGCTAAACACATTGTCAAATTCTATTTTAGCTTTTTTTGCTAAATCAATGTTATGATAGCGTTGCGTTATTTCTAAAGCAAGTTGTTCTTTAACACTTTTAGGGTGTGCTTTTTGGCTTTCCACTTGTGCTTTAAGCTCTGCAATCTCTTGCAAACTAAGAGATGAAAGCAACTCATAGTAACGCCACATCATCTCATCACTAATGCTTAGAATCTTGGCATACATTGTATTGGCAGATTCAGTAACACCGATGTAATTATTGAGCGATTTGCTCATTTTATTCACACCATCAAGCCCTTCAAGCAAAGGCATAGTCATCACCGATTGTTCTTTATCTAGTCCATAACTCCTTTGCAAACTTCTGCCTACTAAGAGATTAAACTTTTGATCATTCCCCCCAAGCTCAATATCGCATTCCAACGCCACAGAATCATAGCCCTGCAATAATGGATACATAAATTCCACCATTGAAATGGGCTGATTGTTGTTGTAGCGTTTGGTAAAGTCATCTCGTTCAAGCATACGCGCCACTGAAAACTTTGAAGTTAAATGTATGATTCCACCAGCTCCTAGCTCACTTAGCCATTTTGAGTTAAAGCATACTTCTGTGTATTTGGGATCTAGCACTTTAAAAACCTGCTCTTTGTAAGTAATAGCATTTGCTTCTACCTGCTCTTTGCTTAAAGGCTTTCTTGTCTCACTTTTGCCACTTGGATCACCGATAGTCGCGGTAAAATCGCCAATCAAAAACTTCACATCGCCACCATATTTTTGAAAAGTAGCAAGTTTTTGTAAAAGCACCGTGTGTCCCAAGTGTAAATCAGGTGCGGTAGGGTCAAATCCAGCTTTAACGCAAAATCGCTTTCCATTTTTATAGAATCTTTCTACTAAAGTGTGGATATAATTTTCTCCTATGAACTCCACACAGCCTCGCTTTAGCTCTTGCATTGCTTCTGTTATACTCATATTTTGTTCCTTTCTTAAAGTCTAGTTTCTAGCTTGAATACACATCTTTTAAGTTGCTTAATTCAATGATTTTGTATTTTTTACTTAAAGATTCTTTCAAAGTCTTTGTATCTTGCGTTTTGCTTTCAAAGCAAATCTCGCAATATGAAGCAAACTGGCGATTAAGCACATCATAATCTACACTTACAATATTGCAATCAAGCTTAGCCAATACACCGCAGATATGAGCCAAAGCCCCTTTTTGATTTTCTAAGGCTATGATGAGTTTATAGGTAATTTTTTGCTCATTTGCCCACTGCACAAACAGCATTTCACTGCCTTGTTCCATTTCATTAATAGCCCTATCACACATTTTATGGTGGATATAGGCTTTTTGTGCGGTTTTAATAGCCAAAATATCATCGCCATACTTTGGGTGACAGCAATAGTCAAATACCACTTCATTGATATTGCGATTAGTATGTAAAATGATATTATCAAAGCTTAGGACTTTAAACTTCAGCATATTAATTTTAATTTTCCCCAAAAAGTTTGCCTCTCGTGCAAAGTTGCCCTTAATGCTGTTTTTTACTTCTTTTAAAAATGTCAAATCACTTGCTGCACGATAAATATGAGAATCTAGCTTGTTTTCTTTAAGATAAGTAAGAATTGTCGCCTTTGAGCTATCAAAGATGGTTTGCAGGATATTTAACGCAATTTTTTTATCAATCTCTTTGAGTTTAGCTTGACACTGGATTCTCATATGATTTTTAGCGCGTGATGTTTTCACCGCATCAATCCAAGTGCAACGCGGAGATATCTTTTCATTCTCTTCTGCGACTAGGATTCTCACAATGTCGCCATTTTTAAGTGGCTGAAGCAAGGAAGCCTTTTGATGATTGATATAGGCTTGTTTGGCTTTGTCGCCTATATCACTATGCACCGCATAGGCAAAATCAAGTGCCACTGCCCCAACAGGCAAGTTATAAATATCTCCGGCAGGGGAGAATACCACCATATCTTCTTTATACAAGTCGTTTTTTGCTAACTCATAAAACTCTTCAATCGTGTCATTTTGGTATTGTAAATTATTGAGCCATTCTAAGTTTGGCTCTCGCCCACCGCTTTTATATTTCCAATGTGCGGCTACACCATATTGAGCGGATTTGTGCATATCAAATGTGCGAATCTGCACTTCATAGATACTTGCCCCTTCAAAAATAGTCGTATGAATGGTTTGGTAGCCATTTTCTTTTGGGATAGCAATATAGTCTTTTAAACGCGACACTACTGGCTTTAGCTGCAAATGTAAAAGCCCCAGCACCTTGTAGCACTCCAAGCTTGTAGGCACGATAATCCGCACCGCGAGTAAATCTAAAATCTCATCAATACTCACGCCCTTGCGTTGCATTTTTAGAAAAATTGAATAATACCTTTTCACACGACTTTCAATCACAAAGTCTTTTTCAGCAAAGCCATTTTGCAATAAAATCGTAGAAACTTTTTGTGTAAATTCATTGAGTCGCAAAGCAATAGATTGATTATTATCTTGGATATACTGCTCTATGCTTTGGTATTCTTGCGGGAAGATATAAAAAAAGCTTTTATCTTCTAGCTCACTTTTGAGTGAAGAGATTCCAAGTCGGTGGGCGATTGGGGCATATACCATAAGCGTTTCTTCTGCTATGCGTTTTTGCTTTTTTGGGGGCAGGGCATCAAGGGTTAGCATATTGTGCATTCTATCACTTATTTTTATGACTAAGGCACGAATATCTTTGATAGAAGCTAGTAGCATTTTGCGAAAGCTTAGTGCCGAGGCGGCAAGCTTTTCATTCATATTTGAGCTTAGCTCCTCATTGCGAATCTCCACAATCTTTGTGAGTGCATCGACTAAATGTCCAACATCCCAGTCAAACTCCCTGCGTATGTCTTCAAGGGAATAGAGTGTGTCTTCTACCACATCGTGGAGCAATGCCGCACACAACATTGTCTCATCGCCTCCATAAAAAGCCACAATACACGCTACACACAGCGGATGAACAACATAAGGCTCACCGCTTTTTCGGAGCTGTCCTTGATGAGCGTTAATAGCCAAATCTATGGCTTTTTGCACCTTTGGTGTGATGGTAGTGAGATTATTAAGCTTACTAAGTGCAGATTCTGTATCTTTAATCTGTGTGAGTTGGGCAAAAAAGTCCAAAATTACTTCCTATTCTTTATCCTCAATGGAAGTAAATTCTATCTTGCCTTCAGCAATTTCACGCATAGCAATATCAGGGAGCTTGTGTAATTTCACATCCATATCTACAAGGGGTTCTGCACCATTGCCTAATTCTTTCACGCGTTCAAAAATGAGATTAGCTAGTAAGTATCTGTCATCTTGTAGTCTTTTTAACGCCTTTGCGGCGATTTGCTCTGTTCGTAATGCTTCCATTGTGTTCCTTATATTTGGGATTTAAAATTGCGGATTGTATCCTTTTTTTATTTTAACTTTGCTTTTATTTGACAATTGAGCATACACCCTTATCAAATTTCAATAAATCAAGCAGATTCCCTCTTTTAAACATATTGCACACAAGAATGGGCAGCTTATTGTCTTTAGCAAGAGCAATAGCCGTATCGTCCATTACTTTGATATGATCTCGCAATGCCTCATCATAGCTAATGGATTCTAACATCACCGCATCATCAAATTTATGCGGGTCTTTATCATACACGCCATCAACTTTTGTCGCCTTAATGATGACATCAGCCCCAATCTCTACTGCTCTTAAAGTCGCTGCACTATCAGTTGTAAAGAAAGGATTGCCCGTCCCTGCACCAAAGACAACCACACGCCCTTTTTCTAAATGCCTAATAGCTCGGCGGTAGATGTAGCTCTCACACACTTCTTTAATCTCCAAAGCACTTTGCACCCGCACATCTACACCCAAATGCTCCAAAGCTTCCTGCATTGCCACAGCATTTATCACGGTAGCAAGCATACCCATATAGTCCCCACTCGTGCGGCGGATAATGCCCCCTTGTGCGGCAGACACACCGCGGATAATATTGCCACCACCGATAACAATGCCTACTTCAATGCCATTATCCACAAGGCTTTTTATCTCACCTGCGATATATTCTAGAATCTTCACATCAATCCCAAATCCGCTATTACCCGATAATGCCTCACCTGAAAATTTTACTAATACGCGTTTATAGTCCATAGCTAATCCTTTGATTTTGAGTTTGCCATACTACTATAAAAGCTTAAACTATTCTATAATCACTCCCTTACAAACGCCACAAATGATGAGCTTTGCAAATATGAAAGATTCTAATTTTATGCGGTAAGATGTCTTGAATCCAAATTTAAGATTCTACAACGCCATACGAATGCAGTCATAGAGCATATCCATATTTTGCTCTGGGACAAACTCCACGCCCATAAATTTACCCTTAGAGATGATTTCACTTTTGGGTAGCTCTTGGACTATCACGACAAAGGCGACTTTTGCATTGGCAGTTGGCATTTCTTTATAAGTTTTAATGAATCCTAATGCACTGGCATTGCCGATTTTCTCATCAATAACAATAATATCTTGCGGATTTTGAGCAAGTGTTTTAAGGGCGTTAATGGGGTCATTATCCATAGTGATAAGCAAACTAGAATCTATTTTTTCAATCACTTGGCGGTATTTAAGGATATTTACCATTGTTTCACGCACGATTAAAAGCTTTTTGCGGTTGGTGTTTTCTAGGTAATGCAATAAATCAAAAAGCTCTTTTGATTTGGGTGAGAGCTTACTCTTATCAAGCCCACGCAGAAAGTAACGCAAAAATGTCTTTGAGCTAAAGCTCCCTTCAATGCGAGAGTTTCTAAAAAAATGTTTAATAACTTGGCTGTATTTTGCCCTGCTCCAAAGTGTTGTGTCAAAATCGTATGCTTTTGTATCAAGCAGAGCGATAAAACGCGTTTTAATATCATCTGTCATCGGTGTATAAACGGCACTAAAAGCCTCAAAATGATCATCTCTAAACCGCTTGAGCCTAGCTGTCTCACTCACAAGGGCATCTTTTTGATTCCCTATGAAATTGAGTAAATCCACATACCGCTTCCGCATTTGCTTGACTTCTTTTTCAATCTCAGCATACTCTTTACTGCCTTTATCATCGCGTTTGCCTAGAGTTTTTTCCCCTGCTGCGAGTGTGCCACTTAGGGCGTTGGTTTGGGCTTGTGCGTTGGCAAGCGAGCTTTGAATCTTATCAATGTGCGTGATTGTTTTATTATATTCTGTTTGTCTGGCGAGAAAAATCATCTCAAAGGCGTAGTTGAGTGCATATTGTGTCTTTTTGTGATAGCTAAGATATTCTTTTGAGAGATGAAGCACTTCTTGTTTAAGCTTTTTAAGCACATCATTTTCAATATTTGCATCCATCGCACATAAGTCATTATATGCAGTGAGTAAAAACCGCCGCATACGGATAAAATCAAGTTTTAAATGCCCCTCCACAAAATCACTATATCCGCTTAGAATCTCATTTTCCCTAGCAAAATATTCTTCAATACACACACGAGCAGATTTTGTTACAGGAATTTCATCTGGGTCAATGGGCTTGGGCTTTATATGGATTTTTGTAACTAATTTCATCTCAACGACAAATTCTACTTCAACGCCCTTTTTCAGCTCACTTATCTCATCTTCCCAAACATCAAAAGGAAAGTCAAAAACGCGTTTATTAAGGTCTTGTTCTACTTGAGCGTTTTGTGCTTGTGAATCTACATTAATGATTTTTCCATACAGCATCGCATTCCCTTTAAAATTGTAGCAAGGTTGTATTATACCTTGCTTCCTTTAAAATAATGCAAAATTACACTCAAAGATTCTAATCCCTACTATTTTTTATATCTTTTGGATTTTTTTGTAGAGAGATTCTAGCTCGTTAGGCGTGATTTTAATGCTTTGTGTCTTTGCCCACGCATAAATGGCTTTAAGCTCATCGGTATTATCTGTTTGAGTAGTGCTATTATGCGTAAAAAGTGGCGGCAGAATCCGCAGTGGCGATTTGCTTTGAATCTTTGCCCTTAGCACAACAAGGCTAGATTCTCTATCTTGTAAAGAATGCACAAAGCGGAGTGTATCTACATTAAACCCGCAGATTCTAAGTTCATAAAATAGCGTTTGCAGCTCCCTTGCATCATAGCATAGGCATAAGCTCCCATTTGGCTTTATCACACGCTTGATATGTGCAAGCAGGGCAGGAAGGGGCAGGAAGCTTTGATGTCGTGCCATATTTTTACGCATATTTGTGCCTTGTAACGCCCCCTTGGCATAAAAGGGTGGATTGCTGATGACAAAATCAAACTTGATGTCGGTGTGAAAATCTAAGAAATCCACACAATGCACTTGAGAATGTATTTTGGATTCAAACTGCCTTGTGTTCAAACTCGCACATTGTGCCATTAGCGTATCTTTTTCTACAAGGTGGAGATTGATATGTGGATTCTTATGTGGCGTGGCTTTATTTAGAATCTCCCTAGCACAGAGCATTCCTAGAATCCCACTTCCAGCCCCCACATCTAAGAGTGAGATTCTAGATTTGAGAAAAGCCCTAGCAAAGTGGCTCAAGATAAGGCTATCGGTGTTATAGCAGTAGCCATCGTGGAGTTGGTATATCTCTAGTGCAGCCATAGAGCCAAATCCTTGCCTAGATTCATTGTGTGGTAAAGCTCAAAGTCCATTGCGTTGCTTTTTTGTGTAAAATTTAAATCCACACAAAAAAACGCCTTATGCACTAAAAGCATATCAATATATTTTCTTAACGCACCAAGCAGATTTAGCCCCCCTTCAATCACAACAAAGCCTTTTAAACTCTCAATCTCTTCTGCGTTGCGGAAAGTATGGAATCTTGGATTATTTTCATGCTTGGAAAATAAGCAGAGTTTGGGTTGTTTATGCTTATCATAAGGGGGCAGGGCATATCTGGCATTAAGCGTTGGGTTATCACTTCTAAGTGTTGCTCCGGATATACAGAGATAATCACACACACTGCGTTGATTATGCGTAAAAATGCGTGAAGATTCAGCAGATATTTGCCCATTTACATAGCTCCCATCAAGTCGCATAGCAATTTTAAACAGCACAAATCGCCCCTTTTCTCGCAGAATCTCAAAGGGCAAAAGCAGTTTTTGTGCTTCATTTTGAATCTGGCTTAGGCTTGTGTGTATCCCCGCTTCTTGTAAAGTTTGCATTCCGCCTGAAGCAAGGGAGTGAGAATCTTTTGTGCCAATAACGACTTTAGCAAAGCCTAGTTCTTTTATGAGATTGGCACAGGGGGGCGTTTTGCCATAGTGATTGCAAGGCTCTAGGCTCACATAAAGGGAGTGGTTTTTAAAAATGCCATTGTGGTTGTGTAAAAGGAAGTTGTGGAGTTCAAGGCTAGATTCTAGATTTAAAATCTTAGAATCTTGCGTGAGTGTGAAATAGGCTTGTTTGATGGCGATGACTTCAGCGTGGGGGCTACCAGCTAGGCTATGCACCCCACGAGACAAAATCTCGCCATTTTCACGCGTGATGATAGCACCTACACTTGGATTTGGCAGGGCTAGAGTTTGGGCTTCCCACGCTATATCACAACAATGCTTGATAAGCAAATCATCACTAGAATTCAAAAATAACCTTTGCTTTTTTGATAGATGAAAAAGGAATATTTATCTTTTCTTTATCCACAAGTAAGGCAATTTCCGTGTCATTAACATTTTCTAAGATTCCTTGCAAACTGCTTTTGTCTATGAGTTTAAGGCTTATCATTTCGCCAAGTGAAAAGGCGTAATGCTGGGGCTTTTTTAGGATTCTATCCAACCCCGGAGAGCTAACTTCTAAATGATAATTATCCATATTGATATGTTCCACATCAAGTAATGGGGAGAGTAGCTCACTTAGAATCTGGCAGTCCTGCAAGCTCACTGCATTGCTATCTTTTGAGCTAAGATTCTGCATAGGAGCTTTTTTTGTAATGCTTATGCGTAAGATGTGGCGTTCATCTTCTTTTAAAAAATCAATGTCATAAATATAGAGTGAAAGAGAAGCGGCGAGTCGCTCTATTTTTTGAGTGGTTTGAGCTGAAAGCATATTATTCCTTTTTTTGTTTATTCTTTTGGGGTGCGTTTCTCACGCTCTAGTTGTGCGAAAATTGAATCTAGATTGTTCGCAGAATGCAGCGTATCATCAAACTTAAAAATCAAGTTTGGGCTACGAAACCACTGCGTAGAGTTTAGGATATATTCTTTTAAGATTCCTTGAGCTTTTTTGAGTTGCTCTAAAATGGTTTTGCGTTCATTTGGCGAAATATCTGTGCCTTCAATATACACTTCTGCACTCTGCTTACCCTTAGAGCATTTTACCCCTGTGATTATAAGGGTATTAATCTGCGGGTCTTGGAGCTGGGATAGGGCAAGGCTTAGCACCTCTTGGAGTAAAGATTCTGTGCGTTGTTGTTTAATATTCATTTGGGACTTCCATTTCTCTTAACTGATAAAAGTTTTGGCGATAGGCTGCAAAAGCTCCTTGCAAAATCGCTTCTCTTGCTTCACGCACGAGATTCAAATAATAGTGGAGATTATGCAATGAAGCAAGGCGATGATAGGTAATTTCTTGGGAGCGGAAGAGATGACAAAGATAGGCTCTTGTGTAGTTTTGGCAAGTGTAGCAGGAGCATTTTTCATCAATAGGCGAAGTGTCATTAGCAAAACTCGCCCCCTTAATGTTAATCTTACCAAAATGCGTAAAAAGCGTGGCATTCCTAGCATTCCTTGTAGGCATTACACAATCAAACATATCCACCCCACGATAAATCGCCTCTATAATGTTTTCTGGTGTGCCAACCCCCATAAGATAACGCGGCTTAGATTCTGGCATAAAGGGTATGGTGTGGGATATGGTGCTATACATCTCTTCACTACTTTCCCCAACAGCTAGTCCGCCGATAGCAAAGCCATCAAACTCACCTAGATTTACAAGTGAAGTGGCTGATATTTCACGGAATTTTGGGCTAGTGCCACCTTGGATAATGGCAAAAAGATTGTTTGTTGTCGCTTTACCTTGAGATTTTTTCATCTCGTGGTATTCTAGGGAGGCTTTTGCCCACTCTGTTGTGCGTTTGATAGAATCTAAGATTCTTGTCTCACTTGCTGGAAGCCCTACTAAGTCATCAAGCACCATCATAATATCGCTATTTAACGCATATTGAATATCTAACACAAAAGAGGGGGAAAAGAAATGCTTAGAGCCATCAATATGGGATTTAAACTCTACGCCATTTTCATTAAGCTTGACATTTTGATTTAAGCTAAAGGCTTGGAATCCACCGCTATCGCTTAAGTAGCTGCCATTAAAGTTAGCAAATGTATGAATCCCACCAAATGCTTTTAATCGCTCTATCCCCACACGCAAATACATATGATAGGTGTTTGCAAGGATAATTTTGGCATTAAGATTCTGTGCTAAATCAAGACTATCAAGGGCTTTGACACAGCCTTGCGTACCAACAGGCATAAAAATAGGCGTTTGCACGATAGAGTGAGCAAGAGTGAGTGTGAGTGCTCTTGCCTTGCCATCTTTGGCTTCTATATTCACTTGCATTATTTTTTAGAATCTCGTGCGTGTTCTACGGCAGTGTGAGCGGCTTTGATAAACGCTCCACGCACACCTAGCTCTTCTAAAATGGCTAGTCCCCTGATAGTCGTCCCACCCGGACTTGAAATGGCGTATTTTAACTCATTAGGGCTTTTTGTAGCTAACTCTGTGGCAAAGCCTAGAAAAGTTTGCTTGACTAACTCTTGGCTTTGAGCGTGGGTTAGCCCTTCTAAGATTCCCGCATCTATAAGCGATTCAGCAATGAGAGCAAGGAAAGCAATGCTACTGCCACTTGTGGCGATGCTAGATTCTATTAACGCTTCATTATCCACACTTACAGCTTTGCCAAAAGATTCTAAAAATGCAAGGATTTCTGCATTAATTTTTGAATCTGCTTGTTGTGTATAGGACTTGTGATAAAAGGCAGTGGCGGAGTTTTTACTAAAAGCGGCGATATTTGGCATAAGTCGCACGATATGGCAAGATTGAAGCCACTTTTCCAAGGTCTCAATACCAACCCCGGCTAACACACTATACACATATTGAGCCTTGCCTTGAAAAATAAAGCTATCTAGCCCCTTTGGCTTGGTGCAAAGCAGAACAACGCTATCTTGTATATCAAGCACGGGCTTAGAATCTAGATATTGTGGCGTATAGATTTGAGCTTCTATGCCACATTGAGCGATACAATCTTTGGCTTTTTGTAAATCTCTGCCGGTAAGAAAGACATTAAAATGTGAGGCGATGAAGTCATTATGCGTAAGAATGGCTTTTGCCATATTGCCATAGCCTATAACAAGAAGTGTTTGTTTCATCTGTAACCTTTGCGTATTTTGTGGCTTTTGTGTATGATCGCTTGTTTTGGAATATAGAATCTAAATTTAGTTTTTTCTTACAGGAGCGGCACTTTCGCCTTTTTGTGCTTCCTCTTTATTATAATACTGCCCGATCGATTCACTTAAGCTATACATTGGATATTGTGTGCTATCAAGGACAACTTGTGCCATTGTGAGATTATCAAAGTTAAAAATAAGGGGTGCTAGAAAGTTTATGGTGGAACTTTCAATAGGCTTTTGAATCACCATAATATTGGCAACAGCGATATTTTTGGCATTATTTAAATCAAGCAGAATCTTAATGTTTGAAGGCACATCAAATTCGTATTCTCGTAGCAAAAAAGGATTCACAAGTGTAAAGTGAGGCACTTCATATTCAGCATTATAGAGCTTCATAAATAGCTCATCAATTTTTTCAAGTTTCATTTTTGTTACATTTTCAAACCCTAGAATCGGCGATTTGACTTCAAAAATCATCATTTTCTCCAAGAAATTTAGGCTATATCCACGATAGAAGCACGGATTATAACACAAATTATGTAGTTTTTATACTAAATAGTGGAATCTAAAGTGTATAATACATTTTTATTTTCAAAGTTTAAAGGTTTTTAATGAGAATCTACGCGTTTATGTGTCTTTTGTTTGCAAATTTGATATTTTTTGGCTGTGCAAAAAAAGAAGTAGAGTATAACAAGCCCGCGTCATATTGGTATGAATCCATCATCAAAGAGATTAATTTTGGCAACTTAGAGGGGGCAGATGGCTATTTTTCATCTCTGCAAAGTGAGCATATTAACTCTCCGCTTGTGCCAGAAGCTATGCTGATTCTAGGAGAAGCTCATATGGAAAAAGATGAATATCTTTTAGCTGCATTTTATTTTGATGAATATCTTAAACGCTACACTTCATTGGCAAATCAAGACTATGTGCGGTATTTGAAGATTCTAACAAATTTCTATGGCTTTAAAAATTATAGCAAGGACCAAGAATTTATCGCTCAAAGCATAAAAGAAGCACAAAACTTTTTACAAAGCTATCCAAATAGTCGCTATACGCCTTATGTGGAATACATATACATTAAGTTTCAATTAGGGCAGATTGAGCTATATAAGGCAATCGCCAATGTGTATGATAAGCAAGATAAAGATGAAGCAAAAGATAAGTATCTCTCACGGATTAATGAAGAGCTGCTGACAAGATTCAAGCCAAAGCCATCGCATATCCCTTGGTATGTTAAACTTTTTAATTGGTAAAAATGTAAAAATACAGGAGAAAAAATGAATAATATAGAAAATGATTTTCCCATAGTAATGCCCCTTGTGATAGAAGATGAGCTTTTTATTTATCCTTTTATGATTGCTCCACTTTTTATCAGTGATGAGAGTAACATTGAAGCCGCTGATAAGGCTATCAAGGGCAATAACCTTATTTTTATAAGCTCCACACGAAGTGATGATAATCAAGCCTTTTATGATGTGGGCGTGATAGGCTCTATTATGCGTAAGGTAGCCCTGCCTGATGGGCGTGTAAAACTGCTTTTTAAAGGGCTGTATCGTGGCAAGATTCTAAAAGTGATAAAATCAAGCAAAGAGCCGCTAAGCGTTGAGGTAGATAGGATTTACTATAAGGAGTATGATGAGATAAAAATGAACGCACTCTTAGAAGTTTTGCGTGAAAAGTTGCGACATTTAGCCAATCTTGATGGGCATTTTCCGCCAGATTTGCTAAAAAGCATTGAAGAAAACTCCGAGCCAAACCGCATTGTAGATCTCATCGCTTCAGCTATGCGACTATCTAAAAATCAAGCCTATACACTCTTTGCTAAAGATGATGTAGAAGAGCGGATTTTGGGGCTTATTGATTATATTATTGAAGAAACACAGGCTCAAAAACTCCAAAAAGAAATAAAGAACAAAGTCCATAACAAAATGGAGCAAGTCAATAAGGAATATTTCCTTAAAGAGCAGTTAAAGCAGATTCAAAAAGAGCTAGGCACGGATAATACGCGTGATGAGGAGATAGAGCAGTATTTACAAAAGCTTAATGCCCTAAAGCCTTTTATGGGTGAAAATGCCTATAAAGAGGTGCATAAGCAGATTAAGCGACTCTCTCGTATGCACCAAGATAGTGGCGATGCGAATATTTTGCAAAATTATGTTGAATGGGTGCTTGAGATTCCTTTTGGCACTTATGCTAAGCAAAAGCTTTCTATCCAAAAAGTAGCCAAACAGCTAGATATTGATCATTATTCCCTTGAAGAGCCAAAGGAACGCATTGTTGAGTATTTTGCGGTAAAAGAATTGATTGCCAAAAGAGAATCTACTCAAGCCAAAGAGACAAAAAATAGCAAACAAAAAGACGAGAAAAGCGAGAAAGGCACGATTTTATGCTTTTATGGACCACCCGGAGTTGGGAAAACAAGCCTTGCAAATTCCATTGCCAAAGCGATTAAAAGAAAGCTTGTGCGTATCGCTCTTGGGGGCTTAGAAGATGTCAATGAGCTAAGGGGACATCGCCGAACATATATCGGTGCTATGCCCGGACGCATTATACAAGGGCTTATTGAAGCAAAAGAGATGAATCCACTCATTGTGCTTGATGAGATTGATAAAGTCGGCAGAAGCTATCGTGGCGATCCCACAAGCGTTTTGCTTGAGATTCTAGACCCGGAGCAAAATCACGCTTTTAGGGACTATTACACAAATTTTGATGTGGATTTATCCCAAGCTATTTTCATCGCCACAGCCAATGATATATCCACAATCCCAGCCCCCCTGCGTGATAGAATGGAGTTTATTGCTATCTCTTCTTACACGCCACAAGAAAAGTATGAGATTGCAAAAAAATACCTTATCCCTCAAGAGCTTAAAAAACACGGCTTAAGCCAAAATGAGCTAAATATTTCAACCCCAGCACTAAAGCAGGTAATTGAAAAATATACGCGTGAAGCCGGGGTGAGAAGTCTGCGACATAAAATCGCACAAATTATGCGAAAAAGTGCGATTTTAATCCTTAAGGGGAGTGAATCTGTAAGTGTCACGCCAAAAAACTTAAATGAATTCCTTGATAAAATCGTGTTTGAAATCTCCCCAGCGGATAAGCAACATAGCGTTGGTGTAGTCAATGGACTTGCTTGGACGAGTGTGGGCGGCGATGTGCTAAAGATTGAAGCCATTAAGATTAAGGGCAAGGGGGCATTGACACTTACAGGGAGCCTTGGCGAAGTGATGAAAGAATCTGCCCATATTGCGCATTCTGTGGTGAAAGTCCTGCTTGATAATAAGGTTTTAAAGCAAAAAAACACCGCAAAGAAAACTAGCTCAAAAACGCCCATTTATCAAAGCTATGATATACATTTACACGTGCCAGAGGGTGCTACGCCAAAAGATGGTCCAAGTGCGGGTATTGCTATGGCGTGTGTGATTGCCTCCATTTTGACAGATTCTAAAATCAATGCAAGTGTGGCGATGACAGGGGAGCTAACATTACAAGGCAAGGTTTTAGCCATTGGCGGCTTGAAAGAAAAGCTTATTGCCGCACACAAGGCTGGAATCCAAAGGGCTATCATTCCGCAAAAAAACTATGAACGCGATTTAAAAGACATTCCCAAAGAGGTGCAGCAAAAGCTAGAGATTATCGGCGTTAGCGATATACAAGAAGTGCTAAAACTCGCCTTGTTGCCTTAAATGAATCTGCCCCAAAAACAAGGATAATGAAGGATTATCGCAAGAAAATGAAAGATACACAATTTTTATTAGGGCTTGGCTTTGGGCTTGTGGGCTGGGTGCTTTTTGGCTTAGGAGTGGTGCTGTTTCCTTTAAGCCTATTTTTTATTATGCGTTCTTCCTATCGTCCGCCATTTTTTGCCCTGCTTGTGATTAATGGTATTACAGGCTTTAGCCTTTCACTCTATTTTGATTCTCAATACATCGCTCAGCACATTCTTTAAAATTTTTAAATTCATATCCAAATGCCACTTTTGTGCCACAAGGTGGGCGTTGTGTTTGAGCCTATCAATATCATCTTTTGTGTGTTTTGTTAGGGCTAAAAAAATATCGCTAGATTCAAAGCCATTAGTGATAATCCCGCATTGATGAGTGCTAAGAAAATGGCTCATATCCTGCAAAGGTGTGCTAAGGATAGCAAGTCTAGCTTGGAGATATTCAAAAAGTTTATTTGGCATACAATGGGCGAGATTAAAGGTTGTTGGCTTAAAAGGAATAAGTCCTATGTCGTATTCAAGGCTTGTTGGGATAATCTCCTTCATCGCCACAGGTTGCAGAATCTGCAGAGATGTGATACTTTTAGCTTGTTGGCTAAAAGATTCTAAAAAACCTTTTTGATTGCTTAAAGCCATTATGTGAAGGCTAAAGGGTGTTTGCTCTAAAAGTCTAGCTAAATCCAAAAGCTCCATACTGCTCCTATCGGGGCTTATAAAGCCGTGATAGAGAATCTTTATCTTTTCTTGCGTAGGGCGGGGTGAAACATCATAAAAAGGCGGCAGGGATAAAAAAGTTTTACAAGGGATATGAAAATCTTTTTTATACCGCTCACATAGCCCATCACTCACGCTAAAAGCAAAATCTACTTCGCTCAAATACGATTCACATAAAAAGCTAAAAAATCGCCCAAGCCCTTGAAGCCATTGCGTATCATTTTCATACTCAAGCGGGTAAAATTCACGCAAATCAATGAGAATCTTGCACTGCGGATTATGGTCTTTATATTCACACGCAAAGGGCAGAAGTGTAATGTCTTCTACAATAAGCAGATTCTGCAGGGGCAGGGAGCTAAGAATCTTAGCGATAGGTTTGCGGTTTGGCGTGAAAATAAGGGGCATAAAATCCCCTTTTTGACAAAGCTTTAAGATAGCGTCATTTTCCTGCTTTGTGCGTTGTTTGCTATTTTTATCTAGTGGGAAGCTAAAAAGTGTGGCTTGTATAGAATCCACAATTGCAAGGCTTTGGCAGTCTTTTGAAATGACATTTAGGTGTAATGTGTGGTGTGAAGTTTTCTGTATTTTGCCTAAGAGTTCTAAAAGCCGACTTGAGCGGGGCTTGGTATTGATATTATGATCGCAAAGCAGAGTGATATTAAGATTCAAGTCTTATTCCTTTGTGTGTAAATAGAATCTCACAAGCCTTTTTTATTCCATTCCTTTATAAACTCATTTTAAAATATTCAAAATACAAAATCTTTCAATAAGTGTCGGATGTGGTAAATGGCAAATAAGGTAAATGGCAAGTGGGTTTGTATAAAGAAAACTTGACTTTTTCATTTTGTTGTGCTATTTTTTCTTTTTTCGATATTTACAATTTACACAAAGGATTCTACGATGAAAATCGCTCACTCAATCACTGATATTATCGGCAATACGCCCATTTTGAATCTAAAGGAGTTTGCCCCAAATCTTTATGGCAAATGTGAGTTTTTAAACCCTAGCCATTCTGTCAAGGACCGCCCTGCGTATGCGATGATAGATGAGGCAATGAAACAGGGCAAAATCAATAAAGACACGATGATTGTAGAATGCACAAGCGGGAATATGGGGATTTCCCTTGCGATGATTTGTGCAAGTTTTGGGCTTAAAATCACTATCACTATGCCTGAATCTATGAGTGTAGAGCGACGAAAAATGATAAGCTTTTTTGGGGCAAATCTCGTGCTAACTCCAGCAAGTGAAGGTATGAAAGGGGCGTTAGATAAGGCTAAAGAGATTTTAGATTCTACGCCTAATGTCTTTATGCCAAGCCAGTTTGATAATCTTGATAATAAGCAAATGCACAAACGCACTACGGCTTTGGAGATTTATGAGAGTTTTGAAGGGGAGTTGGACTATTTTGTTGCAGGCTTTGGCACAGGTGGGACTATAAGTGGTGTAGGAGAGGTGCTAAAAGAGAAGATTCCACATATTCAAATTATTGGTGTTGAGCCTTCTGCCTCACCGCTATTAAGTCAAGGACAAGCTGGAGCGCATAAGATTCAGGGCATTGGGGCGAATTTTATCCCTAGCATTCTTAATCGTGATGTTATAGATTCTATTGTATGTGTGGAAAATGAAGTGGCGATACAAACGGCTCAAGAGCTGGGCAGAGTTGGCGTTATGGTTGGAATCTCAAGTGGGGCAAATGTGGCTATGGCTAGAAAAATCGCCTTAGAAAATCCAAACAAAAAAGTGCTAACAATGCTCAATGACACAGCCGAGCGGTATCTCTCAACGGATTTGTTTAATACGCTTTAGAGTTTGTGTAGTAGAGATGAGCTAGGCTTTACTCATCGGGTATTACGCGATAGAAAAATGGAATAGTATATTGCGTGTCTTCTTGCAAGTTGTGTTTTTGGCATTGTGCTTTTATACAGGCTTTAGCTTTGTGAAGCACTCTTGTGATATGTGGGGCAAACTCGCTTTTGGGCTTATCAAATGCGAGAGATTGAATCTCGCAAGTATTAGCTTTGAGTATAAAGCTAACTTTTAGGCTTTCTTCTTTGCCAAGTTGCAGGAGTTCTTTAGGATAGGTATTGTGCTTATCTATACATTGTTTTACAGCTTTGTAAAAAGGGGCTAGGCTTGAGTGCGTCTCTATGGCGGCTTTGTGTAAATCTTTTGCTAAGTCTTTAAAGCCTATCAGCAGATACACCAATACAAAGAGCCAAAGCAATGTGCCAATAATGCCATAAAGCAGTGCATATTTTTTCATCATAGAGCCTTTTTTGTTTGGGCGTAGTGGATTCTAGCACAAATTTTTCATAATAGAGCCTATACACTTAGAGGGTTAAAGCATTAAAACTAGAATCTAACATTGCGTTTTCTAAGCTTCTTTGCGAGAAGAGAAATCGCCCATCACACAAATCCAAGCTCCTGCCAATCTATGCTATTTGGCTTTTGTAGAATTGTTAAGTTTTCTCACACACCACTATCCATTCTTCATTCATTGTGTTAGATAAGATTCCAATCTTATTTGTGGGGGAATTTTTAAGTGGCATAGCTTTGTTAGAAATCTTGCGTCTTATGGTAGTCAAATGCTTAAAGCCATTATTGCAAAAAACTTCGGCGATAAACTTATCGGTTGGAAGTTGTATCTTTTTAACTTGACGATTACCTACTACAAAAAAAGTTTTAGCCCCGACATTCAAAACATTTATCAACTTTAAAATGCTTCGTTCCAAATCTACATAAAAGCTTGAAACTTCTAAAGCTCTTTTGCTATCAATTTTAGCAATTTCTTTTATATATTCTTGCATTATTCCCCTGTTATAAAGCTCTTTTGACTTTTTGCCGCCTAAAAGCTGCGAGTCAAGTTTCCTTGCATTTTTAACCCCTAAATACTCATTGATAAAAGTGCTAAATTGTCCATAAGCCACTGTCGTTTTAGAATCGCCATAAGGTGGGCTAGTGAGAATGGTGTCAAACTTTTCAGTGGTATTTGTAAAACTTGAGTTTGTAATATTATGCGTAATATTTTTTATTTTATGTTGATAAAAAGATAAATAATCATCAATAAGAGAATCCAGCTTTTCTTTAAAGATTTTATGCGTGTTTGGCTTGTAATTTTCATAATCTTTCATTCTAAAAAGTTTAAATTCATTATTTCTTGTATAGCTTGCTTCTCTTAAAGTTTCACTAAAAGCAAGTAAAAATAAGTTTTTTATATTCCATTCTTTAGTATTGTTTAAATGATGAAAAATAAGGGCTAAATCCACCTGTGCTTGTTTCTCTATCCAAAAATCAATATTTGTAATATTAGCTTTCTTAACTTCTATAATTTTTACCATATTTTCAAGTAACTTAGCCTTTTCTCTTAAGAGACTCTCTCTTTCTATATAGTTAAGTTTAGCTTTTGATATAAGGATTGCTAAAGGATTTAAATCAAAGCCCACAAAATGCTTTATACCATACTCTAAACCACTTATAAAACTACTACCACTTCCACAATATGGGTCTAAAAGAGCTGTTTTCTTTGCCTTAAACTCTTTTAATAATTCATAGCCAATTTGTGGGAGCATAGTCGCTGGATATTTGTGTAAATTAGGATACATTGACGCATAGCTTTGCCCTAAAAAATCATATTTTGGATTATATATAGTTTTTATGGATTCTTGTATTGCTAGGGTCATAATTGCTCCCTTATATAATCAAGCATATAGCTTAAAGGTTTAATAAAATCCCCTGTTTGTATATTTTTCCCTATAAAAGCGCAATCAAAAAATTTAAACATACCCCTATGTTGCGGATTATTGATTTCATTATAAAAATTAACGGTAGCAAAACATACTAAAGGTTGAATAGGTGGGTTATAGCTAATATTGTATTTTTCTTTAATGCTAGATTCTGTATTGGCAATTTCCATTAGAAGCTTCCATTTGTATGTTTGACCAGCCCTTTCTCTTAGAGAAGTTTTAAGAGATAAGATAAGGCAACTTGCTAAATTTTGTTTAGAATCTAGTCGATAAATTACTAAATCTACATCTGGTTTTTGCGTTTCTTCGCCCACTTTTATATAAAACAAGTCTTTAAAATGTGGGATTTGTGATATTTTATTGGTGATAAAAATATCTTTATCAATATTTTTGCTTTCTTTATTTTTTAAAAATACCCAAATAATAAGGTTTGAAAAAGCACTTCCTGCTATGCTCTTTCTTGCTTGACTTATATCTTTAATCTCATTTCTATCAACTCGTTCTTTCAGCAATCTTTCAACTGCATCTTTAGAATTTAGCAAATATCCATAGAGATTGTTAAAAACTTCCTGTAAATTAAGCTTATTATTTTTTAAATCTTTTATTATGGATTCAAGCATAGGCTGCATATAGTATTTGTTTTCTATCTCTTGCAATGTTTTTATTTCAATGTTATTTAGCATTTTTATTCCTTTGTTACTTTAAGCTTTTGCTACCCATTTCTCGTATTTTACCCTTTTACAACTCCGTCTTTAAAACCGCACCATTTGCGGCGTTGCTTACAAGTAGCGAGTAGCGTTTGAGCCATTTGCTTGTTATCTCTTTTTTGATTGGTTTCCATTTTGCCTTTCTAGATTCTAGAATCTTAGAATCTACCTTTAGCTCCAAGCTCCCACGCGAGACAGAAATCTCTATTTCATCACCATCTTCAATCAGTGCGATAAGCCCCCCTTCAGCAGCCTCCGGGCTTATATGCCCGATACAAGCCCCCCTTGTCGCCCCACTAAATCGCCCATCGGTTATGAGTGCCACGCTTTCGCCTAAGCCCATTCCCATAATAAGACTTGTAGGGCTTAACATCTCTTGCATTCCCGGTCCCCCCTTTGGTCCTTCATAGCGGATAACTACCACGCTTCCAGCCTTTACCTTGCCCCCTGCGATGCCCTTAATCGCTTCATCTTGGGAGTTAAAGCAAATTGCCTTGCCGCTAAATTCTTTCATAGATTCTGCTACTGCTGCGACTTTTAGCACCGCCCCTTGTTTGCACAAATTGCCAAAAAGGATTTTTAATCCGCCAACTTGTGAGTAGGCATTGTCATTATGGCGGATAATTTCGGGGTCTGTGATATTTGCGTTTGTTATTCTCTCTCCCAAAGTTTCGCCTGTGATTGTAAGAGCGTCTAAATGTAAAATAGAATTTACAAAACTAGAATCTTTACTTTCTTTTTCACAAGGGGGAGGGGCTTGAATTTGCAAGTGTGGGTTTGCTTCGCTGCACGAGAAGTCGCTCCCTCTCCCTTGTGTATCCCCCACCCCTACGACGCTTTCAAGGTTGTGCTTCGCACTTTCATTGATTATATTTGTGGCAAAGTTGTGCTTTGCCACTTTGAGCGTTGCTAAATCTACTTGAGATTCTGGGTTTTTAGAATCCACAATTCTAGTATTTGCGGTGTGGCTGTGCAAGTTTTGAGAATTTTGGGGAAGGTTAGCGGACTTGGCGTCCGTGCCTTTCACAAAATTCTCAACCTTGTCGCATTGCATACCCAAAGACGAATTGCCACGCTTAGAGATTTCATTCATCACTGCCGACACACCCCCCGCTCGGTTAATGTCTTCCATATGCACACTACTTAACGCCGGGGCGATTTTGGCAATATGGGCAACATTTGTGGCAATATTATTGATAGATTCTAGGTTGAAATCCACTTCCGCTTCCTTGGCGATGGCTAACATATGCAAAATCGTATTCGTGCTTCCGCCCATTGCCATATCCACGACAAAGGCATTATGCACGGCTTTTGCATTTAAAATATTGCGGAATCTAAATTTTTCACTTAGGCTAGAATCTAGGGCAATCTCTACAATGCGTCTAGCCCCCTGCCTTAGCAACTCTTCCCTTTCTGGCGTTAAAGCCGGAATCGTGCCATTGCCCGGTAATGCCACGCCCATAGCTTCACAGAGTGTATTCATAGAGTTTGCCGTAAACATTCCACTACAACTCCCTCCGCTAGGACAGGCTTGACACTCTATCTCGTGCAGTCTTTTTTCGCTAATCTTACCGCTTTCATACGCACCTACTGCTTCAAATGCTGAGTTTAAATCAAGTATTGTGCCATCTTCCAAACGACCCGCTTTCATAGGACCGCCACTCACAAAGATTGTGGGCACATTCACACGCAACGCTCCCATAAGCATTCCGGGCACGATTTTATCGCAGTTTGGCAGGCAAATCATCGCATCTAATGCGTGGGCGTTCATCACAGATTCTATGCAATCAGCAATCAGCTCTCGGCTAGGCAGGGAATAGAGCATACCGCTATGTCCCATAGCGATACCATCATCTACGCCGATAGTGTTAAACTCAAAAGGCACGCCACCAGCCTTGCGTATCTCATCTTTTACAATTTCAGCGTATTTGTTTAGGAAAAAATGCCCCGGAATGATGTCAATATAGCTATTTGCTACGCCGATAAAGGGCTTATTAAAATCTTCATCTTTTAGCCCCGTAGCCCTTAGCAAACTTCTGTGTGGGGCGCGATTATGTCCCTTTTTTACAATATCACTTCGCATAGAATCTCCTTTTTTAAAGTCGTAAAAATTAATGAAATTATAGATTAAAAATCTTATTTTACAAATATTCTATATATTCATTAATTGTTTTTTTTGGATAGAGTTTGCATTAACATTCAAGGAGATGGCGTAATGCAGACACAAAAGATATTTGTCGTTGATACAAATTGTTTGCTTTTAAGCTGCAATCTTATCTTTGATATTTGCCACAAAAATGGTTTTAAAATTACACTTCCACAAATCGTAATTGATGAGCTTGATAGATTGAAAGATAATAAAGGGTATAAAGAAAATAGAAATGCACATAGAGCAATACAAGCAATCAATAGCTATCAATGTGAAATCTACAAGAAACGCTTAAATGGCAAAAAGCCAGATGAGCAAATTAGGCAATGTGCGAGTGAATCTAATGCCTACATCATCAGTGAAGATAAAACCTTTAAGACTTTGTATAAACAAACCTTGACAATAAAAGAATTTAAAGAACAATTTGCAACTTACCTTGATGATATTCCAAATTTGGCAACAGAACAGCTTTTTAACGCGATACAAAAAAGGGATATAAACAAAGTAAAAACACTTTTAAAAGAGAGTGAGTTAAAAATCAATGCTTACGATAATAAGGGCTTAACACCGCTTATTTACGCAATTAAGAAAAGAGACTTAGAGATAGTGAATCTTTTATGTGAATATAAAGACATTGATATGCACAAATGTGATAAATCGCATTTAAAGATGACACCCTTAGCGTATACAGTGCAAGATGATAATGTAGAAATGGTTATTTTGTTGTTAAAACATAAAGCGTGTGCTTATGTTGGCAATATGGGTAAAAATAAAAGTAACACTCCATTTTTAATGGCGTGTTGGGATAATAGGAAAAATGCGATTGCTATTATGGCATTATTGCTTGATAGTGGAATATCAATTAATCAAGTTGATGGAAATGGATTTAGCGGATTGATTAAAGCGTGTATTAAAGGGCATAGCAATATTGTTAGGTGGCTTTTGGCAAAAGGGGCAGATTCTCATATTCGTGATTTTGAGGGTAGAGATGCACTCACTCACGCTAAGTCTAATAAGCATAATAAAATAGTTGCAATGTTGGAGGATTATAATGTTAAATAAGTGCTGTATCTCTATCAATGCGAAATGCAATCTTGCTTGTAAATATTGCCATTTTTATGAAAATGAGAATTTAGATATGACAAATATAGAATCTCTTAATACCCAAAAGCTGGATAGGATACTTACTAATATTCTAACATATACGCAAGATAACGGACTTTCACGATTTATTATAGGTTTTGCTGGTGGTGGAGAGCCACTGCTTGATTGGCAAACTTTAGAATCTAGTTTAAACAAAATACGCAAGCAAGATAAAAACAATCAACTATTTTTTTATATCATCACAAATGGAATCTTGATAAATGAGAAGTTTTTACTCTCATATAAGAAATTGCATAATTGTGTGAATCTTGTTGTCTCACTTGATGGCGATGAGACTACTCATAATGCTTTGCGTATAGATAAACTACATAAGACTACACATAAACGCATTATGCAAAATATTGCTTTATACCAAAAGATTCTACATAAGATGCCAAGTATTAATATGAGTGTAAGCAAACTTAGTCTTGAACACAGGGATTATATTTTGGATTTTTTGTTACAACATAAATTTAGCGATATTACTTTTACTCGACTTTTTCATTGTGATAATAAGAATCTTGAAATCACACATAAAGCATTTTTAGAGTTTATTGACTTTTTCGCTTCATATAAATTTAATATCCGAAATATCATAGCAAAAGAACAAAATAAATGTGATTGCATAATGTATGGGCATACTTGTGGTGTGGGATATAACAATATTTTTTACTGCAATGATAAAGTGTATCCTTGTATGCGTTTTGTTGAAGATGATAGAAGTATAGGTAAATATGATGACTTGCTACCAAACATCATACAAAATATGCAAATCCTAAAACAACCGCTAGATAAATTGATAGGAGTATGTCATTATGAAAAATATTAAAATTTGCATTGTTGGTATAAATTGCTCTGGTAAAAGCACGCTTTTGGAAAAATTGAAAGATTTATTGCCACATTTTAAAATTATTGAAGGCTCTCAGGCATTATGTGAGATTGGTAGGATAGACAAGCAAATGCTGAAAAATCTAGATGAAGCAAATAAGGATAGGCTAAGAAAAGAGTTTTTAGCAAATTTAGAATCTACAAATGAAAATGTGATTGTAAGTGGGCATTATAGCTTTTTAAATGAAAATGCTACCTTTGAAATTGCAATGAAGGAGGATGTAAGATTCTATGATTTGATATTATTTTTAGATTCTGATAATGAAGTAATTCATCAAAGAATGCAAAATAGAGATAATAAAAACATAAGCTTAGAATCTATTCAAAAGTGGAATGACTTTGAGTTACAAGGCTTACAAATAGAATGTAAAAAGCACAATGTATTTTTTAGTGCGATAGATTCTAATGCTAGTGATGTGGGGAGTTTTATTGAGTTTTTTCGCACAAATAAAACAAAACTAGATCCCAAAGAAATATTTGAAGATTTTATGAAAACACACACTTCATCTTTAATGCAAACTATAATCCTTACAGATTGCGACGGGACACTGGATAATAAAGACGCTGTAAAAGAATTTTACAAAATTAAAGCCGTGTGTGATTTTAAGGTCCCAAACGCATTTCATAATCATAGATTCTATGGCTTTTATCAGTTTTTTCGTTTAACAAAAAAGCGACTAGAAATCCCCGAAAAGACTTTTTTACAAGCAGTAAAACTTGCGGCAGATTCTATGCGACCACATATAAATCTTATTGAAATGCTACATAGTAGCAATACGAGTGTTATAGCTATAAGTGCTGGTATAAGACAGATTTGGAGTGATGTATTTGCAAGATTAGAAGCGCCATTTCACATTATTGCTAATGATAGAGAGAGTATTATCACACAAGATTGCAAAGCATACTTTGCAAAAGAGCTAACAAATCTTGGATATAAAGTCATAGCTTTAGGTGATGGTCTTGTCGATATAGGTATGCTTGAATATGCAACACAACCCATTTTAATAGAATCTAATAAGAAAGGCTTAATTATCTCTCAATTAAGTCGGCACACAAGAGAAAAACTTATAGTTTGTAACCCTAATATTTCTATAGATTCTATAAAGGCGGTGCTATGAATTTTTATGAATTGCAATATAAATATCCCTTACAAAATCTTATCAATCAAACAAGAGCTTGTGATACAACAGCAAGTATGCTTACTGGCATTCATTATCAATTTGGCATTCTACTTGGCAGAGAAATCTTAGGTATGCAGCCTAGTATCTACAAAACAAAGCAACTTTCTCATAATACATTACAAGATTTACCATATTATGATGAGAGTGGATTTGCTATCATCGGCATTCTTAGGGCAGGATTATATATTGCAGAAGGAATAAGGGAAGTATTCCCAAATGCACAATATTTTTTAGTAAAAGCCCCGCAAGAATTAGAATCTATCGTATTTAAAAAAGTTATTATCGCTGATAGTGTGATAAATACTGGCAAAACTCTGCGTAATTTCCTTGCAATAATACAAGCAGAAGAATATTATATAGCCACTAGTGTTATTTATGAAGCAAGT
Organism: Helicobacter cinaedi CCUG 18818 = ATCC BAA-847; assembly: GCF_000155475.1. Taxonomy (GTDB): domain Bacteria; phylum Campylobacterota; class Campylobacteria; order Campylobacterales; family Helicobacteraceae; genus Helicobacter_C; species Helicobacter_C cinaedi. Next base: position 160,932 of record NZ_DS990393.1, on the reverse strand, counting down.
ATAAAAGAGATATTCAAGCAATATCCTAGTGTGCATATTTTTAGCATTAGAAGTTCTACAAATAGCTATATAGGACAAGGTAGCAATGATACGGGCAACAGACTTTTTAACATCAAATCTTAATGTTTTATTTATGGTTTTAAATTAGACATCTTACAATTTACTTATGATGTGATATCAGTAATTCTAAATAGATTCCAAAGGAGACATAATATAAGATTCTAGTAGTGTTGGCAATAATAGTGGTATGCGTTGTAAAAGCATAGTAGGTGATTTTGAGAGCAATCCAACAGGGCTATGCGAATATATCAGCAAATCTGTCGATAGCTTTTACAAAGGCAGTGAATGGGAGAGTGTATGGGGAGAGATGAGCCAATGCGATCCACTTAGTAAAATCGGCTGATGCTATAAGCAAAGTGCGATACAAAACTCTTAGCAAAGATTCTAAAGAAATTTACTTTCGCTCTCACAAGAGGCTAGATTCTAGCACTTGTGAGATGTCAAGTGATAAAAGCAAAGTAGGCACTCTAAGTGAAATCTACTCGTGATTTAAAAAAAAGGGGGATTTGATTGTGAGAAGCAGAGCTTAAGCAAGGTTGAAAAAGGCATTTGTAATAGCTTTTATACTCTGCGTGGAGCAATGAGCAAAGTTCTATGATTAAAAAAGAGCAACTATAATGGCTAAAAAAGCGTAATATAAAATGCAACAATGCAGAAACTAGCAAAGATCTTTTAGATTATTTATATATAGAGACAGGTCATCGCATAGGAGAATTGCACGAAATGATAGACAAATCATAGCAAGTAACGCTAGAGCTAGTAAGCCCCAGATATGTGCGAAAAATCTATGAGAATCCAAGTCTAAAATCCTCTGTGCTTTATACAAAGATTCTAAATAGTGGGAGTGAAAAAGAGACTATGGGGCGATACTACTTCTACCAAAATCTGTCAATGGCTTTACAAAGATTATGCTGATGTTAAATGGGATAAGAAGCAGGATAGTGCAAAATAATAGCAGACTAAAATGCTAATATTTGTTACGAGTAAGATTATAAAATCTAGCTTATAATAACACAAATGCAAAAGGGGTGAAAAATGTCGTTACAAAATCTTTGCATGCAAAGGGAGCTGTTTCTAACACAATATGCAGATATAGAAGAATCTATACAAACCTTGCGTGAGTTGTATAAAGACAATAATAAAAAGCTTGTGGTTATTGAGAGTTTTGATAAGTATATGAGGCAGAAATATAAAGTCTTTGCTGATTTGCAGGATATGGATAATAAAAGGCAGAAAATTGATGAGCTTGATAGGCAGATATTGCGCTGTGCGTGTGGTGTTGCAATACATAAAAAAGGAATCTCAAGCAACACAAGATAAGTTAGGGGTAACAAAAAGACTTTTACAGGAATTGCAGATTCACTATGATACACAAGAGTTTATTGAGTCGCTTAAAGGTGTGCGAAAATATGTAAGCAAGCATTTATCTTTGCTTATTTGGATTCCAGCTGTCATTGGGGCATTGATTTTGATGTGTTATTTTGCTTTTAATGCTCAATATTTACCAACTATCAGCAAGGATAGTGTGCTGTATTATATTTTTGCTACGACTATTTTGGGCGTTTTTATTGCTTTTGCGATGGGTATATTTTTTCTTTGCCCTATATCTATGCTATTCATCTTATATTTTATGATAAGCCAAGACCAGAAAAATGGGCAAATATGGCTTTTGGGGCTATTGCTGTATTGCCAACATTTGGTTTGTTTGTGTTTATGTTGCTTTATTTGTTTGATATTCAGCTTGGTTATAAATTTTTTGCATTTGCGATATGCTCCATTGTTCTTTATGCTTTACTTGTCCGTATTTGTCTTGCAAAGCTAGATTATCTTAATTTTGAAAAGATAATGCTGTTTGTTACATTGTCTTTTATATTAATGTGTGCTTATCTTATGATAGTGGCTTGGATCATTAGATTTGATTCTGCTATGCAATCCATAGATTTTATTGTTGTTTCCATTCTTATTGTTTGTTACTCTATATTGTTTGTGGGGGGCTTTGGCATCTACTCGTTTTAATTTGGTAAAGTTTTCATTTGTAATTGGCATTTTATGCCTAGTAGTTATACCTTTTTTGTTAAGCTCCTTTATTGTAAGCAAACTCCACATAGGCAAATACACAGCAAAAGAGCTTATTTTCACACAAGAAACCGCAGATTCTATCGCTCTATGTCAGCCGACACAGGGGGCAAATAACACGCTTACAATTTCTAATGTAAAGGTTGTTTCTTCGCTTGGAGAGTATATACTCTTTGAATGTAGCGGTGCAAAAGAACGCCGAAAAGTCCCAACGCGATTTTTGCTAGGGGAGATATTGCAATCAAATGCAGACGAAGATAAAAAGCAGATTCAATAAGAAAATCAATAATGGGTTTATGATAGCCTATTAAAAGCTGACTTGATTGTTGTGTTTGGATAGGGCAATAATGATTCTAGAATCCTTAATACATATACCCCCTATATGTATATTTACAAATATGTGGAATAATGCCTAAAAATTGATACCACGATATGAATAAAAAAGGCATTGCAAATGGATCAAATGGATAGACAAATAAAAATGACACAGCACACAGGACAGACTCAAGCATTTTTAGCAGATGATGAATATTTAACACAGGATAGCACTTTAGCAAACCCTACATATAAAGACTATACGCTTTCAATCTCTGGGCTTGATTGCCCAAGCTGTGCTTCACGCATAGAAGATTCCCTAAACGCCCTGCCACAAGTGAGTAAAGCAAATGTTGATTTTAGCACCAACACACTCTATCTCTCAACAAGTGATTTAAATCTTGCTATATCTACAATTCACACCATTGAGCCACAGGCTAGGCTCACTTCGCCCCAAGATTCTACATTTGTAATTTCCACGCAAACGCCACAAGCACAAAAGGGCTTTGTATTTTTAGAATCTGCATTTATTCTCACACTTATAGGGATTTTTGGCTTATGTATGGGGGCGTTGCACTTGACAACTTTTGGGGAGCAGAATGCCCCCTATGTATATGGAGTTTTAGCTCTTTTATATCTCACCGCTGGTAAGCCTATTTTTTTAAATACGCTGAGTAATCTTAAAAACAAAGTCATTTTTGATGAAAATTTTCTTATGCTTTTTGCCACGATTGCGGCATTTTGCTTAGGCGAGATAAGTGAAGCGGTGGCGGTTATGCTGTTCTTTCGCTTAGGAGAATTTTTAGAATCAAGGGCAGTGCAGAAGTCTAAAGATTCTATAAAAGCCCTTTTGCAAGTCATTCCCACAATCGCACATAAAAAAACAATAAATGCGGAAAATGGCGAGATTTTAACCGATTTACACCCAAGTGAGCTAAAAGTGGGGGATTGTATAGTGGTGAGAGTGGGGGAAAAGATACCAACTGATGGTGTGGTGTTGCAGGGGAAAAGCTACCTTGATATGCGTTCAATTAATGGCGAGAGTGTGCCAATTAGCGTGGATTCTGGGCAAAATGTCATTGCCGGGGCGATAAATACAAGTGCGGTTTTAGAAGTGCGTGTGGAAAGGGTGTTTGAAGATTCTCACATTGCTAAGATTGCTAAACTCACACAAGAAGCAAGTGCCAATAAGGCAAAAACGCAAAAAGCCATTACAAGCTTTGCTAGAATCTACACGCCCATTATCTTTGCCTTAGCCTTGCTGATTGCTTTTGTGCCTCCGCTTGTGCTTGGGGGTGATTCTACCTTATGGCACGAGTGGATCTATCGTGCGTTGGTGGTGCTGATGATAAGTTGTCCGTGTGCGTTAGTCATCGCCGTGCCTTTGGGGTATTTTGCCTCTATTGGTTATGCAAGTAAGCTAGGCGTTTTGTTTAAAGGCTCAATCCATTTAGAATCTTTATCGCAAGTGAAAAATATGATTTTTGATAAGACGGGGACTTTGACTTTGGGGAATTTTGAGGTATTAGAAGTTGTGCCAAATGGGGAGTATGATAAGGATTTTCTTATCTCTTTGGCTGTATGTGCGGAAAGTCAATCCACTCACCCCATCGCTCAAAGTATTGTAAAACTTGCTCAAACACAAAACAATGCGTGGCGTATAGAATCTTATGAAGAGCTAAGCGGGAGGGGTGTGATTGTGCGTTGTGAAAAGGGGGAGATTCTAGCTGGGAATGAAAGGCTAATGAAAGAAAAGGGTATTCAATTTACTCCGCAAGACATAGGGCTTACAATGGTGCATATCGCGTATAATGGCGTGTATGTGGGGTATATAAGCGTTGGCGATAGGCTTAAAAATGATAGTGTAGAATCTATACAAGCCCTTAGGCGATATGGTGTGGAGCATTTTGCGATTTTGAGCGGGGATAGTCAAACGCAGGTCAATAGAGTAGCAAAGGAGCTTAATATTCCCTATGCGTATGGGAATCTTTTGCCACAGGAAAAAGCACAAAAGCTCGTGGAGCTTATGGGGTGTTGGAGTGGAAAAACTGCCTTTGTAGGCGATGGGATAAATGATTCTATCGTGCTAAGGCGGAGCGATGTGGGCGTGAGTATTAACACGGGCGAGGGTGGGAATGATATAAGCAAAGAGAGTGCGGATATTATTTTGCAGCAAAATTCCTTGCAGAGCTTGGTGAGTGCTTTGAAAATCGCTCAACACACACGCAAAATTACTTGGCAGAATATCAGCTTTGCCCTTGTGAGTAAGCTTTTTTTGATTGTGCTAGGGGTTGTGGGTGTGGCGAATATGTGGCTAGCTGTCTTTGGCGATGTGGGCGTAGCACTTCTAGCCTTGCTGAATGCTAAACGCCCCATAGATATAAATAAGAGAAACTAACTCTTACTGCTGTTTGCGTCTAAAATATAGTCCGCTCCAGCACAAAGCGGATATATCTCTGTGAAAAGGTATGTTTGAGCCATCAAATGGGTCTTTCCACTCATCATATAATTCATAGCCCAGATCGTTGAAGAATCCGATAAATTCATCACGATTAAAAATATAAAGTGGTGTGTAGAATTGATTGAGTGCGTTTTGAAGTGTTACATAGGTTGGGGTTTTATCTTGTAAGGGTAGGCGTGTGAGTAGTATATGTTCTATCCCCACCCCCCGTTAAATATTCTCTTAATGTTGTATAAACATTTTCCAGATAGAATAATGCACCTGATGAAAGAAAAATATTGCAATTTTGCTCTTGTGGGGTTAGAGACATAATCTTTTCATCTAGCTTTGATATAAAGTGTAGATTCTTAGCTCCTAGCTCTGCTGTAATGGCTCTGCCAAGCTTAACATTGTGCCCTAGCTCACATACACGCCATAGTGGCTTGTGATGAGTGTGGCTTACATAGGCAAAATAATGCCGTCCTTCCCCGCCACCAAAGTCGCATATATTAGGTGTGATACCATTTTTGATTTGTGAAGAGATAATTCTATCAAGCCAAAAGAATACGGGATATTCTGTATCCACCATAGGTGTAGGTTTTGAGTAGAACTTGATAAATGCTTGAGTACCTTGAGATTTTACATCATTGTAGCCTAAGCCCCTTTTTTTGCTATGTTTTGGTATAGCTTTTGTGGCAGATTTAAAGCCATCATACACACCACGAAACGCAATAAAAGCATAAGGAAAATATATGTAGCGATATATATCCTTAACAAAATTGAGTATGTTCCTAATTATACTCATAGAAAACTCCTTGTGTTTAAATTTTGCAACATAAAGTTGCTTGGTGGATTATAACACAAAGGTAATTGTTTTCTAGTGTAAGATTCTAACAACTATAAGTCGTTAAAAACTCAAATGGGTGGGGGCGGGCTTCCCAAGGCCAGATTTCAGTTTCAAATTTATAAGCTTTGTAGGTTTGGATAAACTCTTCGCTAAATACGCCGCCCTCCTTGAGATATGCTCTATCAACAAGCATTTCTTCAATGGCGTGGCGAAGTGTGTGAGGTAACTGCTTAATGCCTTTTTCTCTAATCTCATCTAATGTTAGTTCAAAAAGATTTATCTCCATTGGCTCACCGGGTTCAATTTTATTTTTAATCCCATCAATCCCTGCGAGCAGCAAACTTGCAAAGGCAAGATAAGGATTTGCCGAGCTATCAGGGAATCTAAACTCCATTCTTTTAGCTTTCTCACCGCTGTTGTAAGGGATTCTAATACTTGCAGAGCGATTTTGTGCGGAGTAAGTTAAAATGCTTGGTGCTTCAAAGCCCGGGATTAGGCGTTTGTATGAGTTTGTGCTAGGATTTGTAAAAGCAGCTAACGCCCTTGCGTGTTTAAGCACACCGCCTAGAAAATGCAATGCCATATCACTTAAACCTTGATAAGAATCTCCAGCAAAGAGATTTTTGCCATCTTTCCAAATGCTGATATGCACGTGCATTCCGCTGCCATTATCGCCATACAAAGGTTTTGGCATAAAGGTTGCAGTTTTGCCATTTAAATGTGCTACCATTTTGACAACATATTTAAGCTTTTGCACATTATCAGCCGCTTCTAACATATCACCAAATTTTACGCCAATCTCCCCTTGCCCCTGTGCCACTTCGTGATGCACGACAAAGGTTTCTAGCCCCACTTGATTTAGCACCTTTACCATTTCTGCACGCAAATCCACCATCGTATCCACAGGAGCTACGGGAAAGTAGCCACCCTTAGTCCCGGGGCGATGTCCCATATTCACACCACCTTCAAATTCTCTAGCACGATTCCACTCGCCCTCTTCAGAATCTATCTCATAGTATTGGCAATTCACCGCATCTTTTATCTTAATAGAATCAAAGACGAAAAACTCATTCTCTGGTCCATAATACGCCACATCGCCGATTCCACTCTCTTGTAAAAATTTCATCGCCCTTTTTACAATGCTTCTAGGGCATTTTTCATACGGCTCATTTTTATAAATGTCCCAAATATCGCAAAACACCACCACCGTTGTATCCGCAGTAAAAGGATCGATAAAATATCGCACCGGATCGGGTATAAGAATCATATCCGATTTATCCACACTCTGCCACGCAGGGATTGAGCTACCATCAAAAGGCACACCTTCAAAGCTTCCTTCATCAATCGCATTTCGTGAAAAGCTCACGTGATGCCACACGCCCTTAATATCGCTAAACCTAAAGTCTATAAACTCCACTTCATTTTCATCGCAGAATCTAAAAAACTCCGCCACTTTTGTCTTATCTACGCTTACTCTACTCATTTTTGCTCCCTTTATCAAAATGTGCGGATTATAGCACAAGTAAGTAAAATGACTTTGTGCTACTTTCTAGATTCTTGCTTTGTATGCTTGTGAAAATCTCTCTAGCGGATTAGAATCTCCACCTTGCCATTATTACCATTCACGCGGATTCTATCGCCATTTTTGAGAATCTGCATTACATTTGGCACAGCCATAACGGCGGGGATTTTCATCTCTCTAGCGGTAACCGCTCCGTGCGAGAGTGCGCCACCACTTTGGGTTACCACTGCTTTGGCATTGTAAAAAAGTGATGTCCAAGCGGGATTTGTGCTTTGGGCTATAAGAATGCTCTGTGGGATAAACTTGCCAAAGTCTTCGCTCCCACGCACGATAAACACCTCCCCCTCCACTATCCCCGCACTTGCTGGGATACCTTGCAGAATATCGCTGGATTCTATATGTGAGCAGTTATCCGCAGTAGAATCTAAGCAATCTTGTGTGGAATCTAGCTCCCATTTTGGCGTTTTAGCGGCATTTTCTAAATAGGTTTGTTTATTTTGAGTGATGTGGCTTTTGAGTTGTTTTTGTGAGATTTCGCCCTTGACAAAGGATTCTAGCGAGGCGATATTAGCAAAAAATACATCAAAATTTTCACTCACAATATCCAAAGCCTTAAGTCGCTCACCTAAGACATACACGCCTTTACGCACAATAGGGGTAAGTCGCGTTGTTTGATAATGCTCTTCATCATCTAAAATCGTATAAGTTTCAACAAGCTCTAAAAACTCATGCAAAAACAGCTCAAGCTCCACACTTTGGCTTCCCACAAGGGATAGAATCTGCTTTTTAGCTTGATATTTTTTTGCCACAATATCACTTGCTTTGGGTTGGGGTGAAGTGCTAAGAAGTTTAAGTGTATCAAGCACGACATCTATGGCTTCACCCCAAGTGGGAATGTAGGCGTCAAACTCCACTTCGCGATGTCCGTGATTGTGTAAAAATGTTTGTAAGCTTTGAGAAAATGCCCCAAAATCCCGCAATAGATTCTGCTCTATAATGCTTTTAGAATCTGTGCTATGGAGCAAATCATACAAGCTTTGATTATTTTTTATCATACAAGCGAGTTTGAAAAGCTCATCATTCACAAGGCTTGTTTTGGTGTTATCCGTGGTGGTAAGCAGTGTAAAAAGGCTTTGGGCATTTGTGCTATCAATAAGCTTAAGCAGGGCAAATAGAATCTTATAGAGCATAGCTTGAGTAATGGAAATAGCGATATTTGGCTTAAAATACTCTGTGCCAACTCGCACGATTTGCCCTATAAACTCCCATACTTCTTGTAAGTTTGCATTGCTTAAATCCTGTGCTTTTAACGCTCCTAGCTCTTGGAGATATGTGGCTAAATCACGATGCCATAGCTTTGGCAGGGTTTTTATAGATTCTAGCTTATTTGTGAGTGAGGGCAGGGCTTGTATGAGTGAATCTAAATCAGTAAAGGGCAGTGTATTCTGCCCCATATACAGATTGATCGCATTTTGATTGCCATAGATGTAGTTATCAAACATAGCAAACCACTTGCCCTGCATAGGCGGCAGTCCTAAAAGCTTAAAGGAATAATCAAGCGAGATGTGAAACGCCCTATCTACATAGTCCCAAGTGAAAGGGCTTAGTGCCTTTGGGTATCGCTCCGCAGACTCATCTCTGCTCCAACGCGGCGGGATAGTCGTAATGGGGCGAGATTGCAAAAGGTAGAGATTGTCATCTACAATCGCCCATTCTATATCTTGTGGAAAGCCATAAAATCGCTGTAAGGCAAGGTTTAGTGAAGCAACTTGCGTAATTTCTTTTTCACTTAGCACTGCTATATCAGCAAAGGCAGAATCTATATGACATTCCATTGTGCCTTGCGTAGAATCTTGTGAATCTTTTAAATCCTGTGGGCTTTGGGGTGAAGCTTTATCCTGTGGAGCAATGCAATCTTGTGTGCAGTGTGTGGGAAAAATGCCTTTGGTTTTATGAGCGATATGGCTAGATTCTATTTTCTGCTCTAAGGTGTTAAAGCGATATTCATCAACATCAAACTCCCCGCCTACGACACTTTCCCCTAAGCCATAATTGGCGTTAATCAGCACTTCATTAAGGTTGCAAGTAATGGGGTTTATAGAGAAGCTCACGCCTGATTTTTGGCTTGACACCATTGTTTGCACCACTACCGCCATTAATGCGTCTTTGTGGGAAAATCCAAGCTCACAACGATATGCAATAGCACGGGTATGCCAGAGCGAGACAAAGCATTCTTTGATTTTTTGCTCAATCATCTCTAGTCCAACGCAGTTTAAAAATGTATCGTGTGCTCCAGCAAATGCTCCGGCATTTAAATCTTCAAGTGTGGAAGAAGAGCGAACACTAAAGGCTTGTTGTGGGCTAAAGTGAGTTAGGGCAGATTCTAGCTCTTTGAGACAAGAGGGCGGCAGGGGAAGAGTGAGTAAATGCTCTTTGTATTGCGTGGCTTTAGATTCTAAAAGGGCTAAGTCATCGCTTGGAAAAGATGGAATTTCATTGGCGTTTGATAAAAAGGCTTCATAAGCTTTAGTAGTGATGATAAAGCCCTGTGGCACAGCAAATCCCACTTGAAAGACTTTGGCTAGACTTGCCCCTTTGCCTCCACTTAGTGAAAGCTTTAAAGCCTCCTTGTCGCTAAAATGTAAAAGATTCATTTTCTCCCCCTTGTGTTGAGATGTGTGCTAAGATAGAAAGGCAAAATGCAGATGATAGCTAGGGAAAATCCCGCAAGGCAGTCAATCACATAATGATAATGCAAATAAATGGTAGAAATCCATAAAAACACGCTTGGCAGGAGCCAGATTTTAAACTGTGTGCGTGAAAAGGCAAAATTATACAGCAGGATAAAAAGCGAGATTCCACAATGCAGACTTGGAAAGACATCAGTTAAGTTACTGCCTAGCGTGTAATGCTCCGCAAGGAGCGGGTAGAAAAAATAGCCTTGCGGAGCGGTAAGCTCATCTTGTAAAAAGGCATAAGGACCGATAGCAGGGAGAAAAATATAACCCAAAAAGCCAATGGCATATACACTCATAATGCCTATGAAAAACCTTGCTGAAGGCTTATAGAGCAGATAATAGATAAAAAAATACAGCAATTCAAACAAAAAAAGCAAATAAAAAAAGCTAAAAAAATCATCAAGTAAAAGTGAAAGGCTAGAGTGCGAGTAGGAAAAGAGTTTGCCTAGATACTCTCCACAAAGCCAAGTATCAAGCCCATAGAGCAAAGAATCTACCTTGCCTTGTGGATTGATAAGTGGCGAAATATCCCTTAAACTTATAAATAGCACATTCATTAGCACGATATAGAATCCAAACCGCACGATAAAGGCTGTTATGCGTGTGTTGAGCAGCACAAGAAGTATAAGGGCAAGTATAAAAGACAGGCTTGTGCCTGTGTGGCTAGAATACACAAGCCTTGTAGCGATAATGCCAAGTAGGATAAACCATAAATATTCGTGGAGTAGCATTCTTTTGGGTTGAGCGAGTTTTGACATTTTGTTCCTTCAATACAAGCTTGATAAGCATTTCACAGATTTCATAGATTTTGCCATTACACTAGCCCGACAAGTTGTTTGGCTTTATCATAAGTAGCCTTGGCAATGGGGCGGATAGAATCCGCACTGCTATCAAGCACACTTTGGATATAGGCTTTATCTTGGCTGATTTTGGCATAAGCTTCTTGAATAGGACGCAAAGATTCTACCAATACTTCGGCAATGGCGGATTTAAGATGTCCATAGCCCTTGCCTATAAATTCAGATTCTATATCGTGGCGACTTTTTTGCGTGAAAATCTCATAAATGCACAAAAGATTATAAAGCCCTGAGCGACTTTCATCAAAGACAATTTCAGTTTGTGAATCTGTAATGGCTTTTTTGATTTTTCGTGTGATTATATCTGGGCTATCAAGCAGGAAAATCGCGTGATTTTCGCCTTTGGCGGATTTACTCATTTTAGAATGTGGGTCATCTAGCCCCATAATCCTAGCACCAATTTTAGGGATTATAGGCTCTGGAATCCTAAAGCACTCGCCATACTCGCGGTTAAAGCGGATAGCGACATTACGCGTTAGCTCTAGGTGCTGCTTTTGATCTTCGCCCACAGGCACATTGTGAGCTTGATAGAGCAGAATATCTGCTGCCATAAGGGCTGGATAGTTAAACAAACCGACATTAATATTTTTTGAATTCTTGTTTGATTTATCTTTAAACTGCGTCATACGACTCATATCGCCCATAGGAATATGGCAGTCTAGAATCCACGCTAATGCCGGGTGCTCATCAATTTGACTTTGGATAAAAAGGCTTGATTTGCTTGTATCAATCCCGCAGGCAAGTAGGATTCCAGCAAGTTCAAAGGTTTTTTGTTTCAATTCGGCAGGGTTTTGACGCGTGGTAATGGCGTGGGAATTGACAATGCAAAAGATGTTTTCATACTCATTTTGTGAGCTTACCCATTGCTTGATTGCTCCTAGATAGTTGCCAAGGTGGATATTGCCGGTGGGCTGAATGCCTGAAAAAACGCGTTTTTTAGATTCTATCGTGTGAGATTCTCTCTGTGCTGTGTCAGTCATAAGATTCCTTAATGTTGTGAGATGATAAAGATTATCAAGGCGGTATTATAGCCTAAAATCTTAGCGTGAAAAGTTGTGTTTATAGCAAAAAAACTGCCTAAATTTTGGTAAAGTTTTTCTTTACGAAAATGTGTAGAATCTCCCCCTTTTTTCTTTATATAAAATTAAAATGTTTCAAAATGACACGATTATTTAGCATTGCTGTGCTAGAATCCCCACACAAAATCCAACAATGGAAGGAGATATAAAGATGCTTGAAATTAGATGGCATTCTCGTGCTGGGCAAGGTGCTGTAACAGGTGCGAAGGGTCTAGCCGATGTAATCGCAGGGACAGGCAAAGAAGTGCAGGCATTTGCGTTTTATGGTTCAGCCAAACGCGGTGCATCAATGACGGCGTACAATAGGATAGATTCTGAGCCGATTTTAAATCACGAGAAATTTATGAATCCGGATTATATTTTGGTGATTGACCCGGGCTTGGTGTTTATCACAAATATTTGCTTGTATGATAAGCCTTCTACAAAATACATCATCACTACGCGTTTAAGCAAGGAAGAGCTTATAGAGAAAAAGCCAGAACTTGCGACAAAGAAGCTTTACACACTTGATTGTATTCAAATCTCTATTGATGCCATTGGTAAATCCGTGCCAAATGCACCTATGCTTGGGGCATTGATGAAAGTTTCAGGTATGCTTGAGATTGATTATTTTTTAGAATCTTTTTCAAAAGTGCTTGGCAAGAAGCTTCCTCAAAAGGTGATTGATGCGAATAAGGTGGCGATTAGACGAGCTTATGAGGAAGTCAAATAACATAAAGGAGATTTTATGGAAAAGTTAAAAGATTGGGATCAATTTGAAATAGGCTCCGTGCTTTTTCCTTTTAAAAAGGGTGTAGATGGGGCGATGGAGCTTTATAAATGCGAGAGAACTTATAGTGGCGATAGCTCATTTACTGATAGTGTGGCACATTGGCGTGTGGAAAAGCCTGTGCATAATAGCGAGATTTGCATTAACTGCTTTAATTGCTGGGTATTTTGCCCTGATGCGGCTATTTTGACAAGTAATGATAAGTTAGCTGGGGTGGATTATGTGCATTGCAAGGGTTGTGGTGTTTGTGTAGATGTATGTCCTACAAATCCTAAGTCTTTGCTTATGTTTAATGATCACAAGGATAATGATGAGGCATTAAGAGAGTGGCCCCAAAAGCAACCTAAAAAGACAGAAGCATAGGAGGAGAATATGGCAAAAGTAATGGAAGTAAGAGATATTGAAGTATGGGATGGGAATATGGCTGCTTCCCAAGCGTTGCGTCAAGCTCAAATTGATGTCGTGGCAGCCTATCCTATCACGCCTTCAACGCCTATCGTGCAAAATTATGGGAGTTTTGTGAGTAATGGCTACATTGATGGTGAGTTTGTAATGGTAGAATCTGAACACGCGGCGATGAGTGCGTGTGTGGGGGCTGCAGCTGCTGGTGGGCGTGTAGCCACAGCGACTAGCTCTCAAGGCTTTGCTTTGATGGTTGAGGTGTTGTATCAAGCGTCTGGTATGCGTTTGCCTATCGTGCTAAATCTTGTCAATCGTGCCTTAGCCGCACCACTTAATGTTAATGGCGATCATTCTGATATGTATCTTAGCCGCGATACAGGCTGGATAAATCTCTGCACATACAATCCCCAAGAGGCGTATGACTTCAACCTTATGGCGTTTAAAATTGCTGAAGATATGCGTGTGAGAGTGCCGGTAATTGTAAATCAAGATGGCTTTATTTGCTCTCATACAGCACAATCTGTGCGACCTTTTAGCGATGAGGTGGCATATAAGTTTATTGGTGAGTACATCTCACATAATCCTATGCTGAATTTTTCTAATCCTATTACCTATGGTGCGCAAACTGAAGAAGATTGGCATTTTGAGCATAAGGCACAGCTACATAAGGGCATTATGGATTCACATATTGTGATTAATGAAGTGTTTGAAGCATTTGAAAAGCTAAGTGGGCGTAAGTATAGCCTTGTTGAAAGCTATGACTTAGAAGATGCGGAGGTGGCGATTGTCGCACTTGGCACAAGTGTAGAATCTGCGCGTGTGGCAGCAAAAGAGGTGCGTGAGCAAAAGGGCATAAAAGCTGGTGTGCTATCTATCCGCTCTTTGCGTCCCTTTCCATTTAAAGAAGTTGGCGAAGCGATGAAGAATCTTAAAGCGATGGCGTGTTTGGATAGAAGTTTGCCTGCTGGAGCGCTTGGAATGTTATTTAATGAATTTTCAGCAGCAGCTCTTTCAGCTGGGGCACACCCTATAATGTCAAACTATATCTATGGGCTTGGCGGACGCGATTTGACACAAGCACATTTAGAGGGTATTTTTGCTGAACTTGATGCAAATGCAAAGGCTGGTAAGCTTACCCACCCACTTCAGCAAATGCTGGGCTTACGCGGACCTAAGATGAGCTTTTTTTAAAAGGAGAATGCAATGGTAAAAGAAGTCAAGAATCTAAAAGAATTTCAAAAATCATCAAAAAAATTTGAAGGTGCACATTTACTTTGTCCGGGCTGTGCACACGGAATGATTGTGCGTGAGGTGCTAAGTGCGGTTGATGGACCTATTATTTTAGGAAACTCAACAGGGTGCTTGGAAGTGTCAAGTGCGGTATATCCACATACAAGCTGGGATGTGCCGTGGATTCACATAGGTTTTGAGAATGGCTCTACGGCAGTGGCTGGAGCTGAAGCGATGTATAAGGCTTTGGCACGCAAGGGGCGATATACTGGAGAAAAGCCAAAATTTGTAGCTTTTGGTGGTGATGGGGCGACTTATGATATTGGGTTTCAATGGATTAGCGGTTGCTTTGAAAGAGGGCACGATATGACTTATATCTGCCTTGATAATGAAGTTTATGCGAATACCGGTGGGCAGAGAAGTGGCTCTACTCCGCTTGGTTCAAGCACTTCAACAACCCCTGCTGGAAGCTCAAGCTATGGTAAGAAAGAAAAGAAAAAAGATCTGCTTTTTATTATGGCAGCTCACGGCTCTCCGTATGTCGCTCAAGTCGCACCCAATAAGTGGAAAGATATGAATAAAAAAATTAAACGAGCCATTGACACAGAGGGTCCTACTTTTATTAATGCAATGAGTGCCTGCACCACAGAGTGGCGATTTGAATCTAATAAGACGGTTGAAGTGAGTGATTTGGCTGTGGATTCTCTCGTGTTCCCATTGTTTGAGATTATTCATGGTGTGGAGCTTCACATTACATATCGCCCAAGAAATGTGATTCCTGTGCGTGATTATCTTGGCGCACAAGGGCGATTCAAACATCTTTTCAAGCCTGAAAATGAGCATATCATTACACAATTCCAAAAAGATGTAGAAGCGCGTTGGGAATATCTCCAAAGACGCGAAGAAATCAACCCCAAATAATCCCCAATCCCTAATCTTTAGGATTGGGGAGAATTAAAAGTCTTAATCAAAGATTTATGCAATTTTAAATACAATTGCCGATTTTATTTTCCACTATTTCACTGCTAAGGATACAATAAATGTCAGAAAAATCCGAAAAAATAGGCAAAAAATCAAAAGAAGTTAATGCAGAACTAGAAAATCTTTTTAAAGAAGAGGATAGCGATTATATCACTTATGAGAAAATCGCACAGATTATGCTCAAAGCCCCAACAACAGCACAAGTCAAAAAAATAAAAGATTTAAGTAAAAAGTATAAAAAACAGCTTTTAAGCTCATCTGAAGTAGCAAAAATGCTGAATACCAAAGAGCAGATTCAACGCCAAGCTGATAGAAAAAAGCTACTCAATGAAGAGCTTGAAGATGAATTTGATTTTATGAAAGACAAGGAGCTGTTAGAGTGGAGTAGAAGTGATAGCCCTGTAAGAATGTATCTGCGGGAGATGGGACAGATTCCATTATTAACAAAAGAAGAGGAAGTAAGCCTAAGTAAGAATATAGAGCTAGGTGAGAATACCATACTTGATGCGATTTGCTCTGTGCCGTATTTGATTGATTTTATTTATGACTATAAAGATGCGTTGATTAATAGAGAGAGACGCGTAAAAGAGCTGTTTAAAAGCTTTGATGATGAGGAAGAAGAGGGCGAAGAGGAGGAAGAGGAGTTTGATGCTGTTGAAGAGGAGGAGAACTCACGCAAGGCAAATTCCAAAAAAGATCAAAAGAGAATTGAAAAGGTAATGGAGAGTTTTAAAGTACTTGATAAGGCTAAGAAGGATTGGCTCAAAGTGCTCGAGACGCCCATTAGTGAAAGTGAAGATGAATTAGGGCATATTTTGTTGCTCTCCCACAAAAAGCATATTTTGAAAATGAAGCTTTTGGATTTGGGACCTACAAGTAAGCTTATTAATGAGCTTGTAAGAGCTATGGAGAATAGCTTAAAAAGTGGCGATGGCTTTGAGCGTGAATTAAAGCGTTTGGAATATAAACTGCCATTATTTAATGACACGCTTGTGGAAAATCATCAAAAGATTCTTGCTAATATTACCGCGATGAGTCGCGATGAGATTGCCTCAATGGTGCCAGAGACGACTATGGTTAGTGTGTATATGGAGCTTAAGAAGCTTTTTCAAACAAAAGAGGCAAGTGAGGGGGGCTTTAACCTAGAGCCAGAAAAGTTAAAAGAGATTTTAGAGCAAATCAAACGTGGAAAGTCCATTTCTGATAAAGCAAAGGCAAAAATGGCAAAGTCAAATCTCCGCCTTGTTGTGAGTATTGCCAAGCGTTATACAAATCGTGGGTTGCCTTTTTTGGACTTGATTCAAGAGGGGAATATTGGGCTTATGAAAGCTGTGGATAAGTTTGAGTATAAAAAGGGCTTTAAGTTTTCTACTTATGCGACTTGGTGGATTCGCCAAGCTATCTCTCGTGCCATAGCCGATCAAGCACGCACAATTAGAATCCCTATCCATATGATAGAAACGATTAATAGAATCCACAAGATTATGCGTAAGCATATACAGGAAACGGGTAAAGAGCCAGATATTGAGTATATTGCTAAAGAAGTGGGATTGCCTATTGATAAAGTCAAAAATGTGATTAAGATTACAAAAGAGCCAGTAAGCCTTGATGCACCTATTGGGAGCGATGATGATGGGAAGTTTGGGGATTTTGTAGAGGATAAAAGCTCTGTTGGTCCTATGGACTATATCCTTAAAGAGGATTTGAAGGTGCAAATTGATGATGTGCTAGAACAGCTTAATGATAGGGAAAAGGCGGTTATCCGTATGCGTTTTGGATTGCTTGATGATGAGAGCGATCGCACACTAGAAGAGATTGGCAAGGAGCTAAATGTTACCCGTGAGCGTGTGCGACAAATAGAATCTAGTGCGATTAAAAAGCTCAAACACCCAAAAGTAGGCAGAAAATTAAAGAATTATATTGAAGAGTAGGTAGTTGTTTTCATTGAGGGTATTACTACTCTCAATGAAATTGAGTATTTAGTTGGGTTAATGGACAGCTATCATACACACTAAAATAGAAAGATATAGCGTATATTAATGGTGTGTGTTCTATCTTTTAACTCAAATCGCCCAGTGGCACCTGTGTAGATATTGGTTGCTGTTGTGTCAAAAATGGTGCTAGGTAGAATTGCCACTCGTGTAAAAAACTCTAAACTATGCCTGTTAGCAAATAATTTCCTTATTCCTAGATTTGCCCATAGGTTTATAGCCTATTTTGTGGTTAATATATACATCACGATAGTTGTTAATCGTATTGCCACCAAAAAAATTAAAGCCAACGCCTAATCCACCAAATACATCAAGATAATGCTTAATGTTGTAAAGTACATCAAAATTAAAACCTATTTTAAATGTGCTAATGTCCCACTGACCGGGATAATTTACTAAGATGTAATCCAAACTTGTATAGTAACGAGCTGAGAAATCGCTTTCAGGCATTTGTGTTTCTTGTCCTATATAAAACCCATAATTCAATCCATTACCACTATCTGTAAAAAGGGTTACACCGCTGCTTGTTATTGAACTCATACCATATCCTAAGCTTGCACCCACAAAGTAGCGATGTTTTATTTCTATTTCGTGCTTTGATTGTTCTTTTTTGGTGTTTGCTTGAAGAGATTCTACAGAATCTGAAGCAGAAGTAACCCCCAAAAAGACTAAAAACATCCATATGTGCCACCTAAAAATATTCATAATCAAACCTCCAAAAAGTATTTTTTGAGATTGCGATTTTACCCCCCCCCCCCCCCGTATTTTAGATTAAAATACGGGATAAGTTGAAAATTTTGATATACAAATTGAAAAAAAAGTAAAAATTTTACAAAATAATAAAAAAGTATGATTTTAAAATGGAGGTTGATTTGGAGTTGCTTTTAACTGATATTTAGTTTATTACGATACAATCCACCCTTTATTTTATACCAATCAAGGAGGTCATTATGGCTTTAGATACGGCGAAAAAAAAGGAAATCATTGCAAAATTTGCAAGAGATGGTAAGGATACAGGCTCAAGTGAGGTGCAAATCGCACTGCTTTCACAGAGAATTGCGGATTTGACAGAGCATTTAAAAGCAAACCCAAAGGATCATTCAAGTCGCTTGGGGCTTTTGAAGCTTGTAGGACAGAGAAAATCACTTCTAGCCTACCTTAAGAAAACACAATATAATCGCTATGCCAAACTCATTGGTGAGCTAAAACTCAAAGATAGGTAGCGTTTTTAAGATTCTAGCCTTGATTTTAGACTAGAATCTTTCTCCAAATCTTCCAAACACAAGCAGAATTAACATACAACACATACCGCCAAAAATCACTTCTCCAAAGGAATTAAGTGCCTTGGTTTGTGATAGGATTAGAATCCCAAAACTCGCCCCGGTAGTTAAGGCTGAAAAGACAATAGCGTGGTTTGTGCGTGGATTTTCTCCCTCTTTTATCGCATAGATTCCATAATCTACACTTACTACCACAAGGATAAGCAACGCAAAAAGGTGCATCATATTAAATTCACTATGACTCGCAACAACACAAAGTGCCACACTCAAAGGAAAAAGCACAAATCCCACTGCGTGAAAAAAATCTTTTCTTAAACTAAGGGACAGAGAGAGAAGCATAAGCCCTAGAGCAAGGCTCAAAACAAACATCATAGGCTTATAAATAGAATCTGCAAGATTATCCATAATGCTTTGTAAAGAGCGTGTTTCAAGCATAAGATCAGATTCTAGAATCTGCTTTTGCTCTGCTGCATTCCATAGCTTAAGGTTGCTGTTTGAATTTGTTTTTAATGCTTCAAGGAGCGAAGTGGCGTGCTTTATCTGCTCTTGTGTCATATTTACCAAAAGATAAAAATGCTTTTCTTGCGTTTCTCCCTGCTTTTTATTAAAAGTTATATTTAGCCCTTCGCTAAGAAGTCCTCGCACAAAGAGCATAAGCCCTTGAGGCTCTCTAGCTTGTAGCAAAACTTGTGGTGTATCGTTGTGAAGTCTTTCAAAAAATGCCCTTTGTTCAAGCATTTGCGTGTTGTGATAGTCAAGCTTAGAGAGATCAAAATCAAGCCTTGTATGCCAAGCGGCGTAAATAAAGCCAAGAAAGGCTAGGAGCAAAAACACAAAAGAGGGTATGTAAGGCTTTCTTAAATGATTGATAAAAGAAAAAAGCCTAGGGGGATTTAAGCCCAAATGCGGATAGATAAAAGCAAAACTCATATAAGCAATACTTAAAGAAATCATCGCGTATAGGGCAAGTTGAGCTAAAAGCGGAAAAGGGATAAACAAACACGCCCCAAAGCCTAGTATTGTGGTAATGTAGCCATAAAACACGGCACGATTAAATATTGCTTTTTTCCGTGCATAAAGCCCAAAAAAGTGATGGTGCATCATATAGTCAATGGCAATATTTGAAATCCCCATACCAAAGCTTAATGCCATAATCGTAACCTTTGGATACACGCACAGCACGAGCAAAATGGCAATGATATTAGCAAGAATAAGTGTGCAAATGGTGTGAAAAGTCAAAAGCGGTATGCGGAGAATCACAAAATACAGCACAATAAATACAAGCGATGCAAAGCCTAAAAGAAATTTGACTTCTTGTAAAATCAAGCCTAGATTCTCCACTCGCATAAAATCAGCGGAAAAATATCGCATATCCGTATAGCTAGATTCTAACTCTTTGAAGCTTTGGAGTGTGCCTTGAAGCTCTGTATCCTCAAGGCTACGCAATTCCACAAGGGCGTAAAATCCATAATCTTTGGCAATAAGGGGTGAGCGTGAATCTTGTAAAATTTGTGGCGTTTGCGAAGTTTGGAGCGTTTGCAATATAGGGGTAAAAATTTGAGTAAAATCTAAGTCTGCCTGTGAGTTTGAATCTGGGGTAAGGAGATATGAGCTAGGGTTGGTTAAAAAGTCATAGAGTTGTTGCTGCTGTGAGGAGCGGAATTGCGAGATGGAAGCGACATTGGGAATTTTTTCAACCTGTGAAAGAAGTGTCTCAAATCGCTTTTTTGAAGATTCATCAAATCCACGCAAAGCTAAGGGGACATATTTTGAGTTTGCAAAATGTCTGTGGGCTTCAATCAAGGCTCTGTTATCATTATCTGGGAATAAATCAAGCACCTCTTGACTTATCCTAGAAGAATCTACAATCCATAAAAAAATGCCAAAAATACAGACAAAAAGTATTAAGTGTAGCGAGACAGATTTGTTCATTGTTAAGCCTTGGAATCTAAGAGAATGCAAAGTAAGTATTATAAAACCTTTGCTATAAGAGAAAGCTAAAGTTATGCGAGAAAAATGAAGAGATTATGCTGCAAAAGCAGCTATGTGAAAGATTCAAAGCCCTTTCACATCGGCAAATTAGATTTTAAAAGGATTTTCAACCACCTTTTTTCTATCTACAATATATGGAATAAGTGCCATATGTCTTGCCCGTTTGATAGCTACTTCCACACGTTCTTGCCATCTCTTTGTGTTGCCTGTCAAGCGTCTTGGCATAATCTTATATCGCTCTGAAAGTGAATGCTTCAGCATTTCCACATCTTTGTAGTCAATAAACTCAAGCTTAGTTTCAGTGTATCGGCAGTATCGTTTTGAGTATTTTTTCTTTTCCATTTGAGTCTCCTTACCAAAAATTATGCTTAGAATGGGAGGTCTTCATCATCAATATTGATTTCAGGGATATTTTGAGAATAGCCTCCCGCTGCTTCTCTCCCACCGCCATAAGTTTGTGGCTGATTATAGCCTTGAGGATTGTATCCTGCATTTGGATTATTATATCCACCATTGTTTGTGGTGTTTGCAGGATTTGCGGAGTAGGCATTATTATATCCCCCTCCATTCTCGCTATACGCACCACTTTCGCCCATAGATTTAGAATCTAGCATTTGCATACTTTCAGCTGTGATGGTGTGTTTGCTTTTTTTAGCTCCACTTTGATCGGTCCAAGATTCAAAGCTTAATCGCCCTTCAATGAGAATCTTACTCCCCTTTCTTAGGTATTGATTTGCCACTTCCGCACTTCGCCCAAAAAGCTTCACATCAACAAAGCATACTTCTTCGCCTTGCGAACCATCTTGCTTTTTATATCTCCTATTGCTTGCCAATCCAATAGTCGCTAGAGCACTTCCGCTAGGCAAGTATCGTAGCTCTACATCTCGTGTGAGATTTCCCATCATAATTACCTTGTTATACATCTAGCGTCCTTTTGTGTGTTAGGCTTGTGGAGATTCTTGTGTGTCTGCCTTTGGGGTTTCCTCTTTTTTTGGCTTTGTAGCTTTTGCTTCAGGCTTATTATTTGCCTTATTGACAAGCGATTGCCACGCATTTTGCTCTTTTTTGCTCTCATACTTAATCACAATAAATCGCAAAATTTCTTCATTAATGCGGTAATTTCGCTCAAGCTCCAAAATCAAGCTAGGCTCTGCTTTGAAGTAGATAACAAAATAGTATCCGCGTTTATTTTTTTTGATTTCATAAGCAAGATTCCGCATACCCATATCAAGGCAGGTTTCAATCTCGCCACCATTTTTTGTAATAACTTCTTTGAAAAAATCAATTCTTGCCTTGATTTCTTCTTCAACAAGTGTCGGTTTGAGAATAAACATCGTCTCGTAGAATTTCATTATGTCTCCTTTTGGTGTAACCGCCCTTTCGTAGCCTAAATGAGCCAAAAGAGCAAGGCATAGGGGGCGGATTCTAGCGTATCAATTCTTGAATTTTGATTAAAGCACCCATAGATTGCTTAGATTTGCCCTTGCTGACTTCATATCGCCAGAGTGAAAGTAACTCAAAAATATGAATATATTCTGCTTCCTTAAAGCGTATGCAGTAGCGTGATAAACGCTCAATAATGTGGTTTGGGGGATTATAGCCTAGAATCTCCCTTGCATTGATACTCCCATAGCTTTTCGCGTAAGCAAAAAATAAAAAAAGTTGATAAAAAAATCGCTGAATCTCCCCAATCATCATTATTTCATTCACACCCTCTTCATAAATATTTTGCAATATATGAATAAAGGGCTTTTTATCCATAACCGCACAGCACAGCTCTTCTATGCTAAAGCTCCCCACACCATCGCATAATAGATTAACTTCACTCATATCAATGCTTTTTCCCGCATAAATGCTAAATTTCTCTAGCTCATTTAGGCTTAGGGCAATATCATTATTTTGTATATTTAGAATTTGAGTTAAGATTCTATCTTCAATCTTTAGCCCAAGCTCCTTGCTTCTTTCCTGTAAAAAGCCTATACATTCTCTCATATTTGGCTCAAAAAATCGCACTTCAACAACGCTATTTTTTGGCATTTTAGGGTGATGAAAATACCCCACAATACCCTTGCAATCACGCATATAATCGCCACTAGACTTATTTTGTGCTTGATAATATTCTATAATCAAGGCATTATGTGTATTAGCACTCAAAGAGTGTAAAAAGAGTTCAATATCTGCTTTGCTAAGTCTGTGATTAATCTTTAGCACCACAAGGGAGCTTGTGCCAAAAAGTGAGCCTTGTGAAAGCAGGGTATTGATGCTGATATTATTGTATTCATCAAAATAAAAGGTGGTTTTTTCTTCACTCTTTAAGCTTTGGGCAATTTTCTTACCATAATAGCCCACCATAAAGCTATCTCCATACAGCAAACTCGCACGAGGCGGATTTTCTTTGAGCAATGTATCAAGCTGGGCTTTATTCATTTTTATCCTTTTTTTTCTTTGTGGCATTTGTGTGATTTTTAGTGCGTTTTTGCGTGGTTTTTTGTGCTAAATCCTGCAACATAGAATCTTGTGCTTGTGAATCTAGCACCTTTGCATAAACACTCATAGTGAGCAAATCCACCTCCATAATCTCCACTTCCACCACGCTAAAACGCGGCATAAACCTATCAAGTGTGATTTTCACTTGCGGAATGACATTAAGAGCCACACCTTCCCCTTCATCTCTGCTGACTAGAATCTCACATCTAAGCCCTTTATCTAGCAGCCTTTTAGCATATCGCAACATTTTAAGATGATAAAAATACGATTCAATCTGGGCTATTTGCTTTTCTTTTAGGTTGAGTTCGTGGGTGGTGGCATTGCAAGATTCAAGCAAAAATGGCAAATTTTTATCCTTATGTAAAATCGCTTTTAAGATTCTATGCACAATAAGATCACTATATCGGCGGATAGGTGAAGTGAAATGCGTGTAAGATTCAAATCCTAAGCCAAAATGTGCCAAAGGCTTTGAGCTATAAGTCGCTTTGCTTAGAGATTTAATCATAAGCCCATCTACTATTGCTCTTTGATTGTCATTTTGAGATATTTTGGCGTTATCGTTTTCATCAGCTTGAGCTTGAATCTGCGTAATCAGCGTGTGTATATCTTGTGTCCTTGGCACTTCATAGCCCATAGATTCTAAATCCCATCTTAGCTCATCTATTCGCTCTAGCTGTGGCGGAGGGTGGATTCTAAAAATACCTGAATCTAGCATTTTTGCACTCTCCACATTAGCTAAAAGCATAGATTCTTCAATAATGCTATGGGCTAAACTTTGAGTGTTTTTCTGCCACGAGGAAATTTCCATAGATTTATTAAACTTTAATTTTATCTCTTCATTTTTAAAATCAAAGCCCACATTTAAGCGGTTTTTTCTACATTTTTTCACAAATGGCACATAGGCTTTGAGCCATTGCGTAACAGAATCGGGCAGTTGCGTGGATTTAACGGACTTATTTTGTAAAAAAGATTCTATTTCTTCATAGCTGACATTGGCGTGTGATTGTATAAGGGCTTCAAAAAGCCTACTTTTTTTCACTTCTGCTTTTGTGTTTAAGCTTATCTCCCACACCATTGCTAAACGCAGTTCATTCTGCTTTAAAGAGCAGATTCCACTGCTTAGGGCAAAAGGCAGCATAGGCAGGACTTTGTGTGGAAAATACAGACTAAAGCCCCTTTTTTTAGCCTCTCTATCAAGCTCACTATTAAAGCTTACATACTCGCTGACATCGGCTATTGCCACATAGAGTGTGCGTGATTTTACATCAAAATAAATCGCATCATCGTGGTCTTTTGCATCAATGGGATCTATCACGCAAAAGGGCAAATGGCTTAAATCCGCACGATTAGGATACATAGCCTTATCCACTTCATTACCAAAAGACAAAGCAAATTCATTAGAGCTAGGGCTAAAATCATAGGCACGATTATAAGTGCTTAGGGCTATTTTTTCATCAATATTTGCATCTTCTAGCACCCCAAAAACTTCAACTATATTGCCACTTGCCACTTCCACTTTTACCACACAATGCTTTGGCAGGGCTTTGAGTGATTTTTGTGAGAGTTTTAGCTCAAGGTAACGCCCCCTTTTGCCCCTAGATTCTAACTCTAGGGCAAGAATGCACCCCTTTTTCATCACAAGCACGGCAATGGCGTAGGGCTTTATGGCGTATAAAAGTGTGATAAGATTTGCTTTTTGTTTTGTTTTGCCTTTTTGTCCTTTGCTTTTTGCTTTACCCCTTTTAGCTAAGATAATATCGCCCTTTTTGAGTTTATAAAATTTACCTTTTTCAAGCACAAAATCCGCAGAATCTGTATCTCTAAAACTTTTTAAAAAAACCTTGCCACTTTGTGAAATATCCACACTGCCGATGATAAAATCACTTTTAAGCTTATGGATATTCCCTTGTGTTTCAAGGACATCGTATTCTTGGAGTTTTACAAAGGCATTATGGAATGATCTTGGAATCTGCTTTGTGCCATTGGCGATAAGTGCGTAAAAATAAATCATTCTTTTATCCTTTGAGTCTTATTTTTCCCATTAGATTCTATCCTCTAGATTCTATTTTTTTCTCGCCATAATCTTAGAATCTCGCCCAAAGTCTTTGGCTCAAAGCCCAAACGCTCACAGCTGACATTAAAGCAAAAGGAATAATTTGTATCGCGTGAATGGATATGTCCGTGGATATTTAAGCTACAATCTGCTAGGGCAAAAAGCGTATCTAGGCTTTCTCTACTCTTAGCAAATCTATCGTGTGCCTTGCGGTGAAATACCGGAAAATGCGAAAACATAATCCGCTCCCCACCACAATCAGCAATAATAGCATTGAGATACACATCATCTTTTATCATCATCTTGCCGTATTTTTCATAGAGTTTTTTGCGTATCGCCTTAGCATTTGGAATCTGCAAATTTAAGCCCCTTTGCACCTGCCAGCTTTTCAGTGCTTTAAGCTTGGTAAAACGCGTAACATCATTATTGCCGACAAGGAGCTGTTTTTTACCCCGCAGTTCTTTTAGGTAGTGAAACCCACCCGGATAATACAAATCCCCCAAATGTAAGATTCTATCTTTTTTCCCCACTGCCTTATTCCATAAATCTTTATGAAACGCATAAAAATCATCATAGCCATTTGTCCTAGCACTTTTTAGGCGTGAAGGCTCTCTTTGCAATACTGCTTTATGTCCAAAGTGGCTATCGGAGATAAGAAAAGTATTTTCATTAATGATAAAATCCATACCCTTATCCTTATAATTTATGGGATTGGCTCTAAAAGTCGCTTTGCTACATAGCCTTGTATCTCTCTTTTGCCACTTTGAGATTCAAAGATGTAATAAATTTTCGCCCACTGTGCATTGTTCTCGCCCTTTTCAAAGGATAGAATCTGCATTTTTCGTCCCTTTGGTGCTTTAGCGATGATGATAGAATCTGTGCTAGGCTTTGCCCTTACCATAGCGGTATTAACGATGACTTTGGCATAAGATTCTGTCTTTTTTTGCTCTAATTTAGAATCTTGCTCTGTGCTTTGGGGCGTTTTTGTGGTTTTTTGCGGTGTAGATTCTGTGTTTTGGGCTTGGCTTTGCTCTTGTGGGGGCAAAAGCGTGTTGCTTAGAGCTTGGCTTATCACATAGCCCTGCAATGTTTGCGTGGATTTTGTTTGTGGAATAGAATCTACTGAAACTTTGCTCCATTTGCCTACTTGTTGTAAAACTTTTACCTGTGTATATTTTGGCAATTTGGCGATGATAGCAGAATCTGTGCTAGGCTTTGCTCTTAAATTTAGCCCGAGATTTGATTTGACAGCAAGTATTGCGGGGGCTGTGTTTGTAGATTCAGATTCTATTATTTTTGGCTTGGGTTTTAAAGTCGCTTGTGAATCTGTTGTTTTTAAATCTATTGTCTTTGCTTGGGTTTGTTTTGAATCTGCAATTTTTGCTGTTTGCGTGGCTTTGGCAGTTTTAGAATGCGGAGCTGGCGTGTAATGCACTTGCTGAAAGGTTGAAACTCTTTTCTCTCTAGGCTTGGCAAAAGAGATGATAATCATACCGCTAAAGGCATTATCGCGGTAAAACTCCGCACGAAAATGTAAAGCATTAGTATCAAGGCTATATTGGGGCTTAAAGTCTTTTTTGTAGATTGTTACACCGCTTTCATTAGGCAGGGGATTATTATCATTAGGCAAGACAAAACCGATAACATTTACTCTATGATTGGCTAAAGGCTCAAACTCAACGCTTTGCTTAGCATAGACTATTGAGCCTATTGGTGCGGATTGTAGCTCTCCATCAACCTTGATCTTGACATTTTCAAGTGAATGTTCAAACTCATACCATTGTGGGGAAAGTGTGCTAAGTTTGCGTGAGCCATAGTGTAAATTGAGCTTGCCATTTTTGCCCGGAACTATACCAAGCAGATAGCTTGGGCTTTCAATCTTTAGCTGTTTTGGGCTGTTTTGCTTTGGCAGTGGAAAATAGGCAAGGTTAGTCCGCAAGGAATCTAGGGGCAAAAAGATAGAATCTTCAATCTTTGCGTATAAATCTGTTGTGTTAAGAAGCGTTTTAATCGTAGCGACATTCAGCTTAAAATCCCGCTCAAAAGTAATACCTAGCTGTCCTAGCAGAGATTCAATAGCTAAAAGATGATAAAACACACGCGTTGGCACATCAAGCTCTTTGCTTGTCTCATTTGTAAGGGCGGGTTTATTTAAAGAGAGTGAAAAGAAAGTGAGAGCTTTGAGTTGCCCAACATCATTTTTGGCTTTTGTTTGGGTATTATGCACGTGGAAGCGATGAATGGGATTTAAAATCCGCAGATTAATATCAGCCACCATTTGAGCCACAAAGGATTCTAATTCCCCATATTTTCCATCAATGCGTATTTGATCCACAACCGAGCAGTTGCCCCATTTATGTGGATTTAAAAGATTGCTTTCATACTTTGGACGCCAATATCCACTCCCATCGTGCAAGTGCATAGAGATGTCAATTTCCGGGTTGGCAAGGAGCTTTTTAATTTTTTGGATACTCTCATAATCTGGGTCATTGTGGCTCAAAGCAGCAAACTTGCGATTCATATCGCCATACACGCCACGCATATTGGCAAACATTCCGTGCGGATTCACCACAGGCACAACCCACACGCTCCCCTTTGTTATCTTATAATGTCGCAAAAATAAATCTGTGGAATAATACGCCCCGGGTTCATCGCCGTGAATCCCGCCCATAAGCAATAAAGTCGGTGCGTTTTTATCGCCATAATTAAGCTTGTAAAGCTCAAAATCCCGCACGAGATTCTCCGCATAAAGCAGATGTGTAAAGGTGCTAAAAGTAAGAAAAAAAGTAAGGATAAAACGCATTATAGCCCTTTTGCCTTTGTGATTCTATGCTCCCTTTCACTCTCCATTTCTTTATAGAGTAAGGCACAGGATTTGGCTAAATCTCTAATTTGCAAAATGTAGTTTTGCCTTTGAGCTACCGAAATGGCTTTTCTGGCATCAAGGACATTAAAGCAATGGCTTGCAAGCATTGTGTAGTCATAAGCAACAAGGGGGATTTTCTGCTCCAAGCAGTTTTTGACTTCATTAGCGTATTGATTAAAAATGCTACAAAGCATTTGTGTATCTGCCACTTCAAAGTGATATTTTGAAAACTCATATTCCCCTTGCAAATGCACATCGGCATAGAGCATTGGCGGATTAGTATTCCACACAATGTCAAAAATATTTTCCTTGCCTTGAATATACATTGCTAGTCTTTCCACACCATAGGTGATTTCTACTGCCACAGGGCGACAGGGGATACCGCCTACTTGCTGAAAATATGTAAATTGCGTTACTTCCATACCATCTAGCCATACTTCCCAGCCTAGCCCCCACGCTCCAAGTGTTGGGGATTCCCAATTATCTTCTACAAAACGCACATCGTGAGCCTTTATATCTAGTCCCAAAGATTCAAGACTACGCAAATACAGCTCTTGTATATTATCGGGGCTAGGCTTTATAAGCACCTGGAATTGATAGTAGCTCCCTAGGCGGTTTGGATTTTCCCCATAGCGTCCATCTGTGGGGCGGCGAGATGGGGCGACATAGGCTACACTCCACGGCTTTGAATCTAGGCTTCTTAATAAAGTCGCAGGGTGGAATGTCCCCGCTCCTGCGGGAATATCATAGGGCTGCACGATAAGGCAACCTTGATTTTTCCAAAACTCCTGCAATTGTAATAAAATATCTGAAAAACTAAGCATATCACTCCTTTATATAATGTGTATTGTGTAAAAACATCATCGTGCCTTTGGCTTTGTTGCAAAACTTTGCCACAACATCGCATTTAATCTTAAAAAGCAAAAAAAGTCGTTCATCTTTATAAGATTCTAAACATTCAAAATTCCCCATACCTTTGGCTAGAATCATATCCGCAGAATCATAAAGGCTTTGCGTTTGAGTATTCGCATCAGCATACACAAAGCCCGGACTTCTCACACCTGAGCTTAAAACTTCACAAGATTCTGCCAAAGGCTGTGCTAATGGGTGAAGCATATCCTGCAATGTCAAATCATTAATAATCGCCCTGCCACGCACCGCATAGCTTATGCTAAGATGTGGATAAATAGCTTTAAGCGTGGCAATAAGCAGAGTATCAAAGATATTTTCCCCCGCATTATCCGCAATATATAAAAGACTTCTAGCAGATTCTAATTTTGAGATAAAAGGCTTTAAGTCATACGCCCCAAAGTGCAAAGATTTAAAATCAAAATCTGCATTGTCAAAGCTAAAGCTATGCTGTGAGCCATAGTCAATAACATTGCCTAAAATAGCCATTCTAACTGCCCAATCTAGCCGAGCAAAGATAGAATCTTCACCCCATACTATTTTTTCATTATGTATTGTTGGCTCAAGCTTTGGGGCAGGGTAGCGTGAGATAAGCTCTTGGCAGATATGAAAGGCTTTTTGTATGCTCTTTTGCTTGATGTATGCGTATGGGTCATCATTTTGTAGCGTGGTGGATAAATCTTTATAAATATCAATAGCAATTTGTGGGGGTGTGAGAAGATTATCTTGCTTATTTGGTGTGATATAGCTTTGTTTAAGAGATGAAAGTTTTTTTTCAACGCATTCTTGCAAGGGTTGTAAATTATGCGTTGGAAGCATTTTTGAAAAGTTTTTAATCTGCCTTTGTAAGCAGTCAAAACACATCTCTTGTGCTATCATTTTGTCTCTGTCATATTGGAGACTTTGCCCCACATCAAGCGATATTTGCGTTTCATAAATTCAATTTCTTCCCTTGAACGCTCTAATTCCAAACGCAAAGTCTCCATTGTCTTTTTATCATCATCATACACTTCCTGCATAGAAATAAGCGCATCTTTTAGAAATGAGTTTTCATTTTTAAAAGCACTGATGGTTTCATCTTTTGCTGAAATAACTTTATCGTGCAGCCCAAGGATAGTGGAAATTGTCTTTTCTACAAAGACAGGATCAAGCTCCTTGCCATTCATATCCGCAGACACTAGCCCAGATTCTACCTTTTTCACAAGGGCGGAAGTCCCAGAAGTCGCATCAACAAAAATCTTATTTTCCTCTTCCTTGCTTTTAATACTCCCCTCATTGATTAAGTCCATAATCTTTGTTTCATCAAGCCCAGAGAGCTTAATAAACTCGTGGAGTTCTAGCCAAGTTGTCGTATTTTCCATAAATCCCCCTTAGATTCTCACTTCAATCTCTGCCGAATCTAGCTCTACCTTTTTGGCTTTCATCACGCGATCTTCAATGAGTTTCCCCGCTAGCTCATCATTTTTAAGACTTAGAATCTGCATAGCTAAATACGCCGCATTAATTGCCCCAGCCTTACCGATACTCACCGTTGCCACAGGCATAGAGCTAGGCATTTGCACCGTTGAAAGCAAGGCATCAAGTCCGTCCATTGCCCCACCACTTAAAGGCACACCAATCACAGGCCTACAAGTTTGAGAGGCAATCGCCCCGGCTAGATGTGCTGCCATTCCCGCTGCACCGATAAAAACTTGTGCGCCACGAGATTGTGCGTCTTTGACATATTCTTTTGTGCGTTCCGGTGAGCGATGAGCCGAGCTTATAATCACCTCATAAGCCACATCAAATTTTTTAAATACTTCTATACATTCACTCATCACACTCCAATCGCTCTTGCTCCCCATAATCACGCTAACAAAGTCCATTTTCACTCCTTTTGACTCTTTTAAAATGTGCGGATTCTAGCATATTTGTATTAATTCCTTGTGTGCCTTTAGAATGTCTTTAGCCACTCTATAATGCAAGATTCTAGCTTTGCCACATCAAGCACATCTTTTTGCACTTCATCTTTGTTAAAAAGATCTGTGATTTGTTTTGAGATTGTGCAGTTGGCTTTGGCACAGATTGTTTTAATGGCTTCTTCATCACAAATATTTTGGGAAGATTCTAGAATCTGTCCTTGTGTTAGAGCGGTATTCACACTTGGGGCGAATTTACTCCATTCCGCTGTGGCTAGGATAATGCTTTTATCTATCACGCCTTTTTCCTGCAATGTCTTTGCTACATAATAGCCAATAGCCGTGTGTGGGTCAAGCACATAGCCATTTTTAAAGCATTCTGCGATACTTTGCAGACATTGTGTATCATCGCAACTCATCGCACTAAAATCTTCTCTCACAAGAGCAAGTTCAGAATCTAAAAGGCTATATTTGCCTTGCGTTGAGAGATTCTCCATTAGCTCCTTTGTGCGTTTAGCCCCAAAGTAAAAATACAGCATTCGCTCTACATTTGAGCTTTTTAGAATATCCATTGCTGGGGATTTTGACTTGATAAGATGACGAAAAGAAATATCATATACACCCGTATTTATAAAATCGCTTAAAATAGTATTGACATTAGAGGCAACCACAAGCTTGTGTATGGGTAAGCCCATTTTTTTAGCAAAAAATGCCCCTAAAATATTGCCAAAATTCCCACTAGGCACGACAATGGATAGCTTCTCTCCAAAGGTGATATTGCCATTTTTTACCGCACTCATATACGCCCAAAAATGATACACAATTTGAAAAACAATGCGTCCTATATTCACAGAATTAGCAGCGGAGAGCGAGATTCCAAGATTGTTAAGCTTATGGATAAAATCTTTGTTGGCAAGGAGATATTTTAACGCACTTTGAGCATCATCAAAATCCCCCTTAATGCCAATAACCTTGCAATTTTTAGATTCTTGTGTTGTCATTTGCAGTCTTTGCACATCACTTGTGCCACCACTTGGGTAGAGACATACAACTTTTATATATTCTTTATTCGCAAAGCTTTGCAGTGTCGCAGGACCGGTATCACCACTTGTAGCAGCTAGAATCATAAAAGGGGTTTTATTTGTTTTGGCAAAGGAAGAGAGTAAAACACCAAAGGGTTGCAAAGCCATATCCTTAAAAGCTCGTGTAGGACCAGAATAGAGATTGAGCATAAAGAGATTTTTGCTTAAAGTGTGGAGCGGGGCGGGATTTGTAGGATTATCAAAGCTATCATAGCTTTGCAGGGCTTGTTGCAAAAGATTTGGGTTAAGATTGAGATTCAAAGAAGAAAAGAGCCTTTCGCATAATTGTTTATATGAGAGATTTTGAAAACTTTGTAGCATTTCTTGACTAAACAAAGGAAGTTTAAAAAATGTATAAAGTCCGCCTTGTGGGGCATTTGGATTAAGTATTGCGTGTTGAAAAGTAACGCCTAAATCTTTATTATCATCTCGCGTAGAAATAAACATACTCATTGTAGAATCCTTTATATGTTGTGATAATTTTTGTAAAAATCTTTACTTGTGAAAATTCTTGTAGCAATCCCCGCATTCTAGCATATTTTGTTTTAACGCTTTATTTCCATATCTTGGTTGTAAAACACTTCACGCACAATCTTGCCGGATTCATCAAACCCTACTGCCTTGCCTTCTTTTTTGCCTTGTTTGTAGTGGAGCTGATGCCAAAGTTTGCCATTTTTTATGTCATAAATATTCATCTGTCCTTCTTGCAAACCATAGGCAAAGTTCATCTCACTTTTAATCTTGCCACTTGTTACATCAAAAAGTCTGCAAGGTCCGTGAAGTAGCCCATTACGATAATGGGCTTCATAAATCAGCACACCTTTTTGGCTAAACATTTGAAATAACCCCTCCATTTTGCCATCAATATAAAATGCTCTCTGTGCCACTCCGCCATCAAGGTAGTATAGAATCTCTTTGCCGTGCTTGATTTTTGTGCCATTTTTGTAAGTGATTTGGGCGTTATATGTGCGTCCATCTTCTTGTATTTGCTCGTTTTTTTCCTCTCCTGTGATGTTTTCAAGCATTTCTTGCGTGTAGGTTTTTTTGTGAGTTTGGCTTTCTTGTGGAGATAAAGGCTCTGTGGAAGCTACAAAATCTTGCTCTTTTTGACTGCTTGGAGTGCTTGTGTTTGGCTCATTTATGGGGCTTTGGGCAGGGTTTGAGATAGAATCTTTGATAGCATTTTTAGCAGAAGTTTGAGTAGGTTTTTGAGTGGGCTTTTGCTTAGGCTTTGTATTTTCGTTTTGTTTGTGTGTGGGTGTTTTTGCGGGGGTTGAAATTGTGGTTTCTTGTGGTGTTGGCTCTCGTTGGCAGGCGGTCAAAAACCCTAACACATAGCAAAAGATAAGAAAGCTACAAGCTTTTGTTATTATTTTGCCCTTTGTCATTTTCCCTCCTTTTAGTAGCACGGATTCCAGCGACAGCTTGTTTCATTAATGACATTACCTTTTGTGTCGTATTGCTTAATCCATTGCTTCTTGCCTTGTTTATACATTGTCTCAAAAGTGAGCTTTTCATACTTGTCAAATTCCTGCCTTACGCCCTCACGCATATCATTTTTGTAAAAAAACTGTTCTTTTATTTTGCCAGATTCATAGTATTTTTTGCCCTCGCCCTCGCGTTTATTATCCACATACATTTGTGAGCTTTCAATCTTGCCATTTTCATAATAAAGTGTGCGGGTATTTGTCTCTTTGCCCTCAATATATTCTCGGGATTCTTTAAGTTTGCCGCTTAAGTAATATGAGCGGACAAGTCCATCGTATTTATCATTAATGTAATTTGCACGGAAAATCACAACGCCATTTGGTGCGATTTTAATTTGTTTGCCACATTTGAGCGTTGTGCCTTTGCAGTATTGTGTCTTTATGGTGATAGGTGAATCTTTGCTTCCTGTGTAGGAGATTCTTAATTCCAGCTCATTTACTTCACTCTGTGTTGCAAGTGCTGTGAAAGCAAAGACTACGCTTAAGACTAAAAAGATTCTTTTTATCACATTTTTTATCACTTGTCCCCCTTAGATTTTCCCCATAGACTTAGAATCTAGCTCTTTAGGCGTGTGATATTGACACCTAGATTAAGAAGCTTTTTTTCAATTTGTTCATAGCCTCTATCAAGGTGGTAGATTCTGTGGATATTTGTTACCCCTTCACTCACAAGGGCAGCAACGATGAGGGCGGAACTTGCCCTTAAGTCTGTCGCCATTACATCGGCTCCAACAAGGGGGCTAATGCCCTTTATCGTGGCGTGATTGCCTTTGAGTGAAATATCTGCACCCAAGCGTTGCAATTCACTCACATGCATAAAGCGATTTTCAAATAATCGCTCTTCAATCACGCTTGTGCCTTCACATTGTGTCGCTAGAGCCATAAATTGTGCTTGCATATCGGTTGGGAATCCGGGATATTCAGTGGTAATAATCTCAAAAGGTTTTAGCTTCTGTGCTGGAAGCAAAGTGAGTGAAGAATCGTGCCTGTTAAAACTAAAGCCAATCTCTTCTAGCTTATCAGTAATCGCTCCAAGATGAGCATTTTGCACCCTTTCAAGCGTGATAGAAGAGTTTGTGATTGCCGCAACACATAGATAGGTCCCAGCTTCAATTCTATCAGGTATAACTTCAATAGGATTAAAATCAAGTAATTCTCCGCCACTGCCTGTAATAGTTAGCTCATTTGTCCCAATACCTATAATCTCAACGCCACTTTGGGCTAGAATCTCGCATAGTTGCACGACTTCAGGCTCTTTAGCAGCATTAATAATACGCGTTGTGCCTTGAGCTAAGGCGGCTGCCATAATGACATTTTCACTGCCTGTAACGGTGATTTTATCAAATAAAATATCAGCCCCTTTTAGTCCGCCTTTGGCTTCAGCAATAATATATCCACCCTTAATTTGAATTGTTGCACCCATTTTTTCCATAGCCTTGATATGCAAATCCACAGGACGCGCACCAATAGCACAGCCACCGGGCAAACTCACCTCGCAATGTCCAAATCGCGCTAAAAGCGGTCCAAGCACAAGAATAGAAGCACGCATTTTTCGCACAATATCATAAATGGCTTTAGTATGCACGATATTTTGGGCTTGAGCTTTGAGTGTGTTAGGATTACACCACTCAAGATTCACGCCTAGATGTTCTAAAAGTTTAGCTAGAGTTTTGACATCAGCTACATTAGGCAGATTGCTGATTGTTACTTCGTTTTTACTAAGAAGTGTGGCTGCAAGTATGGGTAGGGCGGAGTTTTTCGCACCAGAAATGCTAATGCTTCCTTGAATCTTTGGAGTTTTGTGTATTTGTAAAAAATCCATTTCTTATCCTTTTGTTTGTGCTTATTTGCTTTCGCGTTTTTGTAAGGCTCTGCCAATTGCCTCTTTGATATTTGCTTTGCTTTCAGGGTTGGCAGATTCAAGGCTATCTTGAAAATTCACTACTTCATCAACCTCCATAAGATTCATATTTACAGCAAAGGCAGAAATAAGCTCAATCCACAAGCCATACTCTTCGCCATTCTTTGGATAAGTCTTAAAAGAGCGTAAAAACTCATCAAGCAATGGCTTAAGTTTAGCTTTGTCATTTGCAAACTCATTGAGTTCTTTAAACAGGATACTCAAGCGACTTTCTTGTATCTCTGTCTTATCATTTTCAAGTGCAACAGCCAAAAGCCCAGCAAAGATAACAGGTAAGCATAGCAGAAAAAATACCAACCAACAAACAACATAAAAGCTAATATTAAACATTTAAGGGCTTCTAGTGCTTAAAATGCTCATAAAAATCAATTGTTGCTTTTACATAGCCATCAATACTTCCGCAGTCATAGCGTTTGCCTTGAAATTTATAGGCTAATACTCTGCCTTGCTTGGCTTGCTCTAAAAGGGCATCAGTGATTTGAATCTCCCCTTTTTTGCCCGGCTTTGTAACACGCAGAATATCAAAAATATCAGGCGTTAAAATATAGCGACCAATAATGGCAAGATTGCTAGGGGCTTTATCAATGCTTGGCTTTTCTATCATATCGCTTACACGATACACGCCAGATTCTATCTCTTCACCTTGGATAATGCCGTATTTATTCACTTCATTCTTATCCACTTCTTCAATAGCCACAATGGAGCAACGATATTTTTTGTATAAAGCTACCATTTGGTTAAGCACCCCTGCACCTTTTGCATTATGACACAAGTCATCAGCAAGGATTACGGCAAAGGCTTCATTACCAATGAGTGTTTCGCCTGTCAAAATAGCGTGTCCTAAGCCTTTCATTTCATTTTGCCTTGTGTAAGAAAAGGTGCAAGAATCTGTGAGTTTCCTAATGCTAGAGAGTAGTTCTTCTTTATCTGTGCCAGAGATTTGATGTTCTAGCTCATAATTTATATCAAAATGGTCTTCAATACTGCGTTTGCCCCGCCCTGTAACAATGCCGATATTGTGGCAACCAGATTCTAAAGCTTCTTCTACACCATATTGAATAAGGGGCTTTGTAAGAATAGGGAGCATTTCTTTTGGCATAGCTTTTGTTGCGGGTAAAAATCGTGTGCCATACCCAGCGGCGGGAAATAAGCATTTATGTATCATAGAATCTCCTTAATTGATAAGTGTTTGCTTGAGATATTCTTCAAGATTGATAGTATTGCCAAAACTCTCTTGATAAACAATATAATTTGCTAAAACTCTAAAGCCATAATCACGGGATTCTTTATAGGGGATAAGTTCCATAGAGAGCCACGGCTCGTAGTTGCGATTTTTCAAAAAGAATTTTTTTGTTTTTAATGTGCGGCGTAAAAAGCCCGGACCGCCATTGTAAGCATAAGATACAAAAAGCGGATGTTTAAACTCCCTGCCCAAATCATTAAGATAGAATGTCCCAAATTCTAGGGCGGTTATGGGGTTAAACATATCTTCAAGCGTGATATTGTCGCGTTTTAAGCTTTTGGCAAAAGGCTCTACATTAAAAGGCATAATTTGCATCATACCCAAAGCATAAGAAGTCGAGACAAGAGCGGGCAAAAGGGTGCTTTCCTGCTTGGCAATAGCATAGGTAAAGGCTTTTTCGTGATCACTTTTCCACTTAAGCTTGTCGCTAAAAGGCGTGATAAAATAGTGAATCTTAAATTTATTGAGCTGATTTAAAACATACGCAAGATGTGCGCTTGTATCTTCATAGGTGAAATGTTTGCTTAACTCTTCTAAGTCTTTATCACTCTTAACTTGCGAGAGATTATCTTTTAAAAGTTGCCATTGGAATGGGTCTTTAATGTCAAAATCAGGCTTTTTAGGTGAGAGTTTGCCTAAATCTGTTACTACTTCGTAGCTTGGTTTTACGCCTAACTTTTGATTAGCATAAATGGTGTAGAGATCCACATTTGTGCTTGAAGCAAGATTCTCTAAGACTTTGTTATCGTGGCTTAGGGAGTATTCCCAAAACAAAGCACGATTTTTTTGCATAGCTGTTGGGGCATTTTTACTTGAAAGTCTAAAATATTCTAATGCCGCTTTGGGCTTTTGATGTAAAATCTCATTAAGCCCTAGCAAAAAAAGTGTGTAAGAATCTGCTCCTGTAATTTTTGCACCGATAAGCGATTTTTTAAACTTTGCATAGCTGTTATCGTGGGTAACGATGATTTTTTGTAGCATATTGTTAAAAGATTTATTATTTTCATCAGCAAATTTTTTAAGGGCTTGGGGTTTAATGGTTTGATTGATAATCTGTAAGCGTTGGTTATCTCTTAGTGTATAATACAAGGCTGCAAAAGTCGCCGCATCGCTATTTAGCATACCTGTTAGGATATTTGGTTTGCTTAGAATCTCAATGCGTTTTTTGTATGTAGGATCATTTTGAAAGGTTTTGAGCAAAAAGTCTTTATTTTTCTGTGGCATTGTGGGGACATTAGCGAGATTTAGCCCTGATTTTATACAATCTTTGTCTTGCTTTTTTAGACTTTCAAAGCTCAAGCGTTGGCAATAAAGTTTGCGTGGGAGTTCGCTGACTTTTCCTTTGGCACTCATAAGGCTATCAAGCTTTGAAGTTTTGCGGTGGATAAGCTCATAGGCTTTGAGTGCATCTTGCAATGAA
Source organism: Helicobacter cinaedi CCUG 18818 = ATCC BAA-847 (assembly GCF_000155475.1). Taxonomy (GTDB): domain Bacteria; phylum Campylobacterota; class Campylobacteria; order Campylobacterales; family Helicobacteraceae; genus Helicobacter_C; species Helicobacter_C cinaedi. The sequence goes on along the minus strand of NZ_DS990393.1, from coordinate 122,987 downwards.
GTATGCTCATTTGATAAAAATTGCCAGATGTAAAAATCCCTTGCCAAGCCTTTTGGCTTAGATTCTAAAAATTCAAGTATAATATCCGTTTTGGCAAAACCAATACAAAGGGCTAAAAGCAGTAAGATTAAGCTTCTCATTTTTATCCTTAAATTTGCAAAGTTTTAGCGTAGTTGGCTAGAATCTGCACGAGAGATAAATCAATAAATTTAAGTAGCACCGCCACAATAAGTGGGGCAAAGTCAATGCCATTTATCGCTGTTGGTATAATGGAGCGTAGCCTAGCATAAAGGGGCTGTGTTAGGCGATTTAGCACTTGCACGATGGGGTTGTATGGATCAGGTCTTACCCAGCTTACAAGTGCGGCAATCACAATCACCCACACATAAAGATTTATAAGCATACTCAAAATCATAGCAACCGCATTTAAGAGAGTGCCTACTACCATCATCTCCTCCTAGTCTTTTATAGCTTGTGTTGAATCTGCATTTGAATCCGCAATGGCATTTCTATCTAATCGCACAATATCTTTTAGGAAAAATCGCAAATAGGGGTAAATCTCGCTTAATTCTAAGCCGTGCGTTTGTCCGGTGAGCAGAATCCTTAAAGGCTTAAAGAATTTTTTGCCCTTTAAGTTTGAGCGTTGCATTAGGGCATTTTTCAAGCTTTCATAATCTTGCAAATTTAAGTCCTTAGATTCTATCATCTCGCATAAAATCGCATATAAAATTTTACATTCCTCCACATAGTTTTCTCCGCTCTCTCCATTTTCAGCAGTCTCTATGCACTTTGGAGCAAAAATCTTATCTAGCTTTTCTCTTATCTCATTAAGTGTGCTTGCCTCTTGCAAATGTAGCTTTGCTAATGCCCCCACACTTGAATCTTTGCTATCAACAAGCAGGGCAAATTCCTGCTCGTTTAGCATTTTTAAATGTTCTCTATTTAAGAATCTTAATCGCTTGATGTCAAACTTCACAGGCGATCTAGCGATATTTTTTATATCAAACCACGCAAAGCTTTCTTGCAGTTTAAACACTTCTTGGGGCGTATGATTCCCCATTGAGATGAGATAGTTGATAATCGCTTGTGGTAAAAAGCCCTGCTCTAACAGCCACGCCACAGATGAGGCACTATCTCGCTTACTCATCTTACTACCGCTTTCTCCCAAAATAATAGGCAAATGTGCGTAGCCTAAGACTTTTTCATAGCCCAAAGCACGATGGATTAGAATCTGCCGTGGAGTGTTGCTTGTATGATCTTCTCCACGCACTACAAAGCTTACATCATAGAGCATATCATCTACCGCACAAGCGAAGTTATAGGTTGGGATTCCATCTTCTTTGATAATCACAAAGCTATCAATCTCGTGGGGTTCAAAGCTTAGATGTCCTTTGATTGAATCTTCAAAGCTAATGGTGGAGCTTGCTCCTTTAATGCGGATAACGGGATTTTTATTTGTATGCTTTTCAAGCTCCGCCCACTGCATATCGTAGCGAAAAGGCTTTTTTTGTGCTTTTGCCTCTTCTCGCTTAGATTCTAAAAACTCCTTAGAGCAGTAGCAGTAAAAGGCTAAATCTTTTTCTATGAGATATTGTGCGAGTTGGCGGTGCTTGTCAAAATTATGACTTTGATAGATAAGATTATCCCACAATAAGCCAAAAAGATTTAAAAGAGAGAGAATCTCCTTATCTTTGCCTTCAATATTTCTTGCTAAGTCTGTATCTTCAATGCGGATAAGGAACTTTTGGTTAGTTTGTTTGGCAATAATGTAGTTAAAAATCGCAGCCCGCAGGTTGCCTATATGTATATCACCTGTGGGAGATGGAGCAAAACGCAACATTTCTATCCTTTAAGCATTTGGCTAAACGCCTTGGCGTTAAACTCATTAAAGTTGTAATTCTCGCTTGATGTGCTAGGTGTGCTAGATTCTATTAACGCATCGCTAAGAGTTAGAAGCATCTGCGTGATTTCCTGTGATTTTTCCTCTATGTAGGCAATAAGGGCTTGTGTATTTGAATCTGCTTGAAGCAGTGGCATAGGGTTATCAATACAAAATATGTAAGAAGTCGCATTGAGTGTCGTGCTAAGCTGTGTGTTAAAGAGCTTTACCCCCATAAAAGCGGTGTTTTCTATAATGTCCTGCAAGTCTTGCGAATCTTGTGAAAGGCTGTTTGCACCCAAATCTTTTGCTAGTTTCAAAATCTTTCTACACGCTACATTCGCCGTTTGCAATGCTCCTATAAACTCATTTGCCCCTTTCATATCCTCGCTAAATTTATGTATGCTTTGCGTATTAGAATCTTGGCTAAATTGCTTTTCTATGTCCTTTTGGTGCTTTTGCATCATGGCGATTATATTTTGCATATTTACCTCTTCACTTTGGAATCTTGTTGATTGTTTAAGCATATTTTGTTCCATATAATGCGTTGTCTTTGTAATTTAGTTCTAAGCGGTTTTAGCGAGTTTGGATTCTAGCTTGAAAGAATGTATAGTCATTAAATATGCGTCAAACTAGGCATAGCGATAAGCCGAGTTCTGTCGTGGGTGGCTATTTATCTAGGGCATATTTCACAATATGTCTCAAGCGAAGAGTTTGAAGTGTAAGACGATAACCATACTCTTCTTGCTACGGATTGGGTTTGCATTGACATTTTGCATTGCTGCAAAATCGGTAGGCTCTTACCCCACCTTTTCACCCTTACTTTCTTGCAAAAGCGGTTGTTTTCTGTTGCACTTTCCCTTAAGTTACCTTAGCCATTTGTTAAATGGAATCCTGTCTTTGTAGCTCGGACTTTCCTCTTTTGTTAAACAAAAGCAACCACCTACTATGCCTAAGTGCAAATTATAGCAAAATTTGTTACAATACCCACAATCTAACTTTAAAAAGGCTTAAATTTTGCAGAATGATACGCAATATCTCATCGGGCATCACATCGGTAGAACGGCTAGAAGTTTTCAGGAATTTTTCATTAAAGAGCTTAAGGCTCATAATCTTAGCTTTGAGCAAGGTGTGATACTTTTTATGGTATCAGAAAATCCCAAAATTCACATTAGCCATATCGCAAGGGAGCTGCATAAGGATAAGGCGACTATTTCACGCGAGGCTAATTCCCTTGTCAATAAGGGCTTGTTTGTAAAAACTCAAGATTCTTGTGATAAACGCACTACACTCCTTGTGCTTACCCCAAATGGTGAAAATGCACTTAATCTTATTAAAGATAAAATCAAAAAATTAGAATCTTTGCTTTTTTCGCGTTTTTCACAAGATGAGATTAACACCTGCCTAAATGTGCTTGAAAATATGCGTTTGGCGATTAAGGAAAGTTTGCAAGAGTAGAGGCTTTTTTTTAAGATTCTGCTTAACACACTTTGTTTATTAAGCAATAGAGATGCTTCTAACTCATACGACCAAAATGCTCTAGGGCTTTGGCAAGATCACTAAGTGCCGTGTCAATATCGCTTTTAGAATCTGCGATACTATCTCGCACACAATGATTAATATGCCCCTCAAGCACAATCTGCCCCACTTTGTGAATGGCACTTTTTGCGGCATTAAGCTGGATAAGCACATCAGGGCAGGGAGCGTCTTCACTTATCATCTTATCAATGCCATTAAGCTGACCTATGATTTTTTTTAAACGGCGATGCAGGGCTTGTTTATCGTGCATAGTCTCTCCTTAGATTTTCCTATAACTCAACGCTTCTAGGATATGGGCTTTTTGTATCTCCTGCTCCCCTGCTAAATCGGCAATGGTTCGTGCGACTTTTTTAATCTTATTTAGCCCACGATATGAGAGTGAGAAACGCTCACTTGCTTGGGTAAGTAAGGCAAGTGATTGTGAATCTAGCTTGCAATATGTCTCAATCTCTTTTTCATTTAACTTGCCATTGAAGGCGTTTTGCCCCCTTTGCTTTTGCATTGTAAAGGCTTGAAATACAAGCTCTTGCATACTCTTAGAATCTAGCCCTTTTGGTAGATTCCTATCTTTTTCATACTCATTCATCTGCACGAATAAATCAATCCTATCTAAAAATGGCTGGGATAATCGCCCACGATAGAGACTAATCTCTCGTTCTTGACAGCGGCATTCCTTTGTTTTACTAAGCAGATTCCCGCACGGGCAGGGATTGAGTGCGGCGACAAATAGGAAGTTTGTATCATATTCAAGCTTTGAATGCACGCGTGAAATGCTAAGTTTATTATTTTCAAGTGGCTCACGCAGAGATTCTAAAATATCTTTTTTAAAATGCGGTAATTCATCAAAAAATAAAATGCCATTATGGGCTAATGCCACTTCCCCGGGCTTGACTTCATACTGCGTAGCAGAGCCTAGGATACTTGATTTACTCGCACTTTGATGGGGATTGCGGAATGGGCGAAGTGGCGTATAAGTGGCAGTTTGCTTGTTTAGGGACTGATATTTTATGGTTTCTATCATCTCTTGCAGTGAGCTAGGCGGGAGAATATAGGGCAAACGCTTGGCTATCATACTTTTGCCACTACCCGGTGAGCCTTCCATAATGAAGTTATGAAGCCCAGCAGCAGCAATAAGGGCAACACGCTTAGCAATATCCTGCCCCTGCACTTCGCTAAAATCAAAGTCAAAATTTTCATTATAAAAATATTTCTCCCCTTGCACTTCAAAGTTTGCAAAGCCAAAATGCGAGATAGAATCTATGCTATGGGGCGTTGTGCTATGCGGATTAGATTCTAGATTATTCAAAATATCTATGGCTTCTTGCAGGTGCGAGACAAAATAAAATTGCAAATGCGGAATGGGGGATAGAAGCTCTTTTGCAGACAAGGGGACAATGACTTTTGCGTCCTTATGCAAAAGGGTAATGTCAAGCAGGAGTGGATAAATAGAATCTGTGTATTTCACACTCCCATCAAGCCCTAGCTCCCCAAAGGCAAAAATATCCTTGAGCTGCGTTTTTTGCAGTGCTAGGGCGATTGGCAAGTCAAAATGCCCTCCATTTTTGGGAATATCTGAGGGGGAGAGATTGATATTAATTTTTTGCGGTGGCAGGGTGATACCGATATTGGCAAGTGCAGCTTGGACGCGTTGTTTGGATTCTTGGATAGAGCTATGGGCTAGACCTGTGATATTAAAGCTAGGCAGTCCCCTAATGAAAGTGGCTTCTACCTGAATGATTTTTGCACTCGTGCCAAAGCTTGTCGCACTAAGGATTGTATTAACCATTATGTTTTTTGATTTTTTAGTTTTTTGAGTTCTTTTTCAAACTTCTTGCGTCTAAGAATGGGGAGCTTATCTACAAATAAGATTCCATTTAAATGATCTATCTCGTGTTGTAATGCCACGGCTAAAAAGCCCTCTGCTTGGAGAATCTTATCATTGCCAAATCTATCTTTATAAGCGACTGACACTTTATTAAATCGCTTCACACTTTCATAAAACTCCGGCACAGACAGACAGCCCTCCTCCCACTCTATATCATCTTCTTGGGTTAAAAAAGTGGGATTAATTACTTCTAGTAAATCTTCTTTGTATTGTTGCTTATCCTCATCTCGTGGGAGATTGATAACAAGAATCCGCTTGGCAATGCCGACTTGAATTGCCGCCAGTCCCACACCGCCACTTTCTATCATCGTCTCATACATATCATCAAGTAGGGTATGTAGAGATTCATCAAAAGATTCTACTTTTGTAGATTTTTGACGCAAAATGGGGTTAGGATATTTCAAAATCGCCAAAGTCGCCAAAATCATCTCCAAAGCCATCTTTAGATATATCTAAATCATCTGAATCTGCACTGCCAAATGTCCCGCCCCCGCTGCTATTTTCTGCTTGTTTAAATTGCAAGTGTTTGTTTTCGCTCAATGCTTCATCAAGTGCGGCTTTTGCCTCTTCTAGCATAGATTCAGGCGTTTTATTGACATCAAATACAATCCCGCCCATAACGATATGCAAATGCAAATCCAAATCACCGATAAAAATATTGGTCGTCTTGCATTTTTTAATCACTTCTTCGCACAAGTCTATCGCACCTTGGGCTTGAACATTTTTAAGCAACATTCCAAATCGCCCACCGCCAAGATAGCTGACAAGGTCCTTTGTGCCGATATTCTTTGAAACGATTTTAGCGATATTTTTAAAAGTCGTAACAAGCTTTGTTTGGTCTGTGAGTTGTGCGCCAAGCTCCTTTGACGGAGAAAACACTACAAGTGCAGAGTGGCGTGGAAACTCTTTGCCATTTTTACATTCAAGTTCCAAAGATTGCAGGAAAAAGCTTTTGCTGTGGATTCCAAGTGTTGTGTCATACATAGCACTTGTTTTGGCTGTGGAGGACTTTGCATACATATCTCGATATGAGCGAGAGATATTATCAGCTTGTGTAACAAACTGCTTGTGAAAGCCCTTAATCTCGTTTAGCAACACCTTAATGGCATTCTGTGTGCCAAGGGGATTTGTGATAGCAGCAATTTCAGCAAGGCGTTTGTTTGTATTGCTCTCCATTGATGAGAGTTGCTTACAAAGGGTAAGGAGCTGCTCCAAAACGGATTTAAGCGTTGTAAAATTATCATTGAAAGTTTTTTCAAGGGCAATAAGCCTAGAATCGTGATTTGCACTCTCTACCATCGCCTTAATCTTTTCTCGCACATTTTCATCTTGTTCTTGTGAGAGTGTTTTTTCAAAATAAGCTTCAAAGTTTTCGGGTAAAGGCAAAATGTCATCTTTTTCAAGGGCTTCCATTGTCTGTTTGGAAATAGAGCTGAGCTTTTGTGTCGTATCTGTCGGGGTTATGGACACAGAGGGGATAGACTGCGTTTTTGCTTTACCGCCTTCTAGCCCCACGACATCAAGATTCCCAAAAAAATCATTATTGCCAATATCTAAGTCTAATCCACTTAAATCCATAAAATACCTCCAAAACCTATTTCAAACTTTTTGTAAGAATCTTATCAACCAATCCGTAATCTTTCGCTTCTTCTCCACTCATAAAAAAATCTCGTTCCGTATCTTGTGTGATATTTTCCACACTCTGCCCTGTGTTTTCCGCCATAATCTCATTAAGAATCTTTTTCAAACGCAAAATCTCTTTAGCCTGAATCTCAATGTCTGTGGCTTGTCCTTGTGCGCCACCAAGTGGTTGGTGAATCATAATGCGAGAGTTTGGCAGAGAGAAACGCTTACCCTTTGTGCCAGAGCTAAGTAAGAATGCCCCAGCAGACGCAGCTTGTCCAATGCAAATGGTGCTTATATCAGAGCGGATATAATTCATCGTATCATAAATGCTAAACGCACTTGTGATAACCCCACCGGGCGAGTTGATATAAAAGTTAATATCCTTATCCGGGTCTTCAGCTTCTAAGAATAGCAGTTGGGCTACGATTGAAGAAGCGATATGGTCATTTATCTCGCCACTTAGCAAAATAATGCGGTCTTTAAGCAAACGCGAGTAAATATCATAACTTCGCTCACCTCGCCCCGTGCGTTCTATAACAAAAGGAATATATCCACTCATTGCTTATCCTTATTTAGTTTTTTTGCTAGATTCCGTTTTGCCTGAATCCGCCTTAGATTCTGCTTTGGAATCCGCTTTTGAAGTTGTGCCTTTTTCTTTGCTTTTTGCAAACTTTTCATTAAGCAAATAATGTAACACCCTATCTTCAATCATTGTCATTTTAATAGCAGGGACAAGGTTATTTTGTTGATAGTATTCTAAAACTTCTTTTGGATTCTGCCCCATCATCATCGCTTCATAATAAATCGTTTGTAAAACTTCATTATCTTGGATAACGATATTATATTGTTTTGCTAATTTATCCATAATGAAAGTGATTTGCACACTTTTACACGCTTCATCTCGGTGTGTTTCACGCACCTTTTTTGCCTCTTCTTGATTGTTTTTCATTTTTTCAATCTCTTCTGGGGCAAGTTGAGATAGGGCATTTCTAAATAAAATATCCATTTCCTGCTCTACAATAAGCTCGGGCAGGTCAAAAGAGATATTTTTAAGCAATGCTTCCACAAGCCTTTCTTTAAGCTCTTTATTATAAAGCTCGGTTTTTTGCTCCATTTCAAGCTGTTCTTTAATCATATCTTTTAAGGATTCAAGGCTAGATTCAACTCCGGCGATACTCTTTGCAAACTCATCATCAATTTTAGTTGAATCTTTTTGCAAAATCTTGTGAAGTGTTACATCAAACTTCGCCTTTTTACCCGCAAGATGTGTGGCTTGATAATTTTCTGGGAAAGTAACATCAATACTTCGCTTTTCACCCTTTTTCATACCAATAAGAGTATCTTCAAAGCCGGGGATAAACTGATTTGAGCCAATGACAAGGTTGAAATTCTCTCCCTTACCACCCTCAAACGCCTTGCCATCAACAAAGCCTTCAAAGTCAATATTTGCCGTATCGTCTTTTGCTAAAGCCCTATTTTCTGTAATTTCACTAAGCGGAGCGCGACTTTTAGCAATCTCTGCTAATCGCTCATCAATTTGAGCTTTTGTAATAGCTTCAAGCTGCACTTCAGGGACATATTTTTCTACATTATCGGTTTCAAAGCTTGGTGTAATGCTAATTTTTATCTCTAAATCAATCTTATCTTCATTCTTATCAAACTTTAGAATCATAGGATTCCCAATAAGCGAGTTTGGAGCGACATTTAACTCCTTAAGTGCCAAGTCAAGTAAATCTTGTATCGCCTCTTGCTGTGCGTCTTGCTCTACTTGATCCTTGTATCTTGCTTTGATGACTTGTGCGGGGACCTTGCCTTTTCTAAACCCATCAATTTTCACGCTTTGAGCGATTTTTTTGATGACTTTGTCAAACTTTTCCTCAAGTTTGGATTGAGCAATACTACCATTAATGATGGCATTAGCGTTGTTTGTGCGTTTTGTTGTGAAATTCATAGTGGTCCTTAATGAAATAAAAAAGTATAATTTGGTATTCTATAAAAAAAAATCTTAAAAGTAGGTTTTGTAATGCCATTATCTCACATCAAAGAAAAATTAAAACATAATATGAATCTTTCTCCAAGCTACGGGCAGCTTATAAAAGTTATGCAAAATATGTTTGTAGCTAATGGTGTGAAGCCTTCAGTTGGCGATATTGTAAAAATTATCCCAAGTAGGCAGAATCTAAACGCACAAAATCGTAATGGGAGACTTAATGGGGAGCTTTGTGGCAAATTTGATAAAGAATTTGATAAAGAAGATGAAAGCGAGATTCACACACAGGGTGAAAAAAAGCAAAGTTTGGGTATGGTGATAGCCATTGAGGGGGAGAAATTTTTTATTAGCCCATTTTCCTTTGTAGAGGGGCATAAATGTGGTGATAAGGTGGAGATTCTAAACCACGGGTTAAATATTCCTGTGGGGGAGGCTATGCTGGGGCGAGTGGTGAATCCTTTGGGAGAGCCTATTGATGATAAGGGGAGTTTGCATACTCAAGCGACAACGCCGCTTATGCGTTCGCCGCTAAGTGCGTTAAAGCGAGGGCTTATAGATGAAGTCTTTGAGGTGGGGGTAAAATCCATTGATAGTATTCTTACTTGTGGCAAAGGGCAAAAAATGGGAATCTTTGCTGGAAGTGGCGTAGGCAAATCCACGCTTATGGGTATGATAGTGCGTGGGGCAAAAGCACCCATTAAGGTTATTGCATTGATAGGGGAGCGGGGCAGGGAAGTGCCGGAGTTTATCTATAAGAATCTTAATAATGATTTGACAAATACCATTCTTGTGGTGGCTACAAGCGATGATTCGCCACTTATGCGTAAATATGGGGCATTTAGTGCAATGGCTATTGCTGAATATTTTAAATCGCTTGGCAATGATGTGCTGTTTATTATGGATTCTGTTACGCGTTTTGCTATGGCTCAGCGAGAGATAGGACTAGCCCTAGGAGAGCCACCTACGAGTAAGGGCTATCCCCCATCAGTCTTAACGCTCCTGCCACAGCTTATGGAAAGGGCGGGGAAAGAAGATAGCGTAGGCTCTATCACAGCGTTTTTTACCGTGCTAGTTGAGGGTGATGACTTGAGCGATCCTATTGCAGACCAAAGCAGAAGTATCCTAGATGGGCATATTGTGCTTAATCGTGATTTGACAGATATGGGAATCTACCCACCGATAAATATTCTAAACTCTGCTTCAAGGATTATTAATGATATTATTAGCCCGGAGCATTTAGGCTATGTGCGGAAGTTTCGGCGGTTGTATTCATTGATTAAAGAAAATGAAGTGCTTATCCGCATTGGAGCGTATCAAAGGGGGGCAGATATAGAACTTGATGAGGCGATAAATAAACGCACAGCAATGGAAGCATTTTTAAAACAAGAGATTGATGAAAAGTGGGACTTTCAACGCTCTCTTGATGAGCTATGCAAGATTATGCAGGAGTAGTTTGAAGCTAGGAAATGAATCTAAAATTTAAGCAGATTAGAATATAAAAATTCTACAAACTACAAAAGCATAAAAACACACA
>NZ_DS990393.1:0-111378 GCF_000155475.1 Helicobacter cinaedi CCUG 18818 = ATCC BAA-847 | reverse complement strand
GATAAGAGAAATCAAAGCAATGGCTACAATACCAATTGATATTACAACAAGCTGTAATGTGGATAGTGGCTCTTCAATAGCTTCAAAAGGGGCAAATGAGATAACGCTCCAAGTCTCTCCTATGTTTTCCCACACTTCAAATGTCGAAACAGCTGCCTTTGCAGGTTCGCCACTCAAGGTGTGGTATGTGTAGATTCCATCTTTTTTACTCATCACTGCTTGTATGAGCTCTTTTGCACTTGGATGGGCATTTAGCTCATCTAGCCTTTTGAGACGACTTTTCAAAGTGTATTCTTTACTGGAGTTAAATATCACTATTCCATTCTGATCAATAATAAATCGTCTTGCCCCATTAAAAACATCTAGTTTAGGGTTACCAAGTCGCACCTCTATACTTGTTAAATCAAGCAAATTCCCGATAATTCCCACAACCTTTCCATTTTCAAATACGGGAGCAAAAATTGTCTTATAGTAGTAATCCTTGCCGTCAATTTTTGTTTGTTGGGAGAGAAGAACGCTTAGAGTTTTCACTTCATTATTTTGAAGTTTGCTAAGAAGCCGAGGACTCGCATCTAATAGCTCATTTGGTCTAATACCCCTTATACCGCCACTTTCGGCTGGTTTATCATCTATAAAGGCTAAAACAAGCTCACCAGAGCTAATTTTGTTTTTTGAAACAATTTGATGCTTTTCTGTGTAGTCCTTTGATAGAATGATAAAGCTCCCTACGGAGTAACTTGCAGAATCTAGCATAGAAGATAAATATGTGCTTAGCATTTTTTCATCAATTTTTAGCCCATCATCAATCAAACCCGAGAGTATCTTGCTACTGCTAAGTGTGTTTTCAAAGGTTTCAGTCGCAATGTTTTGAACGAAATTTTGATAACGCTTAGCCGTGTTAGTAAGTAGTTTATCACTCTCAGTTGAGAGAATGCTTGAAGCGGTTTGGGATATTATAAATACCACTACTGCCATACAAATGGCAACGATGAAAGAGATAACAAAGACAAGTTTTGCACCTATACTGAGACGATTAAAAAAGCTCATAACAACTCCTTAAGGCAAGAATAAAAATATAAGCTGATATTATACAAAAAAAAAAAACAAACAAACGATAGCAAACAAGTGGTATTTACTCATTTTTGAAGCGAAGTTTAAATATTTTTTTATCAAAAACGGCGATGTGGAAAAGTGAATCAAAAATCTTAATATCCAGCAAAAAGCCTTCAACTTTCACTTCGCACTTTTTGGTATCGCTTTGAATGGCTTGAGCTTTAAAGGTTATCTCGTGTCCAAGCTCAATGGGTGCTAGGAACTTCACATCTGAAGCGATAAGCACGCTATATTTTTTATTAATCGCTGCCATTGCAGCAAAACTTGCAGCATTAAACACAAATCCGGCGTGAATCATCTTACTCTCATCCATAATCATACGCTCATTTGGGCGAAACCGCACGATTGCTTTGTTTCTATATAGCTCAACAAGCTCCCCAACAATGCTAGGGGACATAGAGGTGCAAACTTGCAAATCGTCATTTTCTAAGGGAATATGGGCATTTTCTTCATTTAAGCCATCATCTGTCATTTTTACTCCTTTTTAAGCTTGAAATATCCTCGCACAGGTGCTTGATAGCCTTCTATGGTAAGGCTTTTATCTTGTTGCAAAAAACTTTCAAGACTTTGAGAATCTACCCACGGCGTTTGGCGTTGCTCTTGTGTGGTGGTAGGCATAAGGGCTAGGACTTCAAAATGTTTAAACTTTGCCCTCTCACACCAACCCTGCAAAGTAGGGATACTTGGGATAAAATAAACATTTGACATTTTAGCATAACTTTTTGCAGGGCTTAGGCATAACTCTTGGCTAGATTCATAAATAAGCGTATCTAGGATAAGCTCCCCGCCACGATTTAAGCATTGAGAGAGGGACTTTAGCGTTTCTATGGGGCTAAGGCGGTGGTATAGCACACCAAGACAGAAAATTACATCAAAAGCTCTCTTGCGTGATTGACAATACAAGGGTAAATCTTCCACGCCTAAAAGCTCAAAATCAATGGGAGCTTTGATGAAGTGATTTAAAAAATCAAATTGAGCTTTAAAAATCCCGCTTGGGTCAAAGCCGGTAATTGACTTTGGCAAAGTATCAGGCAGCTTAGAATATTCATAAAAATTTAGCATTTTTTGCTTATGCAAAAGCATTTCAAACATATAATAGCCATTATTACAGCCTATATCGGCAATATGTTTGCCACTTAGCTTACAATGCGGAGCAAGAAGCTGCCATTTAATGAAGCTTTGCCATTCACTATCAATATGCAAATCAAAAAGATAGAATCCCCCCTTACGCCACGGCTTAAGCTGTGTAGCAAGAGAGTGTAGCATTTGGCTATGTTGCGAGCTAGAATCTAAAGTAAAAGCAGAATCTAAAGCGGTAATGTGGATTCCATTATCACTCCGTATGCGTGAAGGGATATGGGGCAAGGTAGCAATAGATTCTAATAATGGAGCAATGTTTTTGGCTTTTAGTATGCTTGTAGCCTTAGCTTTAGCATACTCTTCAAACTCATTCATAGAGAATCTTCTTTCTCTGTATGTGCTTCTTGCTCCCATAGGTTTGAAAATAAATCTGGCTCTTGTATTTGCTTGTGGTTTGTATTGAGTGCATTTGTAAGTGTATCATCATTAATGCCTAGCACAAGGGCAAAGTTAAAATTTTGTGTGCGGATATATTCACATAGCTCCTCTTGTGTGCTGTAAGCAAAAGCTTGAGCTATTTGGTTAAAAAGCTCTAAATATACTAAAGGCACGAGAAAAAGGAATTTCCCCCACGCTGCGTTATTGGCGATATAAGCCATATATTTTTTAAATTGCTCTATATCCTCTTCGGCAATGGCGACTTTTGATGCCTGTCCGTATTCAATAACTTTACCAAAGGCGTTAAGGAAATTTGGCTTAAAGTAAGGGATATGCTTAAAGCGACTCATATCGTGGCTGATTTGGCGATTTTCACAAAGGCTTAATACCGAGCTTAACTCATTAAAAAATATCTTTGGTAAGTTTATGCGGTAATGGGTGCTTTTATAAAAAATCGTGCTATCAAAAAGTGTGTGAGAAAGGAGCAAAAAAGGACGCTGTGAAGGCATACTAGAGCTAATCACTTCAAAGCTAATATCAAGAACATTTTGATTATGCGTGATGATAAAGCTCACTTCATCATTAAGTAGCTCAATAATATCTTCTAGGCTGTGTGAAGAAAACTTCACGGATACATCATCAATAATTTCTTTGGCAATAGCCTCTTCAATGGGGTTTAGCGAAATGGTCGCAATATTTTTAGCAAGGAGTTTATAGCGGATAAGGCGGATAAGAGAATCTGCTACATTTTCTACAAGAATCCACGCAATCTCACTATCAATCATCTCCATTTGTGGATTATCATAAATAATCCCATAAGCCCCAGATTCAATGGCTTTAGGGATTTGCGTAGAGTCATTTGCGATAAATACATCTCCCCTTTGAATCTGCTCTATATGGCAGATAATGCGTGAAAACTCCGCAATGGAAGGCGAGTTAAGCAATTTTCCTTGAGTGATTTCTGCAACTTCATTTACTCTCACAAAATGTCCTTATAGACTAGAATCTAGCTTATCTTACTCCCATTTTCACGCGGAGTGTCTAGGCAGAGCAAGGATAAGCCATTTTCATCTTTACTAGCAAGTATCATTCCTTCACTCAAAAGCCCCATCAGTTTGGCAGGTTTGAGATTAGCAATAATACATACTTGCTTGTTAATTAGCTCACTAGGCGTATAGTATTGTGCGATTCCAGAGATGATTTGGCGGGGTTTTGGCTCATTAATATCCACCATAAGCTTTAGGAGTTTTTGGCTTTTTTCCACAGCGGAGCATTCTATGACTTTGCCAACGCGTATGTCAATCTTGCTAAAGTCTTTAATATCAATAAGGCTTAGGGTGTTTGTGGATTCTAGTTTGGAATCTATGGATTTAGAATCTTTGAGTGTTTGAGATTCTTTAGATTCTGCTCCGCTTTGTGTAGATTCAGGCATAAGGGGTGAATCTATGCGGGGAAAGAGTGGAGGGATTTTGGTAAGGGTGAGATCATCAAGCAGGGCGTGTTGCTTGATAAGTCTATCAAAAGAATCTGGACTAATGCTAAGGGATAGGGCTTTAGCGATTTTATGAGCAGATTCAGGCATTATAGGATAAAGCAACAATGCCGCTTTTGCTAAAATATTGGCAATAAGCCCTAGCAGTGCCATTGCCTTATCTTGCTCTGCGTTTTTCATAAGATTCCAAGGCTCGTATTTTGTAATCACACCATTGCCTAGGCTAAAGGCAGCCCATAGCTCTTCAATGTAGCGTTGAGGCTGCATAGTCTGCATTTTCTCTTGCGTGCGATTGATGATATGTTCTAGCTCGTTTAACTCTGTGGCATAAAACTTTTTGACATCTTTAGAATCTACTTGCAGTGAAAAGTATTTCTCACTCATACCTAAAAGGCGATTAAGCAGATTGCCCACATCATTGCCTAGCTCACTATTAATCCGCTCAATCAAAGCCTTTTGACTAAAATCTCCATCTTGTCCAAAGGGCATTTCACGCATTAGAAAATACCGCAAAGATTCTATGCCATAGGCTTGTGCGACTGCTTTTGGGTCTATAACATTGCCGATACTTTTACTCATCTTTGCCCCATCTTTAGTCCACCAGCCGTGTGCGTAAATATGCTTTGGCAGGGGTAAATCAAGGCTCATCAAAAAGGCTATCCAATACACAGCGTGAAATCGTAAAATATCCTTGCCTACAAAGTGCAGCGCATTCTCCCAATACTCCATTTTATGAGAATCTTGCATATAGCCAAGTGGGCTAATGTAGCTAAGCAAGGCATCAAGCCATACATATATGGTATGCTTTTTATTATCATTGCGTTTGGGGTTTTCTAGCAGTGGGATTCCCCACTCAAAACTTGTGCGTGTGATGGATAAATCATTCAAGCCTTCACTTATAAATTTCACTACTTCATTTTGGCGAAAGGCGGGAGCTATCATATTTGGGTTTTGTTTGTAAAACTCTAGGAGTTTGTCTTGGTATTTACTCAAGGCAAAAAAGTAGCTCTCTTCTTGCACGATTTGCGTTTGCTTCCCACAATCTGGACAGCTTAGATTCTCCCCTAACTGACTTTGGGTAAAAAAGCTTTCACACGAAACGCAGTAGTTCCCTTCATAGCTTCCCTTGTAAATATCACCCTTTTCAAACATTATCTCAAAGGCTTTCTGCACGCTTTGGCAGTGTTTAGAATCTGTGGTGCGGACAAAAATATCATAATCAAGTTGAAATTCATTCCATAATTCCTTAAACTTCACACTCACGCTATCAGCGTAAGCTTGTGGAGTTTGATTATGCTTTTGTGCGGATTGCTCTATTTTTTGCCCATGCTCATCTGTGCCGGTAAGAAATAGCACATCTTCACCTTGCAAGATTCTAAATTTTTTTAGCATATCGCATAAAATAGTTGTATAAGCGTGTCCTATATGGGGAATGTCATTGACATAATAAATGGGGGAGGTGATGAAAGTTTTTTGCTGCATTGTTATCCTTTTGTGTCAAGTTAGAAACTAAATATTAAGAACATATTAGTTAAAATCAAAGCTACCTTGCTGTCCTTTTGACATACTCTCATACGCTGCTTTGACATATTCCTGCCGTGTTTGACAGGAGAGAAAACTCTCGCATTTAGAGCAAGATGTAAAAGATTTGCTTTGTTGGCATTGCTGTAAAATGCGACTTTTTTCTTCAAGCCTTTGTGTGAAAATATCCATATTTAAAGTATCTGTGCTTGGTGCTTCATTCATAGACTTCCTTTACAAGATTCATCTCATAAGTGCTACCAAAAAAGCAAGGCGTGGTGTCGTGCAGGTTTTCAGTGCCAAGCTCTAAAAGCCTTTTTTTACCATTTGTGGCTACCCCACCGGCTTTTTCATAGATAAAAGCAAAGGGGAACACTTCAAAGAGTTTGCGTAATTTGCCTTTTGGAGCGTCGCTTGTGGCGGGATAGCTAAATAGCCCTCCACCTTTTATGAGAATCTGATGTAAATCCGGCACCATTCCACCGGAATATCGCAAACGATAGCCTTGTGCAAAAAGGGATTCCACCATTGCCTTATGTTTGCTCTCCCAATTTTTTTGTGTGCCACCGGGTGCGTTGAGTTTGCCTTTTGATTGTAGTTGCAATGCATCTAGATTTTTCCAAACCTTGCCATTGTAGCGAGAATGCAGGACTTGCTCTTGGGCTATAACCATTTCAAGCCTTACCCCATAGATGATGTATCCACTTGCGATAAGTGAATCTGCTTTAAGCTCTTCATTGTAAATTCCAAAGATTGTGCCAATGCTAAGGTTGCTATCAAACAACGATGAGCCATCAAGGGGGTCATAGGCGATAAGATAGGGGGCTTGTGTGTTTTTAGAATACACTATTTCTGTTTGCTCCTCACTGCAAATGCCCTTTACGCAAGGCAGCTGTAAAAGCATTTCTTGCAAAAGCTTATCGGCTTCCACATCTACTTCAAGCTGTGAATCTCCACTGGCATTTGTGCTTTGTAGGTAGCTTGTGGAGGTGTCTTTTAAAAGCGTATCAATACGCAGGGCAGCTTCCCTTAAGGTTTCAATAATCACGCTTATCATTCAAATCCTTTTGTTTAAAATCGTGGGATTATAACATTTTAGCTTTAAGCTTTGATGATATTGTGGAGTTCTTTCATAAAATGCGAGGCTTGTATCATTTGGTGAATACTTGCGTGATGACAAGCAAAATCTAACAAAGTAGAATCTAAAGAAGTAGAATCTAAAAAGGCGTTGTAATCACTGATTGCAACTTCATTCCAAGGGTGTCCTATAAGAGCTATGATATTTGGTCTGCGGGGATTTTTAGACTTGTTTTTGATATAGATATTTTCCCATAGCCTTATGCCATTAGGGCGGTGCGTATGCGGGGTAAATCCCACAGGATCAAGGGTTAAAAGATAATGCAGGGCGATAGGACAAGAGTTTTGTATATCGCATAAGGCTTTATAAAAATTACTCGCACCCCACGAATGCGTGATGACAAAAAGGGGCAGATTCTGCCTCATAAGCACGGGAAGCCACGAGGCAAAAAGGGTGCGAGATTTAAAACTTGCATAGATTTTTAGGCAAGATTCTGCCTTAAAATTTGCAAACTCCCTAAATACCGCACGCATAATCGTATCGCAAAATCCACCGATAAAAATCACAATGGCTTTGGGGTTAGCAATATGCTGCAAGGCATTAAAGCCCATAGCGTGGGGAATCTTTAGCCCACAAGGATTGTAGGGAATCTTTGGGGCAGGGAGAGAATGCAAGGGATAAAAAAGTGTAGGGGATAAAGGGTGTAAATACGCATAAAGGCGTGAAGTGGGCTTATTTTGAATCTGTGAAGTCTTGTGAATTTGTGAATTATTGTGAATCTGCGAATTGTGGGGCATTCTATGTCCTTAAAATATATCCTTAAAGTGTAGGCGAGTTTGAATGTGTTACAATAGCACAAAGATTTTAATATTTAAGTTATAAGGATAGAGATGCAAACAAAGGGAAATAAAGAGCGACATAAAAAGATTCTGGTCGCCCCAAGTGTGTTATCAGCGGATTTTTCAAAGCTTGGCGAAGAGGTTAGGGCAATATGTGATGCGGAGTGTGATTATGTGCATATTGATGTGATGGATGGGCATTTTGTGCCAAATCTCACTATGGGTCCTATGATTGTAAAAAGCATTGCAAAGGCTTCAAGTAAGCCACTAGATATTCATCTTATGGTAAAAAATGTGCCATTTTTTGTGGAGCTATTTGCTCCGTTGAAACCAGCCTTTATGAGTGTGCATATTGAAGAGGTGCAGCATTTGCACCGCGTGATTTGGCAGATTAAGGATTTAGGCATTAAAGCTGGTGTGGTGCTAAACCCCCATACAAACGAGCAGGATTTAGAATATATTTTGCCTGATATTGATTTGGTGTTGCTTATGAGTGTGAATCCGGGCTTTGGCGGACAGAGCTTTATCCCTAGCTCTCTTAAAAAATTAAAAAATCTTAAGCAACTCCGCGATAGGCTCAATCCCAACTGCCTTTTAGAGATTGATGGTGGGGTAAGTGATAAAAATATTATGGATTTAAAAAATGCGGGGATTGATATGGTGGTGGCTGGGAGCTATATCTTTGGCTCAAATGATTATAGACAAGCTATATTATCTTTGCGATAAATTTTGCTTCAATGACTTACACGCAACTTTTTGAAAAACTGCGACAAGCCCCGATGAGTGAAAAGCAGTTTTATATGTATGTAAAAAATATAGGTGGATTATATGCTGATGTGGATTCTGAAATAGAGCTGCTCAAAGGTGCTGGTGGGGCATTGCATATAGAAAAGCAAAATGGGGAATTATGCTTTACTTTAGCGACATTTTTTCAAGCGTGGCAGGAGGGGGAGTTTGTCTTTGTGGATATTGAAACAAATGGTGCAAAGCCCCAAAGCAGTGAGATTATAGAAATCGGTGCATTGAGAGTGAAAAATTCGCAGATTCTAGAAAGCTTTGAAAGCTATGTGTATGCTCCCTTTGTGCCTGAAAACATCACAGAGCTAACAGGCATAAGGCAAGAAGATATACAAAATGCCCCACAGAGCAAGGAAGTGCTAAGGGCTTTTAGGGAGTTTTTGGGTGGTGGTGTGTTTGTGGCTCATAATGTGAATTTTGATTTTAGCTTTTTAGATTATCATTTGCGACAAAATGGACTTTTTGGACTGCTTAATCCTAAGCTTTGCACGATTGATTTAGCTAAAAAAACTATTCTCTCAAAGCGTTATGCCCTGTCGTATTTGAATGAATTTTTGGGTATTAATACCGCTATGAGCCATCGTGCCTATGCTGATGCACTCACAAGTTTTAGAATCTTTGAAATCGCCATAAGTATGTTGCCTTTAAATGTCAAAAGTGTGCAGGATCTCATTGACTTTAGTAGGGGGAGATTCAAGCGTTAGGGCTGATTAAGGGATATTGTGAGATTCTAGAATCTCAACCATTTGGGTGGTGTGTGGGGTTTAGGGAGCAATTTTAGAATCTGGCACATTTCAAAACGCCCTGCGGAAGTATTTTTAAGTTAGAATCGGGGCTTTATGAGCCGAGTGCAAGGAGTTTATTAGGCATAAATGACGAAGCACGAGGCGAAGTAATCGCCGATTCTAGCTAAAAAGACAACGCAGAATCTAGAATCTGCACCAAAAGCCTCTATCTAATCCGCTTAAGTCTTTGTAAAACTCAATGTCCTTTGCGTTATGCTGGGTTAGAATCTGCTCTAGGGCGTTTTTTTGGTCATAGCCTATTTCACACAACAAAAAAGCTTTGCGATTTTTAGCCTCTACAATCAAGGCTTTGAGTATGTCTAGCCCATCTTTTCCGCCAAAAAGGGCAATGCTAGGCTCATAAGTCAAAGGCAGACTGATAGGATAATCATCGCAAATATAAGGTGGATTGCTGATGATGAGTTCAATATCTTGCCACGAGCTTGGGAGTAAGGAACAGTGTTTAAGCGTGATGTTAGAATCTGGGGCAAGGGAGTGAATATTTTTTTGCGTAACTTCTAGGGCTTTTTGGCTAATATCAGTGGCAAAAAAGCGACATTGTGGGTGCAAAAGTGAAAGCGTAATGCTTAGAATGCCCGAGCCTATGCCGACTTCGGCAATGGATTCTATATTATGCCTTGTTATAATTTCACTCGCTTTTTGGATAAGAATCTCACTCTCCGGTCGTGGAATCAGCACAGAATCATTGACATAAAAAGTATGCTCATAAAAGCTTGCACTTTGTGTGATGTATTCAATAGGTTTGCCCTTGGCTCGCTCTTCAACAAGGGATAGAAAATGCTTAGCTTGAGTAGGATTCACACTTTGGGTGCTATGTGTATGGAGATAGATACGCTCTACTTTAAGCACAAAGCTAAGCAAAAGCTCACTTTCAAATCGTGGCTTAAGATGTAAAGATTGCACTACTTGTGAGAGTGTGGAAGTAGCAGAATCTAAAAGGGCTTTAATGTTGCAAGTCATAATCAAGGGCTTTTAGCCTTTGTAAAAGTGGCGGGTGTGTGTAATAAAAGAAAATATAGGCTGGGTGGGAGCTAGGGAAGCTTTTATTTTCATTCACTAATCGCACAAGGGCGTTAGCAAGGCAGTTTTTGCTTGAGAGACTAGCACCAAACTCATCAGCCTTATACTCCGCTTTGCGACTAAAATATCCCATAATAGGCAAAAAGAAAAAGGCAATCATCGGCGAGATAAGCAGCATAATCAGTAGCACTCCTGCTCCATTTTGAGCTAAACCTAAGGCACTAAATAGGCTTTGTGGCAAATGCCCCACGATGAAAAATAGCACAAAAAGCATACAGGACATAAGAATGATATTTTTAAGAATATCTTTGTGCTTAAAATGCCCTAGCTCGTGTCCAAGTATGGCTATAAGTCCATCGGCACTAATCTTATCAAGCAGCGTGTCAAAAAGCACAACGCGTTTGCTTTTGCCAAGCCCTCCAAAATACGCATTCAATCGTCCATCTCGCCTTGAAGCGTCAATGACAAAGATTCCATTACTCTTAAAACCGATGGTATTCATTAAAGATTCTATGCGGGATTTGAGATTTTCATCATTGAGCGGGGTAAATTTATTAAATAAGGGTGCGATGAGTGTAGGATAAATGAGATTTGCCAAAATCACAATACCAAGTAAGGCTAAAAAGCCCACAAACCACCATAACGCGACATTTTCAATAATCAGCACAAGCAAACATACAATAATCCCGCCAATGACTATGCTTAAAGCTAGGTTTTTAAGTGTGTCAATGATAAAAAGGCTGGGCGTTTGCTTAGAAAATCCAAACTTCTTATCAAGAAAAAAAGTCTTATAGATTGAAAAAGGCATTTCAATAATACTGCCAATAATCATAAAGCCTAACACAAGGGCAATCTCACGCCACAAAGGCGAGAAAGCTCCAAGTGTGCTTTCAAGCCATAGTGATAAAAAATGTAGCCCAAAAATAACCCACAGGCTAAAGGTTAGAATCTCAAAAAGATGTGTCAAAATATCTAATCGCAATGAGGCGATGGCATAATCCCCGGCTTGCTTATAGTCTTCGGATTCAAGTAAAATAGCTGGTTTTTGTAGTTCTAGCTTAATATGTTTAATTTGTAAAAATGCTAGAATAATGCTTGGCAGGGCATAAAGACAGATAAATAAACAAATAAAAGCAATAAGCATAAAAATCTCCTTTGTGAAATAAACACGCACAATCATAAGCGAGAAAATACAAAAAAAGGTAAATTAACAAGCTTTTAACCACTGATTTATTATGATTGCACCAAAAATTTTAAAACTAAGGCGGTTATATTGTGGCAGTAAAATATATTTTTGTAACAGGCGGTGTGTTAAGCTCTCTTGGCAAGGGCATTACCTCTTCATCAATAGCGACATTACTTCAACATAGCGGATTTGATGTGTCAATTTTAAAAATTGATCCCTACATCAATGTAGATCCGGGCACAATGAGTCCTCTAGAACACGGCGAAGTGTTTGTAACCTGCGATGGAGCCGAAACGGACTTAGACATTGGGCATTATGAGCGATTTTTAAATAAAGATTTTCATAAGACAAATAACTTTACAACTGGACAGGTCTATATGTCTGTGATTGAAAAGGAACGCAAAGGAAAATATCTAGGCAAGACTATTCAAATCGTGCCGCATATCGTTGATGAGATAAAATCGCGTATCAAACTTGCTGGAGAGGGAAGCGATTTTCTCATCGTGGAGCTTGGCGGGACGGTTGGCGATATTGAGGGTATGCCTTATCTTGAGGCGATGAGACAGATGAAGCACGAGCTAGGCAGTAAGCAGGTTATTTCCATACATGTAACACTTATTCCCCTTGTGCGCGCCGCTGGGGAGCTAAAGACAAAGCCCACGCAACATTCCGTCCAAGAGCTTAGACGCATAGGCATTTCACCGCAGATTCTCGTAGCACGATGTGAAAGAAGCCTTGATAAAGAGCTAAAAAGAAAGCTTGCAATGAGCTGTGATGTAGATGATGATAGCGTGATTGTGGCTGAAGATACGGAGAGCATTTATAAATGTCCTTTAAATTTCTTAGATGAAGGGATTCTAACGCCTATTGCTAGGCATTTGGAGTTAAAAGAATTAAAGCCAAAAATGGATAATTGGGATATGCTTGTTAAAAAAATCATCGCTCCCAAATCAAGCATAACTATTGGCTTTGTGGGTAAATATTTAAGCCTAAAAGAATCCTATAAATCTTTGATTGAATCGCTTATCCACGCTGGAGCAAATACGGACACAAAGGTTAATATCAAGTGGATAGATAGTGAATCTGTGGAGGAAAACCCTGCCTTGCTTTATGATGTAGATTCTATTTTGGTGCCCGGTGGCTTTGGGGAAAGGGGGATTCAAGGTAAGCTAGAAGCAATACGCTACGCAAGGGAAAAAAAGATTCCATTTCTTGGAATCTGCTTGGGAATGCAGCTTTCACTCATTGAGTTTGCGAGAAATGTGCTTGGGATTAAGGATGCAGATTCTGTGGAGTTTAATCCGCAGAGTAAAGAGCCTATTATATATTTGATAGAGGATTTTATTGATACACAGGGCAAGAAGCAGCTTAGGACGCATACTTCACCTATGGGTGGGACTATGCGACTAGGCGAGTATGAATGCCATATCAAAAAAGGCACAAAGCTCTATGAAGCTTATGGACAAAAAAGTCTTATTAAAGAGCGTCATCGCCATAGGTATGAGGCAAATCCAAAGTATAGAGAGCTTTTTGCTAATAATGGCATGATAATTAGCGGAGAGTGTAATGGGCTTATAGAATCTATTGAGCTAGAAAATCACCCGTGGTTTGTAGCTGTGCAGTTCCACCCGGAATTTACTTCAAGGCTACAGAATCCAAACCCGATTATTTTAGCATTTGTTAAGCAGACATTAGCTTGTAAAAAGCAGTAGTGTTGGGATTTTAGTTTGCTATGAGAAAAGATGAATGTAAAAGCCACACAAAGCAAGACATTCTTCATTTTCTACAATCTCGTGATCTTGAGTGTGGTATCCGCACCCTGCGAGACTTGCCCACGCCACAGAATCTAAACAACACTGAATCTGGAGCAAAAATCATCACTCAAGCTATGGAAAGAAATAATGAGATTCTTGTCGTTGGGGATTATGATGCAGATGGTGTGTGTGCAAGTGCGATTATAAGCCTTTTTTTTAAGGCATTGGAGTATCAGCATTTTAGGCTTATTATTCCACATCGCTTTGAAGATGGCTATGGCGTGAGTGCCGCCCTTTTAGAGAAGAACGCTCAAAATGCCGCTGTGGTTGTGAGCGTAGATAATGGTATTACCGCATTTTGTGCAGGGCAGTGGTGCAAGGCAAAGGGCATTCCTTTTATCATCACAGATCATCACACACCCACAGATACGCTTCCGCAGGCAGATGTCATCATTAATCCAATGCTGCAAGATTCTACTTTTACCCAAAAAAGCATTTGTGGAGCAGTGGTGGCGTGGTATTTTTGTGCGGCGATAAAGCAAAATCTCAAAGCAAATATTGATATGGGAATGTTTTTAGAATACCTTGCCATTGCCACAATCGCCGATGTTATGCCCCTTACAGGGATAAATCGCATTCTTGTGAAAAAGGGCTTAGAATCGCTTCGCACCTCTTCTAATGTGCTTGCCACACTTTTGCGTGAGAGTTTTGCTAGATTCAAAAAGCCCATAACCGCAGAGAATCTTGCCTTTGATTTTATTCCATTGCTGAATTGTGCTGGGCGTATGGAGAGTGCAAATAAGGCTTTAGAGCTTTTGCTTAGTCCTAGTTTAGCCCACGCTACACACATTTACACAGAGCTACAAAATCTCAATAATAAACGCAAAGAGATTCAGCAAGACATTCTCCAAAAGGCACAGGAGCATATTATCCAAACAGATGATTTTGTCCTAAGCTATGGGGATTCTTGGCACGAGGGGGTGCTTGGCATTGTGGCGGCAAAACTTGCGAGAATCTACAAAAAAAGTGCTTTTGTGTTGAGCCAAAATGCTGATGTGCTAAAGGGGAGCGGACGCTCTTATGGTGGGGCAAATTTGATTGCAAGTATCACGCCATTGCAACAATATTGCCTTGGGTTAGGTGGGCATAGCGGAGCTGTGGGGCTAAGTTTAGAATCTTGTCAGCTTTGGACATTGATAGAAAAATTGCAGGAAACTATGGTGTATGAAGAATGCGATGAAAATGAGACATTTTTCACACTTGGGGTGAAAAGCGTTGATATGGAGCTTTTTGAGATTTTAGAATCTTTTGAGCCTTTTGGGGAGGGGAATCCTAAGCCTACATTTTTGCTAGAAAATCTTACCATACAAGAGATAAAGCCACTAGGCAGGGAGGGGAAGCATTTTGAATATACTTTGGCGGATTCTAATGGAATGTGTCTGGCGGGACTAGAGTTTTTAGCACCAACTAGGCGGGAGGTGGGGCAGTGTGTGGATATACACATTGAGCTTATGCGTGATTATTATAAGAACTGCATTAAAGCAAAAATCCTTGAAGTATTTGTAAGGTAGGTATTTTATCATTGATGTGGCTGTATGATAGAATCAGTTAATGTATGGCTACTATGTCGTTTGTCGTGAGTTTTAGGAGATTTTGTTTGGGCTATGGAGTTTAGCCATAGCCCAAGAGATTAGTTAGAAAAAATCACAGAATCTGCTTTTTCTTCTCCAAAAATGGGGGCAAGTGTCTTATCATAAGCTTCTTTGATAAAGCCTTCACTTGTGAGTTTTGTGATTTCCTCATCAAGCCAAGTTTTAAGCTCAACATTACCCTTTTTCACGGCAGGGGCAATGACATCTTCTTCGCCAAGTGTTGGGATTCCAACGCCAAAGCCCGGATTTTCCATAGCCCACGCAAGGACAAGTGTATTATCGTGTGCGAGTGCATCGCCCCTTTTATCTTTCAAAGCAAGGAAAGCTTGAGTGTTTTGCTCATATTTTAATAACTCAATATCCGGGTGATTTTTACTAAAATACACATCTGCAGTCGTGCCTTTATTGACAATAAGTTTTTTGCCCTTTAGGTCTTCAACGCTTTTAATCTCGCCATTTGGGGAGACAACACCAAGAGAGACTTTCATATAAGGCTTAGCAAAATCAACCGCCTCTTCACGCTCTTTAGTTTGAGTGAAGTTTGCCATAATGATATCTACTTTGTTTGAGCGTAAAAACTCAACGCGTGAAGCCGCTTCAGTTAGGATAAACTCAATTTTACTTTCATCGCCAAGCAAGTCTTTAGCAAGTCTTTTTGCGATATAAATGTCAAATCCTGCATTTTTGCCATTTTCATCAATAAAGCCAAAAGGTGGCTTATCACCAAATACGCCCACGCGTAACACGCCATTTTGTTTGATTTGCTCTACACCTCTTGAAGTTTGGGCTTGAGCTTTGTCATCACCACACGCACTTAGCCAAATCACGCATATAGTAGCAAGGAATGCCACAATCCATTTTTTCATTTTTTGCTCCTTTAAAGTAATGTAGGGAAGCAACGATTTTGCCACAAAAAATATAATGGAAGTAAATATGTGGGGTAAAATGCCTAGCGTGGAGTTAAGCAAAAGACAGAGAAGCTTTTGATACCCCACCCACAAGCTTAGAATCTATGCAGAGCTAGAGATAAGCACAAAGCTAAAGGGTAGTGGTTTCTTGCGTGAAAGCTCCATAGCTCATTAGCTTATTGTAACGCTTAGAGAGATATTTATCATCTTGTGAGAGTTCTTCAAGCGATTTAAGGAAGTAAGATTCAATAGCCTTAGCTGCATTTTCTTTATCTCTATGTGCGCCGATAAGTGGTTCATCTATCACATCATCAATAAGCCCACATTTTTTAAGCTCAATAGGTGTGATTTTAAGTGCTTTTGTCGCAGATTCTATTTTTGAAGGATCATTCCACAAAATTGCCGCACAGCCCTCTGGAGATATAACACTAAAGACAGAATATTGCATCATCGCAAGTTTATCAGCCACAGCAATAGCTAATGCCCCACCGCTTCCGCCCTCGCCAATCACAACGGCAATTGTTGGGGTTTTAAGCTTGGCAAATTCTTGTAGATTCTTAGCTATGGCTTCACTTTGCCCACGCTCTTCAGCACCAAGTCCGGGATACGCACCTTGTGTATCTACAAGCATTAAAATGGGGATATTAAACTTTTCAGCAAGTTTTGCGGTACGCAAGGCTTTGCGATAGCCTTCGGGGCTTGGCATACCAAAATTCCTTGCGAGTTTATTTTTTGTGCCTCTTCCTTTTTCTTCACCGATAATCATTGCGGTTTGCTCACCAACCTTGCCAATAAAACACACAATCGCCTTATCATCTTTAAAATGCCTATCCCCGCTAATTTCATACGCGTCTTTGCAAATCAGCTCAATATAGTCCATAGCATAAGGGCGATCTGGGTGGCGAGCAAGCTGGAGCTTTTGATAATCGCTTATATTTGAATATACACTGCATACTTCTTTTTCAAGCTCTTTTTCAAGGATGAGTCTTGCGTCATTATCACTACGAACAACAGCAGATTCTATATCATCTTGAAGATTCTTAATCTTTTGCTCAAAATCAAGATAGGTTGCCATTTTTTACCCTAGATTCTGCCAAATATAACAACACCATTTGTGCCACCAAAGCCAAATGAGTTGCTCATAACCGCATTGACTTTTGCTTGTCGTGCAGTGTTTGGGATATAATCAAGGTCGCACTCGGGATCTTTAGATTCTTGATTGATTGTCGGAGGCAAGATTCCTTCCTGCATAGCCATAATGGAAATAACTGCTTCAATCGCACCCGCCGCACCTAAACAATGTCCAATCTGCCCCTTCGTAGAGCTTACCGGTGGGACAGAATCTTTGCCACCAAATGCAACTTTGAGTGCCATAGTTTCATACAAGTCATTGTAGGCTGTGCTTGTGCCGTGTGCGTTGATATAATCCACTGAAGTATTTGCCATTTTAAGTGCGGCTTTCATCGCACGCAAAGCCCCTTCGCCTTGGGGAGCTGGGGTTGTGATATGATTTGCATCGCCACTTTCGCCAAAGCCGATAAGCTCGGCATAAATCTTAGCTCCACGCTTTTTGGCACTCTCATACTCTTCTAGCACCAATGCCCCAGCACCTTCCCCCATAACAAAGCCATTGCGTTCTTTATCAAATGGGCGTGAGGCTTTAAGTGGCTCATCATTCCTATCACTTAAAGCTTTCATCGCAGCAAACCCGCCAATACCCACAGGACAGATTGAAGATTCAGAGCCGATGACAAGCATCGCATCAGCACCATTTAACATAATGGTCTTTGCCGCCTCAATAATGGCGTGAGTGCCTGCCGCACAGGCTGTAACACTTGCAAGGTTTGGTCCTTTAAGTGCATATTCAATGGATATAAATCCGCCAAGCATATTCACAAGGGCTGAAGGGATAAAGAATGGATTAATGCGTCTTGGTCCCTTTTGCTCACAAGCTATGGAGTTTTTTTCAATATTCCCTAGTCCGCCGATACCAGCAGCCGAACTCACACCAAATCGCTCTCCAAGAGCAGGGCTAATAACACCATTTTCAAGCAATCCACTTTCATTCATTGCCTCTTTTGCTGCCTTTAAGCCAAGCTGGATAAAGCGGTCTGCCTTTTTAACTTCGCGAGGATCAAGGACTTCTTCAGGGTTGAAATCCACAATTTCACCAGCAATTTTTACAGGAAAATTTTCTACATCAAAGCAAGAAATTCTTTTAATTCCACATTTTCCTTCTACAATAGCCTTAAAAGAGTCGCTTTTGTTTAAGCCTAATGAGTTAATCATTCCCAAACCGGTTACTACTACGCGTCGCATACCATTCCTTTATAACTAAAATTTTAATTCAATTTAGAATCTGCCCATGCATTAGAATGCAGTGCCTACAAGATTCTAAGCACTTTTTTACAACATTATAAGCATAGGTTTAGGTGAAGTGATGTTATTTATTTGCGTCAATATAAGCTACAACATCATTTACGGTTTTAATTTTTTCTGCATCTTCATCAGGGATTTCAATAGAAAACTTCTCTTCTAAAGCCATGACAAGCTCTACAACATCAAGAGAATCCGCATTCAAATCTTCAATAAAGCGAGATTCTGGCTTTACCTCATCAGCATTAACGCTAAGTTGCTCTACTACGACTGCCTTTACATCTTCAAATGTACTCATTTTTTCTCCTTAGTTTTAAACTTAAACTTCGCATTATAGCAAAGATTTGTTAAATGGCAAGTGCCCTTACATATAAAGCCCACCATTGACTTTTAGCACTTCTCCTGTGATATATGATGAAGCATTTGAAAGCAAAAATGCCACTGCTTCAGCCACATCATTTGCTTCCCCAAAACGCGCCAAAGGAATATTTTTGAGATAAGATTCTACGGCTTCAGGCTTTAGCTCATCTGTCATATCGCTTTTAATGAATCCGGGCGTAACGCAGTTAAAGCGGATATTGCGAGGAGCACCCTCATAGGCAAAAGATTTGCTCATAGCAATCATACCGCCCTTACTTGCTGCATAGTTTGTCTGCCCCATATTGCCACGCTCACCGATAATAGAGGCGATATTTACCACACTTCCAAATCGTTGTTTGCCCATAATTTTTAATGCTTCCCTACAACCGATAAAGCAGGATTTGAGATTAGCTTCAATCACGCTATCAAAATCGCCCACACTCATACGCAAGGCAAGTTTATCATTTGTAATCCCTGCATTATTGACTAGATAGCTTAAAGCCCCATCACTTTCAGTAATCGCCTTTAGCCCAGCGACAAACTCTTCTTCAACACTCGCATCAAACTTAATCACCGCCGCCTTGCCACCGCTAGATTCTATTTCATTTTTTAGATTATCGGCAAGTTCAGGCTTTGAGCGGTAGTTTATCCACACTTTTAGCCCATATCCTGCTAAAGTTTTGGCAATCTGTGCGCCAATGCCTTTGCTTGCTCCTGTAATCAGCACATTACTTCCACTAAATGTCATTTTTTCTCCTTATGTTTTTTTGACAAGACAAAATCTTAGCCTATTTTTGCTAATGCCTTAGTTTTCTACACTGAATCTCACGCTGTCAATATCCCCATCTTTGCCTACAATGCTTAAATAATGAGTGCCTTTAGGAAGAAAAATTTTGAGTGTGGCAGAGTTTGAGCTATGGATTAGATTTTTATCCAAATACCACGAGATATTTTGATTTTTAAGATTAGCAATGCGGATAATCAGCTCCTGCTGTCCGCTAAAATCTTTAGGTTGGATAATCTTAAGATTCTGCGTGGGATAGATGATTTTAAGCGTTTTTTCCTGCTTGGTAAGGTGCTTTTCAACATTGACATTTTGAAGTTTGTAATAAGTTAGCACATTAAGCGGGAGATTGAGCGTGAGCTGTGGCGTGGCGTAAATAAAGTTCTCATCTTGTGAATCTAGCTCTTTGCCATCATACATAAAGACTTTTTTATAAAAAGGCGAGGTGCGTAAGATTCTAGAATCTAGCGGAAAGAGAATGCTTTGCGTAGCGTCTTTTGTGGCATTATCGGGTAAAAGTGCCTTCATATCTTCAGTTAGCCTATATCCACTGAATTTATCTGCTTCAATGTAGGTGAGCTTGGAAGTTGGCAGAGTGAAATTGACATTATTATGTGGAAGTTCTTCTAAAAGCTCAAAAAGCAAAGTTCCTGCGGTTTTGACACCAAAAATATTAGGATTTGGTTTGCCTGTAAAGTTCCCCGCCCAAACAACAATGGTATATTGTGGGCTACACCCAGCTGCCCACGCGTCTTTTCTCCCATAGCTTGTGCCACTTTTCCACGAAAAAGCCATTTTTTCTTTGTGATAGTCTAGCTCCCCCTCGCGTTTTAGCTCTTTGAGCGAATGCAATGTGAGATAGGCACTGCCTTGCGTAATATAGGACTTTTCTTGCTTTTTCTCATAAGGTAATGTCGCGTATAAATCGCCAAAAGAGCCATAATTCCCTAGCCCTCTATACAATCTTGCGATTTGAAGCATACTCATCTCCTTTGAGCCAAGTATGAGAGAAAGCCCATATCGCGAAGCATTGCTAGGCTTAAGCCCTGCCATATCTTGCAAGGAAAAGAAAAACTTCTCATACCCATAGTTTTGTAAAAGTCTCACAAAAGGGACATTGAGCGATTTTTGCAGGGCAGATTCAGCGGTGATTAACCCTTGAAAAGTTTTATTAGCATTTTGGGGCTTGAAGTTAGAAAAAAACATCGGCACATCAACAAGCAAACTTTGTGGAGCAATAAGCCCAGAATCAATGCTAAGTGCGTATAGAAATGGCTTGAGTAAGGAGCCGGGCGAACGCAGGGCAACCACGCCATCAATCTGTCCAAAATTCTCTATGTCCAAAAAATCCTGCGAACCGATATAGCTTAGAATCTCGCCACTTTTGGTATCCACAACAAGGGCGGAGAGATTTAAAATCCCAAGTGAAAGAAGCTTTTTGTGATAGGCTTTGATTTTAGATTCTAATTTTGCTTGAATCTGCTTATCAATTGTGCTTGTAATATTGCCTTGTGTGCTTTGTTGGATAAGTTTTAGGCTTAGGTGTGGGGCTAGATTTTGAATAGGCTTTTTGCCTTGCGGTATTGGCTCTTTCAGGGAAAGCTCAAGGATTGTCTCATCAAAATAGCCAAGCGTATGGAGCTTATGCAAAAGTAAATCGCGTTTATTTTTTAGAATCTGCGGATTTTTGTTAAGATTTAATAATCCGGGTGCATTTGGCAAAATAGCAAGGAGGGCAGATTCAGCCCAAGTGAGCTGTGTAGAATTTTTACCAAAATATAATAATGATGCGGAGTGATAGCCGATGACATTGCCACCATAAGGGGCGTTATTAAGATACATTGCTAGAATCTCATCTTTGTTATAGGCAGTTTCAAGGGCTAGGGCTTGAAATATTTCATTGATTTTGTTGCTATATGTCCGCTTGGGCTTGAGATAGAGCTTGACTACCTGCATACTTATGGTGCTACCGCCAGTGCGTTTTGTTTGAGTGAAGTTATTTTTCACACTTCTTAAAAGGGCTAAAATATCAACGCCAAAATGCTTATTAAATCGCTTGTCCTCATAAGTCAGCACGGCAATTTTTAGTTTATTTGGAATGGGTGTTGGGGATTTGAGATGCCACTGCTCTGCTTGATTTAAAAAAACGCTTAAGATTCTGCCCTGCCTATCAAGCACACTTTTGCTATAAGCAGATTCAAAAAGATCAGCCTTTGGCAAGGTGTGTAAAAACTGCACATACACACCTAGCCCATACAGACAAAAAAGCACAAGGCAAAGCAAACAAAGCAATAGCCCTTGCTTAAAAGTAGCCCCTATTTTTTTCACGACTTACAAGCTACTTTACCACATTACTTCACTATAACAGGCATAGCAGTCGTATTTGCCCTAAAGCTATTATCATACATTGCTTCCGCAGTAGCAGGAGGCAGAAGGTAGTTTCCGGGTGTAATGGTGTTAATCTTTACAAACATCTTGCGAGATTGGCTATTAAAATCTAAAAACCACATTATCTTATCATCGCGAATGTCCGTGTAAGTGATACTATCATTACGGACAAAATCAGGCAGATTATCATCATTTAGCCTTATGTTTTCAATCTCCCAGCCGCTTGGGAGATTCTGCGTAATAGCTACATTTCTCACACTCACAGGTGTGTTCTCATCGGCATTTTTAAGCCTTAGCACGAGATAAAAGCTTTTTGCTGAATCTAGAGTGCTGACATCAAGTGGCTTGCCATTTTCATCTAAAAATTCCCTTTCAAGGGCGATTTTTTCCGCCCTTGCGGCAATGTCTTTTTCAAGCAAGATTCCATCCCGTATATGATTAATATAAAGTGGAAAATCACTTGTAGAGCTAAACTTCGCTTTTTGGCTATCAAAAGGCAGTTTTATAGAATCTGCACTCTCATAGCTCTTACCATCAAATTTAAAGCTAAAGTTTTTTACCTCTGTTTGCTCTTGTGGAATGGTGTTAGCAATGGCAAGGAGTGAGTAGCCAAGCGTTTGAGTGCTATACCATTTATCGCTTTCAAGCTGCCCTAAGATATGGGATAAAAGCTCTTTGTGTGGAGCTTTGTAAATCTCACTAAACGCATTTAAAATCATCGCATCATCACGCAAGGTTGAACCATAGCTAAAATCATAATATGAGTTATTGCGTTTTGTTGCCTTTGTGGGTAAATCTTTTGTAATTTTTTTGGCAATTTCGTCCATTCCTGCAAGGCTATAAGCCGCAGCGAGCAGCCATTTATCACTCACTTCAAGCTTTGAAAGATGATGCTCATATATGTTATTAAGCAGTCCAATTTGTGGCTTACCAGCAAGGGAGAGCAAGTAGAGCAAATACACGCTACCGTTGCCTTGAGCGTCATAAGTCGCGTAACTTATCCATTTTTTTAGCACACTTTCAGGCACATAATAGCCCTGCTTCTTAGCTAAAAGCAAGAAATGCCCTGCATACGCACTGCCCCAAAAATTTGATTGAGATTCACCCTGCCAATATGCAAAGCCTCCATCGCTTGTTTGGAATGTGCTAATGCGTGCGATTCCAGCATTGATATTTTTGACAATGCTTGGCTTATCTATAAAGTCTGCGTTGCTTAATGTGCTTAAAAAGAGTTGGGGCATAACGCTTGAAGTAGTTTGCTCAATACAGCCATAAGGATAGCGGATAAGCCATTTTAAGCGATGATCTATACTCATAATGGGCTTTTGACTGACCACAATATAGCTAGATTCTGAATCTTTGACATAATTTTTGGGATTTTCTAGGCTTAGTGTTTTTTTAGATTCAAGCGTGTGTTTTTGACTGATAGTCGTGTAGGGATTATTTGGTAATACATCAATATGTGTTACATCACTCATTGTAAAATCCCCATTTGCTAGGCTAATCTCTATAAAATCCTGCCCTATGCTCTCTTCACTCACTTTTGCATTGATTTTTACGATTTGAGATTTTTTATCTTTCAAGTCTAAAGTAAGGCTAGTTTTTTCAAGCTTGATTTTTTCCCCACTCTTAAGCTTTAGCGTTGTTTTGCCGACATTTTCTTGTGTGGGCAAAACCTCAATAGCAAGCTCAAAGCTATCGCCAATTTTTAAAGAACGCGGCAGGGTTGGGAGCAGGACCACAGGAGCGGTTATTTTCATATTTTGGGATTTAGAGCCATAGGCTTTTTCATTTACACCCACCGCCATAATACGCACACTTCCCATATATGTGGGCATTGTGTAGCTAAACTCTGCATTGCCATTTTCATCACTCATCACAGGTTTAGAGTAGAATACCACAGGCTTAAATCTCTCTGCTTGGTTTAAATCCTTGCGATTTGATGAGGTGGCTAACTCGTCGCCACCAACTTTTAGAATCTGGTGCATTTTGCCAATGTCTCTGCCGATGATAAGATCATAATTATCAAAGACTGAAAGCATAAATGCCATTTTTTGATAGAAATACGCCCACGGATTTGGCGAGATAAAATCCGTGAGATTAAGTAATCCTTCATCAACAATGGCAAGTGTGTAGGCACTCTTTTGCTTTTGTGTGTTTGAAAGTTTGACTTTAAAATCTGTATTTGGACGAATGGAATCAGGGGCTTGTATCTCTAAGCTAAGCTTAGATTCTGGATTTTCCACCATAATGGGCAAAACGCCATAAAGTCGCTGTGAGCGATCGTTATCAAGTGTTGTGTAATTTTGTAATAGTGCAATGGCGACATACACATTTGGAGCAAAGCTCTCTTTGAGTGCTAACTCAAAGCTTGTCTGCCTCTCTTGCGTGTCAAGCCAAAATCTCTGTAAAATCTTATTGCCCCCCACAACACTCACAAGGGCTTTAGAATCTTTAGGGCTTTCAAAGCTGATTTTTGCCTTTTCATTAGCAGAGTAGCTTTGTTTATCGCTTTTAACTTGAAGTTGAGTGAGCTTTGGTGCGTCTGTTGGCTCTCCGCTTTCACTCGCATACATAAACACCGCACTTTTTTGATGATTGCTCTCATCTTCCACTTCTATGAAAAGCTCTCCATTTTGATGTGGGTTAAAACGCAGTAAAGTAGGCTTGTCGCCCGAAGTGAGTGAGCCTTGTTTAATAAGCTTAGTGTTTCTATCTTTTTTAAAAGAGCGTGAAAATTCATTATAACTATCATAATCCCACCACCACGAGTAGCTATTGTGATAGATTCTATAAGTGAGTTTGCGATTTGGCAGGGGCTTTTGCGTATCATTTGATAGAACAATAACAGGTAGGTCAATCTCATCTCCAGCATTCACATATCGTGTAGGCGTTTTTATCCCTACAAAGCTATCATACAAGGCAATGTTAATGGCTTTTCTTGCATTGACATAACGACCGCCATTTTCAAAGACTTTTGTGTGGATAAGGACGCGGAGATTCTTATTTATATCTTCTAGGTTATCTAGGCTAAAGGCATTAGATGTAAAGCCCTTTTCATCTAATGTGCCTGTCTGCTTGTCATTAAAGCTGTATTGTAAAGATGAAGGGTGGCTAAAAGTGTAGTTTGGATATGCCTTAGCGTAAAAATTCACTCCCTGCACATAAAGATTGCTTTCAAACTTTAAATCCGCCGCAGGGGTGCCAAAAAGATAATGTGCGTTGATGTCATAAGGAAGTGTTTTGTTGTTTTTTTCTAAGCTTTGAAGTGAAAGTGTATCAGGGCTTAGAATCTCTGCTTTTATGCGATCTGGCACGATACTTTCTATTGAGAGATTATGCCAAAACTCCGCATCGCCAACTTTGACTTTCACTCTCCAGATTCCCGTCTGTGCGGATTTTTCACTTTTAAAATCATAATGATACAGCCCAAAAAGCTGCTCTTTTAGCATAAAGTCTTCAAGCACAACCTTGCCTTGCGGAGAAGTGATAGATATGCTGATAGGGTGAGTTATGCTTTTGTTATTAGCACGAGCGATAATATTAATATGAGCGGTATCGCCGGGACGATATACGCCTCTATCGGTATAAATATACGCATTGACATTGCTTGTAGATTCTAATCCTTGCGTGTCAAAGCCCTCCAAGCTTAAAGGCGAATTAAGTCGCAAAATAGTTGTGTCTTTGCCTTGTGTAGCGTTAAGATACATAATCTTATTAGCATTTTCAAATGTGCTTAAGCCTTGAGCGTTGCTTGTAGATTTAGCAATGACTTGATTTTTTGGATTAATCGCATTGATTTGCACTTGTGGCAGGGGCTTATTGCTCGCAATATCAAGGGCTAGGACTTCAAGTTTGTTATCAATCTGCTGTGCTAAGAGAGCAATATTTGAAAAAATGAGATGCTTTTGAATCTTGCCAAATTTATTAAAAAACTGCTCCTTTCTCCAATCGGCAGTATCTTGTGGGAAGTCATAATCCACCCCATCTTTATCAAAACTTAACTCAAGGATAAAAATGCCTTCACTTGCTTTGAGACTAGAAAAATCAAGCTGTGTTTGAATCCACTGATTTTTCTGCATATCTAGTGTGAAGTCTTTTTCAAGCACCACATCGCCAAGCCTTTCAAAATCCGCATAGATTCCATAATCTTCACAATCCACCCAATAGTCGTAGTCCGTGCTGTCTGCATATTTTGTGTTGCCGATGAGATTTTGCTTGTGCAGATAGGCTGTGATGTTATTTGGATAAATTTTGCTTATTTTGAGTTTGACTTTTTTGACATTCATACTTTTAAAGGCGATTTTTTTCTCCGCTTGACTTGGGAGAAAGACACCTTGTTGTGAAAACACAATAGAAGGGGGGATTTGATTAAAAACAATCTGCTCTTCTTTAGAATCTTTTAAACGCGATTTATCCACCGCAGCAATGCCTTCTTTTATTTTCAAAGTGTAGCTTTGTGTGATATTAAATGGGGCATAGATTTGCAGGATATTGCCCTGCAAAATGGTGCTTGTCTTAAGACTTGGGCTTAAGGAGATAAAATCTTGTATGTCTTTATTATCCGCTAGGGGCTGTGAAAAATGCACCTGAATATGGGGCTTTTCACTTGAAATAGCCTGTATATCTACAATCTCTAAGCCTTCACTCACGCGTTCATATCGCAAAATCTCATCTTTTTGCAATCCAAAATAATCCGCCTTTAATGTCAGTATGTAGCGTGTGGGCTTATCTGTAAGGGTGAGATTTTGAGATTGGACAAGCAAAGAGCTATCATAAGTATTAAAACCTACGCTAAATTCTAGCTCCTTGCCGTCCTCATCTTTTAGCGATATGGCTTTGCGTAATGTATCAAAGTCTTTTACTTCACTTGCTACACTAAGCGGTGTAATGACAATGGGCTGGGAAAAGCTCACATTGACATTAAAGTTAAAGATTGTGTCGTTTATGAAGCTTGGGGTAAATTGTGAAGTGTGAATCTGTGTAGGCAATGTGTGAAACAAAAGATTGAGCGTATCTTTAAGGCTGGAGCTTTCAAGCTTATCAAGTTTAAGTTCAAGTTTATATTTGGTATTTGGCTTTAAAG
Source organism: Helicobacter cinaedi CCUG 18818 = ATCC BAA-847 (assembly GCF_000155475.1). Classification (GTDB taxonomy): domain Bacteria; phylum Campylobacterota; class Campylobacteria; order Campylobacterales; family Helicobacteraceae; genus Helicobacter_C; species Helicobacter_C cinaedi. Next base: position 84,699 of record NZ_DS990393.1, on the reverse strand, counting down.
CCTCTTGTGGAAAAACTATTGTCAGCTCATAAGGGGAAAGATAGCTATATTGTGCAACAATAGATTCACCATTAAGAAAAATCTTTTTATCTCCTTCAGTGCTTGGTAGCACCGCCTTCAAGGCTTGTGTGCCATTTTCAAGTGTGGCATTTTCTTCTATAATAGGCTCATTAAAAGTGATTGTTATAGAATCATTAGTGCTTATCTCTTGGGAATAAGAGCTGACTGATTTATTATCCGAACACGCTAGGCTAAAAAGAGCAAAAAAACTGATAGCAAAAACAAGCACAATGTGGGAGATTCTACCTAACATACAAAGCTCCTAAATGTTGGGGTTATTTTGAGAATAGAGCTTGTATTATACAACAAAAAAACAGCGGCAAGGTTTGAATGAAAAAAAGCAAGGCTACAAGAAAGTATGACTTTGGAAAAAGCCCTGAAAATGTGGCATAAAGCTAAATGGAGCATTGCTCTTAAAATGATAATCACTCCCTTGAAAGCTAAAACGCAGAGCATAGGCATTAAGACATAAAAAAGGAGCATCAAAAAGGGCTTTATGCTCTTTTGGGCTAAGATTTGGTGCTTCAAGGTAGAATCTGCTTTTATCTTCACTCACGCCATAGAGTGGGTCGCCTAAGATTCTATGTCCTATGTAGGAGCAGTGCAGACGGATTTGATGTGTCCTGCCTGTAAGGGCTAGGGCGTGGATAAGTGTAGAATCTTTATAGTAAGCTAGTGGGCGGATAAGCGTGCGACTTTCTTTGCCTTTTTCACTCACGATACTTTTAATAGCTAAATCCCCCTTATGCTTTTGTGTCATTATCGGCTCATTGATAAGAATCTCCGCTTTTACTCTGCCTTCCACAATCGCACAATAGCTTTTAGCAATGCTACGACTTTGCATAAGCGATTCTAGGGCTTTCTTGCTTTTTGGGTTAATGGAGCATAGCACAAGCCCACCAGTTTGCTTATCAAGGCGGTGCAGGGCATTTGCCTGTATGCCAAAGCGGGATTTAAGAATGTCGTTCAGTGAATAGTGAAAAAAGCGTCCTTTGGGGTGGGTTAAAAGGTTATGCGGTTTGTCATAGATGGCAAAATCATCATTATAAAAAAGTGGCTCAATATCCGCTAGGTGCGGAATGGAGCTTGGCACAAACTCACTTAGCATAACATTCCCATAAATCTTTTCCGCTTTGCTTATGGGGCGATTATCTTGTGTTAAGCGGTGTTTATCAAGGGCTTTTTGGGCGTTGGCTTGGGTGTATCCACGCTCACGCATAAGCCACAAAAACGCTAAAATAGGCTCTTTAATATGATAGGGCGTATTGACAAAGGGCATTAGGCTAACATCTCTAAAAGTTTTGTTTTAAACTGCTTAAACATTGTGAATTTTTTGCGATGAAACATAGCATTATAAAGGGCAATGCTGTGCTTTTTAAACGCCCCATAGAGTTTAAGCCCCCATATCCCAAAAGAGTAGGCTATAAGACTAAGCAAGATTCCAAGCCCACAGCCGAGTATAGAATCTAAAAAAGCAGAATCTAGCCCTGCAAAAAATCCTATATGCAAGGTGGCAAGGAGCTTATCAAGGAGCTTATCAAACACGCCAAAAGCCCCGCAGATTCCACTTATAATACATATACTACCCCACCACAAAAAGCCCACGCCATAGCCTACTATGGCTTTCCATAAGCTTATGGTGTGTTTCTCTTTTGCAAAAAGTTTTGCCACAAGATTCCCACAAAGCAGGGGTGGGAGATTCAGTAAAAAGCTAAAGGCTACAATAGGCAGACAAATGCTAAAAGTCCATAGGCTAAGCAAAAAGTTTTGTGGATAGATGGGAGCGTTTTTATAAAGTGTAGGCAGGGGCGTTTTGCGGTAGGTTTGAGTGAGATGTATAAGCTTTGAAAGCTGTGAATCTTGGGCTTGTTGTAGGGAATGAAACCAAATGAGATTGCCATAATAGTCTGTAAAGGGCGTATTTGAGCTTAGGAAACTTGCTAGAAAATGTGCTGTTTCTTGAGATTCTTGGCTGTCATATTCAAGTAAAATCTGCTCTAACTTTTGGCTAAAAAGTGCGTGGAGATGTTCTGTATCCATATCCTGCGGACAGATAAAAGGCTCATTATATACTACAAACGCCCTGCCACCAAGTAATGTAGGATCATCATAAAAAACACTCATAGGCAGAATATAAAGGGGAGAGTGGAGCGATGCAACTTCTAAATGGACTTTTTGGGAAGCTTTTTGGCTCATCATCGCTAGTCTTGCAGCCCCTTGCTCAAAGGGCAGGTGCTTATGTCCTAGTGAGCTTGTGCCTTCGGGGAAAATGCAGAGAATCTGCCTATCTTGCAGGGCTTGAACGCAGGTTTTTAGTGCATTGAGATTAGCCTTTTTATAATGCAGTGGGTCATCTTTTTGCCGTGTTATGGCAATGCCCGGGAAAATCACTCTAAGCCACCAAATTTTATGCAGCTGCTTTGCCATCATAAAAACAAATCGCGGGATAAATCGCCCATATACCCACCCATCAAGCGCACCATTGCGATGAGAAAGCAAAGCAAGATAACGATGTGTGGAATCTAGCCTTATAGCTTTTGTATAGGGCAAGATTTTTGGGGCTTTTAGAATCTGTGAAGTTTGTGGGCTTTGTGGATTCTGCGTAGTTTGGCAATGTGTGGGATTAGAATCTTGCAATCTTAGTCTAGAATCTTGTGGCATAGAGTTAGAATCTTGCGGGAAAATATCACGCCACGCAATAAGCCTTGTCTCACGCAAATAAGTGAGATGAAAAAGCCAAATAAAAACCTTAGCAAATCTCTGTTGTTTCACCGCGTTTTGCCCCTTTGAGATAAAGCTTTAGGAAAATCTTTAAAAGCTGATAATTTTATAGAATCTTATCAGGTAAAAGCACAAAAACCACACACAATTTAAGATTCTATAATCCTAAGATACTCTAGCTTAATGCAGCTATCTTCTTCATAGGCGATGTGGTGTTCTCTAGCAAGGTTAGCAGATTCTGTGTTGTAAAGTCCTAGCTGCACCCACACGCAAAGATGATTTAAATCAAATGAGCTAAGATTTTGCAGGGTTAAGATTTCACGCATTACTTCGCCCAAAGCTTCGCTTTTTCTAAACACATTAATAATATCGCATTTCACGCCTTTTTCTGCTAGGGCTTCAAAAGCCTTTTGCAATGTGGGATAAGCCTTTCTGCCTAGAATTTCTCCGCCTTTTGGGTAGATTGGCACAATATCATAACCCTTTTGAAGCAAAAACTCGCCCACTTGGTAGCTAGGCTTACTTGAATCTGGGCTTAGCCCAACAATAACAATCACCTTTGCTTTTTGTAAAATCTCTTTTTTCTGCGTGTCGCTTAGTCGCATTGCTCTCTCCTTGTGTAGATTCTATTGTAAATTCTTATGCAATGTAGCATAGAATCTATAAAAACTTTCATAAAAACATATAAAAAGGCTTATTTGGGCTGTTTGCGTTTCTTTACATTTTTTTTACTTTGTAAAATGCTATTTTTTACATAGATTTTTTACACTGCCAGTGTCAAAACCTTTGACAGAAATCATTCCATAAAGGAAAACTATGAAAACTACACTAACAAATAAATTTTTGGCTTTGGGCTTTGTTGCTTTAGCTGGTCTTGGTATGGGCGTTAGCTCTGTAAGTGCTGATGATAATATTCATCCTATTTCACGCGAAGATGGCTCTGGCACAAGGGGTGCTTTTGTTGAGCTTTTTGAAGTATTTAATAAGGTGAAAGATAAAAAGGTAGATGCGATCTCTAAAAAAGCAGAGATTACAAACTCAACAGCCGTTATGCTAACAACGGTTTCAAAAGATGAAAATGCCATTGGATATGTTTCACTTGGCTCACTTAACAAATCTGTGAAAGCAGTTCAAATTAATGGTGTTGAAGCAAATGCAGCAAATGTAAAGAGTAAGAAATACCCTGTTTCTCGCCCTTTCAATGTTGTTACACTTAAAGATAATGCGTTAGCTGATGATTTTTTAGGCTTTGCGACTTCTAAAGAGGCACAAGATATCGTTACAAAAGCAGGATATATCCCAACTGATGCAAAAAGCTTTAAGCCTAAGAATCCTGAAGGCAAGATTGTTATTGCTGGATCAAGCTCTGTAACACCACTTATGGAGAAACTCAAAGAAGCCTATTTGAAACAAAACAAAAAAGCTAAAATTGAGATTCAACAATCAGATTCAACAACAGGTGTGAATGCTACGGTTGAAGGTATTGCAGATATTGGTATGGTAAGCCGAGAGCTTAAAGAGAGTGAGCTAAGCAAAGGCTTAAAAGCTAAAGTTCTTGCTATTGACGGACTTGCGGTGATTGTCAATCCAAAAAATGCTCTTAGCTCTCTTAAACCAGAGCAAGTAAAAGCCATTTTTGAAGGTAAAACAACAAAATGGAGCGAAGTAAAATAACTTCCCCTAACTTCTTTAGAATCTTGCTTGATTGAAAGTAAGATTCACACTTTTTCTCCCAACCCTTTAGAGACTTTACAAAACTCCAAAGGGTTAAACTCACATATTTTAGGCTATTTTCAAACTTTTCATTTTAAGTGATTTTTTGATTTTACATTTTCTTTACATTTGAATTTGCGTGATTTTACAAAATATTTTTATGATGCCAACACTAAAAAAGCATTTTAGAATCTATATAGAATCTAAAATGCAATAAGGAATAAAATGGAAAAGATTCAAGCAGCAAGTTTTAAGTCTGTGTTTATGGAGAGATCAATGCAAGGGCTTTTTGCCCTTTGTGCGTTTGGCTGTGTGTTGGCTGTTGGTATGATTTGTATCTTTTTGTTTGCTAATGCCATTCCTACAATCGCCGAGATTGGTTTTGTGGATTTTATCTTTGGGGATTTGTGGGAGCCAAATGCGGAGATTTTTGGTCTTGCTCCTATGATTATAGGCAGCCTTTATGTAACCGCACTTGCCATTGCCTTTGGTGTGCCTTGTGGGGTGCTATCAGCCATTTATCTTGCCTTTTTTGCAAGTAAGAAAGTTAAAATTGCTATCACTCCTGCGGTGGAGCTTTTAGCTGGGATTCCAAGTATTGTGTATGGATTTTTTGGACTTATAGTGATTGTGCCTTTTTTGGCACATATTCTTGGCACAAGCGGCAAAGGGCTACTTGCCGCTTCGCTTTTGCTAGGCATTATGATTTTGCCAACAATTGTGCTTGTGTCAAAAACAAGTCTTGAGGCTGTAAGTGAGACTTATTTAGAAGGGGGCTTAGCCCTTGGAGCGAGTAAGGAAAGGGTCGTGTTTTTTGTTATGCTAAAGGCGGCTCAAAGTGGGGTGCTTGCAAGTATTATTTTAGGTGTGGGAAGAGCTATTGGAGAGGCAATGGCGGTTATCGTCATCGCTGGGAATCAGCCCATATTCCCTGAATCTATAAGCGATGGCGTGAGAACGCTAACGACTAATATTGTGCTTGAGCTTGGGTATTCTGCGGATTTACATAGAGAGGCATTAATCGCTTCAAGCGTGGTGTTATTTGTATTTATCCTGCTTATCAATCTGTGTTTTAGCGTATTAAAAAGGGAGAAACACTAATGAGTGAAATAGCACTGAATCAAACACGGCAAAGCAGTTTGACACAACCAAAAAGTATTTTTTCACCTCTAAGCAAGGTATGGCAGGAGCTAAGGCAGAAAGATGGGCTTTCACTCTTTTTTTATATCATCGTGCGTTTAGCGATATTTGCGAGTGTGGCGACATTTGCCTTTATCATTGGCTACATTTTATATAATGGTGTGGGTTACCTTAGTCCAAAATTATTTGAGCTTACCTACACAAGTGAAAATGTCTCAATGATGCCAGCAATTATCAATACAATCACTATGGTTTTGCTCTCCCTTTTTATTGCTACACCCGTAGCGATTTTTGGAGCGATTTTCTTAGAAGAGTATGCAAACTCTCAATCTCGTGCCGTAAGACTTATCGTTGTAGCAGCTGAAACACTCACTGGGATTCCAAGCATTGTGTATGGGCTATTTGGCTATTTGGCGTTTGTTATTTGTTTTGGCTTTGGCTTTAGTTTTTTGGCTGGGGCTTTGACACTTGCTATTATGGTATTGCCGCTTATTTTGCGAAATACACAAGAGGCGATAAAAGCAGTGCCGATTTTGTATAAGGAAGCATCTTTTGGGCTTGGGGCTGGGAGGCTTAGGACAATCTTTGTGATTATCTTGCCTTGTGCGATAAGCGGGATTCTAGCTGGAGTGATTTTAAGCGTTGGGCGTATTGTTGGGGAGAGTGCGGCTTTGCTTTACACAGCGGGGACGGTGGCACAGGTAGCGGATATTGGAGATTCTGGGCGGACGCTAAGTGTGCATATGTATGCACTTTTAAGTGAAGGGCAGTATATGGAGCAAGCCTACGCCACGGCTGTCATTTTGCTTGTCATCGTCATAGGGATAAATTTTATCTCTAATATGTTGGCACGATTTTTTGATCCTAATAAACTCAAATAAGGAACACAAATGAATAATGTAACTTTTGATATTAGCAATATGAATCTGCATTATGGGGATTTTCACGCGTTGAAAAATATTAATCTCACTTTGTTGCGTAATGAAGTGAGTGCGTTTATAGGACCTAGCGGTTGTGGTAAATCTACACTCCTAAAAAGCCTTAATCGTATGAATGACCTTGTGCCAAGCTGTAAGATTACAGGTAAGATTTTGCTTGATGGGCAGGATATTTATCAAAACTGCGATGTGAATGCGTTAAGAAAACGCGTGGGTATGGTGTTTCAAAAGCCAAATCCATTTCCTATGAGTATTTATGATAATATCGCTTTTGGACCACGCACACACGGCATTAAGAAAAAGGCTGAACTTGATGAGATTATAGAATCTTGCTTAAGGGGGGCAAATATTTGGGAAGAGCTCAAAGATAGGCTTCATAAATCAGCCCTTGGGCTAAGTGGCGGACAACAGCAAAGACTATGTATCGCTAGGGCATTAGCCGTGCAGCCTGAAGTGATTTTGATGGACGAGCCAACTTCAGCATTAGACCCTATCTCTACGCTTAAGATTGAAGATCTCATCAATGAGTTAAAAACAAAATACACCATTATTATCGTTACGCACAATATGCAACAAGCCACGCGTATATCTGACAAGACGGCGTTTTTCCTTATGGGCGAGATTGTAGAGTTTGACACCACGGATAAGATTTTTAGCTCACCAAAAGAGCAGAAAACTCAAGATTATATTACAGGGAGGTTTGGATAATGCGAGATATTTACCTAGCACAGCTGAATGACTTAGAAGCACAATTTAATACAATGCTTACTCTCTCCTGCGATGCACTGCATTATGGAGCGGATTTTCAAAGCACAAAAAGTTTAGAAGAAATGGAGCTTATTGTGGAGCGATTAAACACGCTGGAGAAGGATATTTTTCACTCCTGTGAAATGTTGATTTTAAAGCAACAGCCCGTAGCACAGGATTTGGAGTTTATCACACGGACTATTAAGCAGATTCACGATTTGCGGCGTATGGGTGAGATTTCACTCAATAGTGCTAAGATTATCGCTCAAATGCCAAAGGAATGTATGCTTGACTTGCTAGAAAAAATGGCAAATTTACTTTTTGAGATGTTTGATGCGTTTAAGGATTCTAATATTCAACGCGTAGAAGAGATTGAAAATCTTATGGATTCTTGTTTTAGACAGATGAAAGAGCAGATCGCCCAAAAGCTACAAGATTCATATCTCAACGCACATTGGTGGCTTGAGATTCTTATGCTGTCAAAATATTTTGAAAAAATTGCTGATCATATCAGTGCGATGGCGTATGCGTAAGCTATAATTATGCGTTACATAAAGGATATAAAGTGATTTTTATACTTGAAGATGATGAGGGGATTTTGAGCCTTGTGCTGTATGCGTTAAACTCTGCAAATTTAAAGGCAAAGGGCTTTAGTCTGCCGAGTGAATTTTGGGAAGCTATGGCAAAGGAATCGCCTTCCTGCGTGGTGCTTGATGTGATGCTGCCTCAAGAAGATGGGCTAAGTGTTTTACACAAAATGCGTCAAAATCATAAGAGCAAAAATATCCCCGTGATAATGCTAACCGCACTTGGAAGTGAGTTTGATAAGATTAAGGGGTTAGATAGCGGGGCTGATGACTATCTTACCAAGCCTTTTAGTGCTTTGGAGCTTATTGCTAGAATTAAAGCGTTGTTGCGTAGAAGCCATACGCAGAATGATTGTGAGATGAGTTATGGCGATTTGAAATACTCTAAAACAATCCATAGCGTGAGTATAGGCGGAGAATCTTTACATCTCACATTAAAAGAGTTTGAGCTTTTGGGATTGCTAATGAGCTCTACTAATCGTGTTTTTAGCAGAGAAGAGTTGCTTGAAATTATTTGGGGGTATAATATCTCTGGGACACGCACGATTGATATTCACATTAACACCTTGCGTTCAAAGCTTGGCAAGTATGGCAAACATATCAAAACAATACGCGGTGTGGGGTATCAGTTTAATACAAACGCATAGCATAAGCTTCATTCACACAAAGGGGGAAAATGAAAAAAAAGATTTTTTATGCGATTTTTTTAGGTATCTTAAGTGTGCAGATTCTAAGTGTGCTGAGTGTAGCTTTTATCCTTGATAATCTTATTAAATCACAAAGCTTTGAGAGATTACACTACACGCTTAGGCATTTAAATACTGATGATATACAAGAGATTTTGTCCCAAAGGGAAAATATTCTTCCTGCTCCCTATCGTATTACGCTGATTTCAACGCAAGGTCAAGTGCTTTATGATAGTAAGGCACAAGCAGAATCTATGGATAATCATCTTTGGCGACAAGAAGTCCAAGATGTTTTAACACAATTTGCCAATCACGCGAACAAGCCCATTTTCACCCAAAGAGAATCTGCCACACTCAATGAGCAAACACTCTATGTCGCCACAATGATGAGTGTAGATTCGCAAAACATCATCGTGCGTTTAAGTGAGCAGAAAAAGGCTTTAAGCCTTGTGCTTTTTGACTTTTTGCCCTATTTGTGTGTGTTACTTCTTTTTGGCTTGGCACTAAGCGGGATTTTGGCTTCAATTTTGAGTAAGAAAATCATTAAGCCCATTGAAAATATTAATCTTTCTTCGCCCATACAGACAAATCCCTACCCAGAGCTTCAAATCTTTATGCAACGCATTGCCAAGCAAAAGAAAAAAATCAAAAAGCAACTCCGCATTATCAACGCACGACAGCACGAGATTGAGACGATTATCCAAAATATGAATGAGGGCTTTTTGCTCCTTGATAGTGAGCTTTATATCAAGTCCTGCAACCCCATAGCCCTTGAGTATTTGCAGATAGATTCTATTGATACACTTTTTGAATCCCCGCATTTAGCGACATTACAAGCCGAGCTACAAAATATTATGAATAAGCCCCAAAATAATACAGAGGGTAGCGATTGTAGCTTTGAATGCGAGATAAAAGGACGCACTTTATATGTTATTGCCTTGCCTGTATGGGTAAAAACTCAGCTCCAAGCCATCGCAATGGTGCTTATTGATAAAAGCTCACAAAAACAAGCCCAAGATTTTAGAAAAGAGTTTAGCGCAAATGTTACCCACGAGCTAAAAACGCCCTTAGCCATTATCCTAGCAAGTAGTGAAATGCTAAAAAGTGGGCTTGTGAAGAAAGAAGATGAAGCGGAGTTTCTTACAAAAATTTATACAGAATCTAATCGTTTATTGACATTGATTGATAAGATTCTGCGTTTGTCATTTTTTGATGAAAATACCATTGAGCTAGAGAAAAGTCCGCTTGATTTGGGCGAGATTCTAAAGCGAGTGGGCAAGAATCTTAAATCTTTAGCTGATGAAAAGGGCATTGAGATTGTTATTAGCACTAATGGGCGTGAAAGTAAGATTTGGGGCATTAGCTCTTTAATTGAAGATATGATTTATAACCTTGTGGAAAATGCCATTAAATACAGCAATGAGAAAAGTCAAATCACGCTACTTTTAAGCCAAAACGCCCAAGGTGTGAGTGTGTGCGTGAAAGATTCAGGTATAGGGATACCGCTAGAAGAGCAAGAAAGGGTATTTGAGCGGTTTTATTGCGTGGATAAGAGCCGCAGTAAGAAGCTTGGCGGCAGTGGGCTAGGGCTATCAATTGTAAAGCATATTGCTAAGATTCATAATGCAAAAATAGAGCTAAAAAGTCAGCTTGGAGTTGGCACGAGCATTCGCGTGGAGTTCCCTAAAACACGATAAATGTGATACTTGAGATATTTATAAAAACCTATAAGAGCTTTTTATAAAACAAATTTTCATTTTTTCTTTACTATAATTCCTATTTAAAAATCGCAAAAATACAAAGGACATAGATGAAGCAATATCTCTACATTGTGCAATCGCAGCTTGAAGTAAGTAAATGTAAAATAGGCATTACAAATGACCTTAATCGTCGATTGAAAGAATATAACGCCATCACAGGCATATCAAGCGATAATACTTATAGCATTCTCTTTGCTGCTGAAGTGAGCAATATGAGAGCCTTAGAGCAGGATATTAAAAATAACTTCGCTCATCTAAGAGAGCAGACAAACAGAGAAATCTACTTTTATAATCCAAGTCTTTTTGATATGTATGTGGATTTTATCTATGCGAGTGAGCATTTTCTCAAAAAAATCGTGCTAAAAGAATCTAAAAAGCCAAAAATCGCTAAACCAAAAACACCCAAACCAAGTATGAAAGACAGGGGCGTTACAAGAAAGACTTTGCTAGATAAGGCGATGAGAGTAAAGGACGATGAATTTTATACGCGTATGGAAGATGTGGAGAAAGAGCTCTCAATGTATCCTACAAAAATATGGAAAGACAAGGTCGTCTTTTGTAACTGCGATGACGCCATAGGCTCAAAACGCGACTATACAGACTCATCAGCCTTCGCACTTTATTTCATAAAACACTTTTTTAGACTAAAGCTTAAAAAGCTCATTTGCACACATTATAGTGGCAAGGTGGATTTGTTTAACGCAGGGACAAAGGGCTATATTTTTACCAAAGATGGTGCAAATGAGATGTTTGACACGCCAAAGGGCTATAATGGCGGCTTTGAAGAGACAGAATCTTTAAGGATTCTAAACGAAGAAGCGGATATTGTCTGCACAAATCCGCCCTTTTCTCGTGCGATAGAGTATTGGCAGATTCTAATAAGAAGTCAAAAGAAATTTATCATTATCTCAAATATTACAAATTGTGTAACCACCGCTTTTATTCCTTATTTTATGGATAAAAAGGCGTGGGCGGGATATACGCGGGTGGATTGGTATCTCAATCCAAAGAGAGTTGCCGTGGAGGCAGCAGGGCATTTTTTTACAAATTTTCCTATCAAAGATCGCCCTAATATCAAACGCTTAAAATTTATGCCACTTGATGAGATTCCAGATGTGTATAAAAGATTTGATGATGATAATATTTTATCTGTGGATAAAAATTATATTCCAAATGATTATGATAAACCCTTTGGGGTATCGGCAAGGCAGATTCTCAATGGAGTGTTAGAATGCGGATATATAATTGTCCAAAACAAGAAATATATGCCACACATCAATGGAAAAGAAAAATTCGCAAGGGTTTTAATCCAAAAATCTTAGTGAAGCTAGTTTCTAGCCACAAGCAAAGCTTTGCTAGAAACTAGCTTCAATCATATCGGCAAAACGCGGATTTTAGAATCTAGTTGCTCTTGCAACACAGATTCTATGGCATACAATGTGCCTGTTGCCCCACTCGCACAGCCGCTACACGCCCCAAGATAGCGGATATACACATCAATGAATCCATCGCTTGTATCCTTAATGTCTAAAATCTCCATATCGCCCCCATCCATCATAAGCATAGGGCGGATATTGGCATCAATCACTTTATCAATCGCCTTTACCTTTTGCACCATTGTCATTTCAGCAAATGCGATGTCTCCGCCTTTATCAGCGACTTTTTTCATAGATTCTTTATCCATTTCAGCCCTGACTTCAGCAAGTATATCTACCAAATAATACTCCCTTTCCTCGTGTCCGCCCGGCTTAATGCAGCTTTTACAAAACGCCCCTGCTTTTGTGTAGTTTGTGATTTCTTCTACACTTTTTAAATCATTTAGTTTGATGACTTCTTTAATGGTAGATAGGCTAACTCTCGCACATTCACACACGATGATTTCACTCTCAAAGTCCGCTGCGTCCTTGCCTAGATAAATCCCCGCTGCTTTTTTAATCACATCATACGCCATAACAGAGCAGTGCATTTTCTGCCCCGGGACAGCCGGTGTATCAGGGTCATCACGCAAGGCGTACTCTACATCAAGGTTTGTGATTTTTACCGCGTCCTGCACCTTTTTGCCAAGGCAGAGTTCTACCATCATATCGCTACTTGCAATCGCCGTCCCACAGCCAAAGCTTTTGAACTTCGCATCAATGATTGTATCATCAGAATCCACAAGCCAATACAGCCGCACCGCATCGCCACACGCTTCCGCGCCATAGTCTGCTACGATGAGTTTTGCTCCCTTTTCATCAGCATCTTTTTGTGTCAAAACGCCTAAATGTGTGGGATTATCCATTCTCTCACTTACTTTGTTTGAATATGCGTCCCATAACGCACCACCGATTAAATCATTCTTTGCCATTTTCTTTTCCTTTCAAATTTATGTTTAAACAAAAAGTTAGTAACACTTTATCTTGTGTTGCTAAGTTTTTGTTTAACTTTCCTTTCAAATTTGGTTTAGTTGCTTATTTTTGCATAAGTAACAGGGGATTAATCTTAAATTGCAACATTTTCGCACTTTCTCTGCCACCATCGCCACCTTTTCTTTGCATAGTAACCTTACCAATCTTAAGGCTTCCTTGTGGAGAAAACATAACTTCACCGCCATAAAAATTTATCACTTCATTGATAGGTTTTAGCACCCATTCTATGTTGCTTTCTAGTCTCAAAATTACCAAAAACCATTCGCTTGCAAACTGCCCTCTACCTTTTAAAATATCGTTTAAAATTAGAATCCTATTTTCGTTAAAAAAGTTTAGAATCTTATCTTGTTCTTTTTGTGAAAATTCATTAAAAAACATTCGCCTTTTATCCTTTGGATTCTCTATTTTAGGCTCTTTTTCACCAACAAAATATTGTAAAATTTCATAAATATCTTTAGGAAAATTCCACAATTCATTATAGGAAGTAAGCCATCTTTTATCAATTTGATTGAAACCTTGATTATTAGAAACAAGTTTTACTTGGATATTTTGCACATCTTGCAATTTTTGTAATTTAATCTGCACTAAAATTACTATCTGCACATCGGCTTTAAAACTACCTTTGATTTTTTCTGCTTTTACTTCTTCTATTGATTCTAAGTCATAGCCCATAGCTTTAAGCCACTTTTGAGCTAGAATCTCATTTTGCCAATTATTAAAAATAGCCACAACAAAAGCTTCATTTTTGAATCCATTTTTTGCGGTTTGTGGGCCAAGCTTAACTTTATCCATTTATGCCCCCTTGCCGTCATTACATAATAAATCTTTGGCGATAGATTCTATAACATTAACACTCATTGCATTTCCGCATTGTCTTAAAATATCATTTTGCGATAAGTGCTTGATTTTTAACTCTATTTTTTGAATTTTTTCAAAGCCCTGCAATCTCAAAGCCTCTAAACCACTTAAGCGATAAAGTTCTTTATTAAAAACATAAAAAAGTCCTTGCCTATCTCGTCTTAGTGTTGGAATCTTGTTTTCATACAATCTTAAATCACTCTGTCTTGTATCAAGCACTAAAAAATCTTTATCTAAAATCTGTGTTAAATCAAATCTGCCTTTATTATATTTGTTTTCTAAAAATCTTAAAAAGGTTTGATAACTCTGCGAATCTCTGCTAAAAATGTTATCTTGTTTGGGCGTTAAAAACTCTTTTAATGCTTTTTTTGTCATTCTTTGACTAAAACTAAAATCACGCTTTTTATCCTTTCTAATCCCTACAAAATATACTCTCTCTCTAGCTTGGGCTAAGGCAAAATCAAGACTATTTAAAAGCTTATGAAAAACTTGATAGCCACAAGATTCTAAAAGTTTTAGAATCTCTTTTAGCGTTTGCCCCTTATTGTGATTAAATAAGCCTTTAACATTTTCTAAGATAAAAAAGCTAGGTTGTTTAGCCTTTAGAATCTCAGCAAGATAAAAAATAATCTGCCCTTTTTCTTTATTCTCTAAGCCCTCTCTTTTGCCAACAATGCTAAAGCTTTGACAAGGAAAACCAGAAATAAGCAAATCAAAATCAGGCAAAGATTGTGGATTAATCTGCGTTAAATCGCCGAGTTCTAGCTCATTTGAAGTATTAAAAAAAGTTTTGTAAGTTTTAATGGCTGCCCTATCAATCTCACTAAAACCCAAGCATTTCAAACCACAAGATTCTAGCCCCAAACGCCCCCCGCCAATACCACTACAAAAATCTATAAAAGTCATCTTTTGCCCTATAATCGCAAATTTCTCATTAAAAATATGCGTCCCATAACGCACCACCGATTAAATCATTCTTTGTCATTTTCTTTCCTTTTTTTTGTTGTATAAATTTTACCGCTTAGATTCTAGAATCTAGCACATCAAAACACATTGCGGAAGTATCTTTATCTTTGAGATAAAAACATAAAATTCGCTTTTATTCAAAAACACAACACAAAACCCACATTCTAGCAGTTGCTGTATGGCTTTGTGGGCTTTATGGGGATTTTAGGGTAGGAGTTACCTAAAGCGGTAATGACTATCCTAAAATCCCCATAATCGCACAAATCGCATACCCAAATGTGAATGTCTTAGAATCTAGTTTTCATAACTACTAGAAATCGCCCTAAGTCTCCCCACCGCTTTCTTAAACACTTCAATAGTATAATCAATCTCTTCACTTGTAGTGAATCTACTAAGAGAGATTCTAATAGCTGTATGGGCTAGTTCCCTATCCGCTCCAATGGCTACCATTACAGGATTTGCCTCCAAGTCTTCACTCGCACACGCACTGCCCGTTGATGCAGCAATACCAGCTTTGTTTAAATCCCATAGCATTGCCTCACCTTCAATACCTCGCACACTAATGAGTGTCGTATTTGGGACACGATTTTCCCTTGTGCCAACGACAAACACATCAGGTATGCTTAAAAGTGCGTCTTCTAGCCTATCTCTAAGCTTTCTAACTTGTGTAAGCTCAAAGTCTAGGTAGTCTGTGGCAAGCTTCATCGCCTCGCCCATACCGATGATATAGGGGACATTGAGTGTGCCAGAGCGTCTGCCCCGCATATGCTCTCCGCCGTGTAAAAGCGGGGTAAGCTCCACACCTTTTCTAATATACAAGCCGCCAATGCCCTTTGGTCCGTGAAACTTATGTGCTGAAAAGCTTAGAAAATCCACATTTACCTTTTTCACACTGACTGGAATCTTGCCGATAGCCTGCACCGCGTCAGTATGGAAAAGCACACCTTTTTGTTTGCATAATGCACCAATCTCTTCAATAGGGAAAATAAGCCCGGTCTCATTATTCGCCCACATTATGCTAACAAGTGCGGTATCTTCACGCAGGGCTTCACGCACTTGCTCGGTAGTGATTGTGCCTTGTGCGTTAATGGGCAGATAGGTAACCTCAACACCCAAAGATTCTAAAAAGCTACAAGTTGCCCTAACTGCGGGGTGCTCCACCTCTGTGGTAACAATATGCTTCTTGCCCTTTTTCACGATCTCATCAAAATACACGCCCTTAATCACCCAGTTATTTGACTCTGTCGCACAAGAAGTGATGATAATATCATCATTATCGTCCGCATCAATGCCCTTGTATAGCTTCTCTATGGCTTCAGCAATCGCTGGGTGCGTCTCTGTGCCGTATTTATGCAAACTATTTGGATTCCCAAACTTTTCGCAAAAATAAGGCTCCATCAATGCCTTAATGCTAGGGTCTAGCATTGTCGTGGCATTGTTATCTAAATAAACCTTTTTCATCGTGGCTCCTAATTGTTGTTTGTTAAAAAAGTAAAGTTTATCTTAACCTTGACTAGCAAAGCGGCCAGATTCTATCATTTTATAATTAATTGATATTATCTTTTTTCATAAAATTATTTGCCTACTCTAAAAACCACCGCCAATACGCAAAGGCAAAGATACTCACAGCCACAATCCCCACAACACTTAGCAAGAATCCAAATCGCACCATATCCAACACTTTGATACCGCCTTTTTCAAAGACTATGGCATTAGGCGGTGTAGAGATAGGAATCATAAAAGAAAAACTCGCACAAATAGTAATCGCAAGCATTGTGATTGTCGGCTCATCTGCGACCAAAAACGACTGCGTAGCGGTATAAATGATAGGCAGTAAAATAGCAATAAGTGCCGTTGTGCTTAAAAAGCCCGTGGCGATAATCGCACACACACAAGCAAGAAGCAAAAATACAAAAAATGGCAAATTTGCAAACTGCATAAAATATCCTTCAAACACTCCACCAAGCTCGGATTGAGAAAAGGCAGTGGCAATACAAAACCCCGCACCAAACAAAAATATCAGCTCATAAGGGATAGATTTAGAATCATCCCAATCCAAAAACCCAAGCTTTGGCACAAACATCAGTAGCCCAAAGGCTAGTAAAATCACATTTTCATTTAGCCCCAAGCCATCATACAAAGGCTTAATGGGAGAGTTTAAAAACAGCACAACAAGCAAAAGAGCGATGAAAAATAATAACCGCTTGTGTTCAGTGCGAACTTGTATATTTTCAAATGCTTTAAACTCCACGCTATGACCTTGTGTGCCAAAAGATAGGATATAAATCATCGTATAAAGCATAAGGCAAGTAAGCGGAGCCATCATAAAAATCCAAGTGGTAAAGCTTATGCTATCAAAGCCAAGCTTTTCTAAGAATCCTAGGAAAATAAGATTCGGCGGTGAGCCAATAGGCGTTGTAATCCCGCTGATACTCGCTCCAAATGCCACAGCAAGTAAAAAACGCATTTTAAGAAAATAATCCTGCGTGATTGATAGGGCAATGGGTAGAAGCAAAATCGCGGTTGTGGAATTTGATAAAGCTGTGCCAAGCACACAAGAAGCAAGTCCAAGTGCGGAGATAACGCCCTTTGGATTCTGCGGAAAAAAGGAGAAAAACTTTTTGGCGATGATTTTATGAAGTCCGATTTTTTCTGTGGCGGTGGCTAACATAAAGCCGCCCAAAAAGAGATAGATAATGGGATTGGCGTAATTTTCCGTGGCACTTTTGGTATCAAGTATGCCAAAGCTTGGGAAAAGAATAATAGGCAGAAGTGAGACAACCCCTAGTGGCAGGGCTTTATTCGTCCAAAGTGTAACAAGCAAGGCAATAATGCCAAGCAGGGCTGAAACCTTAAAAGAAGCCCCAAGATACACCCTTGCTAAAATTGCTGCGATAATGCCAAAAATAAGGGCTATGCCTACGCCTAGAATGATTTTTATTGTGCGTTCTTCTCTTGGTGCAGATTCTGATTCTATGGAATCTAAACTAGATTCTGGCGTGGCGTCCTTGATAAAATCTTTGATAGAGTCGTGGGTGGAATCTTGCGGGGTGGATTGTAAAGGTTGATGATTACTTTGTTGCAGCACTTGTGTCCTTGAAATAAGATGAGCCATTATAGCACATTTCTTAGATTCTAAATCCCCATTCTTTTTGTGCGTTTAGAATCTGCTCTTTTTCAATACTTACAAGTAGCATTCCCTCTTTATCGCCAAGATTTTCCTCAATCTCGCCATTGGCGTTAATAAACAAGCTATCGCCATAAAATTGCCACTGCGTTTCATCATACACGCCACTGCCTACACGATTGACACGCAAAAGTGCCATAGAGTTTGTAAAAGCACGCATAGAGCAGAGATTTCTCCAGCGTGTTTTGGAGCCAAAAGTATTGCTACAAGGCATAATCACAACATCTACTTTAGCATTCTTAAGCCTTAGCCATAGTTCATCAAAATGTGCTTCAAAGCCGCTAATCACGCCAAGATTCAGCCCACATTTCTCAAATACAGTGGGTGTTTTGGGGGATTTTGGAAGCTTATTATTAAAAAACTTCTTTTCATTCCAGTGTGGATAGGCAATAAGGCGTTGTTGATGATAAATATGTATGGAGTTTTTCTCATCATTGCTGATATGGACAATAGATTTATAAAGCTTGCCATTCCCACCATCTCCATTTTCGCCAAGTAGCAATGGAGCGATAATATCAAGCTTGTATTTTTTGGCTAGTTTTTGTAGCGTGTTTAGGGCGTTATGCGAAATGGCACTTATCATCTCTTTAGAATGATTTTTATCAAACTCCCTAAAAAATGGGTTAAAGACATATTCCCCAAACGCCACAAGGCTAACCTTTTGCTTTTTGCATGCACCTAGGTATTGATGCAGTCGCGTGTCGGTTGGGGAGAGTGGCGGGAGCTGTAAAAGGGCGATATTTAAAGGAGTATTCATAGGAATCCTTATCATTGTAGAATCTAGCTTTGGGCTTGTGATTTTACACTTGTCGTTTTCAATATTGTTTCAAATCCGCGATTGTAGCATATTAAGCTTAGATTCATTATAATTATCTCCACAAAGGCGGGTATAACGCGGTATAGATTTAACAAATGATGAAGGAGTAAAAATGGTAGAGCGATACGCAAGAGAAGAGATGAAAAAGCTATGGGATATGAATGCCAAATATTCTGCTTGGCTTGAAGTGGAAAAGGCGTTAGTGCGTGGCTGGAATAAGCTAGGGCTAATCCCCGATAGCGATTGTGAAAAGATATGCAAAAACGCGAAATTTGACATCGCTAGGATTGATGAGATTGAATCTGTTACCAAACACGACTTAATCGCCTTTACCACTTCTGTGGCGGAGAGCTTGGGAGAGGAGAGCCGGTGGGTGCATTATGGGATCACTTCTAGTGATTGCATAGATACCGCAGTGGCACTGCAAATGCGAGATAGCTTAAAGATTATTTTAGATGATATAAGACAGGTAAGATCGGCGATAAAGGTGCGTGCATATCAGTATAAAGACACGCTAATGGTGGGGCGAAGCCACGGAATCCACGGAGAACCTATCACTTTTGGGCTAGTTTTGGCGATTTGGTATGATGAGCTAGGGCGGCATTTAAAGGCGTTAGAATCTACGCTTGAAGTCATCTCTGTGGGGCAGCTAAGTGGGGCAATGGGGAATCTCGCTCATACGCCTATGGAGTTAGAAGAACTCGTCTGCAAAGAGTTAGGGCTAAAACCCGCCCCTGTGAGTAATCAAGTGATACAGAGGGATAGATACGCTAGGCTTATGAGTGATTTAGCCCTTTTGGCTAGTAGCTGTGAGAAAATCGCACTACAGGTGCGGCATTTGCAACGCACAGAAGTCTATGAAGCAGAAGAGTATTTTGAATCTGGGCAGAAGGGAAGCTCTGCTATGCCCCATAAGCGAAACCCGGTTTTGAGTGAAAATATCACGGGGCTTTGCAGAATGATACGCGCTTATGCCCTGCCCGCAATGGAGAATGTCGCGTTGTGGCACGAGCGAGACATCAGCCATAGTAGTGTGGAGCGATTTATTTTACCTGATAGCTTTATCACCACAGATTTTATGCTAATGCGTTTAAAAGGGCTGCTTGAAAAGCTAGTGGTGTATCCTAAAAATATGATGAAAAATCTAAATCTCACCGGTGGGCTTGTATTTTCACAACGAATCTTACTAGAGCTACCTAAAAAAGGCGTATCACGCGAAGATGCCTATAAAATCGTGCAAAGAAATGCGATGAAAGTTTGGGGTGATTTGCAGGAAGGCAAAGCGGCGGTAAATGACAAGGGTGAATCGCTTTATTTACAATATCTTTTAGCGGATAGCGAACTTGTAGGGCTTATCGGCATAGCGGCAATCCGCGAATGTTTTGAGTTTAGCTACTACACAAAAAATGTGGATTCTATATTCAAAAGGGTGTTTGGGTAGAGACTAAGAAAAAGGATAAAAATGCAAAAGAAAATGACATATTTGGAAGTGGCAAGGGCTGTGCTAGAGAGTGCGACTGCTCCGCTTAAAGCGGGACAGGTTTGGGATATAGCGGTAGAAAAAGGATTGGATAAGAATCTAGCAAATGCGAATCGACAGACAGTTAAAACGATATATGACCGACTTTAGAGAGATATGCGAGATAAGCAAGATTCTATCTTTATGAAAGCTTCAACTAACCCCACGACCTTTTGGCTAAAAGCAAGAGAGAATGAGCTGCAAAAGGGATTAGAATCTATAATGCAAACAAACAAGACAGACTATGAAAAGCAAAAAGGCAGAGGCTTTCACGAGCGGGATTTGCACCCGCTGTTTGTGCGGTTTGCAAAAGATTATTTTGATGCGTATGCAAAGACTATTAAGCACGAAAAGAGTAAAAAGACACAAAGCGGGCAGGATAAGTGGAACTATCCCGATATTGTGGGTGTGCATTTTCCATTTAATGATTATAGTGAGAGAGAAACACTAGAGCTAAGTCAGAATCTAAACCGCCGCGATTTTAAGATTTACTCCTTTGAGCTAAAAGTTTCACTTGATTTTAGCAATTTGAAAGAGAGCTACTTTCAGGCGGTGAGTAACTCTAGCTTTGCAAATGAGGGGTATTTGGTGGTGTATGAAGAGCTAGATTCTGAAGTGTTTGATGAGCTAAGGCGGCTGCATAGTAGCTTTGGCATTGGGCTTATAAAGCTAGAGCTAGAGCCTACTGAATCTTCT
Source organism: Helicobacter cinaedi CCUG 18818 = ATCC BAA-847 (assembly GCF_000155475.1). Classification (GTDB taxonomy): domain Bacteria; phylum Campylobacterota; class Campylobacteria; order Campylobacterales; family Helicobacteraceae; genus Helicobacter_C; species Helicobacter_C cinaedi. The sequence goes on along the minus strand of NZ_DS990393.1, from coordinate 63,896 downwards.
GTGCTTTTGCCATCGTTAGTAAGAAACTTGGATTTTAGAACTATTGATATGCTAGTGGATAAAAACGCTGATTTTAGGGAGTTTATTGACACGATAAATGGCGATATACAGACAAATGATAAAAGGCGGATTGTCCTGCAGTATTATGATGAGGTGCTAGATGATGAGAGTTTGGATAGGTATTTGAGTGAGAAAGGCTTAAGGGGTTAGGTTTTTTGCAATCTTAATTTAGGGATAGTTGAAGCTATAAAAAAAAGGGGTGCTTATGCGGTTTATTGTGATTATGCTATGTGTGTTTTGGGCGATAGTGGCAGTGGAAGCTAGAGGTGCGGAATCTAAGCAAAAATGTCTTACCCAAGAGCAGATAGAGCAAAAAGCCTTTGCTGTGCGTGTAAGCAAGGAGTGGTTTGACACAGATAAAATAGAATCTATGTTGAGTAGGCTTAAAAGTTTATATCCGCAAGTCATATTTGTTAGGGCGTTATCGTGGGGGAATGAGAGTGAGATTCTAGCTTTTGAAGTGCCTGTAAAAGATGTGCGTGTGATAGGGCATAAGGATGATAAGAGTAGCGTTGATGATTGGTTTCCTAATGATGAAGGGTATGGGGACTTTAGGATAAATGGGCGTGAGATATCGTATAAAGAGCATTTGCCAAAGGGCAGTGTCTTAGCAGTCCAAAGTGCTACGCCCGGGAGTGCGAGTATTGGCGGGGTGGTGGAGTTTGTGCTTGAAAATGGGGTAAAGATAGAGCATAGAATCCACGAAGACGCCATAGGCACGGATTATTTTTACAACGCACAAGGGGAGATGTTGGTAGAGTGCGAGAGTGTGCTTTGAAAACCTTACACTCTCTTATTTGAAGTGAAAATTTTGAATCTAAGATGTATTACTTTTTCTTTTTATGACATTTGCGTCTGGCGCGTTGGGCTTTGCGTCTAGCAAGGAAAACTTGATAATGTGTTCTCCACCAAATGTAACTTTTAAGCTGTGAGCGTTTATGTGTCTCATAAAGTGCGCTAGCATCGGCATTTGGCTCAAGAGATTCTACGATTTGCAAAGATTCTTCTATGATTTGTTCAATATCTTGATAGCCGCCTTCTTCTTGCTCTTTGGCAAGGAGTTCAAGCTTTTCTAAAATCTCTTTGGGCATAAGCTCTCGCTCGGCTTTTGTGATATTTAGCAATGGTGCGAGTTCTTCTCTGTCTTGGGTTGTTAAAACAACTTTATGCTTTGACATATTTCCTCCTTTTGCTGATTTGTTGGTGTATTATACAAAAAAATCAGCAAAACCCCGCAAAAATCGCTAAATTAAGAATATATTAAGTTTATTTGAATTTATTGCGGTGAGCATATATGATTTGACTGAATGTATCATTTGACACTTTTGGTGGCAGTTTTGCATAAAAATTTAATTTTTTTTTGACTTTATTGGGTGTTTGTGCCATAATGAAAGGGCGATTTAGATTCCAAATCTTACATAAAGGAGATGTTATGGCAACCATTACGCTAACAAATAACGCAACAAAAGAAAGCTTTGATTTTGAGCTGATTGAATGCACGAGGGGTCCAAAAGCGGTGGATTTTTCCAAGCTTTTTGAACGCACAAATATTTTCTCTTATGATCCGGGCTATGGCTCAACGGCTGGGTGTAAATCTACGATTAGCTACATTAATGGTAAAGAGGGGGAGCTACTCTATAAAGGCTTCCCGCTGCAAAAGCTTGTAGAGAAGTATCAATTTACCGATGTGTGTAAGCTTTTGATTACAGGTGATGCACCAAATAATGGTGCAGAATCTAAGGAGTTTGAAATAGAGCTTATGCATAGGAGTTTCCTGCACGAGGGGCTTATTAATATCTTTAATGCTTTCCCGGACACTGCTCACCCTATGGCAAATCTATCTGCTGCCCTTTCGGCTCTTTCTACATTTCACTTTCATCACTTGGATATGAGTAATGAAGAGGAGCGACAAGTAATGGCAAGACGCGCTATTGCTAAGATTCCAACGCTTGTGGCGTTTGCGTATAGACATTCGCTTGGGATTCCATATATTTACCCTGATGTGGAGCGTGGCTATGTGGAAAACTTCCTGTATATGCTTCGTGCGTATCCGGGCGGAAAAATGAAGCAAACAATTAGCGGTCCGGCTGAAATTACGCCTTTAGAGGTTGAGGCATTGGATAAAATTTTCACACTTCACGCTGATCACGGACAAAATGCTTCCACAACAACGGTGCGTAATGTCGCTTCAACCGGAGCACACCCTTATGCGGCGTTGAGTGCTGGGATCAATGCGTTGTGGGGAGCAGCACACGGCGGAGCAAATGAAAAAGTGCTTGATATGCTTAATGAAATTGGCGATGCGAAAAATGTGGATAAATTTATCGCTAAGGCAAAGGATAAAAATGATCCATTTAGGCTTATGGGCTTTGGGCATAGGGTGTATAAAAACTACGATCCGCGTGCGAAGATTCTTAAAAAGCTTAAAGATGACTTGGACGCTAAGGGAATCAAAATGGATTCACGCTTGAGTGATTTAGCCCATAAAGTGGAAGAAGTGGCGTTGAATGATAGCTACTTTGTGGAGAGAAATCTCTATCCAAATGTGGATTTCTACTCTGGAATCATTCTTTCTGCGTTGAAGATTCCTGTTTCACTCTTTACGCCTATTTTTGTTATCGGTAGAATGCCCGGCTGGTGTGCGCAACTCCTAGAGCATATCAAAGATCCAACAACAAGAATCACACGACCTCGCCAAGTTTATATCGGGGAATAAAGTGTATTTAAGGGTTTTTAGCTATAATGCGACCCTTAGATTTTCAAAAAGGACTGGCAATGTTAGAAGGACAAATTAGAGAGAGTATTTCAAAATCTCAAGCAAAGGCTTTGAGGAATGATGGTTATCTAATTGCAAACATCTATGGCAAGGGGCAAGAGAATATCCATTGTGCCTTTAAGTTGAATGATTTTATCAAGGCGGTGAAACACAAAAGCACATTGATTTTCCCTGTGAAAGTCGATGGAAAGACTTTAGATGTTGTGGTTCAAGAGTATCAAAAAGATCCTGTTACAAATACGATTATCCACGTGGATTTGCTTTTAGCTCAAAAAGGCGTAGTGAGTAAATATAAAGTTCCTGTGAGCGTAAAAGGCAGTGCAAAGGGGCTTAAGAATAAAGGTGTGCTATTTATTTCCACAAAGCGTATTAGCGTAAAATGCACAGCTGAAAAGCTTCCTAATACTTATGAACTTGATGTGAGTGATTTAGATGTAGGGGATTCTATCCTTATCCGTGATTTGCCACAGCTTGATGGTGTCAGTGTGCTAAATCGCCCTTCTGTTGCAGTAGTTGGAGTGATTAAAGCAAAATAATGTCCGCCCTTCTTATTGTAGGGCTTGGTAATCCGGGTGTCAAATACGAGAAAACTCGGCATAATGTCGGGTTTATGGTGCTTGATTTTTTATCAAAGGCTTTGGGTTTTGATTTTGCTTTTGATAAGAAGTTTAATGCTGAACTTGGGATTCTAAAAGCCTATAATCAAACGCTGTATTTTTTAAAACCTCAAACTTTTATGAATCTTTCTGGGGAGAGTGTAGCCCCTTTTGCTCGGTATTTTCAGCTTTCATCTGTGCTTGTTATCCACGATGAACTAGACATTCCTTTTGGTGATATTCGCTTTAAGTTTGCAGGATCAAGCGGTGGGCATAATGGGCTAAAATCCATTGATAACACGATGGGAAATGAGTATGTGCGTTTGCGTTTTGGTATTGGCAGGAGTGCTACACAAAGTGTGGTGGATTATGTGCTAAGCGATTTTAGTTTGCAAGAAATGGAGAGTTTTCACGCCCTTATGCCTCATCTGCAAGAGGCAATTTTGAGTTTTGCACAAATGGGGCAAGATAGTCTAAAAGATGTTGCGACAGCTTTGCAAAGTCGCTTTGGTATCAACGCAAGACAAAATGCTTCTAAACAAACCGCACAAAACAAAAAATCGCAAACTAAAGATTCTGCAAACTCTTTAGATTCTAAAAACATTCCTTTAGAAACTCATAAAATAGAATCTAGTTTTAGTTTTGCAACTAATCGTAAGGGCGGCGAGTAATGCTTATCCGTTTTGTGGGGTTTTATTATCTCAAATATTTTCTTATTATTTTTTTGGGATTGGAAGGCTTTTTTCTTGCCATTGATACGCTTAAATATATTGAAGAGTTGCCAGATTCTGCAAATTTGCTGATTTTATTTTTGTTTTATGATGGGGTTTTTGCACTCACTTATACTTTGCCTATTTCGCTTGTTTTGTGTTCTATTATGTTTTATATGGCATTTCTTAAAAGCTCACAACTCACAGCTCTTATGGCTCTAGGCTATTCTAAAAGGCAGATTCTAGCACCATTGCTTTTGATTTCAAGTTTGCTGACTGCGGGTTTTATTGGGTTAAATGCCACGCCGTTTGCCTATGCAAAGGAATATGCAGAATCTATTATCTATCAAAACGCACAAAATATACGCGAGAATCTGCTATTAAAAAGTGGCAATCAATACATATTTCTCCGCAAACTTTATCCGTTGTTTAATGGTGAGGCAAGGGCAGAGGGCATTAAAGTTTTTACCCTAGATGAAAATAGCAATCTTGTGGCGTATCACGAGGCAAATGAGGCATTTTTTGAGAAAAATATATGGGTTTTGAAAAAGGCTAAAAGCGTGGATATTACAAATTCTCCAACGCTTGGAGAGAAGGCTTTGGATATAAGCTTGAAAGAAGAGTTAGAGATTTTAAAAGGTTTTAGCTCAAAAGTGCTTGAAACAATAGCACAAGATAAGCCTATTGCCTCTATTGTTGATGCCTTTGCCTCGCTTAAAATCGCCAAAAGGCAAAATGTCAGTTCCGATAAAATACGCGGGATTCTCTATGGGTTGCTTGTCATACCATTTTTCGTGCCTTTGTGTATTGCTATTATTGCCTATTATATTCCATCTTTGCCTAGATACGGGAATCTTACCTTGATTAGCTTTGTGAGTATTATTGTTGCGTTAGCGATATGGGGCGTGTTTTATTCACTCTCACAACTTAGTGTTGCTGGGCTTGTGTATCCTGAAGTAGGCTTGTTGCTTCCAATGGGAATTTTATGTGCTGTGTTTATGTGGCATATTTGGCACATTGATGAAAAGTTTTTATAAAATTAAAGAGTTTAAAGCAAAACTAACAAAAAACTTGGCATAATCCAAGCCATCTACATAAAAAGGCATTATTATGGATAATAGAGTTTTTACTTTCGCTGGTTTGATTAATGGTGATCACGATTTTATTATCGGGTTTCATACATTGCTTGTGGCAGTGATTATTTTGGTTCTAGCACGAGTTGCTACACACAGAATGCAGGTTGTCCCAAGTGGCATACAAAATGTATTTGAATATGTTATTTCCGGGATTGTCTCATTTGCTAAGGATATTGTGGGCGAGGAGATTGCGCGTAAATATTTTCCGCTTGCTGCGACTATCGCATTTTTAGTCTTTTTTGGCAATGCCATTGGCATTATTCCGGGCTTTGAATCTCCTACTTCAAGCTGGAGCTTTACACTTGTTTTAGCTCTTGTCGTGTTTTTCTACTATCACTTTGAGGGGATACGCACTCAAGGTGTTTTTAAATACTTTAAACACTTTATGGGACCTGTATGGTGGCTTGCTCCGCTTATGCTTCCAGTTGAGATGATCTCGCATTTTTCTCGTATTATCTCACTTTCTTTCCGTCTCTTTGGGAATATCAAGGGTGATGATATGTTCTTGCTTGTTATGCTTATGCTTGCACCTTGGGTTGTGCCTGTGGCACCTTTTGCTATTCTTACTTTTATGGCGTTGCTTCAAGCATTTGTGTTTATGATTTTGACTTATGTGTATATTCACGGCGCAGTAGTCGTGGATGAAAACCACTAATTTCACTCCTATTCTTATTACGCCTTGTATTGACAGGGCGTATTTGCAAAAGCTCCCATTATATGCAAAATCAGCTTCTTGGCTTATGTATCGCCATAAAGATGATGAATTTGTTGATGATTTTTTAAGCCTTACTCGCCCTTTGTCTCACAAAACACTTTTGTTGAATCTGTCTTTTACAAACCCCATTGAAGCTGTAAAACTCTCAACAAGGTTTGATGGGCTGCATTTAAAATCCCATTTTTTAGATTTTATCGCTCCGCTAAAATCCCATTTTGCAGATAAAAAAATCATAGGCTACAGCGCTCATAGCATTGAAGAGGTAAAATCCGCCCTTGCCCTTGGGGCGACTTACTGCACCCTTAGTCCCATATATCCTAGCCAAAACAAAGGTAAGCCCCTTGGCATAGAATCTTTACGCAATCTCCCTAAATCCTTGCGTTCTCACATTGTGGCACTTGGTGGGATAAACAAATCTCATATCCAAACGCTTAAAAATCTAGGGCTATTTGGCTTTGCTGGGATTAGCTATTTTTTAGAATCTTAGTCAAAGATTCTATTGCTTTTCACTCTCTTTGGCATTGTGGATTTGCCACGAGATAGAATAGTTAAACAGCTCGTTATAAAGCGTGGCAAAGTCTTTTTTGTCTCCTAGTTCAAAGCTTTCATCCAAGGAGAGTAGTCCAAAATATTTTTTAGAATCTTTAGATACTTGCGAATCTTGCCATAGATAGCCAATATCTGTGGGGATTGGGTAGATTCCCTTTTTATCAATCCATACTGCCTGATTATAGCCAAAAGCATATTTTTCATTATCTATTTTGGCAAGTATATTTCTTCCGCCAAGGCTCATATATGTCGTATTTGAAAGACTTAGCTCATAGAGTGTAGGGACAATATCCTTATGTGAGCCTGTGCGTGAGGGTTCATAGGTTAAATTTATTTTGTAGGCTTGTGGCACATAGAGATATAAAGGCACACTATGATACAAGGCTTTATCTGTGCTAGGATTGCTTCCAAAATCTCTTATGCGGTGATCGCCCGTGGCACTTACAATGGTATTTTTTGCAAGATGTGATTGTTTAATGTTGTCCATAAATTTCCCAAACGCATTATTGGCGTATTGAAAGAGTTTTGTGGCAAGCTCAAGCCTTGCTTGAGATTCTTTTGAAGGTCTTAAGAGAAGTTCATCTGGCAAAGAAATGGGTTTTAAAGTGTAGTTGTGTGGGAGATGATAGGGTGGGTGATTGCTTGTGGTGAGTATGGCGATAAAGATTGGCTTTGTGGCGTTATTTAGAATCTCAAACGCAAGTTTGTAGGCATACTCATCAGGCACACCATAGGCACTCACATCTTGTTTGCTTGTAGGGTATTTATCCATAAGTGTGATGGCATCATAGACTTTGTGCGCTCCTTGAATCTTAATATAATCCCCCAAGCCACGCCAAGATGCATAGCCTGAAGTAATATAGATGACTTCATAACCAGAATCTGCATATATGGCAAATGGATTATATGGGAGTTTGATATTTTTTGCGTTGCCAAGCGAGATTTGAGCATCTGGACTATTGAAAAAAAGTCCAACAAACGAACCAGCCGTGCCATTTGCCCCACTTAAAAAGCGATAAAATACAAAATCAGATTCAAAATGTTTTCTCAAAGAGCCAAGCAAATCATTTGTGTCTTTATTGTCATATACAAGCATATTTGTGCCAAAACTCTCCATAAGATTTACAATAATATGCGGCGGATTACTTTGTAAAAAGCTAGAATCTGCTGTGGTATGCAGAAGTGGAAAGAGTTTTTCTTGCAACATTTCACCTTTTTGTATGTTAGGCTCTGCAAAATGCGTATTAAGCTTATAATTTGTCCTTGCCCAATCAAATGCGATAAGAGGATTTGTGGCGATATGATTAAGAAGGGGCAATGATGAGATATTATGATTGTTTTCTGAAATAGGATATGTCCCTAGTGAGCCACGAGCTGCGATAAAAACTAAAATAACAAAACAAATATGAATAAGCATATAAATAAAAAATGCGATTGTATGAAGCGAAACCTGCAATTTCTGCTTTAAAAAATGAATCTTAAGTGGAATCTTATAAACAAAAAGTGTGATAATGCCACAAAGTAAAGAAGCGAGAATCCCTAAAACAACAGGATAATCCTGCCACATAATAGACAAAACCGCCAAAGTATCATCATCTTTTAACCCAAAGATAAAAATATCAATCTTGCTCCCATAAGTGCGGAAGTAGTAGAAATTCACAATAGCTGCAACCATAAACACAAAGCCAAGCAAAAACGCATAAAATGAAAAGAAAAAAGCAGAAAAGCGGGAGAAAAAAGAAGTTAGGGTTGCAGAGATTTTAGAAGTTGTCTTTTGCCCCCCCCCCCAGCTAAAAAGCTAAGCATTTTAAGAGCAGATTCTATCATATAAGCAATAAGTTTCAACCCCACAAAAATAAGCATTGCAATACCAATGCTTCGCATATCAAGTTTAAATCCCATAAACAGCATTGCATAAAAGTCCTGATGTTCCCATAACTCTTGCGGAATGTAGTGCAGCACCATTATGCTCCTAGTACAAGTGCAAAGTATAAGCAAGGCTAACATAAAACTAAGTGTTTGAAAAAGTGTTGTGTAGCTTAGTGTATTTGTGGAGATTTTATTTGTATGTGAATATGCTTGTGAAACTGACATAAAAGCCCTTTGTTACATAGTATTTGGCGGGATTATAGTGTATTTATGCTACAATTTCGCTAAAGGCTTTAAATAAGCCTTCAATAGCCTTAGTAGGAATCTTAAATGAAAGCCACACAATTTCTTGTAAAATCTAAAATTTGCCATTTTTTTACCAAAAAAGATACTATGAAAAATAATGGGGCAGGAGATTCTACAATTTCCATTCTTAAAAATTTTACGCTCAATAAATGCTCTGTTTCACACCAAACACATATAGAATCTAGCCCACTAGAAGCCAAAGCCCTAGAATCAAAATCACTAGAATCTAACTCCACAGATTCTAGCCCTTTGGATTCTAGCTTGGTCAAAAAGCCCAGCAAAATCTCAAAATTCCCCCAAAGCCCTAGCTTTTATATTCTCTTAGCTTTGTTGGCGGAAAGCTTTATCATCTATGCGAGTGTGCTAGTAAAGCTTACAGATATGTCGCCTATAAACTTGGGATTCTACCGCATAGCCTTAGCGTTGCCCATTTTCTGGCTTATGGCAAATACGCGTAGAAATGTCTTTAAGATTCCATTAAAAGATATTGCTTTTATGATGTTGGCAGGGATATTTTTTGCCTTTGATTTATTGTTTTTTAATCTCGCATTGCGGCATACAAGCGTGGCAAATGTGAATCTCTTTGCATCTTTAGCGTGTTTTATCCTTATGCCTATTGGCATATTTTTCTTTAAAGAAAGATTCAAAAAAAGTCTTTTAGTCGGGGCGATTGTCGCACTTTTTGGGATTTTTATCTTAGTTGGAGGCAAAGGGGAGTTAAGCGTAGCAACACCATTTGGGGATTTTATGGCATTTTTAAGTGTGCTGTGTTATAGCTGCTTTTTGGCTGTGATTTACTCACTAAGAAAGCGATATGGGACTTTGGAGATAATGTTTTTTGCTTGTATTGGCTCAAGTCTTATGCTTTTAGCCCTTGCGTTAGTCTTTGAAGGCTTTGAAGTGCCAAAGGATATGAAAGATTTTGGGATAATTGCTCTTATTGCGTTATGCGGACAGGTGATTGGGCAGGGTTTTTTTAACTATATTTTAGGCAAAGTGAATACTCAAACCTCTTCACTTTTATTGCTTTTTTCCCCCATAATCGCTGCGTTAATGGGCTTTTTTATCCTTGGTGAGAAACTTGGAATATTTGAGATTCTGGGTATTTTGGTAATTATCTTTGGTGTTTTTGTGGCAAAAAGAGAGAATTATTAGGAGCGTTTTTTTTTATAATGGGGCTACCCACTAGTTTCAGTGTAGTGTGGAATTTTCCTTAAGGAGTTTTATATGAAAAAGCTTATTTTGGCTTTAGGTTTAGGTGGCTCTATGGCATTCTTTGCAGGTTGTTCTGTAGCCGGGACAGCTCCGGGTATGCTTTACACAGACAACAGCACACCGGGGACTGCTACTTCAGCAAGTGGAGTTTCAAAAGAAGGAAGTGCGACTTGTAGCAATATCCTTGGTCTTGTGGCTATCGGTGATTGCTCTGTTGATACTGCGGCAAAAGCTGGTGGTATTTCTCAAATTAAAAGTGTAGATTCTAAGAATTTTGGTATCCTTGGACTTTACTCTACTTCAACAACAATTGTTAAAGGAAACTAATTCTTTTAGCACCTGCTCCCTTGCTTGTGGGCAGGATTTTCTCTTATGCTAGAATCTAGCCTAGATCTTTACTCTAGCTTCTTAAAACTAAATCCCTTTTTTTGCAGTAATGGCACGATTTCTTTAATCCCGGCAAATGTATTACTTTTTGGCTTGTTGAAGTGGTAGATGAGAATTGAGCCATTTTTGACTTTATTGACTTGCTTTATAATTTTCTCTTTTGAAAAGGTCGCCCCACCATCGCCTAACACATCAAATCCGCCGATTTCATAGCCTAAATCTTTGGCAATACTTACTGCCACTTCATCATAATACGCCGTGCCAGAGCGGAAGTATCTAGGGTGTTTGCCAGTGAGCTCAAAAATGCGTCTATCATTTCCCATTATTTCATTATAGACACCTTGGATAGAATCTGTGCCCTTAATATTGTAGATTGACTTGCCATTTACGCTAAGTGGGCGGTGAAGTGTGCCGTGATTTTGGATTGAAAAAAGCGGATTATGAGCCAAAGCTAAAAAATCCTGCTCGTGCTTGTCAATCCAGCGTGAGTTGATAAACAATGTCGCTTCAATCTTATTTTCACTCAAATAATCAATTAAAGCCTTATCATACGCCCCGCTACACGCATCAAAAGTAAGATAAACTACAGACAAAGTTTCACTAGGGAGAAGCGAAGTGATACCCTCCATTTTTTCTCCCCAAAGCTTAGGCGTGATACTAGCATATTTAACTTGCAAAGATTCTAGGCTTGGGGGTTCTTTGGAGGTTTGTTTATCTTGCGTATTTTGTGTGATGAAAAGCAATGCCCCCACACAAAGCAAGATTGCAAAGGAGATTCCAACAATACTAAAAAAAATAAGTTTCTTATTCATTTTTTACTCTCTCACACTCCCATCATTTATGCTTTCTTCTAGCTCATTTTGATTTTCATCAAGCTCAAGACGCGTTTTTTGAATCTGTATCATCGCATTGGCAAGTTCTTTGGCGATATTATGGCTAAAACCCACAGCATTAAGCAGTGAAGTCCCACTTGGCACACTAATATCCTTTTTGCTTAGCATAGATTCTATATGCACAATTGAATCTTTATCAATCTTTTTAAAAGCCTTTTTTTGAGCTTTGAGCTTGATAATGGCGACTTGTGGGTGTAGCTCTTCATCGGTATTAATCTCTTCAATACTACGCAAAAGCAAGGCAAGGTGTGTTCTTAGGGCGTTGTATTCATTGGATAGGATTTTGTTTTGAGAGAGACTATTTTTTTTAAGATTTGGCTGTAAAAGCTCCATATTTTTAATGGCTTCAACAATGTGGCGTGAAGCAGAAGTCAGCATAGCAAACTTATAGATATAGGCTTTATCCTGTGTATGGGTTTGCACTTCTGTGGAAAAATCAAGTATGGCATTAAAAAGCACTTTAATTTTTTTGATATAAAAAATTTCAATATCCACATCTTCTTTCGCCCATATACGAGCCTTTAGCACATCATCTATTTTATCTTGGCTTTTTATATCTTGGCGTGAGAATCCAAGTGCGTGAGAGATAAGCTCAAAGGCATTTTCATACAAATGATACACTTCGTGTGTCAGAGCGATGAAAGCGGTGTCTTGATACTGCACAATCGTATCATTGACATATAAAGGCTTATCAACTTGTGAATCTTTGTCTTTCATTACAGATTCTAAAAATATAGCGATTTTAGGGATAAGCGGAAGGAGAAGCACTACGCCTACGAGATTGAAAAGTGTGTGAAACACAGCAATACGCAAAACACTATTTTCTTCCAAGCCCAAAAGCATAGAGATAGTGCTATTTACCAGCACAAAATAATCAAATATCGCAATCACAAGCAAGACAATGCTAAAGTTAAAAATACAATTTGCCACAGCTAGTCGTTTGCCATCAATATTTGTGCTAAGCGAGGCAATAACAGCTGTCATCACACCACCCACACTTGTCCCAAGTGTCGCTGCAAGGGCATTTTCATAGCTCATACTTCCAGCGGCAAAGGCAGAGATGATGATGGTAAGTGTGGCGTGAGAGCTTTGCACGATAGCTGTCATTAATGCTCCTAGCCCCACAAAAAGCAAAACCCCGCCTAAGCCCTCCATAGCATATTGTGAAAAATCTACAACTTCCTTGTATTCCTCAAATCCGTCCTTAATATACCCAACGCCCAAAAAGAAAAAGCCAATACCGATAAAAATCTGCCCTATACCCTTGCCTGCCTTTGAGCTTTGAAAATTAAACAGCACTCCGCCAACGATAAGTGGCAAGGCAAGAGCGGAGATTTTCATACCGCTAACCCCTGCAATAAGCCACGATCCCGCACTATTACCAAGATTTGCTCCAAACATCACACCTATACCTTGAGTAAGACTTAAGAGTGCTGCGGAGACAAAAGAGATTGAAAGCACGGAGACTAAAGAAGAGCTTTGCATAACTGCAGTAGCGATAGTCCCAAAAGTGATACTTTTTACAGCAGTGCTTGTGGAGCTTGTTAGGAGATTTTCTAAAAATCCACCATTAAACGCACGAAAACCACTTCCAAGGCTTAACATACCAAAGAGTAAAATCGCAAGTCCAGCACTGACATTTGTTAAAGCATCACTTGTAGATACAAGATAGATAATCGCCACAATACACAAAGGAATAAGATACTTTTGAAACATAGCTCCCCCCTAGATTTGCTATCAAAATTTTCTATACATTGTAGCTTGAAACACTAAATGCTTAAGCATTGAATCTTTATAAGATTACGCAAAAAATAGCCATAAAGGCACACTGATAAAGCTAAGCAAGATTCCAAACGCAATAGCACTCACTGCAAGTTTAGCATTTAGCCCAGCCTTAATGACAATCGCTCCAGCACTCACCACAGGGGGCATTGCCACTTCAATCAGTGCCATACGCCACAAGTCATTAAACCCACCAAAACCTACAATGACCACGATAAAAAGCAAAAGCGGAGCGATACACATTTTGCCAAAAAGCAAAAGGGCAGTGAGCTTCCACTCCTGCTTGATAGCTTTAAAACTCATCTGCACTCCAATGGCAAAAAGTGCCACAGGCGTAGCCGTTTGAGCTAGACTTTTAAGGGGCAAAAACAGCTCATCAGGAATCTGCAAGGGTAGGGTTTTAAGAGCTAATCCAAACAGCAGAGCAAGAAAAAGCGGACTTTGAAAGAGCCTTGAAGCCACCGCCTTAAACCCAAAGCCACCTTTTCCATTAAGACTTAAGATAAAAGGGGCAAAAAATGCAATGGGAATACCCGTAACAATTTGATCATAAATAATGACTTTGTTTGCATAAGATTCACCTAACGCCCCATTGACAATAGGCAGCCCCAAAAAGAGCGTATTACCAAATGCCCCCATAAAGCTTAATGCAATAAGAGAGTTTCTATCTAGTTTGAGAATCTTGCCAATGCTAAAAAGTGCTAACCCACCGCTTATGGAGCAAATAAAGCTCACAATACACACAACAAAAAAGTCCATATCCAAAGTAGCGTGATATGTGCCATTAAAAATCTGTGCAGGAAGTGCGAAGTTGAGTAAAAATCCAAGCAGAATTCCACTCTGCTTATTCCCTACAAGTCGCAAAAGCTTTGCTATGTAGCCGATAAAAATAAAGACACATACACTATAAATCGCAAGAAGCATTGTGGAAAAATCCTTGAGAATCTTTAAAGGTAAGTTGGGTTGGATTCTAGCGTAGATTCAATAATCTTTTGCCTATTTTTTAAGAAAAATTGTTTAATGAGAAGTTAAATTTTATTTGTATAATCCACCGCCTATGGTATAGGGATTCATACGCCCTTGTATCGTAGGATAGACAACTATAAAGGATTGAATATGCTAACACAAGAACAAATCACGCAGAATCTAAAAAATGTGATTTATCCAAATTTTTCAAAAGACATTGTGAGTTTTGGGTTTCTTAAAGAAGTGAAGGTAAGTGATGAGGGTGTATATATCCGCATAGATATTCCCTCAAGCGCACAAGAAGTCATTGATACACTGAAAATTGAGGTGCAAAAACAGCTAGATTCTCTACTGCAAGGACAGAATCTAAACTTAGAGATTAACCCCCCAAAACCCGCTCCAAAGCCCCAGCCAAAGACAAAAAACCTAGCCCCACATATCAAGCATTTTGTAATGGTAAGCTCAGGCAAAGGCGGTGTGGGTAAATCCACAAGCAGTGTGAATCTTGCTATCGCTCTAGCACAGCAGGGTAAAAGAGTAGGGCTACTTGATGCGGATATTTATGGTCCAAATATTCCGCGAATGTTAGGGCTTAATGCCACAAAGGCAGAAGTCAATGAAGCACAAAAAAAGCTTATTCCTTTGAAAGCCTTTGGCGTGGAAATGATGAGTATGGGTGTGCTGTATGATGAGGGGCAGAGCCTTATTTGGCGTGGTCCTATGATTATGCGAGCCATTGAGCAAATGCTAACAGATGTGCTGTGGAGTGAGCTTGATGTGCTTGTGATTGATATGCCACCGGGCACAGGTGATGCACAGCTTACACTCGCACAAAGTGTGCCGGTGAGTGCGGGGGTTATCGTAACTACTCCGCAAAAAGTCAGCCTTGATGATAGTGCGAGAAGCCTTGATATGTTTGATAAGCTTAAAGTGCCTATTGCTGGGCTTATTGAGAATATGAGTGGATTTATCTGCCCTGATTGTGGGAAAGAATATGATATTTTTGGCAAAGGCACAAGTGAGGATTTAGCTAGTCAGTATGGCACAAGCACACTTGCCCAAGTCCCGCTAGAGCCTAAAGTGCGTGAGGGTGGAGATAGTGGAAAGCCTATTGCGTTTTTTGAGCCAGATTCTAAAAGTGCTAAGGCGTATATGCAAGCCGCAGTAAAGCTTCTAAGCTTTTTAGAAAAGGTTTCATCGCAGAATCTTGCAGATAATAAGGACATTCAGCCTACGCAACATAAGCATTAAGCCACATTAATGTGTGGATTGAATCTAGCACAGAATCTATGCTAGATTCTGTATTTTATAGTGCGTGGGCTTTGGATTCTCATTCTATGGCAAGGCTTGTGAGTTTTTGTGATCGTGTGAAAAGTGTCGGCTAGATTCTAATCCGCACAGCAGCATTGTCTTTTTTGACATTCTTGCTGCCGCTTTGCTTCTAGCTCTTTTTGCTCTTTATCATATTCTGCCTTATGGCGTAAGAGTATGCCCCCTTGACAAGCTCCTTCTGCGGAAAGATTCATCTGCGGTGTGGCGTAATGCACAGATTCTAGATTTTGGCACGGATAGGTAAAAGATGAGTTAAGCTCATCTTTTTTCTCACAAAGCTTAGAAAAGATGGCCATTGTTTCTTGCTTTTGTTGGGTAAAGTTTGCATTAAGCTTTTCAATATCATATAAAGCCTCTAGGGTTATGAAATGTCCCTTTATTTGTGTGGATTCACGCATTTTTTGACATACTTGCTTTGCTTGTTCTTCACTCCATTTATCATCATTTGCAAATGGGAGAATTCTATCATATATCGTCCCATCATCTCTGTAAGCTATGCAGAGAAAGGGGAGATTATAAGGTGAGGTGATAGGCTGACTTAACGGGTAGTGCTTGTGTATAAGCGATATTTGCGTTTGTTTTTCTAATGTATCACATAACCTTCTATATTGCCTTTTTCTACGGAGTGTTTGCGTATACGCATTTTCAAGCTTGGATTTAGAAAAAATAGCTTGGAACAATAGGCTTATATCAAGCGTGGAGTTAGCAAAAGTAGAATCTGCTAAGTTTTTATCGTGCTTTGCTAGAAACGCACCATACAATGAGCCTAAAGGGTGATTTGTCTGTATGCAGGAAATGAGATTATCATACTTAAGGCAGGAAGCAAGTAGGGCATTATCAACAGATGGGGGGCGAAAATATTCTTTCCTGCGAAAATTGTAAGATTCCACTTCATAAATGCTATGTGAAAGGCGAGTGCAATGCTCTTTGCGTTTCTGCTCTGCTTGGGATAATGGGCTATGGTAATACACAAGGCTTTTTATGGATAAGAAAAGTTGGTAACTTGATTTGATAAGCAATTTTAAAGGGTGCTTAGTGGGATTTTTGAAGTGATCTAAGCCAAAAATATCAGTATTATCACAAAGCTTCGTATATTGTGTGTAAAGCTCTCTTGCTCGGTTTCCCCACTGCTCTTGCTGAATCTTTAGCTTCTCTGCGTCTTTACCCCAAATGTAATACAATGGTGCATAATGCCAATTTGCCCTATCGCACGCTTCTTGGATACCATTTTTGCAAAGACTTTGGGGAGTTGTGTCTTGTGTCTTAAGATAAGAATCTTGAATAAAAAGAATCTCATAAGGGCTAAAATCTTTCACAGAAAATTCCAATGTCTTAGCATAGCCACACAATAGCACAAACAAAAATGAGATTCTAAGTAGATATTGCATACAAGTCCTTTAATGATAACGCTAAGTCAATCTAAATATCTCTCGCATCAAGGGCACGATTAAGTGTTTTATTGAGCTCTCGCTCTAAATCGGGGTTTAGCTCCCTCAAACGCTCTTCTGTATGGATAATCAGCTCCGTTGAAGTATTTTTATGAACGGTAATAGCAAAAAGAAAGCTTTTTTTACGATAATCACTTAAGTCAAGCTCATCATAATGCTCAAAAAACATATCCACTGCTTTGGTGAGCTTGAGTATATTGCTTTTTGGACTATCTAGAATTTTCATAATTTCTTCTATGGTTACTTTGTGTTCTTCTTCATTAGATTGGTATTCGGGCTTTTTGGGTGCAGGACCAAAGAGCCACAACGCCACAAGTAGCACAAATAAAGCCACACAAAATACACTCACAAGTATAAAAACACTATCAGGGGACAATGACATATATATCCTTGAATATAAAGAAGTTGAGCGTGATTTTAACATAATATTATGCTAATGTGGTTAAAATTCTCGCCTTGGAAGCTAAAAACACAATATTTTAATTTTGAAGAAAATAATGGAGCATAAATGAAAGATATAGATTACCACACTCTTGCAGAGACTTATAAAACCCCGCTCTATGTATATGATTTACAAAAAATTTCTTCAGCCTTTTTGCGTTTAAAAGAAGCCTTTAGGGCGAGAAAATCGCTCATCTGCTATGCCCTAAAGGCAAATTCTAACCTTTCTATCATTCATCATCTAGGCACACTAGGCAGTGGAGCGGATTGCGTGTCTATCGGGGAAGTAAGGAGGGCGTTAAGGGCTGGGATTCTAAAATATAAGATTATTTTTAGCGGTGTGGGGAAGCAAGATAATGAGATACAAGAAGCACTGCAAAGTGATATTTTATTTTTAAATGTGGAGAGTGAAGGGGAGCTAGGACGCATAGAATCCATTGCAAAATCTCTCAATAAAGTGGCTAGAATCTCAATCCGTGTGAATCCAAACATTGATGCTAAAACGCACCCTTACATCTCCACAGGTTTGAGCGAGAATAAATTTGGTGTGGATATACAACAAGCTAAGGCAATGTATATTTTTGCTAAAAACTCACCGCATATTGAGCCGGTTGGGATTCATTTTCATATCGGCTCACAGCTTACGGATATTGAGCCTATCAAAGAAGCCGCCCATAAAGTCGCACAACTTGCTCATAGCTTGATTGCCTTGAAAATTGACTTAAAGTTTTTTGATGTGGGTGGGGGCATTGGCATACGCTATGAAGAAGAAAATCTTATTAATCCCTACGACTACGCCCAAGCGATTTTAGAGGCATTATATGGGCTTGATTTGACAATTATTTGTGAGCCGGGCAGATTCTTAGTAGGGGAGAGTGGCGTGCTGCTGACACGCGTTTTGTATGAAAAGCATAATGGTGAAAAACGCTTTGTAATCACTGATGCGGCGATGAATGATCTTATGCGTCCTACACTCTATCACGCCACGCATAAGATTGAGTATGTAGAGAAGATTCAAAATGCGGAGCATATAGGGGAGCGAAGTGTAGAATCTAGCCTTTGTGATATGTGCGATGTGGTGGGTCCCATTTGCGAGAGTGGGGATTATCTGGCTAAAAATATTGCCTTGCCAAAGCTCACACACGGCGATTTGCTAAAGATTGAAAATGTGGGGGCGTATGGATATAGTATGGCAAGTAATTACAATACGCGTTTGCGTCCGGCTGAAGTGGTGATAGAAAATGGCAGGGCTAGGCTTATTAAAAATCGTGAGTGCTTTGAATCTCTTATCAGCGATGAAGAAAAGCTCCTACACGATTCACAAACTATGGACTTACAAAGCATAGATTCAGCAGATTCACAAAGCGTGGATTCATAAATAAGGGGGGAATAAAATGGCAAAGTCTTTACTTGAGCTAAGAGGGCAGATTGATGCCATTGATGATGGGATTTTTGAGCTTTTACAAAAGCGTATGGCACTTGTAGCGGAAGTGGGAGCGTTAAAACATAAGCAAGGTGGGGCAATCTACCGCCCGGAACGAGAGCGAGAGATTATAGAGCGATTAGCAAAAGCAAAAAGCAAATACCTTGATATTCGTGCCATTGAGGCGATTTACCAAGAGATTTTTGCCATTTCGCGTAACCTTGAGTTGCCTGAAAAGGTCGGCTTTTTGGGTCCCATTGGGAGCTATACACATCAAGCGGCTGAAGAGCGATTTGGTGCGATGAGCGAGTATATACCGCTAAACACCATCAGTGCCGTATTTGAAGCCCTTTCACATAAACGCGTGAAATATGGCGTCATACCGCTTGAAAATAACACCAATGGTATGGTTGGCGAGAGCATTGACTTGTTAGCAAAGTATGAATTTAAGATTATTGCTGAAGTGATTTTGCCTATTCATCATAGTTTTTTGAGTAATTGTGAGCATCTAAATGAGATTCAAAAGATTTTTTCAAAAGATATTGCTTTTGGGCAATGTCAAAAGTTCCTTAACGCACATAATTTACACCATATTGAGCAAATCCCCACAGATTCCACAGCAAGGGCGGTGCAGTTAGCTTCTACCACGCCTTATAGTGCCGCCATTGGCTCAAAAATCGCTGGTAAGCTCTACAATCTGCCTTTAATGTTTGAGCATATTGAGGATACACAGCATAATAAAACGCGTTTTGTGATTGTGAGTGATTTTAGCAACGCACCAAGTGGGAATGATAAGACTTCATTGTTTGTGAATCTTAGGCGTAAAGATGAAGTGGGGGATTTGTTTAGACTGCTTGGGGATTTTGAGAAAGAGGGCATTAATCTTACAAAGATAGATTCTCGTCCTGTGCGTGAGAATGGGGATTTTAAAATGGGCTTTTTTATTGATTGTCAAGGGCATTATGAAGATGAAGCACTGCAAAGGCTCTTTGCTAAAAGGGGTGAAGAGATAAAATGGCTTGGAAGTTATATTTTTGCTGATATACGATAAGGGGCAGATTTTATGGGATATACTATGAAATATACAAAGCTTGATTTAAGTCATAAAGCATTGCTAGAGCCTTTCACAAAGCAAGGTGGGCGGTGGCTTTCAGACACAAACTTTACAAATATGTTTATGTGGCGACATTCACGCGAGATTTCATTTTGTATTTTTAAAAATCAGCTTATTATCCAAACGCAATATCCCACGCAAACGCCATTTGTATTTTATCCACTAGGGCAGGGGGATAAAAAGCCTATAATCACCGCACTGATAGAGCATTATGCGAGTTTGGGAGTGGCTTTAGAGTTTCACTCCCTGCAAAAAGATGAGGTGGAATCCTTACAGAGAGATTTTCCTAAACACTTTGAATTTGCCCAAAGACGCGATAGGTTTGAGTATATTTACAATACACAAGAGCTTATAGAGCTAAGTGGCAGGAAGTTTCATAAGAAAAAGAATCATCTCAATCGCTTCTATCTGCAATATCCTAATGTGTGCTTTGAATCTTTGGGGGTAGAAAATATAGAAGAGGTGCTAAGGATAAATAATCAGTGGTTCAAGGCGAGTATGGAAGCAAAGCAAGGTGATTCAAAGCAGGGCGAAAATGACAGGGGGTTATATTATGAGAATCTAGGCATTAATGACGCTTTGGCAAACTTTGAGATTTTGGGCTTAAGTGGGGGGCTTTTACGAAATGAAGGGGAGATTATCGCGTTTAGCTTTGGAGAAATGCTAGATTCTAAAATGGCACTTATACATATTGAAAAGGCAAATATCGCTTTTAGCGGGGCATATCAAGCCATTAATCAAGCACTTTTAAAACATAAATTTGCTAGTTCTTTATATGCTAATAGAGAGGAGGATTTAGGCATTGAGGGGTTAAGAAAAGCTAAACTCTCCTATCAGCCGAGCTTTTTGCTTGAAAAATATGATGCGAGATTGCGGGATTAGTATGAGATTAAAAGGCGTATTTGCTAGGATTTTTCACATTGGCAAATACGCTACGCGTTTGCTTGTGGTGATGGCTTTAGCCCTTGTGTTTTTTATCCTGCAACATAATGGGCTTGTGTGGTTTAATATGCCAAGTGATAAGAGCTATCCTATGAAGGGCGTTGATGTGTCCGCACATCAGGGCAAGATTGATTGGCAGATTCTCAAATCTCAAAATATTTCATTTGCTTTTATCAAAGCCACAGAGGGTAGCACTTGGGTGGATAAACGCTTTGCGTATAATTTTGCGGAATCTAGAAAGCAGGGGCTATATGTGGGGGCATATCATTTTTTTAGCTTTGATAGTTCGGGGCTTACACAGGCTCAAAATTTTATTGACAATGTCCCAAATATAAGAGATTCTAAGGCGTTGCCACCGGTTGTGGATATAGAGTTTTATGGCCCAAAGGCAAAAAACCCTCCGTCCCCCCAAAAAGTCTATGCTGAGCTTGATAGGCTACTTGTGGCGTTAGAGAAGCATTATAAAATAAAGCCTATTATCTATACAACGCCAAGCTTTTATGATATGTATTTGCGTGAGCGATATGCTAAGGCATATATGGAGAATCCGCTGTGGATTCGCTCTGTGTTTTTTGCACCAGATTCTGTGTGGGCGAGATTGTTTAATGTGTATATTCAATCGTGGAGCTTTTGGCAGTATGACCCACAAGGTGTATTGAAGGGCTATTCAGGTGGGGAGAAACATATTGATTTAAATGCGTTTAATGGCGATGAGAAGCAGTTACAATCTTGGCTTAAAAAGCAAAGAATACATTAAAGGATTGAAAGGAAATTGCAATGCAGATGTATAAAAATAAGAGTTTTGTCTCAAAGCAGGACGGATTAGAGATTTTCTATGATGTGTATATACCAGAAGTGCCAAATGCTACGCTTATTCAAATCGCACACGGAATGGTAGAGCATAAAGACCGCTATGAGTGGGTTGGCTCATATTTAGCCGAGTGTGGGTTTATTGTTGTAATCAATGATCATCGCGGACACGGCAAAAGTATTGATACACTTCACCCTTGGGGCGAGATGAATGGGCTAGATTCAAAACATATAGAATCTAGTGGGTTTGTCAAAGCCATTATGGATATGCATCAGCTTACACTTTTAGCTAAAGAGCATTTTAAGCCACAAAAATATGTGCTGTTGGGGCATTCTATGGGTTCGCTTCTTGCAAGGGGCTATGTGAAAATGCACCACCACGAGTTAAATGCCCTTATCCTTTCTGGCTCTCCTGCGTATAATCCTTTTGCGTCTTTGGGGGCGGGTTTGGCTAGAATCTTGCAGATGTGTGGATTAGAGATTCAAGGCAAAAAATGGATAAATGCCCTGTCTTTTGGCGGATTTAATAAGCCGTTTTTGCATAATGTAGGAGAGGATAATACAAAGGGTGGCTTTGCGTGGCTGTGTCGTGATAGGGCTGTGGTGGAAGCGTATAAGGCTGACAAGGCGTGTCAGTTTGTCTTTAGTTTGGAGAGTTTTATCGGGCTATTTAAGGGTATGGCGTGGGTGAATAAAGCTAATGCAAATCAGGCTAATATGGGGCAGAATCTGCCTTTGCTTATTACCAGTGGGAATAAGGATAGTTGCGGGAATTTTGGCATTGGGGTAGAAAAAATTGCAAATCAATATAGGCTTTGGGGCTTTGATGTCAGGCTTAAACTCTATGAGGGTGCGAGACACGAGATTCTAAATGAGACAAATAAGCAGGAAGTGATAGAGGATATTGTGGAGTTTGTGGGAAAGAATGTTTGAGAATATTATTAAGATAAAGTGAGTGGTAACCAAGCTATTTAAAATGAAGCAATTTTAAAAATATTTAAGCCAAAATTAAATAGTATTCCCCCCTTAGCTTTCCGTGAGAAAGAAAACAAGTCTTCAGTCTTGTAGAGCCTAATCCAAAAGTTTGTATATGCAAAAATCCTGCGTGTTTATGGGTGCGTTGCCACTTGGTGCATTCTTTTTTATGCGTCTTGAAAATGCCTTTTTGCTTTCACTAAAGGGAGCGGAGATTGAGCTTATAAGCGATTTTGACAATCTTGAGAGAGACATCATAATGTGGTGTCGCTTTAAGGGTGAAGAGTTCATTTGTAAGCAAAAAATAAGTAAAGATTTAGAATCTAAGGGCAATTTTTTGTATCTTATGCGTAAAAAATCGCCCACAAGATTTCACAAGTTTGATGCCACCTCGTCTGCCCCAGCAATGCACGGATTAGCCCCAAATGGTGTGCAAGTGGAAGTAGCAAGCCCGGAATATCACTTCACATATTTGCATAATAATGAGATTTGGAGCAACAATATAGCCCAAATCTATGAAGATTCTAAGAACGCACAATGGAATGCTTCAAGGGATATTTTGTGGCAGGAAATGCCTAGATTTAGCCCGGAGCTTGAGTTTGCTATCGCACAGATTATGACTTATCTTACAGAAAATGAGTTTTCAGCCCTTTATATTCCTAGTCGTTTTTTAGGGCAGATTTCCCCATTTTTTACCGCTGTGCCTTTGCTGCTTTCTAGCATTATAGGCGATGAAAGTCGGCATATTGAATCTTTTATAAAACGAGCAAATGTTACAGGGCTTGGGGTGCAATACTCCACACTCACTACCCAGCAGAGTTTATTTAGCCTGTGGAATGAAAAGGATTATTTCAAGTCAAGCTTTTTACTGCATATTATGGGGGAAGGGACTTTTATTGATTTGCTCAAATTTTTAGAAGATGGCTTTAGAGATTTGGGCGATTGGCAAAGCGCGAAACTACTCTCTTTGGCTAGAAAAGATGAGGCAAGGCACGTAAGCTATGGTATGGGGAATGTCAAGCATACTTTAGCTAACAATCCTGCTAAAATCGCCGCACTTAAAGATGTTGTGTTTCAGCGAAAGAATTATCTAGATTCACAAAGTGCTGAATCTTCACTCTTGCTTGAATCTATGGCGATTTTAAAAGGAGGAGGGCAAGAGTGTATAGCTCAAGGCTTTGATGAGGTAATGGAGCTAAAGTCAAAAATGGAGAGAAATCGCACGAGAAGACTTGTTGAATGTGGGATTGATGAGGATTTGGCTGTTGATTTAAGCAAGGCTCACACGCCTAATTTTATGTAAAGGAAGTGTAATGTTAGATTTAGAAAATATTGAAAATTTAAGCTTGGAGTTTGGGCGAAAATATGTAGCCCCCTATACAGATGCTATTGACAAAGAGGCAAGATTCCCAGATGAAGCATATAGTGAGCTAAAAAAGCAAGGATTCACGGGATTGCTTGTGCCAAAAGAGTTTGGCGGAAGTGGTGGTAACTGCCAGAATCACGCTTTGGTTTGCTATAACATTGCGCGTTTTGATGCTTCAAGTGCGTTGTGCTATATGATGCATAATGTTGCCACAGCGGTGCTTTGTGCTTTTGGCACTAGGGAGCAAAAAGATGAGTTTTTGCCACAAATTGCTAAAGGGGACATCACTTTTGCCCTTGCGTATAGTGAAAGTGGCTCTGGCACACATTTTGGCTCACCTGATATTACTGAAAAAACTGATGGGGAGCATAGGATTCTAAATGGGCGAAAAAGCTTTGTAACTTCTGCTGAAAAGGCAGATTACTATCTCACTTATACAAATTCCTGCGAAGTGAGTGGTGGGAAAAATAACTGGATTACGCCAAATAGTTTGCAAGGGCTTATCCACGAAGAGGGCGTGTGGAATGGGCTTGGTATGCGTGGGAATGTCTCAAAGCCCGTGCGTTATGAGAATGTGAGACTAGAGACAAAGCGTTATTTACTAGGCAGAGATGGCGAGGGGGAAACTCACGCTGGGCTAGTGGCGATGTATTTTGTCGTGGGGCTTGGAGCTGTGTATAGTGGTGTGGGGCAGAGTGCGTATGAATGTGCGTTAAATCATTGTAAGAGTAGAAAATACACTGATGGTAGCTCACTAGCGGATAAGGAATTAGTGCGGATTCACATTGCAAATCTTTATACCAAGACACAAAGTCAAATCGCCCTTGTGAAAGAAGCAGCAAGGGCATTTGATTGTGGGGATTCTAACGCGGCGTGCAAGATTTTTGCAAGTAGGATTAATGCTACTGAACTTGTTATGCAGATTTGTGAGTTGGCTATGCGACTTGGCGGTGGAAAAGCGTATAGTAAGTTATTGCCGCTGGAGCGGTATTTGCGTGATGCGATGGCAAGTCAAGTTATGGCGCCTAGCCTTGATGTGTTGCAAGTGTGGCTAAGTGATACACTTTTAGCAAAGGAGTAAAATGAGACATATTATTGTAGGAGCGGTGGCGTATGCACCGCAAATTGTGCCGATATGGGATATTATTAGGGAATATGCAAATGCGTATTTTAAGGATATTCGGTTAGATTATGTGCTTTTTAGCAATTATGAGCGGCAAGTGCAATGGCTTATGGAAAAAAAGATTGACATTGCGTGGAATACAAATGTCGCCTATATCCGCTCTCAAGTGGCAAGTGATAATGCAATGGAAGCGATTTTAATGCGTGATACGGATATAGGCTTTCAAAGCGTGTTTATTACAAGGGAAAATGGCGTGAAAGATTTGCAGGATTTGCAGGGCAAGAAGTTTGGGCTTGGGAGCTTAGATTCAGCTCAGGCGGCGATTATGCCTTTACATTTTTTGCAAGATTGCACTTTGACATTACAGGAGATGTCAAGTTTAAGTGAATCTGCTCCAAGTAATGCGGTAGGCATTTATCGCTTTAATAGCGATGTGGGGAAGCACGGCGATACGGGCAGGAGTGAATTTGATGTGCTAGATAAAATACGCAGTGGGGAGCTTGACGCGGGGGCTATTGGCTCTGGCACTTGGGCTAGAATCTTGCAAGAGGGCAGTTATAGTGAGCTAAAAAGCTTTTATGTAGGAGCGGAGTATTGTCATTGTAATTTCACGCTTTCAAAAGACTTTGACAAGGGCTTAAGGGACGCATTTGTGGAAATGATGCTCTCTCAAAATGCACGAAAATCAGATTCTAAAATCGCACATATGATGAGCTTGGAAGGCTTAAATGAGTGGGTTTTGTGTGATGAAAAGGCATTAAAGGGCTATGAGATTATTTTTGAAGCGATGAAAAAACAGAATCTGCTTTTTGTGTAAAGCTTGTGTTGTGGGTTTTGCGGTGTTGTGGTGATAGAATTTGCTAGGTGGTTAAGGGTTTTTGCCTAAAGATTCTGTTGCCCTAGCAAACTTTCTAAAAAAATAGTCGCATAGCTCCCCTTTGGCAAGTAGAATTGTAGCTCGTATTGGGCTTTTTCCGCGATATATTTGCCTTTAATTTGCTCTGCCCATACCCACGCATAGCGTCTTGTGCCATTTGCCTTGATAGCAGAATCTAAAAAGTGAGATTCTATGTCTTTGGCTAGATTGTGTGCGTGAGTGAGCTTTAAGCCGCATAATGCCCCTGTTGGAGCGGTATTTTTAAGTATAAAACGCTGGGATTCTGCTATTTCATCTTCGCAGATAAAGTT
This sequence comes from Helicobacter cinaedi CCUG 18818 = ATCC BAA-847, assembly GCF_000155475.1. Lineage (GTDB taxonomy): Bacteria > Campylobacterota > Campylobacteria > Campylobacterales > Helicobacteraceae > Helicobacter_C > Helicobacter_C cinaedi. The sequence goes on along the minus strand of NZ_DS990393.1, from coordinate 37,774 downwards.
TTTGCCATAGGGATAATGGCACATCACATCACCTTGCAAAAGCACAAAATGTTGTTTTTGTTTTTGCAGGGTTTTTATGAGATTTAGCGTGTAGTGTGGGCTATGCAGGGCTTTAAAATCATCGTGGAAAAGAGCGTTTAGGACTTCGTTTGGGCTAAAGCTATGCAAAATCTGTGAAAACTGCAAACGCGTTTTTAACCAAGCGTTAAAAAGGTGGCTTTGATAGCTGGAGATGAGAAAATTACTCATCTTTTTATTTTTGATTTTAAGACTATTTTGGATAATTGCCTTACCACTTTGGAAATTATCTCCCTCTTTGCCAAAGCGTTGGTCGCCAAAATAGTTTGGAAAGCCACTTTGAGCGATGAGTTCAAGTGTGGATTCTAGCTTTGTAGCATTATGCGGTAGGAGCTTTTTAAGACGCATAAAAAATTCATTGCCTTTCAAATGCCCGATTTTGAGCTTGTTGTTATGGGCGTGGAGATTTAGAATCTTAATGTTATGCTCTTGCAAAATAGGCGAGATGAGATTTAGGCGAGATTCTAAATGGCGAGGAATGCTGATGTATTGATAGGTGGTAGCGGCTTTGTCTTTTAGCCCTGCATAGCCTATATCACGCACTTTTATACCTAGAATCTGCGAGAAAAGTTCAAGCATTTCAAAGGTGCTTAAGCCCTTTTTTCGCACATAAATTAGCAAATGTTCCCCATTGCCACTTGGCTCATAAAGCGGAATTTCTTTGACGACAAAATCCCTTGAAGATGCGTTAAAGTGGCATTGCAAGGGGCTGTGGCTAAAGGGATAGAATCTTGCAGAGTGCATAGGCTAAATAATAGTGCGTTTTATGCTGGGGGATAGGTGAGTTAAAATCTCATAGCTAATCGTGCCAAAGGCTTTAGCAAGGTGGGTTACATCATTAAACACACAGATTCTAGGCTCATCACAAAAGCACGAAAAGCAATCCATAGATGAACGCGGCAGAATCTGTAAGCCATTTGCGATATACACTTTGTGATTTTCATTTACACGGAAAAAGCCATCGCCATAGCCGATGTCATAGGTGCTTACAACCTGTGGGGAATTTAAAGTCGTGCAGCCACTATATCCTATCCGCTCTCCTTTGTCCAAAAAGCGTGTAGAAACTCTATCGGCATAGAGTGAGGCGACTTTTTGTAATTTATCACTTATGGGGTTTTCAAAGCTCACATCAAGATAGCCATACGCACCTATGCCTATGCGGACTAAATCATCTGTGATGCCCCCTTCACTTGCGACACGAATCGCCCCAGATGTGCTAAGGGAGTGGAATCTTGGCGGTGCAAAGCCATATTTTTGACTTAAATGAAGCACTTCTTGCTTGAGTTTAGCAAAATTGCTTTGTGTGTGGAAAAACACCGAATCTAAGTCATCACCATAGCCATTATGTGAAAACACACCGATAAGCTCTAGCTTTTTTTGTAAAATTGCCTGAATAAAGCTTTCTAACTCGCTAGGCTCTATGCCATTGCGATTCATACCGACATTGACTTTGAGTTCTACTTTTGTGCCTTGTGGCAGGGCGGAGATATGCTTTTCATCGTGGATAACAAAGGCGATATTTTTAGCAAAATCTCCCTGCGGCATACCATAAAAAGCCGTTACCTGTGGGAAAAATTTATAGATTTGTATCGCTTCATTGTAATTTTTGACAAATACACTCTTAATACCATATTCAGCTGCTATTGTAGCCATTTCTTTTAGTCCGTGTCCATAGGCATTGTCTTTTAAAACAGCAGCAATTTCTACATTTGACTTGTTGTGTGAATTGATATGTGAATGTATGAGATTAAGATTGTGTTTGTAAGCTTTGGAATCTAAAATAATTTCAGCCATAATGAAGTGGAAAAAGCCCTGCGGATTGCTCCGCAAAGGTATTTATTTAGGAAGTTTAGAGATATAATCTGCTAAAGCTTCAATGTCAGCATCGCTTAAATTCGCTGCTTGACCATACATAATAGCCTTAGCACCGCCGTTATCAGCAGTCTTTGCCCTATAGCCTTTAAGCTCTTTGACAAGCTCATCTTTAGCCATACCAGCAATGGTAACACCACCTTTACTTCCCGGAGCTACTTTTTTAGCATCAGCACCGTGGCAAGCGATACATTTTTTAAACACTGCAGGAGCTTCTGCAAACGCAAAACTAGCAAAACTTAAAAGTGTAAGAAAAAGCAACTTTTTCATTTTCAATCCTTTCGTTGTTGGAATAAATCAACGCGACAATTCTACAAATCAAAAATTAATAAAATCCTTAAAAACTGCTTTTTTAGAGTTTTACGCGTGAGTTTAAGGCTGCTAAAAGTGAAAGCTGATCAATAGAATCTAGCCCAATGCCTGTGGGAACACCTTGAGCGATTTTGCTAAATTGCAAGGGTGTATCTAATGGAGGCTTAATCTTATCTTCAATATAGAGCATAATAGCTTCATTGGCAAGACTAGGGGTTAAGGCAAAGATGATTTCGTGGATAGATTCTGCTTGGATTCTGTGATTGAGTAATGAAAAGTCAATCTGTTCTAAATCCTGCTGTGAATCTAGCACAAAATACCGCCCCTGAAACTCCCCCATCTCCTCAATAGTAAAAATATCGCGTGAGTTTGCCACGATACAAAGCTCCCCATTTTGCCGCGTATCATCAAGGCAGATTTCACAAATCTCACTTTCACTTAGCCCAAGGCATTTATTGCATTTTTTTACAACAAGGGCAGCATTTTCAATGGCGTGGGCGATATTTAAGCCTAGGAATTTATTTTCCACGCACAAAGAATATGCCATTTTTTGAGCAGATTTTTTGCCGATGGTGGGGAGTTTTTCAAGTGCGGCGATAAGGTCTGCAAAAGCCCTAAGGCTTGATTTGTAGCTATTCATTTTATGCCTTTTGTTGGGTGGGTGCGAGCGTGTAAAATAAAGGGTGCAATCATAACGCTAAAGAATTTAACTTTGCCTTATAAATTTTTGCTACAATCCTGTTTTTTATTTTTATCTTTTTACAATTTAGGAGCGGGTTTTGGAGACATTTGATTATTATGAAATCCTTGAAATCACACGCACAAGCGACAAAGAGACAATCAAAAAAGCATATCGCAAAATGGCATTAAAATATCACCCTGATAGGAATCCTGATGATAAGAATGCTGAAGAGCAATTTAAGCGTATCAATGAAGCCTATGAGGTTTTGAGCGATGATTCTAAGCGACAAATTTATGATAAATACGGCAAAGAAGGTTTGCAAAACTCTGGATTCAGCGGTTTTAGCGGGAGAGATTTTAGCGATATTTTTGGCGACTTGGGTTCAATTTTTGAATCTGCGTTTGGTGGGAGCTTTGGCTTTTCAAGTCAAAAAAGTAAAGGGGCATATAATCTTGATGAGATTATCGGGCTTGAGCTAAGCTTTAAAGAAGCAGTCTTTGGCTGTAAAAAAGAGATACATAATAGCTTTAAAGTTGCTTGTGGTGATTGTAAAGGCACAGGTGCAAAAGATGGCAAACTTGAAACTTGCAAAGATTGTGGTGGCAAGGGGCAGGTATATATGCGACAGGGCTTTATGACATTTGCTCAAACTTGCCCTACTTGTAAGGGGGCTGGGCAAAAAAGTGCTGAAAAATGCCCAAAATGTAAAGGCTCTGCATTTGAGATGAGTAGTGAAAGCTTTGAAGTGAGTATCCCAGAAGGTATTGATGATGGCAATAGAATCCGCATTGGTGGCAGGGGAAATGCGGATAAGAATGGAAAAAGAGGGGATTTATACATTGCGGTGAGTGTGGCAGAAGATGAAGTGTTTGTGCGTGATGGAGAAAATATCTATATGGAAGTGCCGGTGTTTTTCACTTCAATCGTGCTTGGCACAACGCTTAAAATCCCTTCACTGCGTGGGGAGCTAGAGCTAAAAATCCCACCAAATACGCGTGATAAGGAGCAGTTTGTCTTTGATAATGAGGGGGTAAAAGATGTTAATAGTGCGTATAGAGGGAAGTTTGTCGCGCAGATTAAAATCACTTATCCACCAAAACTAAATAGTGAGCAAAAAGCCCTAGTAGAGAAGCTCCAAGAGAGTTTTGGGGTAGAGAGTGAGCCATATAAGAATCTGTTTGAAGAATGCTTTACTAAGATTAAGCAGTGGATTCACAAGCACGATAAGCACGACACTAAAGCGGAGAAAAAGGGTAAGAAGTAGGCTTCACATCTCTTTTAAATTCTAGAATCTAAAATGTAGATTCAGGGCGTAGCCTACACTTTACAAGATCTAGCAACAAGACACTTTGAGTGTGTTGTTTGGCATAACTTGTATCCAGATATCGTTATCTATGTCAATAAGATTTTTGCATTTATAGCAAGTAAGGTTGGCAAATTGCAGGGCAGTTATCTCTTTTTGCCTTAACTCCGCGTTTTTTTCTAAAAGCTCTAAAAAACTTTGATTAAACAAATATACGCTAAGTGTGCTGTCAATAACTTGCCCCTCTCGCATAGATTCTAAAATATCACTACACATTGAGCATAGCTCTAGCGGATAGTCATTATACAGCCCCACATCGCTTAAGCCCTGCTTGATAGTGAAGCTAAAGGCGTTGCGTTTTGTGATTTTAGCAAGATAGTGGCGGTGGGATAGCGTGTGGGCTTTATTTTCTAAGCTAAAGTCATTTTGTATCTCACTGCATTGGCAGAAATGGAGCTTTGGCAGCCCTTTGGCAAGGGAGTGCTTATAGCTTATCTGCCCTTCATAAACAAAGACAGGCTGCAAGATTCCATTGCCTAAGAGCGTATAGACAAAATAATGCCCAAAGATTAAATCTGCCAAAGCGACATTTAGTCCATCAGTGTGGAGCATATCACTCAGTGTGTCTTTGAAGCTTTCTTTTTCTATACTATGGATAGAATCTAGCGTTTTTGGCAGCAACATTAATCTTTACTTTTCTAGGCAGTTTTTTTCAATAATATCGCACAAAATATGTATCACAAGTATGTGTAGCTCTTGGATTCTAGGTGTGTCATTATCTGGCATAACAAGATTTATATCACTCACTTGGTTTAATGCCCCACCATCTCTTCCGCTCAAACCCACTACCATTGCTCCTAAACTTTTTGCGACTTTTGCGGCATTTAGGACATTAGCGGAGTTTCCGCTTGTGGAGATTCCAAAAAGCACATCGCCACTTTTGGCTAAAGCCTCCACCTGCCGAGAGAAAACAAACTCAAAGCCATAGTCGTTGCCAATGGCAGTAAGGGCGGAGGTATCTACACTTAGAGCAATAGCACTTAAGCCTTTGCGTTCTTTTTTGTATCTGCCGGTGAGTTCAGCGGCGAAATGCTGTGCGTCAGCGGCACTTCCGCCATTGCCACAGATGAGAATCTTATTGCCTTTATCAAGGGCACTTGTTAAGATTTTAGCGACTTTTTCTATTTCCTCTGTGAGAGAGAAAATCTTATTCACACTTTGGATATGGGCGTGAAATTCAGATTCTATAAATGCTTTCATATTTTACTCCTTTTTTTGTAGAGATTCTATAATATTTGTCGTGGAATACCCCTCTACAAAGTCTATCAGCACGACTTCCTTAGCATACTCCCTACCTACAACTTCTTTATTGTGATAATCCCCACCTTTGACAAGCACATCGGGTTTCAAGGCTTTAATGAGTTCTAGGGGCGTATCTTGAGAAAAGCTCACTACATAATCCACACATTCTAACGCACAGAGCATAAACGCACGATTTTCTAGGTTATTAATGGGGCGAGTTTTGCCCTTAAGACGGCGGATAGAATCATCGCTATTTAGCCCCACAATCAGCATATCGCCCTGCATTCTAGCTTTGTTAAGATAGGTGATATGCCCTTTATGGAGAATGTCAAAACAGCCATTTGTGAAAACAACCCTGCTTTGCTTAAGCCCCTTGAGTAAAGACATAAGGGCTTCTTGTGCGATGAATTTAGATTCTATATTATGCAAATGAGAAGGCTCAGCGTTAAGGTATTGTAGAATCTCACTATGTGTAGCCACAGCACTACCGACTTTGCCTACAACCACAGCTGCAGCGATATTGGCAAACTCACAAGCCTTTACAATATCACAGCCACTGCTTAAAGCAAAGCCAAGTGCGGCAATAACGGTATCTCCAGCTCCGGTAACATCATAGACTTCTTTAGCTTTTGTGGGGATTTGATGTAATGTGTTATTTTCAAAGATTCCAATGCCATCTTCGCTTAAGGTGATAAGTGAAATATCAAGGTTGCATTCATTTTTGAGCTTCATACCCGCTTGAATAAGAGAATCTTTATCCGTGATATTAATGCCCGTGGCGAGTTGAGCCTCTTTTTTATTTGGTGTGAGCAGTGTCGCACCGCTATACTTGCTGTAATCTACTCCTTTTGGATCACATAGCACAAGTTTGCTCTTATTTTTAGCATAAGTAATGATAAATTGCGTGAGTTCAGCAATTAAAAGCCCCTTGTTATAATCACTCACAATCACGCAATCCACTATATCTAGCACAGCGTGGATTCTCTGCATAATGTTTTCTTGTATTGTAGAATCTATGGGTTTTTTACTCTCCCTATCCACACGCAACACCTGCTGATTGCCAATGACAATGCGGGTTTTTTTAGTCGTGGGGCGGGAAGTATCCACAAAAAGATGAGAAATATCAACGCCCATAGATTCTAGCCTATCCCCAAGCCAAGTGCCAGAATCATCACTGCCAATCACACCACACACAAACACTTCAGCATTCAACGCCACAAGATTATGCACAACATTGCACGCCCCGCCTAAACGATTGCTCTCATTTTTGACTTCCACAACCTGCACGGGGGCTTCAGGCGATATACGCTCACAATCCCCCCATACATAGTGATCTATCATCAAATCCCCAACAACGAGAATCTTTGGACTTTTTGTCTCAAGGTTAAACATTTTCCACACCCTATTTGTGAGCTTTGTTAGCAAAAATGTTTTTAATCTCTTGTAGATATCGCTCTATGCCAGATTCAAGATTAAAATGTGGCGTGTAGGATAAATCCTGCTGTGTTTGCGTGATGTCCGCTTCTGTGTGTGTTTGAAAAAAACTATAAGGATTATCAAAATACTCTACTTCAAAGTCCCCAAGCCCAGCTTTGAGAGTAGCAACAATGTCATTAAAGCTTCGTGCTTTTCCACTGCCGACATTGTAGATTCCGCCATTTTGGGCTTCTATGGCTTTGACATTGGCTTGAATCACATCTTCTATATACACAAAATCCCTTTTTTGCTCTCCGTGCTTAAATAATCGCACTTTTTTATGCTCTAGGGCTTGTAGTCCAAGCTGAAGTATCATAGAAGCCGTTTTACCTTTATAAAACTCCCTTTCCCCATAGACATTAAAATATCGCAACCCGATGATGTGGCGGTGCGACTCATTTTGAAGGATTTTTCTTACACTTTCGTCCATACAAAGCTTAGAATATCCATATACATTTTCTGGATTTTCACCCTGTCCTACGATGTTTGGTGCGGGGGAGTTGCCATAAGTCCCTGCTGAAGAGGCATAAATCATAATAGCTTCACAATCTTTAGCAATCTCAAGGAGGTTTAAAAATGCTTCGTGGTTTGTTTTCATCACAAGCTCTTGATTGAGAACGGTGGTATCAGAAATAGCCGCTTGATGATAGATAATGTCAAAATCATACGCCCTTAGCTTTTCTAAATCCTTAGCATTGTTAATATCGCCTACAATCACATTGCCCTTAAAACCGATGAGATTTTTAAAATGCCCTAGAGAAGTTGGATTCCCACTTGGGAAAAGCTCATCATTGCGGAATTTATCAAAGACAAAAACTTGGGCTTGTGGGTGGTGCTTTTGAAAATAAAATGCAAGATTGCTCCCGATAAATCCCGCCCCACCGGTAATAAGAATCTTTTTATCCGCTAAATCATCATAAATGTATTTCATTGCCTACTCCTTGAAAATGTTTTTGCCTTATGGTTTGGTGGCTTGTATTATACTATGGAGTTGGTGCAAAGTGCTAATTTTTTGTAGATTTTTGATGTTGTGTTGGCTAGATTCAGTATTTTTTTCATCTTTTTGTAGCAAAAATTTACCCCAAATACCCGCATTCTCCGCACATTGCATATCTGTGATATTATCGCCTACAAAAAACGACTGCTTTAAATCAATCTCAAAATCTTTTAACGCAGCCTTTACCATACCGATATTTGGCTTTCTACACTCGCAGTTTTGGCTTGGCAGATGTGGGCAGTGGTAGATTCTATCAAAACAGAATCCTAGCTTATGTGTGAGCGTATCTTGCATATATTGGTGTAAAATAAAAAGCTCTTCTTGCGTATAGTAGCCTCGTGCAATGCCGGATTGATTTGTCATTACTAGCAACAAATAGTTTTGCTTTTTAAGCGTGGCTAAAAGCTCAAAAAGCCCATTGCAAAAGACAAAATCCTCTTTTTTATACACATAGCCCAAATCTTCATTAATCACACCATCTCTATCAAAAAACGCACATTTTTGCATAAGATTCCTTTTGATATTATCTGTAAAGGGTAAAACTATTTCTCATATGTCTTATAACAAAGAAAAATTAATTGTCATAAAGGCGTGATAGATTAAAGGTAGTAGAATATTGTTTTGCTTTGCAAAATCTTTTATTTTACCTTGTTTTATTAGAATCTCATCTTTATTGGGAATGTGGAGTGAGATGTTGGGTGGCTTGAAATGGCAGATAAGGGGTGGAGAATGAGTGTGAAAAGGCGTTTTTGGCAAGTCTGCATTTGTGTAAATATGCTAAGTGTGGGCTATGCTGATACTCTAATCAGCGAGAATCCCTTGCCTGCTACTCAAGCTCACGCAGATTCATCTCATACTTTGCAAGATTCTAAAGCTTATCCTGCTAGAGAGAGAAAACTGCCCCCTTCAGTTGTGGTTGCTTTGCAAAGAGATGTATTGTAAAATCCCACTCATCTGTCTTGGCAAGGTAGGGATACGCCCTTGCATAGTGGTGATGTGGCAAAGTCTATGTTGCAGATTCCAGCTTTTTCAATGACACGCAAGGGTGGTGGTGGCAGTGAAATCGCCTTTCGCGCTCAAGGTGCTTGAAGACTGCCTATTTTTCTTAATGGTGGGAATCTAAGCGGTGCGTGTGGCGGGAGAATGGATACAACTATCACTTATGTTTTCCCTGAAAACTATAATCGTATTAGCATTTTAAAAGGTTCTCAAGATGTGCGGTATGGGGCGTTGATTGGCGGTGGGGTGCTATTTGATCGTGATATTTTAAGACTTAGTAAATCGCAATTTACCTTTGATGGCAGTGCGTTGTATGGGAGTTTTGGAAGATTTGATGCAAATGCAAATGTGTTGGCTGGGGGCAAATATGGCTAGATTCAAGCAATCTACTCGCATTATGAATCTAGGGACTATCGCTCCGGGGATAATAAGGTGGTGCATTCTGCCTATAATAGAGAATCTGTAAGCCTTATAGGCACACTCACACCAACGCAAAATACAGCCTTGGAGCTAGATATTGATTTGGGGCGTGGAAATGCCTCGTATGCTGATAGGGCAATGGACGCAAGGACTTTTGATAGAATCTCATATAATCTTGCGTATAAGCAGCACATTAGCGATACTTTTGATAGTCTTGAAGTGCGGCTGTGGCGGAATGAGATTGATCATATTATGGATAATTTTTCATATCGGCAAGTTGTGGATAATAAATATAATGTCAGCAACCCTAAACGCACAAATACCGGTGGGAGAGTGGAGGGAAAATTTTACTTTGGAAATGCGTGGGAACTCTATGTGGGTGGGAACTATAACCACGACTTTCACGCTTCGCGTATGCTAAGAGACAGCCCAAGCAAGAATGAGGCAAATGCAGTTTTAAATCAAGCTTACAAGCCAAACTTTACCTTTCAAACGCTGGGTATTTTCGCACAAGGGCAGTATATGCCTGAATCTAGTCATAGCATAGCCTTTGGGGCAAGATATGATACGCTCTCCACCTTGCAACACAGCACAGATAAAGAGGTGCAAAATCACCTTGGTAGCGGTTTTTTGCGGTATGAGAAGTATTTTGATACGCTGACATTATATAGTGGCGTGGGTGTAGCCCAAAGGGGTGCGGACTTTTGGGAGCGGAGCAAGGGTGGGGGTATGGAGCTAAAGCCAGAGACAAATTCGCAGCTTGATATGGGGCTTGTGTATCAAGTGGATAGCTTTAATGCTAAGGCTTCGGCATTTATGTCGCATATTGCGGATTATATTGTGCTACATTATGGAAGTGCGACAAATGCGTTTAATACAAATGTGTTTTTGGGCGGTGGGGAGCTTGAGGCAGAATATATCGCGTGGAAAAGCTTACATTTTTATGGCTCACTTGCCTACATTTATGCGGAGAATCTAAAAAATGTAGCAGGATTTAAAGTTGGCTCACCACTGCCACAGATTCCACCATTACAAGGGCAACTTTCAGCTTTTTACGATAATGGTGGGTGGCTTTTGCGTTTGGATATGATTGCTAATGCGGCACAGCACCGCTATATGCTTGATTATGGTAGTGTGGTTGGCAAGGATTTAGGCAGGATGCAGGGCTTTGTAACTTTGAATCTTTATGGTGGCTATAAACGCAAATATTTTATGCTACTTGCTGGTGTGGATAATCTCACAAATACGCTTTATGCCTATCATCTCTCTAAAAATGGCGTAGGTATAGGTGACATAGCCCCAACAACGAGAATCTACGAGCCGGGCAGGAGCTACTGGGCGAAGGTTAGGATTTGTTTTTAAGATTTATATTTTAGATTCTATAAAATGGCTTGAAAAGGCTAGATTCTAGCTTTTGGGGTGAAAAATATGTGAAAAACAAAAGAATCTAAAAGAAATAAATTATCATTTAGGATTGAGTTACTTGCATAAAATACAATTACGCCTATGATAATAGATTTATTATCAATATTTTTTCTTAAGGAGTTTGATATGTTAGTTACAAAACCAGCACCGGATTTTACGGCTGAGGCAATTAAGGCAGATGGGACATTTGAAGACAGCTTCAATTTGTATAACAATATTGGCAAAAATGGTGCCGTAGTGTTTTTCTGGCCAAAGGACTTTACATTTGTGTGTCCAAGCGAGGTTATTGCATTTGATAAACGCGTGAAAGACTTTGCAGAGCGTGGTGTAAGTGTGATTGGCGTTTCTATTGATTCTAAAGAAGTGCATTTTGCGTGGAGAAATGTGCCTGTCAATGAAGGTGGGATTGGCGCAGTGAGCTTCCCTATGGTATCAGATTTGACAAAGCAAATCTCACGCGATTATGATGTGCTATTTAATGGTGCGGTTGCACTTCGCGGGAGCTTTTTGATTGATAAAAATAAAGTTGTTCGCCACGCTGTGATTAATGACCTGCCACTTGGACGCAATGTTGATGAAATGATTCGTATGGTTGATGCTATGCTGTTTGTTGAAGAACACGGCGAAGTATGCCCAGCGGGCTGGAATAAAGGCGATGAAGGCATGAAAGCTGACGCTAAAGGTGTGGCAGACTACCTAAGCAAACACGCTAACAAGCTTTAATCTTTTTTCTCGTTTCTCTAAGCCTGACTTTTTGTAGGCTTGGGGATTTTCTGCTAGATTCTTTTTTGTTCTCTCTTTTTTGTATTTTCATAGGATTTTGTGCATTTGCAGTAGCTTCTTTTTTGCTTACATATTTTCAACTTACTTTTATATTTTTAGCTTAAAAATATATTAAAATATAGTGTTATGTTACTTTTTTACCATTTAAAAATGAGTTGGTATAAATTATTTTTAGTTACATATATTTTATTGTAGCATAGGAGTATGTTACTTTTAGTATCTATATAAGTGGCATAAATATACAAAAATACACAAAAAGGAGGAGAGTTATGAAACTATCTCAAAACCAGCTAAAAGCCATTATTAGATTTAAGAATTTTGTTTCTAAACGAAACAAAATTTCTTTAGTGCTTTCATTGGTAATACTCGCTTGTTACTATATTTTTATTCTAGGTGTAGGACTTGCTCCTGAAGTGCTTGGTTATCGTTTGGGACCTAGCTCAATTACGCTTGGAATTATTGTAGGAATCTTTTTGATTGTTTTGTCTGTTGTGGCGACAGGGCTTTACACTTTTTTGGCAAATTCATATTTTGATAAAGATCAAGATGAGATTTTGCGTGAGTTAGAAGAAAGTGATGTGATAAAGCCTCTTCAAAATGGTGAGATTGATTATAAAAATTTTACAGAATCTAGCATAGCAAAGGGAGGTGGAGAATGAAAAATGCAAAACTTTTGGTTGCAGGGTTAGGCTTATTAGCAGGTGGCTCTGCATTTGGTGCGGCTTTTGATGCAGGTGGTGCAAAGGCAGATGTGAATCCGGTTGCTATCGGTATGTTTTTAGCCTTTGTTTTGGCAACATTATTTATTACCTATTTATCTAATAAAAAGAGTCAATCCGCAAGCGGTTTCTACACTGCTGGTGGCAATATTACAGGTATGCAAAATGGTATTGCGATTGCTGGGGATTATATGAGTGCTGCGAGTTTTTTGGGTATTACAGCGTTAGTTTTTACAAATGGATTTGATGGGCTAATCTACTCTATTGGATTTTTGGTTGGGTGGCCTATTATATTGTTTCTAATCGCTGAAAAGTTCCGCAATCTTGGGAAATTTACCTTCGCTGATATTACCGCATATCGCCTTGATGCAAAGCCTATCCGCGTTATCTCTGCCATTTCAGCATTAAGCGTGATTGTATTTTACCTTATCGCTCAAATGGTTGGAGCAGGGCAGCTCATACAAGTGCTTTTTGGACTTCCTTATGGCGTTGCTGTGATTTTAGTTGGGATTTTGATGATTTGCTATGTTGTCTTTGGCGGAATGCACGCGACAACTTGGGTGCAAATCATCAAGGCTGTGCTGCTTTTGGCAGGGGCTAGTTTTATGGCGATTATGGTGTTGTATTTGACAAAATTTGATCTTACTTATTATTTTTCACAAGCCATTTCTCATCACCCAAAAGGTGAAGCGATTATGTCGCCGGGTGCGTTTTTGCCCGATACGATTTCTGCCCTTTCACTTGGACTTGCTTTGATGTTTGGGACAGCAGGATTGCCACATATTTTAATGCGATTTTTCACGGTGAAAGACGCAAAAGAGGCTAGAAAATCAGTGTTCTACGCCACAGGGCTTATTGGGTATTTTTATATCCTTACCTTTATCATCGGCTTTGGGGCTATCGCTTTGCTTTATGGGAATCCTGAATTTACAAAGCCCGATGGCTCTTATAGTGGTGTGGCAAATATGGTAGCAATCAGCTTGGCTGAAGTGCTTGGTGGCAATGTCTTTTTAGGCTTTATTTCAGCGGTGGCATTTGCTACGATTTTAGCGGTAGTCTCGGGTCTTGCGATTTCTGGGGCTGGGGCTATAAGCCACGACTTGTTTGTGAATGTCTGCAAAGATGGCAAATGCGATTCTAAATTAGAGATGAGAGTAACAAAAGGTGCGACTATATTCTTAGGGGTTTTAGCTATCGCGTTAGGATTCTTGTTTGAAAAGCAAAATATCGCCTTTATGGTGGGACTTGCGTTTGCGATTGCTGCGAGTGTGAATTTCCCTATTTTGTTGCTTTCAATCTATTGGAAAAATCTTACAACTCAAGGTGCGTTTTGGGGTGGGCTGATAGGACTTGTTGTAGTGCTGACACTTGTTGTTTTAAGTCCTAGCATTTGGGTGAAAAGCTTTGGCTTTGAAGTGGCTATTTTCCCTTATGATCATCCGGCAATTTTTACAATGCCTTTGACTTTTATAGCAATTTTTATTATCTCTAAGCTTGATGGCTCTAAACGAGCGGAGATTGATAGAAGTGGCTTTGAATCTCAAGACTTCCGCGCTCAAAGCGGTGTCGGTGCAAGTGAAGCGGTGTCTCACTAATTCTTGCAATCCACTTTAAAGGTGGATTGCAGATTCTAAAAGCTCCTTTGAAAAATGGGAGATTTAGAGACTTTCCTTGTTTTCTTTCTTATCAAGTTTAGCATTAAGATTTATAAGCTGCTGATGAATATCAATAATGAAAAAGTAAGTAAAAAGCTAAGATGACTAGCAATACTCCGGCAATGATAGCCATTAAACCACCTAAAACATTATTGGGCGATAGAAAACTTATGCCGTAAAGAACAGCACCAACAAGACTTAGCACATAGCATAGCTTGACGATAAAATTTCCCACAGATATGGTAAATTGAAACATTGTTTCTCCTTAAAATGCAATTTGTCCTTGTTATACAAGACATCGCATTATAAAAAAATGTAGGCATAAGCCTATAAAGTAAAGAGCGTTTTTTTTTTTTTTGATTTGTATCATTTTGCTACAAAGTTATGATGTTTTGCAGGATAAAGATTCAAAAAAAAGCCTTTTTCATTTAAGCTTTTACATCTTGCGGATTTTAGCTATCTCATCGCGGATTCTAGCTGCTTCTTCAAACTCCAATGCCTTAGCGGCTTGCTGCATTTTAAGCGTTAAGTCTTTAATGATTGAATCTCGCTCTGATTTTGGAATCTTTTTATTTCCTTTTTCATAGAGCCGTGATAAGCCACTAGATTCTATTTTTAGCTCACTTTCAAGCCCCCTTTGCACGGACTTTGGCGTGATATTATGCTCCTTATTAAATGCTTCTTGTTTGGCTCGGCGATAGTCTGTAATATCAAACGCCCTTTGCATAGAGCCTGTAATTTTTTTAGCATATAAAATCACCTTGCCATTGACATTCCTAGCCGCCCTCCCCATTGTTTGAATAAGGCTTGTCTCACTGCGTAAGAATCCTTCTTTATCCGCGTCCATTATGGCTATTAGGCTAACTTCCGGTAAATCCAGCCCCTCACGCAAAAGGTTAATGCCAATTAGCACATTAAATTCCCCTAATCGCAGCGAACGGATAAGATGATTTCGCTCAATGGCGTCAATATCACTATGCATATACCGCACCTTGATTCCAAGCTCCCCATAATATTTGCTTAACTCTTCTGCCATTTTTTTAGTCAGTGTGGTGATAAGCACTCGTTCATTATTTTCCACCCTTAGTTTTATCTCATCGTATAAATCAAGCACTTGATTATCACTATCTCGCACTTCATACAGCGGATCTAAAAGCCCTGTTGGGCGGATAATCTGCTCGGCAATATGGCTTTGACTAAGCTCTAACTCTAGCTTTGCAGGGGTGGCAGAGACAAAAAGAAAATGCGGGGCTTTATTGATAAACTCATCAAAACGCAAAGGGCGATTATCTAACGCACTAGGTAGGCGGAAGCCATATTCCACAAGCACTTCCTTGCGGCTTCTATCCCCCGCATACATTCCACCAAATTGCGGCAAACTCACGTGAGATTCATCAACGATAATAAGATATGGCTTTCCTTTTTGCTCAAAATAATCTAGCAAGGAATAAGGCGTCTCGCCCGGGGCTTTGCCTGTGAGATGTCTAGCGTAGTTTTCAATCCCCTTGCAGATTCCAGATTCTCTAATCATTTCTAAATCAAACTCCGTGCGTCCTTTTAAACGCTGATATTCTATTTGCTTATTTTCTAGCTCAAATTCTTGCAAACGCATTTCAAGTTCAGATTCTATATTTTGCAGGGCAAGTTGCAATCGCTTTTCACTTACGATAAATTGATTTGCCGCATACAGCACAAAGCTTTTTAGCCACGCTAGATTCTGCCTTTCCAACGCATCAAAAGCCCCAATGCGTTCAATCTCATCGCCAAAAAACTCAATACGGATAAACTCATTTTCATTATACGCAGGGAATATATCCACCACTTCGCCATTTACACGGAAATTCCCCCGCTCAAAAATGCTGTCATTTCTCGTATAGCCCATATTGACAAGCTTTAGAAGCAAGGCTTTTTGCGTGTAGCTCTGCCCCACTTCTAGCTTTTCTATCATTGTTAAGTATTCTTGCGGGTTGCCTAGCCCATAGTTTGCCGACACTGAAGCTACCACAATCACATCATCATAGGCTAGAAGTGAAGTCGTGGCTGAAAGTCTTAAGCGTTCTAAATCTTCATTGATACTAGAATCCTTTTCTATAAACAAATCTCGGCGTGGGATATACGCCTCTGGCTGGTAGTAATCAAAGTGGCTGATAAAATACTCCACCTTGTTTTTTGGAAAAAATCCCTTAAATTCGCTGTAAAGCTGGGCGGCTAGGGTTTTATTATGCGTCATAATGAGAGTTGGGAGATTGAGCTTGGCAATGATATTTGCCATCGTGTAGGTTTTCCCACTGCCTGTAACGCCAACAAGTGTGGAATACTTCGCTCCATTAAGAATAGAATCTGTGATTTTTGTAATGGCTTGGGGCTGATCTCCTGCTGGAGCATATTGGGATTCTAGGATAAATTTTGCCATTTTTTCCGCACTCCTTGAAATTTTTGTGTTAGAATTATACTTCATTTTCACAATTAAAGGATTGGCAATGAGTAGTGTTATGGAAAAACTCTCCCAAAAAATAGAAGAAATGCTCTCCAAAATTACATCACAACGACAAGAAATAGAATCTTTACAGCTTGAGATTGTCTCACTCAAGGCACAAAACGAGACAAAAGACACGCAAATTTCAAATCTTTATGAAGAGATTGCAAATAAAGATAGGGGTTTTGAAGATCTTTTTGCAAAAATTGATGAGGGGTTGCACGGCGAAAGCAGTAGCCCTGCAAATCAGCAAACAAGCTTTTTTAGCGATGAAGCTTTAGATTCAAATAATAACCAAGGGCTATAATGGCACAAGAAAGCCTAGAAATAGCCCTAAATGGCAAACGCTATACCATTTCGCTTGATCCATTATGCGATGAGGTAAGAGCAGAGCTTAAGACGCTTTTTATGCAAGAGGTTGAGCCGCTCACCCTTTTAAAACTCTACATTACAAAAGCCCAAGAATACGCTCTTATTTGCAAATCCCTTGAAAATTTGTATAAATCCCTTGAAAGTGCGGATAATCTCCCGCAACAGAGCGTGCAAATTGAAGCATTGGGAAATATGCTTTAATGATATGCCCCTAAGCTTAAAGGTGAAGTTTGTATTATTACCTTATTGCCCCACTTGGCTTAAAATCCCCCGTTTTGACTTATGGCAGTGAAACGCAATGTGTGAAAGATGAGCTATGCTCTATCAATGTGCGAAATAAAGAGTGTTTGGGCGTTGTATTAGAATCTACACCCACCCCCACATTTAAATGTAAGATTCTAGAAAAAACGCATTTAAGATTTTTGCCCCATCAAAAAATGTTAGCTGAATTTATTATGCAGTATTATTGCGTGAGTTTAAGTCTCTCTTACTCGCTTTTCACGCCTTTTGATGAATCTTTGTGTGTTGCAAAAGATAAAGGGAATGAAGATTCTAAAGTGGATATTGTCCCACAAGTGAAGCTCAATCTCACACAAAATGACGCTTTGCATTTTTTACAAACACATACAAATCCTTTGCTTTTTGGCGATACGGGCAGTGGGAAAACAGAAATTTACATTCATCTTATCGCTCAAACGCTAAATGAGAATAAAAATGCCCTTTTTCTTATGCCAGAGATTGCCCTAACTCCACAGATAGAATCCCGTCTTAGGGCAGTATTTGGCGATATGGTGGGGATTTGGCATAGCAAAATTACAAAAGCACAAAAGAAAAAGTTTTTAGATAAGCTTCATAATGGCGATATACGCGTGATTGCTGGGGCTAGAAGTGCGTTTTTCCTGCCTGTTAAGAATCTTGGGCTGGTGATTGTAGATGAAGAACACGATGATGCGTATAAATCCCAAAGTGTGCCACATTATAATACGCGGGATTTAGCGTTGTATCTTGGAAAACAAAGTGAGATGAAAGTTGTTTTAGGCTCGGCTACGCCAAGCGTGTCAAGCTACTTTTATGCTACAAAGCAAAAGAGTTTATATCGTTTGAAAGGGCAGTATTTTGGCTCTAAAAAGCATATTAAGATTCTAAGTGATACAAATGCCAACTCTGCAAATGATACAGAATCTGCCTTGTTGCCCACAGAAATGATAGAAAAAATCCGCCAAAAGCTTGAGAAAAAAGAGCAAGTGATTGTATTTTTACCCACTCGCGCACATTACAAAATGCTTGTGTGTCAAACTTGTGGCAGTGGGGTGGAATGTGCGTTTTGCTCAGTCAATATGTCTTTGCACCTTGATAAAAATGCACTGATGTGTCATTACTGCCATTGGAGCAGGGCTATCCCTAGGGCTTGTCCGCAATGTGGGAGTGAAAATCTTAACTCTTTTCGCATAGGCACGGCACAAGTGGCTAATTTTTTACAAAGAGTTTTTGCGGATTCTAAAGTTGCTCTTTTTGATAGGGATAATATCACAACGCACAAAAGGCTCAAAGATACGCTAAAAGCCTTTAATGCCGGGGAGATTGACATTCTTGTTGGCACACAAATGCTAAGCAAGGGACACGATTACCATAATGTGAATTTGGCGGTGGTGCTAGGCATTGACTATGTGTTAAAAAGTGCGGATTATCGCTGTAATGAGCGGGCATTAAGTCTGCTATATCAAATCGCTGGGAGAGCTGGGCGGAAGTATGATGGGGAAGTGTGGATTGAGAGTGCAAATGGGGCATTTTTGGAGCAGTTTTTGGGGGATTATGAAGATTTTTTACATTTTGAGCTTAGTTCTCGCCCTAAGATTTATCCGCCATTTGTGCGGTTAGCGACTTTGACTTTTATGGATAGAAGCGAAAAAAAGGCGTTAGAGAATCTAGCAAAGGTGCGGAACTTATTGCAGGAGTATCCATTGGGGCAGGTAGAGATTGTGGGGGATTGCAAGGCGTTGCTTGAGCGATTGTATGATAAATATCGCTTTGTGCTACTTGTGCGAAGTGCTTCTACGCGTGAATTGCTAGGGCTTTTGCATTATGTGCGTTTGCAAGCGGAAAATCTCTGCGAGATTGAGATTGATCCTTTGAATATCATATAAGGCGGCGGATATGGCAAAAGCACTAAGTGTAAAGGCACAAATGATAAAAACAAAGGGGGCAAATGATAAACAGCCAAGATTCTATATACAATCGGGAGTCTTAAAGCATTTAAAGCTGATATGGAATGCTAAATCTTCTACACGCCCAACAAAATCCATTGTAAAAGAATCTTTTTTTAATACAATGAAAAGTGAGATTGTAGATTGTGTGTTTATTGAGGGATTTGGGGGCTGTGGGTCTATGGGGATTGAGGCACTTTCACTTGGGGCGAGTGAAGCGGTATTTTATGAAATAGACACAGAGGCATATAAAATTTTATGCCAGAATCTTGCTAATGCTAAAAATGCAGCACAAAAGCTAGGAAAGATATTAAAATTTTCTACCTTTAATGCCGATTTTTTCAGCACCGATATTTTTACACAAGGCTTTATTCATACGCAAAAAGTCATCTTGTATTTGGACCCGCCTTTTTGCATACGGCAGGGAATGCAGGACATATATGAGCGACTTTTTGCGTTGGTTGGGAATCTTAAGCCTTGTGGGGTGCGGTTTATTGTTTTTGAGCATTTGAGTGGGTATAATATGCCGGAGATGTTGGGCGTGTATATACGGTATAAAATGCGAAGTTTTGGCAAAAGCACTCTAACTTATTATATTGCAAAGGATTAAAATGGCAGAAGAAGAAAAAGCAGCCCCACAGAGCGGGGGAGAGAAAAAAAGCAAAGCAATTTTGTTTGTGGTGATTGGCATTGTTGTGGTGCTACTGATTTTGGTTGGTATTGTGGTGTTTATGCTTATGGGTGGAGATGATGAGGGAGAAAAAAAGCAAGAGAACACCCCACAGGTGAAAACTCAAGCTACCCAACCCTCACAAAAAGCAGCACAAATTATTGTAGGCAATACAATCTCTGTGCGGAGTGTAGATAAGCTTCAGCCCGGTCTTATTTACCCAGCGGAAGGTCCTATTCCTTTTACTGTGAATCTTATGACACAAACAGGCAAAAGATACCTTAAAACAAGTATGCAATTTGAGCTTGATAAAGATGAGGCAAAGGCTATGGCGACAAAAGCCGAGCTTGATAATAAGATGCCGATGATTAAAGATGTTGTGAATGAGATTCTCTCATCTAAGTCTATTGAAGATGTGGCAACGACAAAGGGTAAAAGTCGCGTAAAAGATGAGATTGTCAAACGCATTAACGAATTTTTGATGGACGGCAAGGTGTTTGATGTATTTTTTGTTGAATTTGTGGTGAGCTAGGGATTGCTAGGGATTGATATTGTTAGCATAGAGCGTATGCAAAGGCTAGTAGAGCGTTTTGGTATAAAGGGGCTTAGGCGGTTTTTGTCTGCCGATGAGATAAAGCTTTGCTACAAAGATTCTAGCAAGGCTTTTAATATTTCTCGCATAGCGGGGTTTTGGGCGGCAAAGGAGGCTTGTGCTAAGGCACTAGGCGTTGGAATCTGCAAAGAGCTTAGTTTTTTAGATATGACTATTAGTAAGGATTCTAAAAATGCACCGCTTATGAATCTTACTCAAAGTAAAATGCGTGAATTTGGCATAGATGAGATAGCCCTAAGTATCAGCCACGATGGAGGATTTGCCATCGCTGCGGTGCTGTGTAAAAGATGTGAAAAAGCATAGAATCTTAAAAAAGATTCTAATAAATTTGTGTTGTAATCAAAGCGACATAAACTCTTAGTCTCAACAAGCAAAACTCGTTAAATCAAAACTTGTTAAATAATGTGGATAAATACTTAAGATTCTAGCCTTGCTTTATCATTTATTATCGTGTTTAAAAACTCTTCAAGGTTAAATCTCTTGCGATGATTTGGCGTAAAAATATGAATCATAATATCCCCCAAATCCGCAATAAGCCAATCATCACTCTCTTCTTCTGTGGCATAAAATATCTCGCCCTGTGGCTTTAGCTCCGTTTTCAAATGATCTAGCAAAGCAAAGGAATGCCGTCCTATCATCGCACTCACAATCACAACCTTATCTACAATATAATCCCTCCCGCTTAAATCAAAAATCTCAATATCCTCCCCCTTTTTATCCTCTAAAAGCGTTTGGATATGCTGCAATCTTTCACTGATTGTTAGCTGTGTTTTGATGGAATCTGTCTGCAAGTTTGCTCCTTTAAAATGACTTAAAAAGGCGATATTATAGCTTAAAATGTGCGTGGATAAAAGGAAAAATTTCTTGTGGTAACATTTTTAGTGCTTTGTTAATCTCGCCCTTGTGTAGAAGCTCTCGCACTTTGCTTGATGAAATAGCGTTAAAATGCGAAAGATTGATACTTGTTCGCATCTTTGGCGTAAGATTCTGCGGGTGGGTTATAGTGCTAGTTTCTCGCTTCACAACAATAAACTCCACAAGTTCGCATAAAGATTGTGAATTTTTCCATAAATGCAGGGTTTCAAAACTATCGCTGCCTAGAACAAAACAAAGTTTTGCTTGTGGGCTAGAATTTGGCTGATTAGAATCTAAAAAGCTAGAAATTTGCTTTTGTAAAGTGCGAATGCTTGTGATCGTGTGTATTGGGCGATTTTGCCTTATCTCATAATCACTGATTGTAGTCTTATCTCCACTTATTTGGGCTAGAATCTCACACATTTTAAGGCGTTCATTTGGGCTAAAAAGGGATTTTGATTTGAGCGGATTTTGGTAGTTTGGCAAAAGAATAGTGCGAATACAAAAGGGATTATTATTTAGGATTTTTAGAATCTCCAAATGTGCCAAATGCGGCGGGTCAAAGCTCCCACCATAAATGGCGATAAAATATGTAGAATCTTGTTTGAGATTGCTTGTATCCATAGTCTAGCTTACTCAAAGCGACTTGCACGCGTGAGCTTAGAGAATTTCACACCTTTTAGTCCGCCAATTTCAATGCTAAGATTCTCAATATTTTTGCCCTCCCCACGCAGAATGATTGTCTCAAGACAGTTGTGATGATCTAAATGAATGTGGGTATTGCAGAGAATCTCAACATTCCCATTATGCGTGTTTATGTGCTGAATGTCAATCATACGCTGATTAAGTTCGCGTTGATGATGATCGTAGATAATAGTTAGAACAGCCACGCCCTGTGTGCTTTCGTCTCCATTACTCCATACTTCTTCATTGAGCTTTTCTCGTATCATATCTCTAACAAGCTCTGAACGCGATGAATAGCCCTTGTGCGTGAGCTTTTCATCAAGAGTGTCTAAGAGATTTTGCGGTAGAGATACGCTAAAGCGGATAATGTTTTGCTTCATTTTTGCTCCCTTATGTCTTAGTGTGTTCTTGTGTGAAAAAGCATAAATGCCTATATTGTAGCATAGATTGCCAAAAACTATAAGGCATAGAAGTGTGAAATTTAAGTGGATTTAAAAGGAAGTGTAAAGTTATTTTAAGAATGATTTTTATAATATGCTAAGGCTAAAAAAATGATGAAGATTCATATTTTTTGACTGATTAAGGTATATTGTGGGAGCAGGATAATGGACATTTTGAAAGATTATATAGATCATATTATTTTTGTGATTTTGGGTCTTATGAGCTTTGTGGCGGTGTGGCTAAGCTGTGAGCGAGTGATATTTTATGCAAAAATCAATGTGGGTGAATACACTGATGAAAATGTGCTAGAAGAGGCATTGAGCAAGAATCTCACCGCATTGTATATCATTTACTCCAATGCACCTTATGTGGGGCTTTTGGGAACGGTTGTTGGGATAATGATAACTTTTTATGATATGGGAATGAGTGGGGGAATGGACGCTCAAAGCATTATGGTGGGGCTATCTACGGCGTTAAAGGCGACGGCTCTAGGGCTTGTTGTAGCCATTCCTACTTTGATTGTGTATAACTGCTTTGTGCGTAAAATGGATATTTTGCTTAATCGCTATAAGTTTTTGAAAAAACAAGGCTAGAAAATGAGAATCCCAAAAAAAGATGGCTTAAATATCGTCCCTTTCATTGATGTGATGCTCGTGCTTTTAGCTATTGTGCTAAGTGTCTCTACTTTCATCGCACAAGGGCAGATTAAAGTAGAGCTACCCTATGCTAGTCAAAATGAGCAAAAACAAGATGAAAAGCCTGTCATCATCGCTATTGATGATAAGAATGTGATCTATTTTGATGATAAGCAAACAGAGATAGAATCTTTAAAAGAGCAGATTGCAAAGATTGATAATAAGACACTCATTCAGCTCAAAAGTGATAAGGATTCTAAATTTGAGACTTTTATACAAATTGTGGATATTTTAAAGGAGAAAGGGCATGAAAACTTCGGCATTTCAACAAAATCCAAATAAAAATGCTACAAAATCAAGTCTTTTTACACCTGCTTTTTTAGGTTTTGCTATAAGTTTTGTGCTTCATATCGGGCTTGTTGTGTGGCTTTTTGGTGTGTTTCACAATGTGGAGTTGCAGCAAAATGGCGATACTATCACAACAATTGCCCTAGCGACATTTCAAGCCCCTTCAAATCAAGAAAATGTGGAAAAGCCAAAGCCTACACCTACGCGACAACATAAAAAGCAAATTCAAAAAGAGCAAGTCAAAAAGCAGGGCAAACTTGCCAAGCAAGAAGAGCTAAGCCCCCCACCAACCCCAGCTCCAAAGGCAAAGCCTGATGAAAAGGCAGAAGAGGGCGAGATTATCCAAACGCTTTCGTATAGAAATGGTGATGAAGATGAGACTTTTTCTCAAATCAAACGCGCCATTGATCGCAAAAATAAATATCCAAATATGGCAAGAAAGCGAGGCTTAGAAGGGGAGGTGATAGTGGAGTTTGTGATTCATAAAGATGGTAAGGTGGCTAATATCCGCATTATTAAGCCTTGTCCGCACGATCCTTTTAATGTCGCTGCGATGAATGCTATCAAAAAAGCACAAAGGGATTTCCCAAGGTTAAGTGTAACGACAAAAATAGAGTTGCCTATTGTGTATGAGCTAAAGACTGATAGAATTTAATGCGAGATTTGTTTAAGAGCAGCAAATAGGCTTGGGAGCGTGGGTAAGAAGTTGTTTTAAGAATCTAAACTTTGTGAGCATGGGCTTGTGAGTGTAGCAAAATAGAATCTTATTGCCTAGATTCTAGTCTTGCTATTTGTTAATATTTTTAAATCCACTTCTTTACATAAAAGTTAAAAAGCCTTTAAAGTTCAAAGACATTTAAAAATCGTTTTGCCCTTTGGGTTGTGGGATTTGTGAAAAATACTTCTGGGCTACTCTCTTCTGCGAGTTTGCCCTCATCAAAAAAGCAGATTCTATCCGCCACCTTTTTAGCAAATCGCATTTCGTGCGTTACAATAAGCATAGTCATTCCCTCTTTAGCAAGTTCCAAAATCACTTCAAGCACTTCTTTTACCATCTCTGGATCAAGTGATGCGGTAACTTCATCAAAAAGCATAATTTCAGGATTCATACATAATGCACGCACAATGGCTACGCGTTGCTTCTGTCCTCCGCTTAGCTCTTTTGGTGAAGCATACATTTTTTGGGCTAATCCCACACGTTCTAAAAGCTTTGTGGCTTGGGCTACAACCTCCTTTTTCTCACGCTTTTGCACCTTGAGCGGTCCTAGTAAAATATTATCCATTACGCTCATATGTGGAAAAAGATCGTAACTTTGAAACACCATACCTATGCGTTGGCGGATAGCACTCCACTTTGCTTTTTTGTGATTGAGTAGTGTGCCATTTAATAGAATCTCTCCACTTTGGATAGATTCTAGTCCGTTAATGCAACGCAAAAAGGTGCTTTTGCCACAGCCACTTGCTCCTAAAATTACTATCACTTCGCCCTTTTTGACTTGCATAGAGATGTCGTTCAATACAAAATGACTGCCATCATAAGTCTTTTTTAAATGTCGTATGTCAAGTAAGATTTCACTCATTGATATTTTTTCTCCAAGATTCTACTAAGATAAGAAAGCGGATAGCACAAAAGAAAATATGTCGCAAAGATTCCGCCATATACCCAAAAACTTGCATTTGTTTGGGATTTATTCAGTTCAATTATCTGCTGTCCCACTTGTAATAAATCTGCCGCTCCAATTAGGGCTACAAGTGAAGTTGTCTTAATCATACGGGTTGAGAGGGAAACAATTGAGGGGAGTAATCTTTGCAGGGCTTGAGGGAATATGATATAGAGCATCATCTGCCACTGCTGCAGTCCTAATGCCTTGCCACTTTCCACTTGGTGCTTTGGCAATGAGGTGATAGCCCCCCTTACCAAATCGCTAACTTCTGCTATACCCCATAAACTAAAAACAATAATGGCACTTTGAAGGGCACTTAGGCTTATATCAAAATATTGCGAGATTCCAAAAAAGACAATAAAAAGCCACGCCAAAATGGGAATAATGCGAATGCACTCAAGGTAGAATCTGCATAAACTTACAATAATAAGATTCTTACAAGTCATAATAAAGCCAAGCACAAGCCCACCAAGTGTGGAAAAGATAATGGATATAAGGGCGATTTCCAAAGTAAGTGTTGCCCCTTGTAATAAACGCATAAAATTTGAACCTATGAAAAAAATCTCCATTACAGCACCCTTTTTTTATAGGACTTTTCAAGTAGTGAAAACACAAATGACAAAGGCAAAAGCACCACAAGATAGCTTAAGATAAGCATTAAAAGGGCTTCATTTGTTTTGTAGTAGTTTGTGATAATATCTTTGGTTACAAACATCACATCAGCAAGGGCGATGACGCCTACAACTGAAGTTTCTTTGAGTAGAAAAATGACATTTGCACCAATTGAGGGCAGGGCAACGCCAAGGGATTGAGGCAAGATTACATATCGCATCATTTGAAATGAGCTTAACCCTATGCTTTGAGCAGATTCAATTTGGGATTTGCTCATAGATTCTAAGCCGGTGCGAAAACTCTCACACATATAGCCCCCACCTAAAAATGCCAAGCCTGTAATCGCACAAACATATTCACTAAGCGAAATGCCCATAACCCCATGCAATCCATAGTAGAGAAAAAAGAGCTGTATAAGCAAGGGCGTGTTTCTCGCCACTTCCACATAGGCATTAACAAGATACCGCACAAAAGGGACTTTTAAAAACAAAATCCACGCACAGATAAAGCCAATAAGAAGTGAAAGCAAAATGCCAAAAAATGAAATATAAAGTGTCAAAGAGAGAGCTTTAGCAAATATTGGCACACATTGCTGCATAAACTGAAAATCAAGCATTTATTTTATCCCTTGTGTCAAAACGCGTTCATTATAAAAGTGCTAATTATATAAGGAATTGTTAAATTTTACACGACATTATATCAAACTAAAAATACACTCTTAGTCCTAGCATAGAAGTGGGCTGGGGCTTTGTATATAGCTCATTTTGCACGAGAGACACTCGCCCAAACAAGCCAAGATTCTGGATAAGATTGACACTGAGTGTGCTATCAAGATGGTGGCTAAAACTTTTAAGCGTGTAAGCTTTGAATTTATATTCAAGTGTGGCTTTTAGGCGGTTATTATCGCTTATATTAAGCCCAAGCACTTGAGCTAGGGTAAAGTCTGGCTGGTTATTGTAACTAAGAAAAAATGTAGGCTCAAAGAGATAATATACATAGGCAATATTGCTAAAGTTATAGCTCATTCCCCCACCAAAGTTTATAAAATAATGCAAATTCTCATCATTAAATGTCCTATTAAAGCCCATCTCTGCACGATATGAAAAGGGTTTAAAAAACTTCCCCATAGGTGCGATAGAGGCAATAGATAAAATATTCATCTCATAAATCTTAGCTCCATTTGTCCCTTGTGTCCCCTGCATACTTGTATCATAATACCCAAGCACTCGCATAAGCTCAATTTGTGCACCTTTGAGATAGCCCACATCATTATCAGTTATATCGTGGTAGGTGATTCTAAAATCAAGGGCTGGGTGGAATCCTTGTGCGTTGTGTAAAAGTAGGGGCGTTATCCTAAGGCTTTGATTGCCTTCAAGGGGATTTGTCTTTGGTGTGTGTATTTGCGGTGGGGTGTTAGAGCCAAGTGTAGAGCGTGTGGAGGCGAGATTGTGGGCGATTTGTGTGTATTGCTCTTTGGGTAATTTGCCTTTGATAAAGTGATATTCACTCAGTTCTAGGGCGGATTCTAAAATGTATTGCTTATCTTGCAGTGAAAGTTTAGAATCTTGCGTAATGTCATTTGGTTGCTTTTCTCCAAGGGCTAGTTTTTTAGCAAGTTTGACAGATGTATTACTCATTAGTTTGCCATAGGTGTTGAGTTTGGTGCGTTTGCTTGGGCGGTAAGTTTGGGTGGTGATAAGTTGTGCCTTTTGTAAGACAAAAAGCGTTTCTGGGGGATTAACCTGATAGATAAATTGATGTCGCAGTTTGAGGGTAGGGCGTGCTACTTCAAGCAGCCAAAGCACATTATATGAGCAGTTTCTGTGGAAAAAATAATATGAGCTAAAAGCATCACTTAGCTCCCAAATGTGATTATAAAGTTGCGTAATCTCCTGCGGTGTGAGATTTAGCTCATATTCCCATATATCGCGGGATTCAGTGTTTGAATATTCTTTGATTTTATCATAATAGGGCAGGATTGAGTAGCTCCCTGTGTAAAGTCCAAAAAGCCCCTTAAATCCAAACACTATGCCATTTTCTTTTGTTTGATCTGCATCGGCTTGGTAGTTTATAGCAAAGCTTAAAAGGCGAGATTGAAATTTAGAATCTAAAAGCAAAAAGGTGTGTCCAAACATAGAAGCAGGGGAATTAATATGAGCTGAAGGGAAAACAATACTCGCCTTTGTAGGTGCGACATAATCACGCATAGCGATAAATTCTTCGCACTCCATTTGTGGTAAATCCTGCAAATCAAGATGCTGTTTTAAAAAATACAGTCTTGCTGGGAAGCGACATAATGCGTGATAGTCTTGTTTTTGTATGGAGCGAACAGGGAGCTTAATCTCATTTTTTTCAAAAAATTGGATTTGCTCTTGGCGTCTTTTTATAATTGCTTCTGGAATCTCCACAGATTCTACAGATTGATAAAATGCTTTGATAGTCGCTTCAAGCTCACTTTCAGCAAGGCTTTTGTGTTTGTCTTTATGTGGCAGTGGGGTAAGAAAAAAATAAGGCGAGATAATTTCACTCGTAGAAGAATCAATATGTAAAAGATCTTTCCATTCTTTGCTTTCAGCAAGTTTTAGAGCTTTGGCAGATTCTAGAATCTTAGATACTTCCGCAGTGGTGGCGGTAGTTTGGTTTGTATTTTGCCCAGATTCTAGAATCTGCTGCGGTGTTGTGGCGTTTGTTATCTCATTTGGTTGGTTTGAGCCATAGCTTTGAGTCATACAAACAAACAAGGCAGAAAGAATGTATTGAAGTTTTTTCATAGTATTTGAGCTTTTAGAATCTTAGGCTAATAGCTTGTAGGGAATGCAAATGAGTGTTTTTAATCATATTTAAATATCCTTTTAGATTTGAGTGTATAAAAGTTTAAGCATTTATAAAAAAGCGTGGATTCTAGCAGATTTTGACTTATCATTGGCTTGAGAAGAGATTAAAGGCTAAGATAGGTAGATTTGAATCCCCACGCCATAGCGTGGAGAATACAAGAAAAATTATAAACTTGCAGCACCATCAAGCACATCGGCACTTTGTGCGTTTGCGTTTGCATAAAGTTTGTGGTAGTTTTCTTGAAGAGCAACTTTGAATGCTTCTTTATCATCTACATTAAGAAGTTCTACAAGCGTATCAAGGTGTTCGCCATTGCCACGAGCGATTTCTTGTGAAAGTGCGTCCATATTTGCCGCTACAAACTCTTGAGTTCTGCTATCCATAGCGATTTTACCACTTTTACAGCCCAAAGTCCCTGAAGTGATACCAAAAGTTTGGTTAAAAGAAGTAGCGTTTGTCGTTACTTGCAGAAGATTCCAAAGAAGACCTTGTTTGTCAATAAGGTATGAGCCAAGACCGCAACCTGTATTTGTATTTGCCGCAGCAAACGCCCCACTTACCAAACTTGCACTAAGTGCTACGCTAACGAGAAGTTTTTTCATCGCTTATCCTTTAAAAAGAAATTATCCCTTGACTAAGGAGACTTGGCATTATATCCTAAGTAGCTAAAATTGGGCTGAAATATTTTTATTTTACATTTTTTGTAAAATAAATATTGACAAAATATTTTATAAAGGCTATAATTTCGCAAGTTGTAATTGCTTAACATATTAACTAGAATCTAAAAGGATTATTATGGTAAAGCCAACAAATAAAACAAACACAGACCAA
Organism: Helicobacter cinaedi CCUG 18818 = ATCC BAA-847; assembly: GCF_000155475.1. Taxonomy (GTDB): domain Bacteria; phylum Campylobacterota; class Campylobacteria; order Campylobacterales; family Helicobacteraceae; genus Helicobacter_C; species Helicobacter_C cinaedi. The sequence continues at coordinate 8,511 of NZ_DS990393.1, read as the reverse complement.
ACAAGTCAAGCCCCTCCAAAGCTACTAAGAGAGAGGCTAAAAGAGATTGAGATTCGCCTTGTAGATTTAGCGGACTTCTTAGGTATCTCTCGCCCCACAGCATACAAATTCATACAAATGTATGAGACAGGCTATAAGGACAACATAGAAGGAAAGCTACTAAAATTCTTTGATTTTGTGATGAATGAAAAGGGGCTTACTAAAAGCAAGGCAATGAGCTATATCGTGGAAAATCTCGTGCAGCCAAAAGCAAAAAGCACGCAGGATAGAACTCAAATCATTGCAAATCTTTTGAAAAAGGAAAATAGTGTGAAAATAGAATTTATTGATATGGTAGCACAAACGCAGGTGCTAGATCCCATTTTAGAATATTTGCTAGAGTGTCAAAAGATTCTAGCAAAAAGCAAAAGGGCATTAAACGAAGAGGAGGTGGCAAAAATCACGCCACTAAATGAGCTTTACAACAAGCTTGGCTTACGACTTGACATTAAGATAAAGGAGCAAAAATGAATACGCGAAGCATAATATTTGAAAATTTTAGGAATCTAGGCATAAAAGATTCTAAGCAAGAAAACCTTAGCAATAAATTGCAACTAGGATCTATTGATGGAGAGCATATCGGCGGATTATTAATTCTGCTTGGTGGCAATAATGATGGGAAAAGCAATGTGCTAGATGGGATAAGCCTTGCAGTTTCCAAGTTAAAAGATAGCGACAAACCAGACTATCGCAGACATAAAGAAGAGCCAAAGCTAACCCTAGAGTATAAAATCACAGATGCAAAGATATTGGAAGAGATAGCAGAATCTACAAAAGATACACAAGAGCAAGATATAGATTCTAATTTTTCGGGTAAAACTTTTGGGATATTTTTTACTGAAGGTAGCCTAGAAAAAGGTGTGGAGCTTAATGAAAGTGATACGCAAGAGGAGTATTGTGAATTTATCCAAAATATGTTTGAAAGCTCTCAAGTACATGGAATCTATGGCTATGATGAAGCAGGAGATAGGAAAGAAATCCGCCTTATCTTGCCAGAGCATAATCGTATGTTACTTTGCAGTGTAGATCGAGGCGGCAAGGCATTGAAGTGTTTTAGTGCCGTGCAGAAAAAATACAATGAAATTAAAGACAAAGACAGAGCAATTAAACTTGCCTGTAAATTTGTGATTGGCGATACTAAAGCTCCCAAAAATTGCGATGACGCAAAAGAATTGCGAGAGTTTTTAAAGGGCGAGTTTGAAAAAGCAGAATCCAACCAAACAGAATCTCAATCAAGCATTAGTGCTCCACAAGTGGAATCATACATTTTTAGGGCAATACTAACACCTAATGGATTAGAAACAAACTTGCCAAAAGAGTTGGAAACATATAGAGATTATGATACTGAACGAGCAAGAGAACATATGAAAAATGTCTTAGCTATGAAACAGCACGCATATTCAAGTAACACACGCAAAGAAATGGAAAACATAGAATCTGCTATCAAAGGTGATATAACATTTAAGGAGTTGCAAAATCACTATAATACCTTACAAAATATGGTGGAAGAAGATTACTATCTCAATAGAAATTCAAGCCTACAAACTCTCTTGCAAACACCACTTGAAAGCTTTCAAAAAGATATGCAAAGACAAAAGGATAGAGATATTATTAAAGAGCATTTTGATATTACATTTTTGCCAAATATCGTGCTATATAAAGAAAATGCGATTGCTAAAAAGGATCTAAAAGTAGAGCCTAGCAAGATCAATAAATCGAGCTTTTTTCAAGCACTTTTTACAATTTTGGACGAAGATATAGCGATGATACAAGAGGATTATAAAGAAAATGATAGCGATTATCTCACCACCACGCAAAATGAGATTAACAAGCTTTTTACAAGCACAATCGATAAACGCTTTAATGATTTGTATTGCTTGGAGCAGCCTGTATATAGCTTTCATATTAAGCTAGATTCTGCGTTTGTGGAGCTAAGTATAAGAAAAAATGGTGATACTATCAACCTAGAGCGACAAAGCACAGGCTTTAGAAAATTTTTCAATCTCTTTTTTAATTTTCTCTACAAAGGCGAGATTGGCAGAGGCGATATTGTCCTAATTGATGAGCCAGAAAATAGCCTAAGCATACCCGCCCAAAAGGATTTGCGTAAGTTTCTTAAAGACTATGGCAGGAAAAGTGGGATTTTATTTATCATAGCCACACACTCGCCCTCTATGCTAAATATTACCCACCTTGATGAAGTGCGGATTGTCAAGGCATTAAACTCTTTAGAATCTAGCGAGATAGAAAATCCAAATCCAAAAGGCTCACTTATTATCAATGACTTCTCAATGCTAGGCTATGGGGCAAGTGATACGCTTGATAGCATACGCGAAGCATTGGGGACAGATATTGAGTTTGATAAAACGAAGCTTATATTTGTAGAGGGCATTATGGACTATAATATCCTAAACGCGTATAGTCAATTTTATGATTACAAAGATTCTAATAAACTGGTATTTCTGCCTCTTAGCGGACTTGGCAGGAATGATACAGAATCTAGAGATGAAAATGATAATAAAGCGTTGCAGTTTAGCCCTGAGCAAAAGCAAAAAGCAGAAAATCTCATCACTTTTGCAAAAAGATTGCGTATCCACCCCATTTTGCTAGTGGATAATGACGGAGCAGGAAAGGCTATGAAAAAAGGCATTGAAGATGAAGAAAAATTTAAAAACAAGATTTCAGTCATCACGCTTAAAGATGCTTTTACAATCATTAAGGATAACAAAGAATGTTTCAAGGACGACTTTAAAGACTTAGAAAAACTTGAGAAAATAAAAATAGAATCTTTATTTAGCAAGGGAGATGAAAAAAATTTGGCTTTGATACTTGCAAAGAAAACAAGCGATCAAGTATTGTCTCAAGCGTGTTTAAAAACACAGAGAATCTAAAAGAAAAACTCTCACAAGAAAGCAAGAAAAATTTTAACAAGCTATTTACCTACCTTATTGGTTTCAAAGAGATGAATGGTGCCTAAACGCTTCTAATCGCAGAATCTTTTTAGCATTGGCTTATAAGATTCTATCCGTCTATCGCGTAAAAATGGCCACATACGACGGACTTCCTCGCTCCTACTTAAATCAATCTCAACACTAATAATCTCTTCTTTATCTTCGCTTCCTTGTGCGAGTAATGCCCCTTGTGCATCAAAGGCAAAGCTAGAACCCCAAAAGCGTATGCCTTGTGCGTTGCCACTATTATCTTTTTCAAATCCTACGCGGTTTATCGCAAGGGTTGGCAGTCCATTAGCCACACTATGCCCCCTTTGTACGGCTATCCACGCCTCTTTTTGACGCTTTTTTTCTTCTAGTGAATCTTCATCAAACCAGCCAATCGCTGTGGGGTAGATGAGAATCCCCGCTCCTTTTAACGCCATTATCCTAGCCGCCTCAGGATACCACTGATCCCAGCAGATTAAGACACCAAGTTTGCCAAGGCTTGTTTGTATCGGCTCAAAGCCCAAGTCGCCGGGCGTGAAGTAAAACTTCTCATAAAACTGCGGGTCATCAGGAATGTGCATTTTGCGGTATTTTCCTGCAATGCTTCCATCTGTGTCAAAGACAACGGCGGTGTTGTGGTAGATTCCAGCGGTGCGTCTTTCAAAAAGTGAAGTGAGTAGCACTATCTTATGCTTTTTGGCAATGTTGCTAAAATAAGCAATATCAGCTTTAAAATCATTGGCATAGTCAAAAAACTTAGGATCTTCACTTTGGCAGAAGTATTCTCTTGTGTGGAGCTCTTGTAATGCCACAAGCTTTGCACCGGATTCTGCGGCTTGTTGGATAAGTGAGGTGGTAGAATCTAGCATCGCCTTTTTCTCGCCTTTGTAGTTTTGCTGCAAAAGTGCCACTTGAAGTTTTGTGCTTTTCATAGATTCTTACTCGCCTTCATCATCATATTCATCATCAGGGTTTGCATAGTCATCATCATCATACCCACTATGGCGGAAGTCCTCTTCCTCATCATCGTAAAAGTCTCCGTCAAAATCTGAATCTTGCTCTAAGTCATCATATTCATCATTGTAGTCATCATATTCACGCATTTTGGTCTCCTTGTGTGTGTTTAAGTATATCTTGGATAATTTCACTTGCGATGGTTAGCCCAAAGCTCGCCGTTACCGCACTAAAGCTCCCTAAAGCCTTGCATTTTGGCACTTCTGGGCTAAAGACAACCTTAAAATTCTTTTTTATTCCTGCTTTTTTGAGATTATCGCGGAATTTTCTCGCAAATTTATCGCCATAGCTTTTCCATACACTCGCCACGCATATATGCAGGGGACTTAGCTTTTTAGCACTGCCTGTGGATACGATATATTGACCTAATGGCTTATTTGAAGCGATTTTAGCGATTTGAACTTTGGCATCAATATCATCAATAGCATCAACAATATAATCAAATCTCATAATGTCAAATTCGCTTAAAAATGCTTTATCTACGCATTTTTGTAATGGCGTAATGCCCGGATAGAGTTTAGCTAAGACGAGCACCTTTGGCTCATTGATATGTTCAGAGCCAATTTGGCGATTTTGATTTGTAACATCAAAGCTATCTTTATCCACGATTGTAATATTCACTAGCCCACTTCTGTATAAACAATCCACCACAAAGCTCCCCACACCGCCTACGCCAAAGATAATGACGCTTTTTTGTTGTATGGATTTAAAGCTTTCTCCAAACAAGATTCTAGAACGCGTGTATCTATCAATAATTTCACTCATTTTTGTATCCAAGATTCAAGATTTTTGCTATCTTCATAGCTTGTCATATCAAGCTTAATGGGCGTTATGGAGATGTATTTGTTATGTGTTGCGTTAAAATCAGAGCCATTAGCAAAGGGTGTATCAGCGCGTTCTTCCCACTGCAATGGGTGCAATCCTAGCCAATAGTATTCCTGTCCGCGTGGGTTTCTATGCACCTGTGCGTCATCAGCATAGATTCTATGCCCCATTTGCGTGATTTTATAGCCCTTGCAGTCTTTTGGCGGAATATGCGGGATATTGATATTTAAAAATTTACGCTCTCCCAATGGATAGCCACGCGAAAAAATCATCTCTACAACTTCAGCAATACACTGCTTGGCAAGTGAAAAATCAAAATGTTTAGAGCGATTTTTATCAGGCATAAGCTGTGAAATCGCAATGGAAGGCACCCCTTGGATACACGCCTCCATAGCCCCAGCAGCCGTGCCAGAATAGGTAATATCCTCTCCCATATTTGAGCCTAGATTAATCCCAGAAATGACCAAATCAGGTTTTTGCTGATAGAGTGAATGAAGGGCTAGATACACACAATCGCTTGGTGTGCCATCTTCAAGCTTGTAAAAATCATCATCAATCCGCACAAAGCTTAAAGGACGCGTGAGAGTTAGCCCGTGTCCGCAGGCGGATTTTTCACTTGCTGGAGCTACAATGGTAATGTGAGCTAGATTCTGTAGGGCTTCTTTAAGTGCGAGCAGTCCGCTAGAATCAAAGCCATCATCATTTGTGAGTAAGATTTTTTTCATTTGTTTCCTTTATACAATGTCTTGAAAATAGTTTTCTAAAAGCGTGTTTAGGCTTTGAGCTATGCTAGATTCAAAGCTTTTTAGCTCTTGTTGCAAGTTTTGCCTTTGTCTATGAAACTCCGCTCTTGCCCCATCTAAGCCTAGCAAATTGACATAGCTATTTTTATGGCTGTCATTTTGCGTTGTTTTCCCCGCTTGGCTTGAATCTTGACATATATCAATGATGTCATCGCGGAGCTGAAAATATACGCCAAGCTTCAAACCAAAGTCATACAAAGCCTTGCGGAGTTTAGAATCTGCATTTGCAATGATAGCGCCAAACTCTAATGAAGTGGCGATGAGTTTAGCGGTTTTATTAGTATGGATAGTTTGGAGTTGCTCTAGGGCTAGAGCTTGATTTTCAAACTCACAATCAAGCATTTGCCCTAGCACCATTCCGCCAATCCCGGCATTTATGGCTAAAGATTCTATGAGAGCGAGTTTGAGTTGTGAATCAAGCCTAGCTTGAGCGAGCAAGGCAAAGGCATAGGTATTTAGTCCATCGCCTACAAGTAGGGCTAGAGTTTCTCCATACTTTGTATGCAATGTAGGGTGTCCCCGCCGCAAAGAGGCATTATCCATACAGGGCAAATCATCGTGGATAAGCGAATAAGTGTGAATACACTCAATGCTTAAAGCTGGAAGAAAGGCATTTTTTACAAGCTGTGGGGCAAGAGCATTAAGAACGCTAAAAACAAGAGCAGGGCGGAATCTTTTGCCGCCATTTTGCACCATTTCCCACACGGCTTTTTCATAATGCTGATGAAAGCTTGGAATCTGCGGGGCTTGGGCTAAAAGAAAAGATTCAAAATCGTGTAAAATTTCTGTGATGTGCTGCATTTTTCCCCCTATATTTTGATAAAAATCTCAAGCCCATCACGCAGGATAAGCAGCTGAATCTTACCATCAAACTCTTCATTAAATGATGCTTGTGAAAGAAGCATTTTCAAGCGTTCAAAGCGTTTATGCGTAGTATCTGTGGCTTGTGTGATAATGGGATTTTTATTAATAAATAGAATCTTATCATTCACTCTTAGTTGGCTAAAGCGTCCAGCAATGGCGAGGTTTGTGCTTTGGATAATCATCTCATCATTTAGGGTGATACCAAAGCGTTCTAAAAAAGTCTCTCTTAATAAGAATCCGCCATAGCGTTGATTGACTTTCACAAGCAGTGTCATCGTTTTGTCGCTGCGTTTTATAAGCACTTTGGCTTGAGAATCTTTTTTGAGATTACTCATAATCCACTCTATCTGCCCACTATTTGAAACTTTCGTGCCATTAATGCTTACGATCTCATCTTGGGGCTGAAAGGGATTGTTTGGAAAAAATGGATCAATGAAACTCACAATAGGCTTTTGAGAATAAAATCGTATGCCTAAATCGCCGTAGTAGGCTGATTTTTGATTTAAGAATCTATCAATATATTTTTTTTCTATGAAGCCATTGTTGCCAACACCCAAGCCATAGATTTGATAGCAGATATTGCCTAGGACGCCGTTTTGTGAGGTTTTGTTTGAAAATCCTGCGTAGTCTATAAAGCCATTTTGTCGCTTTGTAATATGCCCGATGCTTGGGGTGTGACTGAGCGAAATGATGGCGAGTTTTTTATCATTTAGGGTGCGTGTATCAAGTGGGAGAAGCTCATAGCTTTGCTTGGTTTTTGGGAGAGCTAGGAGATAAAGTCCCACAAATGGGTCGGCTTTTAGAATCTTTACATTTTTAGGGGGTGTTTTGGCATATAAAATATGATGTTGTGTTGTGCCGACTTTAAGACTTATGGCGTAGCTTGAATCCACAGGTGTGCTAGCAGCTTTGAAGTATTTAACACAATGGGAATAATCATAGGCAAAGGCGTGGCTACACAGGCTAAGGATAAGCGTTGCTAATAGCATTATGTGCTTAAGCATTATTCTTACCACCAAAAATATTTAATCCTCCAAGGTTGCCAAGGAGATTCATAGCACTTGATTGACGATTTTCTTCCACACTCTTGCGAAGGTCATTAAAGGCACTCATCAGCAGAATCTGAAGCGATTCTTTATCCTCAAGCAAACTATCATCAATACTAATATCAATAATCTCTCCATTGCCATTAGCACTTATACTCACTAGCCCACCGCCACTTTTTGCTGTGAGGGTGGTTTGCTGATTGCGTTCTTCTAGCTCTTTTATGGAATCTTGCATAGAGCCTAGCATTGCTCCAAATTGACTTGGATCAAACATTTCACACCTCGCTTGTTATGGATAGAATCTCATTATTTGCCCCAACTTGCACGATTGTAGGCTGATAGCTTTGCAACTCTTCTTGACTGTATGTGGCATAGGCTACGATGATGATAATATCCCCCACTTGTGCCTTTCTAGCCGCAGCACCATTGAGACAAATCTCGCCCTTTTTGTCGCCATAAATGACATAAGTGCTAAATCGTTCGCCATTATTGATGTTTAGAATCTCTACTTTCATACCTGCTAGAAGTTTTGCACTTTTGGCAAGATTTTTTTCTATGGTAATTGAACCCACATAATTGAGATTAGCATCACTGACTTGTGCGCGGTGAATCTTGGAATAGAGCATTTCAAATTGCATAATGTGCCTTTATTTTTGATGTTAAGATGTGTTGTGCTGTGTCATTACACATAATTTGTAAGCGGAGATTCTATCATAAGATTCTTATTATATTGTTAGGGTGTGGTAAAAGTTGCTAGGCTTTAAAGATAATAAGTTTCTAAAGTGATTAAGCAAAAATATGTGTTGGGGTGGGGGAATTATCAAAATACAAAAAAATATTGATTTTGTGGCAGTGTGTGGGTTTTTTGGGCTTATGTAAAGGTTTTTTTGAAAAGAAGCATTAGATTCCATTTCTACTTAAGCCCCCCTTAAGCTTTAAGTATGTATTATTTCACTCCCATTTGATTGAGCTTCTAGTCTA
>NZ_DS990394.1:49030-115332 GCF_000155475.1 Helicobacter cinaedi CCUG 18818 = ATCC BAA-847 | reverse complement strand
ATTCTTACCTTTAATTTTGTCAATATTGCTTGGGTATTTTTTCGTGCTGAAAATCTGCAAGGGGCGGTGAATCTGTTAAAGGGAATGTTTGGTGGGGAGGTGGTCTTACCTAGCTTTTTAGAATCTAGGCTTAGATTCTTAAGTGAATATGGGATTCAATTCCATTGGTGGTTAGAGCAGATAGAGGGGAGCTTTATAACGCCATTGTGGATTCTAGGGGCTTTTATTGTGTGTTTGTGTTTCAAAAATAGCGTAGAGCAAGTAGCACATTTCAAGCCGACAAAATGGAATCTCTTTGTAATCACTCTTTTTTCGCTTATAGCTTTTCTTTCCATTGATAAAGCACAACAATTTTTATATTTTAATTTTTAAGGAGCAAAGATGAAATATAAAAAGTTTGTTTTATCTTATTTTATGATTTTGCTTATATTTGGACTACTGCTTGTAGGCATATTTTATTATCTCTCTAGAATCTTTGAACATAATAGCTTTGAAAGCATTGTGAAAAGACAACTGGAGCAGAACTCCATTTATGGCACAGCATTAAATGAAAATGTCTTTGCCTACAAGCTTGAGCTAGTGAAGCAGATAAAGCCAAAGATTATAGCACTTGGTAGCTCTAGGGTATTGCAATTTAGGGAGGAGTTTTTTATAGATTCTTTTGTGAGTGCGGGTAATGCGATGAATACACTCAAAGAAGGGAGGTTGTTTTTAGAAGTATTAAAGTTTTACAAACCTGAAATAGTCATCTTAGGGCTTGATATTTGGTGGTTTAATGCTTTATATCCAAACTATGAGAAGGGAGTGTATTTTAATATAACAGGGACAAATATTAGCACAACAAAGATACTTGATATAGCAAAACATATTTACAACCAGCAATTCTTTCAATCTCAATATCTCTTAGATAATCATTTTATTGCAAATCCTTATAGCCATCTTGATTCTTTAGGACTAAATGCTATGTATAATGGCAGGGGCTTTTTCAAAGATGGCTCATATATATATGGAGAAATTTTCAAAGATGAAAAGACAAAGGATGCTAATTTTGCTGACACATTGTGGAGGATAGAAAATAGTAATTCACAATTTGCTTATGCTTCTCACATAGATGTAAAGCGTATGCAGGATTTATTTGACATACTTAATATTTTGAAAAAACACAACATACAAGTTGTTATTTTTATCCCTCCTCTTGCTCCAAGCATATATAAAGCTATGCAGGAGAAGCAAGAGAAATATGCGTATATTGATGAGCTTTTTACAAGCCTAGAAAAAAATTACATAACTTTTTTTAATTATTATAATCCAGCAGTGCTAAAAGATGATGATTGCGAATTTTTAGATGGCTTTCACGGAGGAGATGTGTTTTATGCGAGAATCCTTGTAGATATGGCACAAAAAAGTGAGATATTACAACCCTATGTCAATATGCCCTATCTCACAGAGCTGATACGCACACATAAAGGCAGAGTATTTTCTAAAGATTCTATCAGCGATTTAAAAGAGCAAGATTTTTTGAATTTAGGGTGTGGGAAGTGAAAAAACCAATACGATCTTTTAGATACCAAGCATAAACCATTCTCTAAAATCCTTAAGCATTCTTATTACAACTTGTAGCTATAATGCCATCTCTTAATCCATTTTTAACTTTCACAAGGGACATTATGACAAAGGATTCTAGAATCTTTATTGCTGGGCATAGGGGGCTTGTAGGCTCAAGCATACTTGCTTTGCTTCAATCACAAGGCTATCACAATCTCATCACAAAAACAAAAGAAGAGCTTAATTTGCTTGATAGTGCCAGTGTTGAAAAGTTTTTTGCTCACACACGCCCGGAATATGTGTTTTTAGCTGCGGCAAAGGTAGGCGGGATTGTGGCAAATAACACCTATCGTGCGGATTTTATCTATGAAAATCTAGCCATTCAAAATCACATTATCTTTAACGCCTACAAATACGAGGTCAAAAAGCTTCTATTTCTGGGCAGTTCGTGCATTTACCCCAAAAATGCTAAGCAACCGATGAATGAAGATTCCCTGCTTACTAGTGAGCTAGAATACACCAACGAGCCTTATGCCATTGCTAAAATCGCTGGAATAAAGATGTGCGAGAGCTTTGCATTGCAGTATGGCTGCGATTTTGTTTCAGTTATGCCAACTAATCTTTATGGCAATAATGATAATTTTAACTTGCAGACTTCACACGTCTTACCCGCTTTGCTTCGCAAGATTCATCTAGCCAAACTCCTATCCCTTGGGAAGCTAGAGCAAGTAGAGAAAGATACAGGGCTACAAGGGGCGGAACTACAAGCCTTTTTGCAAACCTATGGTATCACTGAAAAAAGTGTGGCAATATGGGGCAGTGGGAATCCACGCAGAGAGCTACTACATGTAAATGATATGGCTGAAGCCTGTGTGTTTGTAATGAACAATCTTAGCTTTAAAGATTGTATTACACATCACAATGAGATTTGTCCAAATGAAATCCGCAATACACATCTTAATGTCGGCTATGGCAGTGATGTGAGTATCGCTGAACTTGTAAATCTTATTAAAGAGATTGTAGGCTTTGAAGGGGAGCTTGTGTTTGATAAGAGTAAGCCTGATGGTACTTATCAAAAGCTTATGGATTCAAGTAAGCTCAACGCTATAGGCTGGAAGCCAAAAATCCATTTAAAGGAAGGAATCCAAAGCGTGTATCAACACTATCTTTCAAGAAACTAGGAGTTTTAGCCTTATGCATAAACCAAGAATTGTTAAAAAATAGGTAGCTCAAATCTCTGCAATGGCGAGATGATTGATGAAGGACAGATTAATGCCTTAGCAAAGGTAATAAGCGATATTAAAACCCATTTTGATGTGATTTTAGTAAGCTCTGGGGCGGTGGCAAGTGGCTATACACGAGTGCAGATTGATAAAAGCACATTGCAAAATAAACAAGCCCTTGCAAGTATCGGGCAGCCCTTGCTTATGGAATCTTACCGCAAAGCTTTTGCTCAATTTGACATTCCAACAGCTCAAATTCTCTTAGCCGGACACGACTTTGATTCTCGTAAAAGCACCGCCTTTGCGAGAAATACCATTGACGCACTTCTAGCTAACAACGCTCTGCCTATCATTAATGAAAATGACGCCATTGCCACAAGCGAGATTATCTTTGGCGATAACGACAGGCTAAGCGCACACGCGGCGTATTATTTTGGAGCGAAGCTTTTAGCCATTCTAAGTGATATTGATGGCTATTTTGATAAGAATCCACATACAGATTCTACCGCCAAGCTTCTCTCTCAAGTACATACAATCCCCCAAAATGCGTTAAATCAATCCCATACGCCACATAGTAGCTTTGCCACCGGCGGGATTGTTACTAAGCTTATGGCAGCGGACTTTTTACTGCAACGCCATTGTATGATGTTCCTAAGCCACGGAAGAAAGCTTGATGTGCTAAAAAACTTCCTTTTACATAACACCCAAGATTCTGGCACACTCTTTTGTCCTATAGATTCTAAAGGACTACAAGAATTAGACACCCCCAAATCACTCAAGCAAAAGGCGTAAAATGAGAGTTATCCTTGCTGGGACACCAAGCTTTGCGAGTGCGATTTTTACACCCATGCTTGAGGATTCTAGTTTTGAAATCCTAGCCCTTATCTGTCAGCCCGATAAGCCCTTTGGACGCAAAGGGGAGCTAAAAGCCCCACATACCAAAGAAATGCTTACCCAAAAAAATTTACAACATATACAAATCCTACAACCTAGCAGTATAGATTCTGCCTTTATAGAATCTATCCGTGATTTAAAGCCCGATATGATTTTGGTCGTGGCGTATGGGAAGATTCTGCCACAGGCGTTTTTAGACATTGCCCCTTGTGTGAATATCCACGCCTCGCTTCTGCCGCAATGGCGGGGGGCTAGCCCAATTCAGCAAATGCTTTTAAGTCAGCCTAATTTTTTTGGTATAACGGCTATGAAAATGAATCTGCAGCTTGATAGTGGGGAAATTCTAGGCTTTTCTTACCTTGCTAACACAGAGCAAAACTTCACTCTTTTATGCGAGCAGCTTTCCCACCTTGGGGCAAAACTCGCCATACATACGCTCAAGCATTTTAATGAGATTAAACCCCTTAAGCAATATGACTTAGATTCAAGCTATTGTGGGAAGATTGTAAAATCTTGTGGCAAAGTAGAGCTAGAAAATGCTAAAAGTGTGTATTATGCGTATTTAGCCTATTGCGAGTGGCCCCATATCTTTATCCAAAGCGAGAGTGGCTACACACTGAAGCTTTTTGATTTACATTTGGTGGAATCCACGCAATCACACAAACAAGGCGAGATTCTAAGCATAGATTCTCAATCTATTATAGTTGGCTGCTTAATGGGGAGTTTGCGTATTGGCTTTTTACAGCAGGAGGGCAAGGCTAAAATCCCAGCCCCACTTTATATCAATGGCAAACGGCTTAAAATCGGCGATATATTATGCTAGATTCTCACACACTCCAAAAGCTCAAAGCTCAAATGTATCATTTTGATACACTGCTTTCAACGCAACAATACGCACTAGATTCTATCAAAAATGGCACTTTGCATAGCCCCTTTTGTATCCACGCAACAACGCAAACACAGGGCATTGGCAGCAGGGGCAATCAATGGAGCAATGTAGAATCTAGCTTAATGTTTTCCTTTGCTTTAGAGACTAAAATGCTTCCAAATGATTTAAAAATAGAATCTAGCTCCATTTTTTTTGGCGTGATTATGCAGCAATTCTTACGCTCCCTAGGCTCACAGGTATGGCTCAAATACCCAAATGATTTGTATATAGATAGGCAAAAAATTGGCGGGATTCTTACCCAAAAAGTGCGGGATAATATTGTGTGTGGTATGGGAATAAATCTCATCTCCCAAGACTACGCCAATTTAGAATCTCATATAAGCCAAAAGCTCAAGCCACAGGACCTTTTGAATGATTTTTTTGAAAGCTTTGTAAATTTTACATCGTGGAAGCAGATTTTTAGTATTTATAAGCTAGAATTTCACAAAAATAATTCTTTCTCTTTTCATTTTCGCAACCAACGCCTTTGTTTGAAAGATGCCATATTAAATAATGATGGCTCTTTGAGTGTGAATGGAGAAAGAATTTATAGCTTACGATAAAGGAGATACTATGTGTGAAGTCCTTACTATAGCAAATCAAAAAGGCGGGGTTGGCAAAACGACAACGGCTGTAAATCTTGCTACTTTTCTCGCAAATGCTGGAAGAAAGGTGCTTGTGATTGACTATGATCCACAAGCAAATGCTACAACAAGCTTTGGCTTTAGACGCAACAAGATAGAATCTGATATTTATCACGTTCTTACCGGATCTAAGAAGCTTTCTAAAATCATTCTTAAGACAGAGATTCCAAATCTTGATCTTGCCCCTTCAAACATCGGGTTAGCGGGGATTGAAAAGGAATTTTATAGCAAAAATAGCATAAAAGGTCGTGAGCTACTTTTAAGCAAAAAAATTGAAGAAGTCAAAGATCAATATGATTTTATCGTTATAGATTCTCCACCTGCTCTTGGCTCACTCACCGTGAATGCCTTAGCAGCAGCAGATTCTGTAATCGTGCCAATTCAATGCGAGTTTTTCGCACTTGAGGGCTTATCACAGCTACTTAGCACGATTAAGCTTTTAAAAGACACGATTAATCCAAAGCTCACTATTAAGGGCTTTTTACCCACAATGTATTCAGGGCAGCATAATCTTTCAAGGCAGGTTTTTGATGAGCTAAAAGAGCATTTCAGCAAAGAGCTTTTCAAAAATAATGATGAGTTTGTCATTATCCCTCGTAGCGTTAAACTCGCCGAGTCGCCTAGCTTTGCCCAGCCTATTATGCTTTATGATGCACGATCTAATGGAAGTATGGCATACGAAAATCTTGCACGCGCCATCTTGCAAGGAGCATAAGAACAATGGCTAAAAAAAAGTTAGCAATAGGCAGGGGCTTAGGGGCGATACTTGCCGAAACGGCTGAAGCCTACGAGCAGAATCTTAGCGATAACTCATCGCTCGTCTTAGATCTTGATATTGATATTATTAAGCCAAATCCCTACCAGCCTAGAAAAACATTCAACCAAGAGGCTCTTCAAGAGCTTTCAGAATCTATAAAAGAACACGGCTTGTTGCAGCCCATAGTCGTGTATGATAATGGCGATGGTGATTATGTCCTTATCGCTGGAGAGCGGAGACTGCGTGCATCAAAACTCGCTGGGCTAAGCAATATAAGAGCAATTGTAGCTGAAATTGAGCAAAAGAAAATGCGTGAGCTTGCTATCATTGAAAATATCCAACGCGAAGAGCTTAACGCCATTGAATTGGCACTATCCTATCAAGAGCTGCTTGAAGAGTATGATATTACACACGAAGAGCTTTCAAAACGCATTAACAAATCAAGGACGCAAATCACAAATACCCTGCGTTTATTGCAGCTCTGCGATGAAGTTAAAACTATGCTAGGTGAAGAGAAAATCACGCAAGGACACGCTAAAATGCTTGTTACACTGAGTGAATCTGAACAAAAACTTGTGGCAGATTCTATCATAGGGCAAAGACTAAGTGTGCGTGATACCGAAACACTGATTAAAAAGCTTAAAAATGGGCAGGATTCCACAGCCAAAGATTCTATCAGCAAAGCAAAGCCAAAAGGACAGGCTAAAAGCCTTGATATATCCTTGCTAGAAGAGCTTAGAATGGAGCTATCATCACTTGGGATTCAAAGCAGTATCAATGCAACAAAACTAAGCATAGATTTCAAAAGTGATGCAGAAATTACCACATTGTTAAAAAAAATAGCAAAATAATACATTCTTTAAGGTTTAATATATTTTAACTTGTTAGAATGCTTGAAGTTTTTGATGTAATTTTTACCACAAGGAGTTTAGATGAGCATTACTCTTAATCCATATTTAATGTTGCTCGTTTTTGTTACTTTTATCCTTCTTATTTACCTACTTAATCAATGGCTTTTTAAACCAATGATGACCTTTATAGGCAATCGTGATGCGTCTATTGAACGAGACTTATCAAGCACACAAAGTCATAAAGGCGATATCCAACGCATTGATGAAGAGATTACGCAAATCCTATCAAATGCGAGAAAAGAAGCTGCTCAAATCCTAGAAGTAGCCACAAAAGAAGCAAAGGCTACTTATGAAGAAAAGATTAATGCCAAAAAAGCAGAGAATGAAAAGAAATTAGCTGAATCTAAACAAGCATTGCAGGATCAACAGGCACAGCTTTACGCGGAATTGCTAGAACAGCTCCCAGTGTTTAAACTCGCTTTAGATTCAAAGCTTAAGCAAATTTAGGAGGATTATGATGAGAAAAATTTTGTGTTGTGCGTTGCTTGTAGCTTTTCCCTCTTTTCTCCTAGCTTCGGCGAGTATTGAAGAGAGTGATTTTATCCCGCGTGTTATTAACTTTGTTATCTTTTTGGCAATTTTGTGGTATTTCGCTTTTGACTCTATTAAAGGTATTTTTACAACAAGGAAAAATACGATTGCCACGCGTTTGCAAGAAGTCCAAGACAATCTTCATAAAGCCAAGCAAGAAAGAGAAAACGTACAAAAACGCTTAGAAGAGAGTAAAGAAAGGGCTAAGGAAATTGTTAGTTCTGCTAAACAGGAGGAATATCTCATTCGTCAAAAATATGATGAACAAATCAAGAGAGACATTGAAATATTAAAGCATTCACTTGAGGCAAATATTGAATTTGAACACAGAAAAGCTGTGCAACAAAGTGTTGAGAATCTCCTTAATGAGCTGACTAAAAGTCAGAATCTACAGCTCAACAAAGAAGATTATGTGAATATTATTACAAAAAGGATTTCGTAATGCTCAATATTATTTCCAAGAAATATACTCAAGCTCTTATGGATTCTGGTTGTGATTTAGATGAGTCTCTTAGCATTCTCAAAGCTTTTTCAAGTGTCCTAAAAAGCAAAAGAGTTGCTGACATTATCGCTTCCCCATTTTTGAGCAAAACACAAAAAGAGGAGTTTTTGTTAGATTCTCTTAAAAATGTTGATACGAAGATTCAAAACTTCTTCCGTCTCATCGCTCAAACAGATAGAATCTTACTTATCCCCTATATCAGCAATGAACTTGAAAAGCGTCTGCTTGCACGCAAAAAGGAATACGCAGCGGTGCTTGTCAGCAAAGATGAGCTTGATAACAAAACGCTTGAAAGGATTCAGGATTCTCTAGCCAAAAAACTTGGTGTCAAGCTTAGTATCAAGCAGGAGCTAAGTGGAACAGATGGCATTAAACTAAGCGTTGAGGATTTAGGTATTGAGGTATCTTTTTCCAAAGATCGCTTTAGTAGTGATTTGAAAAATCATATTCTCAAAGCACTTTAAATTAACATAAGGAGAGACAAAGTGGCAACAAAAATTAAGTCAGAAGAAATCAGCTCAATCATCAAAGAAAGAATTGAGAACTTCAATATTAATATTGATATTAGCGAGACAGGTAAAGTTATAGCCTATGCCGATGGTGTGGCAAAGGTATATGGGCTAAATAATGTAATGTATTATGAAATGGTAGAGTTTGACACAGGCGACACTGGAATTGCTTTCAATCTTGAAGAAAGTAGCGTGGGTGTGGTTGTGCTTGGCTCTGGACGCACAATCAAAGAAGGGACTTCTGTCAAAAGACTAAAGAAACTTATGAAAGTGCCTGTTGGCGATGCTGTGGTTGGACGCGTTATTAATACACTTGGAGAACCTATTGATGGTAAAGGTGCGATTGAGGCGAGTGAATATCGCTTTGTGGAAGAAAAAGCACCGGGCATTATGTCTAGAAAATCAGTTCATCAACCGCTTCAAACCGGTATCAAAGCCATTGACGCACTCGTGCCAATCGGTAGAGGGCAAAGAGAGCTTATTATCGGCGATAGGCAAACAGGTAAAACAACCGTTGCTGTGGATACGATTATCAATCAAAAAGGTCAAGATGTTGTATGTATCTATGTCGCTGTGGGGCAAAAAGAATCTACGGTTGCGCAAGTTGTAAGAAAGCTTGAAGAACACGGGGCTATGGAATATACAATCGTTGTTAATGCTCCAGCATCTTTTTCTGCAGCAATGCAGTTCCTAGCACCTTATACAGGCGTAACTATTGGCGAATATTTTAGAGATAATGCACGACACGCACTTATCATTTACGATGATTTGAGTAAGCATGCTGTGGCATACCGAGAAATGTCTCTTATTTTGAGAAGACCTCCGGGGCGTGAAGCATTCCCGGGTGATGTATTCTATCTCCACTCTCGTTTGCTTGAACGAGCTGCAAAGCTTAATGATGATTTGGGTGCAGGCTCACTTACAGCATTGCCAATCATTGAAACACAAGCGGGAGATGTAGCCGCTTACATTCCAACTAATGTTATATCAATCACAGATGGGCAAATATTCCTTGAGACAGATTTGTTTAACTCCGGTATTCGTCCAGCTATTAATGTGGGCTTATCCGTATCGCGTGTTGGTGGAGCAGCACAGATTAAGGCAACCAAACAAGTAGCCGGGACATTGCGTCTTGATTTGGCACAATATAGAGAGCTTCAAGCATTTTCGCAATTTGCTTCAGACCTTGATGAATCAAGTCGCAAACAACTTGAAAGAGGACAAAGAATGGTTGAGATTCTAAAACAACCTCCATATTCTCCTTTAGCTATTGAAAAGCAGGTGATTATTATTTATGCCGGGGCTAATGGCTTCTTAGACAGTATTTCTGCTAATAGAGTTGTAGCATTTGAATCTGAGCTTTATCCATTCCTTGAAGCGAAATATCCAAAAATATTTGAAGAAATCAGTGTGAAAAAGGCGTTAGACAAAGACATTGAAGCCGAGCTAAGCAAAGTCCTTGAAGAATTCAAAATGAGCTTTGGGGCGTAATAAGGAGCTATTATGGGTGGCAACCTTAAAGAGATACGAAAACAGATAACGAGTGTCAAGAACACACAAAAGACAACAAAAGCAATGAAGCTTGTCTCTAGCTCCAAGCTCAAAAAAGCCGAAGAGTTAGCAAGACGCTCAAAGGTATATGCCAATCAGCTTAACGCAATGTTTGATGATGTTGTGAAAAAAATCCGTTTAAGGGGGCTTGATAGCATTAATAGTCGCTTTTTTGTCAAATCCAAAGATAGAGAGATTAAAAAGCTTGATATTGTTTTCATCACAGCCGATAAGGGTTTGTGCGGTGGCTTTAACACGACAACTATTAAGGAAGTTGTTCGTCTTATGGAAAGCTACAAGCAAAAAAATATCAAGGTCCGCCTAAGAGGCATCGGTAAAAAGGGCATATCATTTTTTGCTTTCAATGATATTGAGGTGCTTGATAAGGTTGTTGGGCTAAGTGCTATGCCCACCTTTGAAAAAGCAGCGGAATTTATTGATAGTGTTGTGGAAGATTTTCTCAATGGTGCGACAGATGAAGTTATCATCGTCCATAATGGGTTTAAAAATATGATTTCCCAAGAGCTAGAAACTCGTGCTATCCTTCCACTTACAATCAATGTAGAGCAAGATTCGCAAGATTCTATTCTCAATATTGAACCAGAAGATGAAGAAGATGCTATCCTTGATGAACTTGCTAAAAAATACATTCAATACAATATGTATTATGCTTTAGTAGATTCATTAGCAGCAGAGCATAGTGCGAGAATCCAAGCTATGGACGCGGCGACAAACAATGCTGGGGATTTGGTAAAAAGTCTTACCATTTCACTCAACAAAGCACGGCAAGAAGCAATCACAACAGAGCTTGTTGAGATTAATGCTGGTGCAGAAGCAATAAAATAAACTTATAAAAAGGAGAACAAATGCAAGGTAAAATTACGCAAGTAATGGGTCCCGTGGTAGATGTGGAATTTGAATCTTATCTACCGATGATTAATGAAGCCATTGATGTTATATTTGATGTTGAAGGCAGAGAAAACAGACTTGTGCTAGAGGTTGCCGCACATCTTGGCGATAATCGTGTCCGCACAATTGCTATGGATATGACAGAAGGTTTGACGCGTGGGCAGGAAGTAAAAGCTCGTGGCAAAATGATTGAAGTGCCTGTTGGTGAAGCAGTGCTAGGGAGAATCTTTAATGTTACAGGCGATGTGATTGATGGTGGTGAGCTACTTGCTACCGATCTTAAATGGGCGATTCACCGAGAAGCACCAAGCTTTGAAAACCAAAGCACAAGAACAGAAATGTTTGAAACAGGTATCAAAGTTGTTGATTTACTTGCTCCTTACTCTAAAGGTGGAAAAGTTGGATTATTTGGTGGTGCTGGAGTTGGCAAGACCGTTGTTATTATGGAGCTTATCCATAATGTTGCTTACAAACATAGTGGCTATTCTGTGTTTGCGGGTGTTGGCGAGCGAACAAGAGAAGGAAACGACCTTTATAACGAAATGAAAGAAGGTGGTGTTTTAGATAAAGTCGCACTCTGCTATGGACAAATGAATGAGCCACCTGGTGCGAGAAATCGTATTGCCTTTACAGGTTTGACTATGGCGGAATATTTCCGTGATGAAAAAGGACTTGATGTGCTGATGTTTATTGATAACATCTTCCGCTACGCGCAATCTGGATCTGAAATGTCTGCGTTGCTTGGACGGATTCCATCTGCGGTTGGTTATCAACCAACACTTGCAGGAGAAATGGGTAAATTGCAAGAAAGAATCACATCAACCAAAAAAGGTTCTATTACATCGGTTCAAGCCGTGTATGTTCCTGCAGATGACTTGACTGACCCAGCTCCTGCGTCTGTTTTCTCTCACCTTGATGCTACAACGGTGCTTAATAGAAAAATTTCTGAAAAGGGCATTTATCCGGCTGTTGATCCACTTGATTCTACCTCTAGAATCCTTGACCCACAAGTTGTTGGAGAGGAACATTACAAGGTAGCTACTGGGATTCAGCAAGTGCTACAAAAATATAAAGACTTGCAAGATATTATTGCCATCTTGGGTATGGACGAGCTTTCAGAAGAAGATAAGCAGATTGTTGATAGGGCGAGAAAAATTGAAAAATTCCTTTCTCAACCTTTCTTTGTTGCTGAAATCTTCACAGGCAGTCCGGGCAAATATGTAACACTTGAAGAGACGCTAGAGGGCTTCAAGGGAATACTTGAAGGAAAATATGATGATATTCCTGAAAATGCGTTTTATATGGTGGGTAACATTCAAGAAGCATTGGAAAAAGCACAAAAACTTAAAAGTGCATAGTTAGGAGAGAATATGGAGCATCTTACATTAAGTATTGTTACTCCTTATGGAAGTATTTATAATGGCGAAGTGAAGTATGTCATTATGCCCGGGAGCGAAGGGGAATTCGGTGTTTATCCGGGGCATTGCAACATTCTTTCCCTTCTTAAAGTTGGTGTGATTGAGTTTGAAAATACACAGGGTAATAGGGAGCTTGTCGCTATTAATTGGGGATATGCTGAAGTGTCTTCTACTGATGTTAAAATCATAGCTGATGGTGCAGTTGCTATCGGTGGAAGTGCTGAATCCGAAATCGCTTCAGCACTTGATAATGCTAGAACTCTTCTCGCTGAAGCTACGACAGATAATGCACTTATTGGAGCGGTAGTCTCTCGCATAGAAAATGCAACAAGGAGCAGAATCTAACCTATGGATTTTCTCAAAACCTTCTTCGCAGAAAGCACGATAACGACGATTATTGTGCTTTTGTGGCTCTCAATATATTTTCTTTTAACACTTTGGATATATTTTTATAAGAATTTTACGCTAGGCGATTGGCTTTCAACTGAAAAATATCATCTTGATATGCTGATAGCCAAAAGCATTTTGATTCCAAAAAACAGCTTTATTACAGCATTGCTTGAAAAAAGTGAAGGGCGTATCTCAAAAGAGATTTTACAAGTGTGGAAGCTTAAAGCCACGCAAAGGGCGACTGCTTCGTTGGTATTTTTAAGCATTATCGCTTCAACCGCACCATTTATAGGACTATTTGGCACGGTAGTTGAGATTCTTGAAACTTTTAGTGTGTTGGGTGGAGGCAATGTGTCTTTCGATGTTATCGCACCTGTTATTTCAAAGGCACTTGTGGCTACTGCGGCCGGGATTCTTGTTGCCATTCCTGCCTACTCTTTTCATTTGCTTCTCAAACGCAAAGCATATCACATCATCACTTGCATTCAAATGCAAATAGACCTTATCCTTGCAAATAAGTAAGCCAAATGAATCTTAGTGAATTTGATTGGGAAGAAAAACCTGAACTCAACATCACACCCCTTGTTGATATTATGCTTGTGCTTTTGGCAATCCTTATGGTAAGCACTCCTACTATCACCTATCAAGAAGACATTACACTTCCTAAAGGTTCAAAATCAAAAAAAATTGCCAAAGATTCTATGATTGAAATCCGTGTAAGCTCGGATAGAAAAATCCATATCCGCGATAAAACCTATGAATTTAAAAACTTTGCTGATAGCTTTGTGCTTTTTAGCAAAAACTTTGATAAAGACACGAGCATTTTTATCCGTGCTGATAAAAATCTCAAATATGAAGACATTATCTATATCCTAAAAGTTGCAAAAGAATCTGGCTTCTTAAAAGTATCTCTTGTAACTAGTAGCTAAAATGAACAACGCCCTTTTATTTATCACAAGCGGTATTATCTCATTTTGTATCTATTGTCTGCTTCTTATCGCCTTAGTTTTTACTTTTTTTTACCAAAAGCCCACACATTATTCATCTTTGCTAGAATCTACCCTAGCACTCAATGCCATTAGCGTTGAAGCCATCATTGATGATAAGCCAACACCCGCTCCAAATAAACAAGATTCAAGCACAAATAACCCGCTTACTGGCTCTGGCATAAAAGATATGTTTAGCAAAATAGATAGTGATATACCCAGCCAAAACTCGCCCATTGGCGATGATAGAGAGAAACTAGAGCAAAATACCAAAGATAAGCTCAAAGAATTGCAATCCTCCGCCCAAGAGTTGCAAAACAAATTAAACAGCCTAAGCAATCTCACTATTAGCACAGACACAAGCCAAAATGATGGGGAATATGATGAGTGGTATGCCCAGATTGAAAAAATTATGCTCCGGCAATGGCAAAAAACTTTTTCCATTGAAGAAAAAATGCAGGCATTAGTCTATATTCGCATAGCAAACAATGGAGATTTTAGCTATAACATTGTAAAATACTCAGGCAATGTAGCCTTTGATGATTCTCTAAAAGTAATGCTAGAGGAATGCAAACAAATGCGTTTCCCTCCACACCCAAAAGGTTCAAAAGAGATCGCTACTACTTTTAAAAATTAAAGGAGTCCTATGAGATTTATTGGTTTAATATTATTACTTAGCTTAAAACTTTTTGCCATTGATGCAACATTGGAGATAGTCAAAAATGGCAATAAGATTCCCTACATTATGGTAGAAAGGCTAGATTCTGAAAATGCAGATTTTGGAACCAAAGTGCTAAAAATGCTTGTGGCAGACCTTAAAGTAAGCGGACATTTTCAAGCTGATGATGGCGGTGTCAATAAGTCTAATGACATAAATTACGCAGACTATGCAGAGAAAAAGATGGATTTACTTGCACAAATTAAAGTCGCTAAATCCTCCACACTAACAGCTACTCTCTCTCTTTATGACATCAACACTTCAAAGCATATATTCACTAAAACCTATACTGAAAATGACATAAAACGCTTTCCTTTTTTGGCTCACAATATGACAATTGATATAAACTCATATATCAAAGCCCCTAGCATTCAGTGGATGCAACGCTTAGTTGTTCTATCCCGCTATGTTGGTTCTGGTAGTAGTGAGATTCTCATTTGTGATTATACTTTGACTTATCAAAAAGTCGTTGTCAAAGGTGGGCTAAATATTTTCCCAAAATGGGCAGATTCAAAGCAGGAAAGCATTTATTATACAAAATATCTTGAAGTGCCAACTATTGTTAAACACAACCTTGCCACAGGGCAGATTGAACAGCTTGTAGGCAGTGAGGGTGTCGCCATCGTATCTGATGTTAGCAAAAATGGAGAGAATCTTATCCTTAGCCTTTCTCCTACCGCACTTTCTGATTTATATATTTTTAATACCAAAAGCAAAAATTTGCGTAGGCTGACAAACTATTCGGGTATTGATGTTGATGGAAAATTTGTTAATGATGAAAAGGAAATTATCTTTGTGTCTGATAGACTTGGTTATCCAAATATCTTTATGATGCGACTTGATGGCGGTGGCACAGAACAAGTCGTGCTACACGGAAGAAACAATAGTGCGATAACCTCAAATGGCAAATATGCCGTCTATACAAGCCGTGAGACAAACAATGAGTTTGGCGGAAATACCTTTAATCTCTACCTTATCTCTCTAGCTCCGGGATCAAACTATATCCGCCGCTTGACAGCAAATGGCAAAAATCAAATGCCAAAATACTCAAGCGATGGAGGAAGCATTATGTATCTTAAGCATTATAAAAATCAAAGTGCGTTAGGAATTATCCGTGTAGATTATAATGCAAATTACTTTTTTCCACTTAGTAAGATGAAGATTCAAGCTTTTGACTGGTAAAATATTATGTATTTACTTTTACAAAATACAATCAAGCGATACCATTTTCAAAGGAGACAAAATGAAAAAATACATTGCAATAGGTGTTCTAGCTGCTCTTATGTCAGTTGGTTGTTCAGAGCCTGAAGCTGCAGATACTGGATCAGGCACAGCTGCAAGTTCTGGTCAGGATAACTTTGTGGATTTGGCAGCAGATACAGCTGCTGGATATGCGAAAGTTCTGTTTGATTTTGACAAATACGATATCCGCCAAGATATGGAAGATGGATTAGAAAAGAGTGTGGCTGCGCTTAAATCTACAGGTGCTAAAGTCGTGCTTGAAGGACATACAGATTCTTATGGATCAGATGCTTACAACTACGCCCTTGGCACAAAAAGAGCAAATGCGGTAAAAAATGCCCTCACAACTCGTGGTGTTAGTGCTTCTCAAATCAAAACTGTAAGCTATGGTGAAAGCAAACCAGCTTGCACAAGTGGAGATACACCGGAGTGTAACCAAGAAAATAGACGCGTTGAGTTCAAACTCGCTAAATAACGCAACTTAGGGACTAGAAATTGAAAAAGCTTTATTCTTTTTTGCTTCTTTTTCCCCTTTTTTGTCTCGGTGAGCCTTCCGCTTTTGAAAAGCAAAGCGGTGCGACAAAAAATGATCTAAAGGCTCTACAAAGTGTCGTTACAAAACTTCAACAAAAAGTAGAGACTATCCAACAAACCCAAGAAGGAATCTCAAGTCTCCACGAATCTCAAAACTCAAAGATTCAACAACAGCTTATTCAAACAACCCAACAATCAAAAGATATTGAAGAGTTAAAAACACAAGCTGAATTGTATAAAAAACTCCAACAACAAGTTGATACAAACACCCAAAATATTACCTTACTTAAAACACAAATTGAAGAGTTTAACACAAGCCTAAAAACCCTAAATCAAACAATCCTAGATGAACTTAAAAAACTTAGCAACCAGCCAAACCAAACAAATAACGCCAATGCAGATTCTAAAACATCAACTTCTTTCACAAAGGATAAAACTAAAAAGGCAGAGATATTTACTCAAGCCAAAGACTTATTCACAAAAACAGAATACGATTCTGCAAAAGCTCGGTTTGAGTGGTTACTTAGCCTTGAATACAAAAAAGCAGAGTGTCATTTCTATCTTGGCGAAATTGCCTTTACCAGCAAAGCCTACAATGATGCTATCTACAACTACAAGCAGAGTGCGTTGGCAAATGACAAGGCGAAATATATGCCTACACTTTTACTCCATACTGCTCAATCTTTCAACGCTATCAAAGATACAAAAAACTATAATAAGTTTTTGGATTCCTTGATAAGTAACTACCCTATGAGCAAGGAAGCCCAAAATGCAAAAAAACTTAAAGAAAAAAAGGATAAAAAATGATTGCACAAAATAAAGTTGTTAGCATAGAATACGAAGTATTCAATCAAGAGGATAATACCCTGCTTGATTCAAACAAGAGAGGTTCTCCATTAGAGTTTCTCGTTGGTTCCGGACAGGTGATAAGCGGACTTGAAGATGCCCTTATGGGTGCAAAAGTTGGCGAAAACATTAAAGCCACAATCAAGCCAGAAGATGCTTATGGAATCTACAATAGTGATTTTATCCACGAAGTTCCACGCGAACAATTTGAGGGCATTGACCTAAAAGCTGGAATGACACTTTTTGGACAAAGCGAAGATGGGCAAACCGTGCAAGTGATTGTAAAAGATTTTAACGACAAGGCTGTTATGGTGGATTATAATCACCCACTTGCGGGTAAAACGCTTAGCTTTGATGTAACAATCCTTGATGTGCGTGAAGCAACGGAGGCGGAAATTCTCCAAGGTGGTGTTGGTGGAGGTTGTGGCTGTGGAAGTGGTGGTGGACACGGCGGTGGAGGTTGCTGTGGTGGTGGCGGACATAGCCACGGCGGTGGAGGTTGTGGCTGTAGCCACTAAAGTTTTAGAATCTAAGGCAAAGTCTTAGATTCTAAATGGAGGGCAAGCGTCTCTGGTGGGCGTCGTGGGCTTCAAACCCATTGAAGGGTTAGGTGTCTAATCCTTGGGGAGTTCGATTCTCTCGCCTTCCTGCCAAATTTAACTTTTAATCACTAGGTAAAGGATTTCTATGGAAGCTCAACTTATGGCTCTAGCTATTCAAACCTACAAGCTCACCTTGATTCTATCGCTCCCTATGCTTTTAGCTGGGCTTATTGTGGGGCTACTTATCAGTATTTTTCAGGCAACAACACAAATCAATGAAATGACACTCACTTTCGTGCCAAAGATTCTTGCCGTTGTGGCTGTGATTATCTTTGCAATGCCGTGGATGATTAATATGATTACTGATTATACGCGTATGCTTTTTACGATGATTTCTAGCATTAATTTCTAAGAATATAATCACAAGCTAATGCAAACAAAAATTATTGACTTTTCTACCTATTCTAGCCTAAAAATTGGCACGCCCCTTGAAGTCAATCTTATCCAAACGCCACAAGATTCTAAACTCGCACTCTCTCAAAATATGCAAATTATCGGCAAAGCGAACAACCTACTTGTCTCTCCAAAGGCTACAAATCTCGCTCTACTTGATAAAACATTTTCATATATCACTGATTGTGGGGAATATATTGAAGTTGGCGGGGCATACCCCTCTGGGAGAATCTTTAGCTACTTTAAATCTCACAATCTGGGTGGCTTAGAGTTTCTCCAAGCCCTGCCCGGAAGCCTTGGGGGCCTAGTCAAAATGAATGCAGGTATGAAACAATATGAGATAAAATCAATCCTGCATTCTATCAATGTCAATGGAGAGTGGCACGATGTTAGCGTATTCCCTATGAATTACCGCGATAGTGACATTACAGGCATCATTTTAGCGGCAAGATTCTATAAAAAAGAGGGCTTTGACATAGCTCTTCATCAACAATGCAATGCCTTGCGCAAACACCACCCAAAGGAGCCAAGCTGTGGAAGCTGCTTTAAAAACCCAAAGGGCGATTATGCAGGACGCCTTTTAGAATCTGCGGAACTCAAAGGATATAGGATAAATGACATTGCTTTTAGTGAGCAACACGCCAATTTTCTCGTCAATAAAGGCAAAGCAAGCTTTGAAGATGCTATTACCCTTATAGAGCTTGCCAAAAAGCGTGTGTTTGAGCAAAGCGGCATTCAGCTAGAATGCGAAGTGCAGATTCTGTATTAAGTCAGCCTCCCACATCAACCACAGAATCCGCCCTATGCCTTGCCTTACAATCAAGCATAAATGCTATAAAACCAATGATCGCTAAAAGTCCTAAAGGAAGTATTGGCGACATATAGCGAGATTCTGTTACAGGGGTAAAAAGCACAATAAATAATGCACTAAAAAATCCTGCAAAGCCCACACCAAAGCTAAACATAAGCAAACCATTGCGTAAATCTCTCTTAACTAGCCATAAAATAAGAGAGAGTATCATCACTCCAAAGCTTAACACCACACCCCAGAAATGATTTAAAAGCAAACGATGCTCATATAAAAAGTCATAAATCTTTTCTTGTGCGGGCGTAAATATGACACTTCGTTCAGATTCCGGAAAACCACTCAGTAGTGAAATATGCCACGGATGCCACGCCTTGCCCTGCAAAGCCTTGCTATCAAATATCCAGCCCGGATTTTGAATCCACATAGCTTGTAAAAATCTCCACTCGTGCTGTGCAAAATTTATAGGATACTTTAAAATAGCTTTCAACCATTGACTATAAAGCTTATCAATTTTACCGGGTGGGATAGGACGATATTCATCATATCCCCAGCCGACATTAAAAGGATCAGCATTGAGCGGATATTTTTCATACAACGCCTTAATATCCTCCCACCCCTTATGTGGATAATACCACTCATCTTTAAAACAACTGCTATCATCGGCAGGCACACAAGCCCCAGCAATTTGATGTAAAAATGGGTGATTAGCAGGATATGATCCGCCAACAGTCAATGCCCTAGGCACAATAATTACCACGCAAAGACAGAGTATCGCACAGGCTATGACACCATTTATATATTTTTTTACAAATTCTTTAGTATTTATACCGCGATTGCAAAGCCACATATACACAAACACAAAACTCACAGGAAATACGCTAAAAATCGCATTATGCCGCCATAAAATCGCACAGAAGAATACTATACCAATAAGCCACCACATTATCTTAGTTTTTCTTGCAGACAAAGGCACAAGCAGCATAAAAAGCACCATAGCATAACCGCAAAACAGCAGCATAGGTAGGGCAAAACTATGGTATTGTATAAAATTTTGAAAATAAATATTGCCTATAAAAATAGGAAATAACAACAAAATTGCAAAAACACTTCTAAAGCGAATATAAAAGCCCCATACCAAAAACAACAGCCCAGCATAAAAAGGCACGAGATTAAACAAAAATAAATAATACAAATGCTTCCCAAAGATAAAATACAAAAACTGCATCACATAAGCAATAAACACAGGATGGGCGTTATTTTTAGCCAAACCAATGGAATTATAAGTATCGCCACTAATGTGAAAGCCCGGGTATCCAAGCCAAAAATGAAACACAAAAAGCCCAAGAATTACAACAGCACTCAAGCTAAGAAAAGTCTTATCTTTGAAAGAAAAGCTAAAAAGCATAGAATCTTGTGTGATTTTGGGATATTTTCTATCAAATGTAGCAAAATACGCCCTGCAAGACACAGGCAGCACCCAAAGCCCAATGCCTATAACCAAAATAAGAATAAGCTGTTTAATAGAATACTTCAAAGTATTGCTTAAAATCTTGCTTTTATAACTTAACACGCCGAGATTTTGCCCAATATCAAGCGGTGAATCTAGTGTAATGACAACAAAATGACTATCTTTAGAATCTTGGACTACCCGCTCTATCCCACCAAGATTTAGACTCTTTGCCACATCACTCCACTCTACACCAAGAGGTGTGATTTCCACAAAATGCTTCTGTGCCCGAAAAATAGGATTTTCAAATTTCAATCGCACATTATAGGAAAATATCGTAGGGACAATAGCTTCACACGCCTTTTCACAAGCATTAAACTCCGCAAGGTTATTTCTATCAATATTGCCAATTTCCTTACATTTTTCCTTGCACGCTATCACTTGTGGGGAAGCTTCACTCTCCACAATCATATCCGCATAATCTATCCTATCCTTACTCATAAAACGCAAAGCTAGAAAGATAATCACCACAAGCATAAGCAGAATAAACCACACGCTAATGGCGATTTTACTCCCTTTGCTTAATCGCACAGATTTTAGAATTTCAATCATTGACACTCCTTTTTGATAAATTTAGAATCTACACCTTTATGGGCTGGTGCAGGGCTTTTTGTGTAAAAATAGAATTTAGGTTCTTTTCTATAAATGACAAGCTTTCTCGCATAAAAGCCATAAAATGCCACAAGCAAAGAAGCTAGAATCTTTGCCACAATCGCTTCAAATCCCAAAAACTCCACACATAGCCACAAAATAAGCGTATTTAGTCCTATGCCTATGGTGTTGATAAGATAGGTTAGCCCAACTTCTAAGCCTCTATGCAAATGCGTCCCACCAAATACAAACCGCCGATACAGCCACACACCAATCCCACTAGCTAGCACAAACATAATAAGCGAAGCAAGAATATAATGCACCCCAAAAATTTTATATAGGATATAGAATCCTAAAAGCTCTAAAAGAGTAATACCCCCACCGATACAAAAAAATACTATGAGTTGTTTTAAGCTTTTATGTGTTTTAGAATCTAGAGTCTTGTCATTTTGAGCCATAGGCGAAAAATCTTGTTTAGATTCTACATTGGATACTTCGCCCTCAAAGGCTTCAGTATGACAATATATTTCACTTCGCTTAACACAACAAGCCTTCCTTATAATCCGCACTAGATTCCATCTCATTAGAATCTTTTCTACAAGATACAATATCACTCGCCATATATGCCCTTATAGCTTTCCCTTTTGCTTTGCAAATAGGCTAAATAGCGAGATTCTTTAATGCTTTTTGTAATAAGATGGGCTAAAAGCCCTGCGATAAAAAGCACCACAGCAATCACCATAAGCCCAACGCACACAAAAAGTGTAGGAAATCTCGCCACCTTAGAAGTCTCCAAAAACTCCAAAAAGACAGGCACACCAAAGAATAGAGAGAGTAAAAAGCATATAGAGCTTAGCACACTAAAGACAAGCAAAGGACGCTCACTAAACAAGAGATTTAGAATCATAAGCGATATTTTAAAGCCATCTTTAAAGGTTGAAAGTTTAGAGAAGCTGCCTTCTGGACGGGATTTATAAGGGGCTTTTATCTCATCGGTGCGAAGCCTTTGCTCTAGGGCATAAATGGTAAGTTCAGTCTCTATCTCAAAGCCATTGCTATAGGCTGGGAAGCTCTTCACAAAAGGGCGAGAAAAGATTCTATAACCACTTAGCATATCGTTAATTTTTGTGCCAAAAAGCATTTGTGTGCTTTTTGAAAACAGCTTATTGCCAAAGCTATGCCCCTTGCGATATGTGCTAGAGTCTGCCTCTCTTGCAATATTTAGCATATCAAGTTTGTGAGTGCTAAAATACGCTAGTGCTTGTGGTAAGATAGAAGCATCGTGTTCAGTATCTGCATCAATCATTATGTAGAAATCTGCCTCAATCAAGGCAAATGCCTCACGCATAACCGCCCCCTTACCTTGCGTGCTAACACTATGGAGTGTGAGGGATTTTGCGGGGGTTTTAGAGTCTAGATTCTCTACCAATTCGGTGTGGGTGCAGGGTTTGGGGTGCATTTTTATAGAATCTAGATTCTGTGCTAAATTTGGGTGGGCTACGGGGTTTAGGGCGTAATTTTTAGGATCTAGATTCTTATCCAAATGTGTGGGTGCAGGGCGTAGGGGTGCAAAATTGTAAGATTCTGCAGTCTTGTTATTTTGAGTGTATAAGCACGAAAAATCTTTTTTAGATTCCATATTGGATATTTCGCTACGCTCAATATGACAATCTAAAGATTTTATCTCATCAATTTTTGCTTTAATAATATTTCTTGAATTATCACTTGAATTATTATCAAACACATAAATATGTGCGTTTGGCAGGACAGCAAAGACTTCATCAATAACTTGAGCGATAGTCTTTTCCTCATTGTAGCAGGGAAGTATCACAGCCACCCTTGCTTGTGTGTTGCTTTGGTAATTATCCGATTTGGATTTGGGAGTTTGATTAATGGAATTTAATTGATTCTGTTTAGGAGATACCCCCCCCCCCGAGACGAATCTAATAATTGTCTATTTCCAATATCTATATGCGAAGTATATGATTCTACATCAGTATTTTTCATCATTTTTGTTACAACCGCCTTTTACAAAAAAGTTTGCCAAATGTTAAAGAGTTGGGATTGTAGCTCAAAATTCATTACATTTTCATTAAGCCTTTGACTTCGTTTAAGGATTTTTTGCTATAATCCGCCATTTGTTTTCAAATATTTGTTTTAACTTAATTTTGACTTAATTTTTAAATCTTTGGAGTTTTAGATGACAACCACCCTTTTTGTCGTGCAAATTGTATTGGCTATATTTATCACCATTATGGTGCTTTTGCAAAAAAGCTCAAGCATAGGACTTGGGGCATATAGCGGAAGTAATGAATCTGTATTTGGCGCCAAAGGTCCTGCTGGATTTTTGGCGAAATTTACAATGTTTTTGGGACTGCTTTTTGTTCTTAACACGATTGCTCTTAGCTACTCATACAACAAGCAAACGGAAAAAAGCATCCTTGATTCATTGCCTAGCACACAAGCACCTACTACACCACAAACAGCGGATACAGCTACAAATCCAAATGCCTTTATCGTAGATGAAAATGCCGCTCCAACCGCACCACTTGTAGCACCTTTAGATTCAAGCCAAAACAATCAACCAAAGGAATAAGTTATGTTAAATGATATTTATAACAACGCCAAATCCCATATGGAAAAGACCATAGAATCTCTCCGCAGGGACTTTAGCACATTGCGTAGTGGGAAAGTGAGCATTAGCATTTTAGATAATATCCGCATAGATTACTATGGCACACCCACACCGCTTAATCAAGTAGGCTCCGTCATTGCTCAAGATGCTACAACTATCATTATCACACCTTGGGAAAAACCTTTACTCAAAGATATTGAAAAGGCTATTCAAGAGGCAAACATCGGTGTAAATCCAAACAGCGATAGCGAATGTGTGAAACTCTTTTTTCCCCCAATGACACAGGAGCAACGCAAGGAAATTGCCAAACAAGCCAAATCAATGGGAGAAAAGGCAAAGGTAGCTATCCGCAATATCCGCCAAGATTCTAACAATGGCATTAAAAAGCTTGAAAAAGATAAAGACATTACCGAAGATGAGGGCAAAAAGGGGCTTGATGAGATTCAAAAATACACTGATGAGTTTGTCAAAAAATGCGATGATATGGTAAGACACAAAGAAGAAGAGGTAATGAAAGTATAAAAATGAGTGAAGTTATAGGCATTAAACATAATCAACAAATTTATGATCTCTGCACCGCAGATGAGCTACATATCAATGGGGAAAATATACATTTTGATAACTCTCATGAATCTTTAGAGATTATCCGCCACTCTTGTGCACACCTTATGGCTCAAGCAATTAAATCACTCTATCCAGAGGCGAAGTTTTTTGTGGGACCTGTAGTAAATGAGGGCTTTTACTATGATTTTAAAGTAGATTCTAAAATCAGTGAAGAAGATCTGCCAAGCATTGAATCTAAAATGCTAGAGATTGCTAAAAAAGCCTACCCTATTGTCAAATCCACACTTTTACGCAAAGATGCGGAAGCAAAGTTTGCTAATGATGAGCTCAAACAAGCTGTGATGAGTAAAATCCCTGATGACAAGCTAAGTGTTTATACGCAAGGAGATTTTGAAGATTTGTGTCGTGGACCACATTTGCCAAATACAAAGCTTTTACAGCATTTTAAGCTCACTAAAATCGCCGGAGCTTACCTTGGTGGAGATGAAAAGGCTCAAATGCTTATCCGCATTTATGGCATTGCCTTTGCTGATAAACAATCACTCAAAGATTATCTTTTTGCCATTGAAGAAGCCAAAAAGCGAGACCATCGCAAACTTGGGCAGGAAATGGGACTTTTTACCTTTGATGAAGAAATTGGAGCGGGACTACCCATTTGGTTGCCCAAAGGTGCGAGACTACGACAGAATCTTGAGCGACTGCTCACTATTGCCTTAAATGAAAGAGGCTACGAGCCTGTTAGGGGACCTGAGATTCTCAAAAGTGATGTGTGGAAAAAAAGCGGACATTATGATAACTATAAAGAAAATATGTATTTTACAACCATTGATGAGCAGGAATATGGCATTAAACCTATGAATTGCGTAGGGCATATTAAAGTCTATCAAAGTTCGCCACGAAGTTATAGAGAGTTACCATTGCGTTTTTATGAATATGGAATCGTCCATAGACACGAGAAAAGCGGAGTTTTACACGGACTTTTGCGTGTGAGAGAATTTACCCAAGATGATGCACATATTTTCTGCCAAACAAACCAAATTAAAGATGAAGTCAATCACATCATAAGCTTTACCAAAAGCATTTTAGATGCCTTTAATTTTGCGTATGAAATGGAGCTATCCACACGACCGGATAAATCTATCGGTAATGATGGAGTATGGGAATCGGCTACAAATGCACTTAAAAATGCTTTGGAAGAAAATAAAATCGCCTATCAAATTGATGAGGGCGGTGGGGCATTTTATGGACCAAAGATTGATATTAAAATTACAGACGCACTCAAACGCAAATGGCAGTGTGGGACGATTCAAGTAGATATGAATCTCCCAGAACGCTTTGCTCTTAGCTACACAGATGAGAATAACGCCCAAGTGCAGCCTGTTATGATACATCGTGCGATTCTTGGCTCGTTTGAACGCTTTGTGGCGATTTTGACAGAGCATTTTGCCGGTGAGTTTCCATTATTTATAGCCCCTACACAAGTGATACTTATCCCTATAGGGGATGCACAGCTAGGCTATGCAAGGGAGTTGCGTAATGAGATTATTAAAATAGGTGGATATGCGGAGATTATGGACAAAAATGAAAGTCTTAATAAAAAAATTAGACTTGCAGAAAAACAAAAAGTCCCTCTGATTGTGGTGATTGGAGCAAAGGAAGTGGAAAGGAAGATTTTAGCAATCCGCGATAGGCGAGAGAAGGCTCAATATGGGCTTTCTCAAGCTGAATTTATTACGACACTAAAAACAAAAATAGGAGAGATTCGCTTTTGAGCAGAGAAGAAACATTACTCAATGAAGAGATAAACTTTAAAGAAGTGCGTTGTGTAGGCGATAATGGAGAGGTGTATGGGATTATCTCCTCCAAAGAAGCTTTGAATCTAGCCAATCAAGCCGGACTTGATCTTGTGCTGATTTCGCCCAATGCCAAGCCGCCGGTGTGTAAGATTATGGACTATGGCAAGTTTCGCTATCAAGCTGAAAAAAAGCAAAAAGAAGCACGCAAAAAGCAAAAGCAAATTGAAATTAAAGAGATAAAGCTTTCAACGCAAATTGCACAAAACGATATTAACTACAAAGTCAAACACGCTATTGAATTTTTAGAATCTGGTAAGCACGTGAAGTTTAAGGTGTTTCTCAAACAACGAGAGCTAAGTATCCCACAAGCGGGTATGGATACACTTCACAAAGTTGCAGCAATGCTTGAAGATATTGCTGTTGCCGACAAAGAGCCAAAGCTTGAGGGCAAATATTTGAATGTGCTTTATGTGCCAAAGAAAAAAGACAAACATTAATCTTATGAAAGGAGAGAGATAATGCCAAAGATGAAAACAAATCGCGGTGCAGCCAAACGCTTTAAGCTAAAGAAAAACGCCATTAAACGCGGAAGTGCGTTTAAAAGCCATATCTTAACAAAAAAATCGCATAAGCGTAAGGCAAATTTGAATGCACCAAAATATGTTCACAGCACAAATGTTGATTCTATAAAAAGTCTGCTTTGTATGGCTTAAGAATCTAAACTCCCCACTATGCCAAGCATTATGGGAAAGAGAAGCAAAAAAGCTTACACCTAAAAAGGTAAAGGAGAAAAAATGAGAGTAAAAACAGGCGTTGTCCGAAGAAGAAGACATAAAAAGATTCTAAAACTTGCGCGAGGCTTTTACAGCGGACGCCGCAAACATTTTAGAAAGGCAAAAGAGCAGCTAGAACGCAGTATGTGCTATGCTTTCCGCGATAGGAAGCAAAAAAAGCGTGATTTTAGAAAGCTATGGATTACGCGTATTAATGCGGCTTGTAAGATGAATGGGATAAGCTATTCTCGCTTTATCCACGCTTTGAAACTTGCCAATATTGACCTTGATAGGAAGATTCTTGCTGATATGGCGATGAATGACATACAGACATTTAACACTATTGTCGCGAGTGTCAAGGATAGGATTAAATAAGGATTTTAGATTCTACATTTAGAGCTTATGCCACATTGTAGAATCTACTTAACTTCAATCAATTTTCAACAATCTCTTTAAACAAAGTGTTTTTCCACAAAAAAATGATAGCCTTAATGGACTTTTGAGTATTACTATCTTACAATACTCCCCTAGAAATCAACCCATAAGCTTTGTAAATTACCACGCAACAAGGATTTATTAAAGCTTTCAAACCACTTCAACAAGGATTTTTATGCAAGATGTGCCTGAATTTGCCCAAATGCAAAGTGCCATTTTTCCCTTTATGGGTTCTTTGCTTTTTATTATTCTCCATATTTATATCTACAAAGCATTGTTAAAATCCCTTAGCACCAAGCCTTTTATTCGTCTAGTGTGGAAAATTTTTACCATCATTAATGCCTTGCATTGTGTAGCATATCTCTTCTTGCGTGATAATGCCAATGTGCCGCAGGTGTATTACTTTTTACTTTCACTTTGTCTTGGTATTACTTTTTTCTTTGTTATGGCGGCTTTGATGTATCAAATCTGCTCACTTTTTATTATGACACTCCGCACAAAATCTGCGCGCAGTAGGTGGCGACATAGAGCAAAGGTAGGAATATTTTGCCTTAGCCTTGTAATGCTTGTGTTTGCCACTTACAATGGCACAAAGAAGCCAGATATTATCCAGCTTAGCCTTGAGATTGAAGGGCTTAGCACACCTCTTAGGGCAGTGGTGCTAAGTGATATTCACATCGGTGGGCTTATGGAGCAGAGCAAAACAAGGCAAATTGTAGAGATGACAAATGCCCTTAATGCCGATGTAATTTTTCTTGTGGGCGATATTGTAGATGCAAGATTAAAAGATGTTGAAAGCAGTGTAGATGAACTTAAGAATCTTCAGGCAACACAGGGTGTGTTTTATGTATTAGGTAATCATGAGTATTTTCACGATGTTGAAAATATCCTTGAAAAACTAGAAACTCTAGGATTCCATATTCTTATTAATCAAAATTATGTGCTTGATAATACCATTAATATTGCTGGAATAGCGGATTTTATGGGGTGGCGTGTAGGCTATCTTGAGCCTAACATCAAGCAGACTTTTGAAAGCGTAGATTCTGCCTTGCCTATTATCTTACTTTCTCATCAACCAAAAGTGATACATTATCTCACTCCACCTTATGATAAAGTCAGCCTTGTTGTGAGCGGACACACACACGGGGGGCAGATTTTCCCATTTTCCCTAGCAATGCTCTTGCAACAGCCCTATATCTCCGGACTCCACACACTTGAAAATTTAAGTAAAACACAAGTGTATGTTTCCCAAGGTGCAGGATTCTGGGGACCACCTATGCGGATAGGCAGTGAGCGAGAGATCACTCTCCTTGAACTCCTACCTCCAAAATAATCAAGCAAGAGAATATATGCCACATCACTATGTGGCTTTAGACTCTATCTCTCTTTTTTGTCATCTTTTTGTGGGTTGAGTAGCTCACTCGTGTCAATCTCAAAGTCAAAAAATTCAGATTCAAAGCCTGTGTGTGAGATTTGATCATAATGTTGGATAGCAGCTTTTATATTTTTACCCTCTTGGTAGAGTAGCCCAAGGGCATATTTAGCCTCAAAGTTTGTAGCAGATTCTATCTTGGCAAGTTGCAAAAGAGCTACGGCATTCTCGTGGCGATTAGCTCCCATAGCCGCAATAGCCGCCAAAAATCGCGTTTGTGAATCCCCTTCCCCTAAATCATCAAGCAGAGAGTTATATATCGCAAAAGCCTCTTCAAAATCATTGCTGTATATATTTGAAAGTGCCAAAGCCTGCAAGATTCCATTGCTTGTGTGCGTCTCAACAACAAGCTTTGCCTCTAACTCTTCTTGGACTGATCGCAACGAGCCTGTTACAAAACCCACATACACATATAATTCCCTTGCCAAAGAGGGTCCATAGTAGATTGAACGCATATCAAGATTCTTTTCTTTATAAATAATATTCATCTGTAAGGCAAAATCCTTCAAATTACTCCCAAATCTCTTGCCAAGCTCAAACATCGTATGCGTAACCGCATCTTTTGGATAAAAGCCCTTTAAAGATTCAAAAGCATTTGCTATTTGCACTCCATTAGCCGCATAGATTCCATACACCGCACTTAACGCATAATAAATGGGCTTCCGCTCATAAGATGGTCGCTGTTTTAGCGTATCAAACCAAGAAAGAGAATCTGTGGGCGAATCGCTTGTGTAGCGGAATAAAGAAAGTAAAAAATCGTGCTCTAGCTTATTAGTAAAATTCATCTCTGCCAAATCAGTAGAGATAGTATTACTCAAGCGAGAAGTGTCGCGATAAGTCAGCTCTGCACACATAAGGGCGAAGATTCCAGCCATTGTGTTGTTATTATCCAAATGATAAGCACGGATAAAATGCAAATATCCATTATCAAAGTCATTCATTTGCGCATACAAAAGCCCGACATTATAATGCAAAACAGAGTGATTTGGGTAAGTCGCAAGAGACTGCTCCATAGATTTAACCGCTTCGCGTATATCTTGATTTGCTATCAAGTAACGCAGATTCTGTGCGATTGAGCGATTGACTTGTGAAACTTTTTGCCCCTCTTGCAGCGTGTTTTTCGCACTCTCAATGTTATTTATATGAGCATTTAAATTTCCATCATCAATAATCACCAAAGCATTTTTTGCATCAAAAACCAAAAAAGGTGCGTAATAGAAAAGAATCTTATAGCCCAGTATTTTATTATGCTCAAATCGGCGATTCCAGAAATTTTCCTGTGCGAGATTCACATCAAACAAATCATCACGCAATTTTGCCTTGATAGGATATTCATCAAAGACCTTTTGTGTCTCTTCTGCAGCATTTAATCGCTCAAGAATCAAAGCACTTTCTTTAA
Source organism: Helicobacter cinaedi CCUG 18818 = ATCC BAA-847 (assembly GCF_000155475.1). Lineage (GTDB taxonomy): Bacteria > Campylobacterota > Campylobacteria > Campylobacterales > Helicobacteraceae > Helicobacter_C > Helicobacter_C cinaedi. The sequence goes on along the minus strand of NZ_DS990394.1, from coordinate 85,359 downwards.
AATTCCCACTTTTTGTCTCAATCAGTTGCAATGCCATTAAAGCCTGTGGATCGCCCACATTGCTCCCAAGATATTCATACAAATATTGTTTTGCTTGTGTGTATTCCCCAAGCCTTGCGTGCAGTAAGCCAATGGAGAGATTATCCTCTTTATCTGCTACTTGCTTGAGTTGAGCTAACGCATTATACTCATCGTTAAAAATCAAAAACACTTCCGCAGCAAATTTTTTACTCTCTTTGGTATAATCTGGCGAAGAGGGATTAAGAAAGGGAGAGAGCGATTCAAAATAAAAACCTTTATAATATTGCAACAACCCATATAGATAAGAATACAACGGCTGATTTGCCGTATAATACAGATAGCTTGAGCTAATGCCTAAATAATACTCATACAGATTCATATCACCCAGCATATACGCACTATATGCGGCATTAAATGCACTCACACTTATATCTTCCCCAGAATAAATGGCACTATCAAAGGAGCTGATAGCTTTTTTATACTCACTCTCATTTATCTTAATCACGCCCAAATTATACGCAGCAAGGGATTGAGAATATGCAGCAATATTATTAAACAAATCCAAAGCCTCCATTTTATCGCCCTGTGTGTAAAGAATATTTGCCTTGCGTATCATATTACCAAGCTCTGTATCATCTATTTCAGGACGCTTTGAGCTACTTAAAATAGGAGCTGGCTGGATAATCTTTCGTGAAATGGGGGCAGATTCTGTTTTTTGCTCTTCCTTGCCACCACTAAAGATTAAAATCACAATCAGCACTAAAAAAACAAGCACAAGCACCGCAATGGCAATCGTGCTAATCATTAGAATCTTATTTTCCTTTAAAGCTGCTAGAAAAGCGTTAATTCTTGCTTTCAAGGGAGCTAGAATCTTTTGCAGCTTACTCTCTTTAGATTCGGTAGCTTCACTTGGCTTTTGCTCATCGCTTTCTTTTGCACCCTCTTGTGGTGGTGTTGCAGAATCTTCAATCTCTAGATTTTCATCAAGATTTATTACTTCTTCTGCCATACTCTCCCCTTAGCCTTTTTGCGATATTTTCTTTATAGATATTTTTCTAGCACTTTTGGGATTTCTATGCTCCCATCAGCCCTTTGGTAATTTTCCATAATGGCAATGAGTGTCCTGCCTACTGCTAATGATGAGCCATTGAGCGTATGCACTAACGCGTTTTTACCATTTTCTTTATAGCGGATTTTTGCCCTTCGTGCTTGAAAGTCCCGCGTATTTGAAATAGAGCTTATCTCGCGGTAGCAGTTCTGCCCGGGTAGCCACACTTCAATATCAATAGTATTACTCGCACTAAAGCCCAAATCCCCCCCACAAAGCCGCATAAAGCGGTGCGGGAGTCCTAGCTCACTTAGAATCCCGCTTGCTGTTTTTAGCATTTTTTCCTGCATAGCTTCACTTTGGCTTGGATGAGTAATCGCCACAAGCTCCACTTTGTCAAATTGATGTTGGCGTATCATACCGCGTGTATCTCGCCCCGCACTACCAGCCTCTTTGCGAAAACAAGGTGTGTGAGAAGTCAGCATTATAGGCAAGTTCTCACTTGGGATAATGCTGTCTTGATAGAGATTTGTAAGCGTGATTTCCGAAGTAGAGATAAGGTATAAATCGTGTTCGCTCCCCTCTTCATCAAAATGAGAATCCACCTTAAACATATCATTTTCAAACTTCGGCAACTGCCCGGTGCCAAAAAGCGTCCTAGCATTAGCAATCACAGGCGTTACCACGGATTCAAAGCCCTGCCTTTCATTATAATCAAGCATAAAGTTAATTAACGCGCGATTGAGTTTTGCCCCCATTCCACGCAGGACAGAAAAGCGACTTTTAGCAAGCTTCACCCCAGATTCAAAGTCAATCCAGCCATTATCCACACCTAGCTCCCAATGCTCCTTTGGGGTAAAGTCAAAGATTCTAGGCTCTAGTACCTTTTTTAGCTCAATATTATCACTCTCATCTTCGCCCTTTGGCGTAGCAGAATCGGGCAAGTTTGGAATAGTATAGGCAAGGTTTTCAAGCTCTGCTTCAATAGTCTTAAGCCTAGATTCTACATTATTCATTTTTTTCTTATTTTCATCAAGTTGTGACTTTAAATCATCAATCAAATCTTGACACCCATCACTTCTAAACCATAGCCCAAGCTTTTGAGAGCCTTTATTTTGAAAGGCTTGGAGAGATTCAAGCTCCTGCTTTGTGCTTTTATACGCAATGGCAAGATCTTTTAGTGCTTTGAGTGTATCTTCACTCACTTTTTTTATACAAAGTAGCTCACTCACCCTATCAAAATCATTTATCAAAGCCTTTGTGTCAATCATATCCCTATCCTTAGTTTTCTTAAATTTGCAAACAATTTCAGCCGTATTTTAGCCTAAAAAAGCATTTTTTATTCCCTAAAAAGCCCAAAGTCAAAGAGTGATTTAAGTCTTAAGAAACGAGTTGGAAAGTTTGTAGTTAATGTGGTAGAATTGTGATTAGAGGTTGCCCAAGAAAGTGGAGCCTCTCTTGGCGTAGCCTACTTCATAAAAAGGAGGTTACGATGAGTAAGATTTGCACAAGAATCTTAGTCGGCATTATACTGCTATGTATAATAATAGTCAAGTGCTACTAAGATAATCCATAGCCTACCTTATAAAGCCTTTGGTCGTTAAGGGGGTAGGCTAGTCTTACTCTACTCTCTTACTTAACGCTTAGCTACTTAACTTTTAGCTTTGTTTCATCAAATTGGCTTCAATATGAAAAACAAAAATGTTTTTTATCTAGGAATGAAATAAAATTACTAAACTTAGTATAAAATACGCTTTTTTTAATTCTAAGATAAGGCAAAAAGGCAGGGTATGTTTGGCATTGGTATTTTTGAGTTGCTTGTAATTTTGATTGTGGCGATTATCGCCCTTGGTCCTAACAAACTCCCCCAAACTATCATTGATATTGTCAAGTTTTTCCGTGCGGTAAGAAAAACTATGGCGGAAGCAAAAGAGAGCTTTGACAAAGAGATAGAGCTTAGTGAAATCAAACAGGAAGCACTCAAATACAAAAATACCATTTCAAATGAAGTGGATAAACTCACCCAAGATATGAAGCTTGATGAGTTGAGAGAGCTTAACATCAATGATTTAAGCGATAGCCTTAAACCCCTGCAAGAGAGCCTGACAGACACAAAAAAGGAGCTTGACAAAGAAGCCAATGCCTTGCACAGCACACTTAAAAGCCTTAATACAGAGCTTAGCTATGAAAGCCTAGATTCTAAAAATGCAGAGTCTAATATGCCACACGCCACAGCTCAAAACCTAGAATCTGCAGAATCTGCTCAAACTTCTATTGCTACGCAAGATTCTACCCTTACATACAAAAATGCTACAAGCTCAAAGTCGCAAGATTCCACCCCCCAACACATAGGATAAACAATGCTAGAAGATTTAAAACCCCATATCCAAGACTTACGCGAACGCCTTATTATCAGTATTCTTGTGCTTTTGGGGGCTTTTGGCGTGTGTTTGGGCTTTTGGGAGCAAATATTTCACTACATTAAGCTACCCCTTGTAGATGTGCTAGGCAGTGAGATTAGGGGGAAATTCATCGCTTCGGGTATGATAGAGGGCGTGTTTATCGCGATGAAATCCGCTCTTTTTGCTGCACTCATTATCGCTATGCCTGTGATTTTTTGGCAGATTTGGATTTTTGTCGCTCCGGGCTTATATAAACACGAGAAAAAAATCGTCATTCCTTTTGTGTTTTTTGGCACATTTATGTTCGCCCTTGGCGTTGCATTTTCTTACTTTGGCGTTTTGCCTTTTATTATTAAAAATGTTTTGCTTTTTGGTAATGATCAGTTTGAAGCCTACATTACAGCAGAGAATTATTTTGCCTTTTTTATCCGCTTGATTATCGGCTTTGGCATAGCCTTTGAACTGCCTGTGCTATGCTTTTTCCTTGGCAAAGTGGGGCTTATCACTGATGAGAGTTTAAAAGGATTTTTTAAATACGCTGTGGTGATTATCTTTATCATCGCTGCTATTATCGCCCCGCCTGATGTGATTTCACAAGTGCTTTTGGCTATTCCGCTTGTTATGCTCTATGGGATTTCTATTGTGATTTTAAAATTTGTGAATCCCGCTTCAAAACTTGCTGATTTTGAGATAGATGATAGCGATGAAACCTCGCCTACCACACCTACAACGCAAGATTCTAATAAAGAATAGCAATGCCCCACCACAACGCCCATTCTAAAGATTCTGAAGATTTTTTGCTTTCAAGCTATGATTATGCTCTGCCACAAAGTGCCATAGCACAAAGCCCAAGCATTCCTAGAGAGAGTGCAAAACTGCTTGTGTATGAAAGAAAAAGCGACAAAATTACGCATAGTGATTTTTATCATTTTAGCGATTTTATCCCCAAAGACACATTGCTTGTTTTCAATAATACCAAAGTCATAAATGCTAGAATCTACGCTCATAAGCTCAACTCACAAGCCAAACCTAACCCAAAGCGTATGGAGATATTTTTCCACAAAGCGCTAGATTCTTTTAGATTTTTAGTCCAAATTAAAGGCAGGGTTAAAAGCGGTGATAGGCTGATTTTAGAATCTCACAAGGCTTTCACACGCCCCATTATCGCCCAAGTGCTTGAATGCTGTGAGGATGGTATGCGGATTGTGGAGTTTATGGAATCTACAAAAACTCATAGTTCGCAAGAAAATAGAATCTTAAATGACAAAGAAGTGTTTGAGCTTTTTAATAATCACGGCTATATCCCGTTACCGCCCTATATCAAACGCGATGAAGCTAATCAAAATCTACAAGAAGATAGCGTGTTTTATCAAAGTGTGTTTGCAAAGGAGCTAGGCTCTGTGGCAGCTCCTACGGCGTCTTTGCATTTTAGCAAACAAAGTTTAGAATCCTTGCAAAAATCTTTTCAAACCTGCTTTGTTACCCTGCATATCGGGGCTGGGACATTTATAAATGTGGAGAGTGAAGATATCCGCAATCACGCTATACATAAAGAATATTTTTCAATCTCAAGCTCAAGTGCTAAGGCTATCACTCACGCTAAAAAGGTGCTATGTGTCGGCACGACAAGTGCACGTTGCGTGGAATATATGATGAGATATAAAGTTTTATGCGGAGAGTGCGATATTTTCTTATATCCGGGCGTTGAGTTTAAGCGGGTAGATTATCTGCTGACAAATTTTCATCTCCCAAAAAGCACATTGATTATGCTAGTAAGTGCGATGGTGGGGAGAGAAAAATGCCTTGAACTCTATAATATTGCCTTGGAAAAAGGCTATAAATTTTACTCTTATGGAGATGGGATATTGATACTATGATAGATTTACAAGATAAATTACAACAACACCGCATTATGCTAGGAGATGAGTGTTTTAAGCAGTTTCAAACCTTTGGCAAAGAGCTTTTAGAGTGGAATAAGATTCACAATCTTACAGGGGCTAGCTGTATGGAATCTGTGCTTGAAAATATCTTTGATTCTTTGTATCCGCTGAAGTTTATTGATGAGTTTGAATCTTGTATGGATATAGGCTCTGGTGGGGGATTCCCTGCCCTGCCCCTTGCTATTGCTAAACCGCAATCGCAATTTTTTCTTATAGAGCCGCGTGCTAAAAGGGCTTCATTTTTACAAAATATCAGCGTACAACTTGGGCTAAAAAATGTAAAGGTGCATTCAATGCGGATTGAAGAAGTGCCAATCAGTGAAGTCAATAATATCGCCCTTATTACTTCTCGTGCGTTAATGGACGCTAGGAATCTTATCGCTCTTTCAAGGAAATTTTTGCAAAGCGATGGGTATTTTCTCTTTTACAAAGGCACAAATTTTAGACAGGAAATGCCAAGCATGAGTGTGGAAGAGTGCTTCGTGCGGGAAAATAGAATCTACTATTACAAACATAGTCGCGATTTATAAATCTTAGTCTTAAAGGAAATATATGAAGTTTTTTGTTATTTTACTCGCACTTTTAGCGTTAGCTTATCTTATCTTACGCCCATTGCTTAAGACAAACAAAACCCCCAATGGCATTGAAGAAATGCAGGAATGTGCGTGTTGCGGCGTGTATGTCTCTGTCAATGAATCTTTTCTCTCAAATGGAAAGTGTTTTTGCTCTAAAGAATGTCTGCAAAAGGGGGCGAGATGATTATTATCGGGCATTATGCCATTGACTTTGCTCCATTTGTGGAAGTGAAAAGCATTGAAGATATTGCCAAGGTTGGAACTGAATCTGTCGTGTGGTTTGACACATCTGCTTTGAAACAAGAGAATGCTTTTGAGATTGCCAAGCATTGCTATAACTTTCAGGTTAGATATGCTGTGAAAATATATTCTTTAGAAGAGCTTGTGCTGTTTGCTAGTCTTATGCCGCAATTTTTACTGCTTGATCAGCTTGATAAGGCAAAGGCTTTTCAAAAGATTGTTGAACATTATTTGCTTGATTGCAAACTGCTTTGCGTCATTAAATCCCAAAAGCAAATCGCAAAAATCGCACAACTTGGCATTGATGGCGTGATTTTTAAGCAAGTTTTAGAAAGAGTTTAGGTAAGATTTCGCCCTTGTTATTTTTAAAGAGGGGTGTCCGAGTGGTTGAAGGAGCACGCCTGGAACGCGTGTAAAGTGCAAACTTTCGAGGGTTCGAATCCCTTCCCCTCTGCCATTTATTCTTAAGAGTCAATTTGAACAAGACTCAATAGTCCTATCTCAAAAAAACCTTAAACTTTTTACCCACAAGATGAACCTATTTTACCCTACACCCATAATAATGACCCATACTTTTTAAACTGCTTTATTTGATAATCTAAATAAATGTTACAAAACTCTATACAGCTCAATCATTACTGACAGGAGACGGCAATACAAATCAAATGAAAGACATAACAAACACTCAAGGTTACAACACCACTAAAACACCTACAAAGATAGAGACTAATGATATGGAAAGAGTGTGGTAACAAGCCCCCTATAAACTTTCAGGGTTCTTTCTGCATATAAAAATCCTAAAGAATAAACAAAAGCCACAAAAATTAATTGAATCAAAAGTCCTTAAGAGCAAAATGCCCACTTGCTTTATGGTTTAAAATCTATGATCTTCTGCTAAGGAGTGGCTCCGGATGCAGGATTCGAACCTGCGACCAAGTGGTTAACAGCCACCTACTCTACCGCTGAGCTAATCCGGAATAAACAAAGAGCGAGATTATATATAAAATTATTCCTATTGTCAAGGGTTTTACCCCTTTTAGCCTAAGCACAAATGCCTATATTTGCCTGATATTGCCACTTTTTGCTATACTCCGCGAAGCAAGATTTCCTAAAGATTCCACACAAAGGGGCAAAAGATGAAAAAAACACAAATACGAGAACGGCTTACTATGCAACAGCTTGATATTAGCCATATTGAGCAGTTTAATGAGCTTTTGCGTTATGCCTTTCAAGTAACTGATAGTGATTTGCTAGAGTTTGGTTGGAATAATGAAGAGATTAAACGCTCCAAATACCCTATTTTACAAAATGCAATCGTGCTAGGCTGGTTTGATAGACAAAAGCTTATCTCACAAATCGCACTCTATCCTATGCAGATGAATATTTATAATAGAATCTATGCTATGGGTGGGATTACAGGGGTGGCGACTTACCCGGAGTATTCTGGCATTGGGCTTATGGCGGATTTAATGCGTGAGATTCTAAAAATGATGCGAGAAAAGGGGCAGAGCATTTCTTGTCTCTATCCGTATTCTATTCCTTATTATCGTTCGCGTGGGTGGGAGATAGTGAGTGATAAGATGAGTTTTGTCATTAAGGATAATCAATTTCCAAAGCCCCCTCAAGTTGGCGGTATGATGCAAAGGGTTACAGAAGATCACCCCGATTTAAAAGCCCTGCATAATGAGTTTGCAGCAAAGACGCACGGCTGCTTGGTGCGTGATATTCTAGCGTGGAATGAGTATTGGCGTTGGGATGTGGAGGATACGATTGTAGCGATTTATTATGATGAATGCGATAAGCCAACGGGCTATATTGTCTATCTTTTGGAAAATGATATTTTTAAGATTAAAGAGATGATTTATTTGAATGAAGAGGCACGATATGGGCTGTGGGGCTACATAAACGCCCATCAGTCAATGTTTGATAGTATTGAAGGGGCAAATTTTAGTAATCATAATCTTGCTTTTTTGCTTGAAGATGGGCATATCAAAGAAAGCATTCAGCCTTATATTATGGCGCGTATCGTTGATGTGGAGCAGTTTTTGACACAATATCCTTTTGAGTTTGTTAAGTCAAATATGTGCTTAAGATTCAGTGTGAGCGATCCACTTTTGGAATGGAATAATAGGGATTTTATTTTACATTTTAAAGATGGAGAGTTGGCTTTGCAAGTTGTGGCGAGTGAAAAAAAGCAGAAACTGGGGGAATATTACATCAAGCTTGATATACAAACGCTTGCAACAATGCTTTTAGGCTATAAGCGTCCGCTATATTTACGCAGTATTAATCGCCTGAAAGCAAACGATGAGAGTATTGATAAGTTAGAAGAGATTCTGCCAGAGGGCAAGGCGTATTTTAGTGATTATTTTTGATTTAGTTTGTGGTGTGAGATATAAAAACAGAACAGAGTGCTAGAATCTAAGAGAGTTGAAAATCTAAGCAAATGCTAGAATCTCACTTAGATTCTAGTCTATCCTACTCATCAGGAAAAATGGCTGGGTCGTTGCTATCTTTTGCTAGGGCTTTGATTGGCTTTTTGGCGTAGTCTATGATTCTATGGATTATCATATCAAGGCTTAAAATCTCACTCACCGCACCCATTTCAATGGCTTTTTTAGGCATACCAAACACCACGCAATCCTCTTCATTTTCAGCCAAAGTGTGCGCTCCATTATCGTGCATTTCTTTTAGTCCTATGCAACCATCATCGCCCATTCCTGTAAGAATCACCCCAAGAGCGGAGCGTCCAGCGGCATTATTGGCACTGCGGAATAAAATATCAACACTTGGTTTATGCCTTGAAATGCGTCTCTCTTCATTTAAAGAGTTGGCATAATATGAACCCATAGCAAAATCAATTGTCATATGTTTATCACCCCCTGCTACATAGACATGATTGTCTTTAAGAGGAGTTTTGTCTGTAACCTCACAGATCGTTAGTTCAGAGAGTGTGTTTAAGCGTTTAATAAAAGATGAGCCAAAAGTCGGTGGGATATGTTGCACAACGGCAATGGGTGGGAGCTGTGCAGGTAGGCGTGAAAAGATATAAGAGAGTGCATCAACACCCCCTGTGGAAGCACCGATAACAACAAGCTTGCTTCGCGTGATTTTGCAAGGGTTACTTTTGAGAATGGTATCTGGGTGGTGTTTTGTCGTTTCCATTAACATAATTACGCCTTTATCTTAACAAAAGTTTTGTTACCGAGCTTTTCAAATTTTTCAGTTAAGTGGTAGAGACTTTCACTATGCCCTAAGTAAAAAGTGCCATCAATTCTTAGTGTGTCAATGAGACAGGATAGAATCTCCTGTTGATCTTCTTGCTTAAAATAAATCAGCACATTACGGCAAAAGAGCATATCAAACTCTTCACGCATAAATGGATAGCGTTTATCAAAGAGATTCATTTGCTTAAAAGTGATCATTGATTTAAGCTTGTCTTTGGCTTTGAGTAGTCGCACATTTGGGTTTTTACCATCATCAAGTGGGGTAAAATATTCCTCCATTTCAAACCAATTTGGGAATTTCTCTATCTTAAAATCAATCGTATAAATACCCTCTTTTGCTTCTTGTAGGACACCAGTATCAATATCTGTGGCAATAATACTCACCGGTGTGCTTGCACCATAGAGCTTTTTAGCATACAGCACACTCATTGCGATAGAATAAGGCTCTTGCCCCGTGGAACTCGCACAGCAGTAAATTTTAATAGGCTTATTGCGTTTGAAAAGTAAGGGCAAAGCACGATCAATCATATCTTGGAAGTGAAAGTCTTCACGAAAAAAATCTGTTTTGTTTGTTGTAAAGCTATTGATAAATTGTTGTTGAATCTTAGGGTTACTTTCAATACTTGCAAGTAGCGTGTCTATGTTATCAATATGTGTATCACGCATAAGGCGGTAGATTCTATTTTTTATCATTGTAAGCTTTGAATCGCTCAAAAAAATACCGCAATACTTATACAAACGCTCTTGTATAAGCGAAAGCTGTTTGTTGTCTAGCATTACCACTTATGGTTTCCCCCTTTATTTGATAAGTATTGTTTTTGTACCACTTGAGCTATACACAAGCACTCTTTTATTTTTGCCTTTGAATCTTGTAAAGGCATTGTTTAAATCCGCAGGAGTTTTAATAGCGATATTTTCAACCTGTGCGATAATATCGCCCACTTCAAATCCCGCTTGAGCGGCTTTTGAGTTTGCATTGACACGCGTTACTACAACGCCATTAATATTGTTTGGAATCCCATAGCGTTGGCGTATATTTGAGCTAAGCTCTTCAACGCTTAAGCCTTCAATGGTCGCACTTGAACCTTGAGCATTTGAAGAAGGATTTGCTTTTGTATCTTTATTAGAATCGGGCAATTCTGCTAGAGTGATTTGTGCGACACGCTCCTGCTTATCGCGGATAAATTTTACAATTACCTTTTCATTTGGCGAAAGCATACCAACGAGATTTTTTAGCTCCGCTGCGTTTGAAACTCTTTTGCCATTAATATGCGTGATAAGATCCCACACCATAAGTCCTGCTTTTGCGGCTGGAGATTGTGGCTCAAGGCTAATGACAACTGCACCGCTATTATCGCCATAACTTTCTTTCAAATCTTCATTAATATCCTGAATCCCAACGCCCAAAAATCCGCGTTTAATACTGCCTTTTTCAATAAGCTCTTTAGCGATTTTTTTGACCATATCTGAGGGAATGGCAAAGCCTACGCCGTGATTCCCACCCGTGCGAGATAAAATGGCAGTATTAATGCCTATCAACGCCCCGCGTGAATCTACCAACGCCCCACCGGAATTGCCCGGATTGATTGACGCGTCAGTTTGGATAAAGTTTTCATAATCATTAATGCCAATACCACTTTTATTAAGTGCTGAAACAATGCCTTGTGTGATTGTCTCTCCCACACCAAAAGGATTCCCAATGGCAAAGACAACATCGCCAATAAGCACATTTGAGCTTTGAGCAAAGCTGATGGGAGGGAGATTATTTTTCTCTATTTTAATGACTGCTAAATCGCTTCTAGAATCTGTGCCGATGACTTTTGCGACATATTCTTTTGAGCTATCAGAGAGCGAGACAAGCACCTTAGAGGCATCTTCAATCACGTGATTATTTGTGATAATGTAGCCATCACTTGAGATGATAACGCCACTGCCAAGGCTTCGCTCCACGCGTTCTTTTGGCACTTGCCCATAAATATCGCCAAAAAACTGCTGAAAGAATGGGTCATTAAACATAGGGTGATTAGCAAATTGATTGCTTACATTTTTTTGTGTAGAGATATTAACGACAGATTTTTTTGCCTGTTCAATGGAGGAATTAAAAGAATATACGGCATTATTGCCTTCTTGTGGATTAATGCGTTTTTGAATCTTTGGTGCTTCTTTAAAATCTATGGCAAACGCACTGCTTAAAGTCAAAATAAAAAAAATGATACTGCTGAAAACATATTGTGTGTATTTCATAGAATACTCCTTAAAAATAGTGTTTGTTTTAAGTAGGAGATTCTATTAGCTTAAATTAAATGCTAGGCAAAGCGAGTTTAGCTCCCTAAAATTTCTCTCACACCCTTCACATTGGGTGCGGATAAAAAGCCATCTCTCTCTAATTGCTCAACGAGATTTGCTGCCTTGTTGTAGCCTATGTTTAAACGCCTTTGCAGGTAACTTGCTGAAGTTTTTTTATCTTGGAGAATGATTTTTTTTGCCTCGCTGATAAGGTCACTATTTTCTCCACTCTCACTTAGATTCTCGCTCACAAGATTGTCTCTCTCATCAAGCATAAAGTTTTTATCATACACCACTGCTTGTTGGGATTTGATAAACTCTGCCACTCTTTCAATCTCTTCTTCAGTGTTCCACGGAGCGTGAAGCCGTGTAACGCCCCCAACACCCGGCGGTGTGAAAAGCATATCGCCTTTGCCAAGCAAAGATTCTGCCCCAAAGGTATCAAGGATCACTTTAGAATCTATTTTGCTTCCTACCTTGTAGCTAATGCGTGAGGGGAGATTTGTCTTAATCAGTCCTGTAACGACATCTACACTTGGTCGCTGTGTAGCCACGATAATGTGAATCCCAGAGGCACGACCCATTTGAGCAATTCTCGCTAGGGCAAATTCCACTTCCTTACCCCCTGTCATCATTAAATCTGCTAGTTCATCAATAATAATCACAAGATATGGGAATTTCTCCATTCCTTCAGCCCCCGCTTTGCGATTATAGCTATCAATGTCTTTTGTGCGTAGCTCACTCATTAAATCATACCGCCTATCCATTTCCGCTACCGCACTATTTAGCCCTACAATCGCCTTTTTAGGTTGTGTGATAATGGGCGTAATGAGATGGGGAATATCTGCATAAATACTAAATTCCACCTTTTTGGGATCAATCATCAAAAGCTTTAAATTATCCGGTGAGTTTTTGTAAAGGAGTGAGAGAATCATCGCATTTAGCCCCACACTTTTACCGCTACCTGTTGTCCCAGCGATAAGTAAATGCGGAAGTCGCTTTAAATCCGTGATGAAAGGATTGCCCACGATGTCTTTACCAAGGGCTAAGGTGAGTGGTGAAGTGGAAGTTTTAAACAAATCAGATTCTAGCACTTCACGCAGATAAATCGTCTGTGTAGTGTTATTTGGAATCTCAATCCCTACAACATCTTTACCCGGGATTGGCGCTTGAATGCGGATAGATCTTGCACGCAAAGCCATTGCTAAGTCATCTTCTAATGTAAGAATCTTACTTACTTTAATGCCCGGGGCTGGGCGGAACTCAAAGGTTGTAACAATGGGACCTGAATAAGTGCGCGCAATATCGCCTTCAACGCGGAATGTCCTAAGTTTAGCTAATAAATCTTCAATCTTGCGATCTATCTCGCTTTCATCAATTTCAGTTTTTTCTGTTAGTGGCTGATTAAGCAAACTTGTTGTAGGGAGCTTAAAATGCAAAGGCTTAGCCACATCGCCATAATCTAAATTATTCAGCAGGGCTTTATTCTCATCAAGCTCGGTTACGCGTGTGTAAATGGGCTTTGAATCTTGAATGCTATGAAAATTTTGGCTGTATGGCTGTGCTTGTGGCGTATGCGTTGGCTGTATGGCTGTGCTTGGCAGTGGAGATTCTGGGATAATCTCTTGCACGATAGAATCTGCCCAATTTGCATTTTGTGGGGCTTGTTCTCTAGTGTGATTAGGCGTAATCTCTTTAATCTCAAGATCTAGCATTTGTGGTGTAAGTGGGGCTTGTGTATTTTGTGATGTGGCGTGTGAAGTGGTGTTTATAGGTGTTTGGGGAAGTGTAGATTCTTGCTGTGGGAAGTTTGGTGTTTGTAGCATTTGGCTTTGCTGGGCTTGTGGCGTGTGTGTATGGATAGAATCTTGTGTAATTTCATCTTGCGTAATTTTTTTGGGTGTTGGTGTATGCTGTAGTGCGTGGGTTTGTGCTAGGCTTTGTTGTGTGGATTCTTGTATAAAAGCTTCTTGTGTTTGTGCTAGGTGCTGTGAATATGTCTCCTGCAAAGGTAAATGCGTGTTTTGTGTAGAGATAGAATCTATTTTTATTTCTTGATGTGGATTTTGTGTGTCTAAAGGCTTTTTTGTTTCCTTTGGCTTTAAAAAGACATTAGGGTTAATTGGACGCGATGGAGGTGTAGGAATCTCTTTTGATAGGCTTGTGTGAGATTGTGAATCTAGCAAAGATTCTGGACTGGTTTGTGATGGTGCTGTGGGTTGTGATGTTGTTTGCTGGATAGAATCTGCTGGAGATTGCGAGTGCTTGGCTGATTGGGGAGTGCTTGGCTGATTTACAAGCTGGATAGAATCTTGTCTTGGCTTAATGGCTGGATCACTTAAGGCTGTGTGTTGGACATTTTTTGCAAATGCGTTGCGGTATTTTTCAGCTTGGATTCTTAAAAACTCTTCAAGCTTTAAATCATCTTGCGATCTTGGCACGACTTCTAAATGGGGCTGTTTGGGTGTATTTGGCTCTTGTGGTGTCAAATGTGGTGTTGAAATGGAAATGGGAGAATCTTGATTTTCATCTTGACTTTCTTGGACTTGGGCTTGTAGATTCTGTGCTGGATATGAATCTTTGTGTAAAATTGGTTGCGAATTTTGTGGTAGATTCTGCTCTGTGGTGGGTCTCTGTGGCATTTCATCAAAGGCTTTGTCTATAAAAACATCTTTAAAATCATAATGTGCCTGTGTGGTTGTCTCCTGCTTGGCATTTTGCAAATCAAGAATATCTTGTGTTTTTTTGGCAAAAAGATTTTGAATCTTTGGCTTTATCGCTTCAATCAAGCGTTTGACAAATGCCTTGATACGAGCATAAAGGATAGATAAAATAAGTTTTATAAAATCATAAGCTACAAGAAGTTTGTGCTTAAGCTGTTTTAAAAGCAGATCAATATTGCGTTTTGTGGAGATAAGCCAAGAAAAAATAAAAAGAAAAATATCAAGCACCCATAATCCAAAATAGCCGATGTAATCTTTAAGAAAAAACACAAGAGAGTTGCCAAATGAGCCTTTTTCAAGGCTTAGAGATTGAAAAATCAAAAGTGCGATAAAAAAGAGAGAAAAAGAGATAATAAGCTCTAATCGCCTAAAAGTAAGATGATGATTTTTATACAAACAAAAAAGCGGATAGAGCAAAAAAGGTAAAAAGATATATGCCACATATCCAAAAATGCCTATGTTTAGGGTGGCAAAACGCATTCCAAAATCGCCAACAAGCCCAAAATCGCCAATAAGCGTGGCGGTGGAGAGAAAAATAAGCACAATATTTAATGCGATATATAAGTATAGTTTTTTGATGAGTTATCCTTTAGTATTCAATAATGCTGGTTAATTAGCCTACAAGAATGCTTTGAATGAGCCTTGGAATCTTTGAGACTCCTTAAAGAAATATAAGAAAAATTTAAAATTCATTTAAGTTCTTCTTATATTTCTTAAGATTGCTCTATGAGATTCACGGAGTTTCACGCATTGGGCTAAAAAATTTGGCATTATATCATAAAGAATTTGAGATTTTTACTAATGAGTTTTTTATTTTTATTTGGCTAGAATATGGGCTTTGTGTTTTTTTTGTGGGATAAAGTTTTAAAGATTCGTTTTGTTAAGGAATATATATGCACGGCAAGATATTGAGATATTCTAATCAAACCAAAAATGGCGTTGTTGTGAATGCTTCTAAGAAGATTTTTGAGCTACGCAATACAAGTTGGCACGATCAAAGAATGATGCCAAGTGCGGGAATGCTTGTGGAATTTCGCCTTGATGATAATGGATATGTCATTACGGATTGCAAGGCTTCTAGGTATCAAAGTTTCCCAGAGAATGGGCTGATACGCGAGATTGATTTTTGGCGGACAAATACTGATGATGAGCTAAAAAGTAAAGAGGCAGATGCAAAGGCTGCCATTGCTAAGCAGATTTTTGCCGAGACAAATTACCTTAAACTCAATAGCATTCAGCTAAGCACACCAATCCCTGAAACGATAAAAGACTATTTTCAAGAAGAGTTTCACGCACTTACCGCTATTTCTGGTATGGAAGAAGAGGGGCAGGACCCGCAGACGAAGATAAATTATATCATTGTTAAGCCCTATCTTTCAAAGGCGATTGATTATCTTGTGTTTAATGATAGACATATTACGATTGATAATTTTGCTGATGATATGCAGGTGCTTAAAAAATTAGAGTATTCTTATAGGCAGTTTCAAACAAACACTAACTTGACGCCTGATAAAATTTACCAAGAATGCTTCCTTGATGTGCAGTATCATTATAAGGGTGTGATAAGGGCGATTGAAACATTTAATGAAAAAAAGCTCTCTGTGCAAAATAAGATTCGTGTAGGCTCAATGGAATTGCGTTCAATCCAAGCCAAGCTTGATGCTAAAAGGGGCGATCCAAAGGCGCTAGAAGAGCGTAAGGTGAGAACAAGAGCGGTGATTACAAAAGCCGAATCTGATATTAAAATTATCAGTGCGACTATTGATAGACTAAAAGCTCTTGCGGAGAATTTTAAGAAAGAAAATCTCACAAAGTTTGAGGGCGTGTTTAATAAGATGTATGAGATACTTATCAATAAAACAAAAGATGCAATGGATATTTGTGCCACACATATTGACAATAAGCTATGGAAGCTAGGTATGTCATCTTTAGCGATTAAAAATGTCTTTTTTAAGCATAATATCAATAGCCCATTTTGTGCAATGACATTTTTGGGCAATCACACTAAAATGCTTGATAAGGGTAAATTACGCGATAATGAATATCAAGTTTATCAATATTACAACAAGTATATGGCAAAAAATGCTAAGAATTTTTTGATTTTTTCGGATAATCCCGCTTTTAGCTTGGATTTGAAAATTAAGATTATGTCAGCGAGTAAGTTTCATAATGTTGTGATTTACCACAAAGAGATTGAATATTTTAGTGCGGTAAATCGCCAGACTTTTGAGCTTATCTACATAGATTCTGAACTGAAACTCCAAAAACCAGCCTCTATCATAAAAATTGGTAAAGAATCTAAGAAAAATAAGCAAACAAATTTCGCCCTTTTATCACTCGCACAAATCAAAACTTTTGAATTTTGAGATGAATCTTTTATCGCTCCAAGACATACATAAGCAATACGATCATAAGATCATTCTCAAACAGGCAAATCTTAATATCTCTCAATATGAACGCATTGCGGTTATTGGTCAAAATGGCTCGGGCAAGTCAAGCTTATTGCAGATTATTGCCGGAGGGCTAGAGATAGATGGCGGTGAAAGGATAGGTATCAAAAATCTTAAGATTCTATCCTTAGAGCAAAAGCCTATCTTTAAGGCAAATGCAAGTGTGCAAGATGTGCTTATAGAATCTATGAGTGAGATAACAAAAGCTCATAACGCCCTGCAAGAGATAAACAACAAGCTTTCAATGATACAAGATTCTATTAAAGATTCCCTAACGCGTAAAGAGATGTTAAATGAATACGCAAGGCTTAGTGCCTTTTTAGATGACAATAATGGCTGGGATTTACAGAAAAGGGCAGAAGAGATTTTAGAGCATTTTGGCTTACAGGCTTTTAGAGATAGACTTGCAAATTCCCTAAGTGGAGGGGAGCAGAAAAAAATCGCATTGGCAAGTATTTTATTGCAACCTTGTGATATTTTATTGCTTGATGAGCCTACAAACCACCTTGATACGCAAATGGTGGCATTTTTGGAGGATTTTATTTTAAAGTCCCGTTTTACACTTGTATTCATTAGCCACGATAGATATTTTATTGATAGGGTAGCTACACGCATTATTGAGATTGATTCTGCTCATCTTACAAGCTTTGAAGGCGGATATTTGGATTATTTGGCTAAAAAGGAGGAGATTTTAAGGCATTTAAGTCAAGCTCATCAAAAACTTCTTAAGATTCTAAAAAGTGAAGAGCAATGGCTACGGCAAGGTGTAAAAGCAAGGCTCAAACGCAATGAGGGGCGAAAAAATAGAATCTTAGCTATGCGTGAAGAGGCAAAGCATAATCCATCTGTGATACGCAAAATGCGGCTTGAGCTTGAAAGAGAGCAGAAAAGCTTTAATAAAACTGAAAATGTAAATAATCAAAAATGCCTTTTTGAGATAGAGCATTTGTGTAAAAATATAGGCGGCAAGATTCTAATAAAAGATTTAAATTTAAGAATCTTGCGGAATGATAAAATCGCCATTGTTGGTAAAAATGGCTCGGGCAAGTCAAGCTTTTTAAAAATTTTACTCGGGCAAGACAGGGCAGATTCTGGTGTAGTAAAGGTGGGTGATATACGCATAGGCTATTTTGACCAGCACACGGCTTTGCTTGAAGATGATAAGGATTTGCTAGAGACTTTTTGTCCAAATGGTGGGGAATATATTGAAGTGCGTGGAAAGCATTTGCATATATATGGGTATTTGAAAAACTTTTTATTTCCAAAAGAGTTTTTAACGCAAAAAATTAGCTCTCTAAGCGGTGGGGAGAAAAACCGCGTAGCCCTAGCCTTGCTTTTTACCAAGGAAGTTGATGTATTTATCCTTGATGAGCCAACAAATGATTTAGATATACAAACGATTAATATTGTGGAGGAATATCTTTTGAGCTTGAATTGTGCGGTTGTATTTGTGAGCCACGATAGGTATTTTGTGGATAAACTCGCCCAAAAACTGCTTGTCTTTGAAGGGGGCGGCAAAGTGGTGCAAACGCATATGCTTTATAGTGAGTATTTGGAGATGAATGAAAATTTGCTGGAACTTGAGAGATTAGAATCTTTGAGTGCAGATTCTAAGCCCAAGATTCAATCACAGCATACAGAATCTGTTCCCATAGAATCTGCCCCTGTGAAAAAAGCAAAAAAATTAAGCTACAACGAGCAAAGGGCATTGCAGATTCTGCCCCAAGAGATTGAAGTGCTAGAATCTAGGCAAAAAGCCCTGCAAACTGCCCTTAGCAACCCACAAACCTATCAGCAGCAAGGCATTAGTGTCTTAGCAGCAGAGTTAGCAGAAGTGGAAAAGGAGCTAGATTCTAAAATCACGCAATATTTGGAATTAGAGCAGAAAAATAGCGATTTAGCATAGTTAAAATATTATAAAACTTTTGCTACAATCCACGACATTGTTTTAGATTCAAAAATAAGGAGAGTATCCACAATGAAAGAAGCAAAATATATTTGGAAAGATGGTAAGCTTATCCCGTGGGCAGATGCGACCACGCATATTTTAAGCCATACTTTGCATTATGGAAATGCTGTTTTTGAAGGTACAAGGGCGTATATGACAAAAAAGGGTTTGGCGATTTTTCGTCTAAAAGAGCATACAAAAAGGCTTTTAGATTCAGCTAAGATCGTTTGTATTAAATCGCCCTTTACGCAAGATGAGCTAGAAAAGGCTCATATAGAGGTTTTGAGGGCAAATAAAGATGAATATAAGGGCAATGTGTATATCCGCCCTATTATTTATCTTGGCTATGGTGTTATGGGGCTAAATCACATTAACGCACCGGTAAATGTTGCGATTGCTGCGTGGGAGTGGGGAGCGTATCTTGGTGAAGATGGCTTAAATAATGGAATCAAAGTCAAAACAAGCTCCTTTGTGCGGAATCCTACAAAGTCATTTATGGGTAAGGCAAAGGCGGCAGCAAATTATCTTAACTCACAAATGGCAAAGCACGAAGCATTAGCTTGTGGGTGCGATGAGGCATTATTACTTGATGATAATGGCTTTGTGGCAGAAGGTAGTGGCGAGTGCTTTTTTATCGTAAGGAATGGCAAACTCATCACGCCCCCTTATGATAACACACTAGAATCTATCACACAAGCCACAACCATTGAGATAGCTAAAGATATGGGCTTAAGCGTAGAGCAAAGACGCATTACACGAGATGAAGTATATATCGCTGATGAAGCTTTTTTTACGGGAACCGCAGCGGAGATTACGCCTGTGCGTGAGCTTGATGCAAGGATTATCGGTAATGGCAAGGCTGGGGATTTGACAAAGAAATTGCAACAAGCGTATTTTGATGTTGTCAATGGTGAAAATCCAAAATATTCTCATTATTTAACTTATATAGACTAAGGAGTAGCAATGCCTATTGATTTAAACGAGCATTTGAAGAAAAAACGAGCCGAGCTTGATGAAAAAAAAGGCTCTAGTGATAATCAGCAACCAAGAAACCAAAATAGTGGTGGTGGCAATCGTAATAATGGTGGTGGTAATAATGGTGGAAATAATCGCCCAAATAATAATAGCAATCGCGGTGGCGGTGGATTTAACCTTGATATGCCTATGCCCTCAATGCCTAGTGGCAAGTCGCTTGGCGTGATTATTATCGTTGTTTTATTGATTGTGATTTTTATCGTTGCGCGTCCTTTTGTGATTGTCAATGCGGGAGAGGTTG
The DNA here is from genome assembly GCF_000155475.1 of Helicobacter cinaedi CCUG 18818 = ATCC BAA-847. Lineage (GTDB taxonomy): Bacteria > Campylobacterota > Campylobacteria > Campylobacterales > Helicobacteraceae > Helicobacter_C > Helicobacter_C cinaedi. Next base: position 65,223 of record NZ_DS990394.1, on the reverse strand, counting down.
GCATTAAAGTAACTACGGGGCAGTATGATCCTAAGCCGCTTGATCCCGGACTTCACTTTTTTATGCCTATTATCCAAGATGTGATTTTAGTGGATACAAAGGTAAGGACTATTAACTTCTCTCGTAGTGAGGATATGGGAAATGTAGGGCGAGAATCAAGCATTTTGCGTAATGATGCGATTAATGTTATGGATACAAGCGGTATGACAATCTCAATTGAACTTACCGTGCAGTATCAGCTTGAGCGTGAAAAAGTCCCTGCGACTATTGCAGAGTATGGTATGGCGTGGGAGCAAAAAATCATCAATCCCGTCATTCGTGATGTGGTAAGAAGTGCGGTTGGGAATTACCCCACAGAGGAGCTACCGACAAAACGCGATGAAGTAGCAAATCTTATCTATAATGGTTTTAAAGGCAAACTTGATACAACGCCAAATCAGCCTGTAAAGCTTGTATCTATCCAGTTGCGTGAGATTGTGCTGCCAGAGCAAGTGAAAACGAGAATTGAAGGTGTGGAACTTGCCAAGAGAGATGCACAAAAGGCAAAAGAAGAGGCAAATGCCTTGCGTGAAAGGGCAAAGGGTAAGGCAGATGCACTAGAGATTGAAGCAAAGGGACAGAGTGAAGCAAACCGCCTTGTGAATGAAAGCCTCTCTCAACGATTGCTTGAATTACGGCAAATTGAAACGCAGGGCAAGTTTAATGAGGCGTTAAAAGAAAACACAAACGCACAAATATTCCTAACTCCCGGTGGGGCTGTGCCAAATATTTGGGTAGATTCTAAAAATAAGCAAAAAAGCAGTGTCGTAGGGCAGTAATATATGCGTGATGTGCTAGAAAAGATTGATTGGGAGCGATATGAGCTAATCCCTACGATTACTCAAGAGTGGGGGAGCAATGAAATTTTAATGTTTGCGTATTCTTCTAAACAATCTTTAGAGCTTTCTTTACAAAGTGGGTTGGCACATTATTTTTCTCGCTCAAAGCAGAGAATCTGGCAAAAAGGTGAGCAAAGTGGCAATACACAAAAAATCAAAGAAGTGCGACTTGATTGTGATAATGATAGTTTGATTTTTCTCGTGGAGCAAAAGGGTGTGGCTTGTCATACGGGAGAAAAAAGTTGCTTTTTTCAACGCATTATCCCAAGCGAAATGAAAAGTGAATATAAAGATGAATGTAAAAGTGAAACTGCTGAATCCAAGGGTGCAAGTCAGGTAAGCACAAAAATTCAAAGCCCTTGTGGAATCTATCATATCCTTGATGAGCTATATCATATCATAGAGCAAAAAAAACACGAAAATCCCAAAACTTCTTATAGTGCGTCTTTGTTTGCAAAAGGAGCAAATGGCATTTGTAAAAAGATTGTTGAAGAAGCGGGGGAGCTGTGCTTTGCGATTAAAGATAGGCAGGAATCTGAAATTATCTATGAATGTGCGGATTTGCTCTATCATATTTTGGTGGGCTTAGCCTTAGAGCATATCAACCCTGAGCGTGTGTTGCAGGAGCTTCAAAGACGCAAAGGGCAAAGTGGCATAGAAGAGAAAGCTTCGCGTCAAACGCATTAGGATATATGATGTTTGAAAGGCTAAAGATTTTGCTTATCCAAATGGTGTCTTATTTATCCGTTTATGAGATTGGCTTAATCCTTATTGGTTTTTTTATTTTTATTATGCTTTTTACTTTAGGGCTGCTTTTGCGTGGGCGGAGATTCATTGCAAGGTTTTTCTTTTTCTTGTCTATTATCACCATTCTTGCCGCACCTTTTGTTTTGCATTTTGTGATGAAAAATGTGCTGTATAAGATAGATGTTACTTTGATGAGTGCGTATCCTATGCAATATACAAAAGGTTTCTTTGTCGCAGGAAATATTACAAATAAAGGCAGAGCACCCATCAATGAATGTTTGATTAGCGTAGATTCTGTGCGTGATGAAAAAGATAGCAAATTTATGAGATATTTTAATAGTATTTTTCCAAAAAGTTCCCTAAGCACGAGTATTGACATTGATATTGAGCCTGATAATAATGCTGATTTTTCTGTGATTGTGCCAAATTTTGAAGCACAAGAGCCTTTGTTGTTTAGGGTATATGTGGATTGCTATCTATCAAATAAATTTGCCCAAAAAATGCAGAAGAAAAAAGCACCTAGCAAAGATATTATCACTCCCAAAGAGCCAAGCCTACAAATCACAACTCAAGATTCCATAGAAACAGAAACTCAAGGAAATATTGGCGAACAGGCAAAAGACACAAACTATCAGTAAGCCACTCAAAATGCCAAGTCGGCATAAATTGCTTATTTCTACACCTTCTTACCCACCCCATAGGCAAACTTCACATATATAGCCAAAGCGATGAGCAAAAATGCCACGCCGCCGATGAGATACACCGCATATAAAAGCTGCTCCGGGGCTGAAAAGGTGAATTTAAATACAAGCATCAAAGCTTCAATGGCAAGGGCTATGATGATGGAGCCAAGAAAGCGTATCATCGTCTTATGCACCGTGTAGCTTCTGCCGACATTTTTGCCTAAAACCTCTTCTTCAAAAATCGCTTTGACTAAATCAAAAATCGCTAGAGCAAGGGTTAGCAAAATCGTAGATTCAAAAATATCTTTAATATCAAAGCTTTGAAAACGCAAAATATCCTCTGACCAAAACCGCACTACCCCTTCCACCATAAGCAAAACTGCGATAAAACTTAAGGCGAGTGAAAGCACGCAATACATTCCCACACTTAACATTGAAAAAATATGAAAAAAGCGATTAGGCGAGCTGATTTTTAACGCATCGCGCAGATGAATGTCAATACACACCACAAATAGCAACTCGTGATTTTGATTATACACAGGATAGGCAGCCGTTACGACAAGATTCCCATCAATCTTTGAAGGATAAGGATTTGTGATAATACACCGCTGCTCGTCCAATGCCTCATAGTAATACGCACGATTTGAGAAGTTCGCCCCCGCATTTTCAATAATCCCATTGCTTTGAAACACATCGCTAATCTGCATTCCATTCTTATCCAAAATATACATCGCATCAAAAACTTTAATCTCATCTTTTATGCGTTTTAGCCCACTTAGCACGACTTCAAAGCTAGGCTCCGGCATAAAATTTTTAATATTCTGCGTAAAAAGAAAGGTAAGATACGCACGTAATTCATAACGCATCTTCGCATAGGTAACAATATCTTTTGATAGCATTTTCACTCCTTTTTGATTTGAGAATCTTAGGGCAGATTCTAGCTTGATTTTATAATGTATTCCTTACAGCCTTGTATGTCCTTGTGTAAAACTTTGGCAAATTCTTTTATTTTGCCCCTGTGTTTCAATACATAAGCATACTCACACAAAACGCGTATTTTTACTTTTTGTTGTTTTTGCTTCTTTGTCTTTTTTAGAATCTTTAGAATCCTTTTTAGCACCTTTAACATTCTTAGTCTGTTTCACATCTCGCTTCTTACCAAATTTTGCGTCTTTTTGTTTTGTTGGCTCTATTTTTTGAGATTCTGTATTTTCATTTTCCACTTCAGCCTTATTGTTTTTCCCCCGCACACTAAGCAGCAAAGGCACACCTTGAAAGTCAAAATGCTCTCTTAATACATTAATGATATATCGCTTGTAGCTAAAGTGCAAACTCTGTGGGCGATTACTCACAAGGGCAATTTGTGGCGGGTGTGTGGCATATTGCGTAGCATAGTAGATTTTCACAATCTTGCCGTGATCACTTGGGATATGATGAGCTTGTGTCGCCTTTTCTACACATTCATTTAATACACTCGTTGGGATTCTATATGAAAATCGCTCATATACCTTTAGAATCTCGCTTTTTAGCTTCTCAATATTCCGCCCATTTAACGCAGATAAAGTCATCACCGGCACAAAGGATAAAAAGCCAAATCTATGTTTGAACTCCGCCATAATCTCCTTAAATTCCTTATGCCGTTTATCCCATTTATTTAGCACCACAATCACGCCTAGTGCGTGTTTGGGGATAAGAGAGCTAATCTTTTCATCAAGCTCTACAAAAGGCTCACTCGCATCAAGGACTAAAATGGCAATATGACTTTGAGCCAAAGCCTTATTTGTGCGATCAAGGGCAAACTTTTCAATCCCTAGAATCTTGCTAGAGCGGCGGATTCCAGCCGTATCTACAAAACGCACCTTTTGTCCTAAAATCTCCCCCGTTTCATCAACAGGATCAATAGTCGTCCCCGCCACTTCACTCACCACACTTCTTTCCTTGCCAAGCAAGGCATTCAGCAGTGAGCTTTTGCCGACATTCACACGCCCAATAATCCCAACGGCAATGCACTCTTCACTATCTTTATCCTGCTCCTTAGAATCTAGCGTATCTAAAAACTCCTCCAAGCTCTCATCGTTAGATTCTGTATCATTTTCAAATTGAGACTTCAGTATAGCATTAAGATTCTGCTCCTTTGCTAAATCCAAAAGCTCAAACATCATCTCCAGCAAAAGGCTTAAGCCACGATTATGCTGCACGGAGATAAAGCTCATATCTTTGGCACCAAAGGAGCTAAAATCCCACGCCCTTTGCTTTATCTTATCATTATCCACTTTATTGACTACAAGTATCAAGGGCTTTTGCAAACGCTGAATCTTACGAAAATAAGCTATATCATCATCTTGTGGCAAAAGGCTTCCATCTACCATATACAGCACTAAATCCGCCTCTGCCCCAGCTTTGAGTGAGTTTTCACTCACTTTAGCAAATAGCCCTTGAGCTTTGTCAAGCCCACCTGTGTCAATAAGCTCCACATCAACACCGCTAATCTCAAAACACGCCTTTTTCACATCACGCGTTGTGCCACTCACATTTGAAGTAATAGCCAAATGTTGCTTGATAAGGCGATTAAAAAGGGAGCTTTTGCCGACATTTGGTTTGCCTAAAATCGCTATTGTTTTCATTACACTACTCTTAAATAAAATCTTTTTCTAACGATATGTTAGCTAAAGTTGTGTTTTTTCTTAATAAAACTTCATAAAAGGATTCTAAAAATGCGGAAGTTTTTTATATGTGTTGGGATATGTTGGCTTTCTTTTGGGATTGCAAAAGATTTAGACACCACATCGCCAAACAGCACATTTTCTATCATCGCTGATTTTAATGAAGTAGAAACAAAGCTAGATTCTCAAAAAGATACAGAATCTCAAACTCACGCAAATCAAGTTCATACAAGTGATGAAGCCCTGCAAGATTCACAAAATATAACAGAAAATACAGAAGCTCAAAATCCAGAATCTATAAGTTTAGAATCTAATTCACAAGAGCAATCCCCAGCACTTTTTGTAGATTCCACCCTTGATTCTGTGTTGGCAGATTCTTTACAAAGTGTGAGTTTAGAATCCCAGCAAGATTCAAAACCCCAAACACAAGCGGATTCTGCTTCTTTGGAAAATGAAATATTTGTGAATGAGGGTGGAATCTTCCCTTTGCAGGATAAAGATGCGGAGATTTTACTCTATGGCAACACCTATGTGCTTGTGCCACAATCTAAAGCCCTGCTTTCATTCCTTAATCAGCAAGATTCTAAGCTCAATGTCCGCACACTCAAATCAAGCTCTAGCACGACACAAATCTATAATCAAGGCAAAGATATACTCTTTTACTACTCAAGCAAGAAAGGCTCAAGCCTTTATGACAAAATCGCCCCAAAACGCTTCAAACTCATACTTGAAGAGCTAAGTGAGCCAAATAAAGAGCCAAAAGAGATTAAGCAAGTTTATGCTATTACGCAATTTGATGAGAATATTCTAAACTCGCCCTGTCATATCGTGCAAACACGGCAGTTTATCCGTGATAGAAATAAAAGTGAAATGCTAATCAACCTTGATAGAAAAATCAATCCGCGATTGCTAAGCGAAGGGAAACTAGAGCTATTTTTAGAATGCAGTATCACTGAAAATGAAGACATTTTTAGCTAAATGTAAAAGGAGTTTGTTATAATGCAAAAATCTCATTCCAAAGGCTATTTTTATGCGTGGTTTTAAAATTTTTAGTGGGTCAGCCCACACACTTTTTAGCAATGAACTTGCCGAATATCTTGATATATCTCTCTCAAAAGCAACAATCAATCGTTTTAGTGATGGCGAAATCAATATCCAAATCGGCGAATCTGTGCGTGGCAAGGATATTTTTATCATTCAGCCCACTTGTGCTCCAACAAATGATAATCTTATGGAGCTTCTTATTATGACAGATGCGTTAAAACGCAGTGGGGCAAATAGCATTAATGCCGTCATTCCCTACTTTGGCTATGCAAGGCAGGATAGGAAGGCTGCCCCTCGCGTGCCAATAAGTGCCAAGCTTGTGGCAAATCTCATTGAGCAAAGCGGTATTGATAGGATGATTACGATGGACTTGCACGCCGGGCAGATTCAGGGCTTTTTTGATATACCTGTGGATAATCTTTATGGCTCAATCGTATTTGCTGATTACTTGCGACAAAAGCCGTTTAAAAATCCCATTATCGCTTCACCTGATATTGGTGGTGTGGCAAGGGCTAGGTATTTTGCCGATAGAATGGGAATGGACTTAGTGATTGTGGATAAAAAGCGTGAAAGGGCAAATGAAAGTGAAGTGATGAATATCATCGGCGATGTGAGCGGGAAAGATGTGATTTTAGTAGATGATATGATTGATACTGCGGGGACTATGTGTAAGGCTGCTGATGTGCTAAAATCGCGTGGGGCAAATAGTGTAATGGCTCTAGGCACACACCCCGTGCTAAGCGGACCAGCCATTGAACGCATTGCTAAAAGCTCACTTGATGAAGTTGTGGTAACAAACTCTATCCCCTTGCGACTAGCCCACCCCAAAATCAAAGTCTTAAGCGTAGCACCGCTTTTTGCCGAAGTCATACGCAGAATCTATCACAATGAAAGTGTCAATTCACTCTTTATCTAAGGCTAGATTCTAAGCTCAAGTGCAGGATTCTATCAATGGAGCATATAGAAATTGCCACGCTTTTAAGCATTGCTTTTTTTGCTTCTTTAGGGCATTGCGTGGGAATGTGTGGGGGCATTGTGGTAGCTTATACAAGCTTGTATCAAGCCCATAGAACCCCCCATAAAACCCATAAGAACGCTAAAACTCACTCTTTAGAATCTAGCAAAGATTCCTTAAATGCCACTATACAGACACAAGGGCAAAATTTACAAGATTCTAAATTCTCATCACTATTCACGCAATTTTTCACTCAAATCCCCCTGCACCTAAGCTATCACATTGGCAAAATCACTACTTACGCCACACTTGGTTTTATCGCTGGAAGTTTAGGACATTTTCTTAGCTTAAACGAGCAGATTAAGGCTATTATCTTACTTATAGTGGGAATCTTGCTTGTGCTTTTTGGACTTTCTAGCTTTAATTTTACTAGGCTTAATGCCCTTTTTAGCTCTCTCACGCCAAAGCCCCTGCAAAAGCTCATTACTCTCACTCGTCCTTTTTTACTTAAGCCTTCACTTTGGCGTATATACATACTCGGTTTGCTCAATGGCTTACTGCCTTGTGGCATTGTGTATTATTTTTTACTTACAGCTACAATCGCTGGGAATGGGCTAAATGGAGCGATTGTAATGATTCTTTTTGGAGCTACAACCATTCCGCCACTATTCACACTTGGAATCTTAAGTGCAGCCCTGCAAAACAAACGCCTTCTCTTTTTACGCCTCGGTGCGTTTGGTATGATAATCTTTGGTTGTTATGAAGTCTATAAATCACTTGGGTATTTTTTCTTGATTTCATAAATATTTAATGTTAGAATACGCCCTTTTCAAAATATGAATTTACTGATTTATGAAGGATTGCAATGTTGCAACATATCACACACAATGATTAAATCCTATCAATTATCATTAGGCATAATTTTCATAAAGATGGGATAGAGTTTTTCACTCCCAATGATTTTTCACAGCAACTGGCCTATATGAAACGCCCCAAGGACTATCTTATCCCGCCACATATACATAATGCTGTGCCTAGAGAAGTGCTCTACACAAAAGAAGTGCTATTTATCAAAAGTGGCAAGGTGCGTGTGGATTTTTATGATGATAAGCAAAACTATCTTAAAAGCTCCATACTTGAGCAAGGTGATGTGATATTGCTCGCCTTTGGAGGGCACGGATTCTATATGCTGGAAGAAAGTGAGATTATAGAAGGGGGGGGGGAATCCACCTCTCAAATCTCTTTAGCCTAGGCGTAGAAGTCGTAGAGAAATTTATTGACAAAAACAATATCCACGAACTCCTTGAAATGTGTCTTTATAAAGATATGGACGTGTTTTGTATTGATATTGATGGGAATGATTATTATATGATGAAGTTATTTTTAGATTCTGGCTTTAGCCCATCTATACATTGTGGCAGAATATAACTCAACCTATGGAGCAGATAAATCCATAACAATCAAATATCGTGATGACTTCTCTTATTCTCTCGCCCATCCAACAATGCTTTACTATGGTGTTTCAATAGAAGCGTGGAAAAGGCTTTTAAGTAAGTATGGATATAAATTCATCACTTGCGATAGTCGTGGGGTTAATGCGTTTTTTGTCAAGATGGATAGATTTGAGCAATCATTTCTAGACAATATTAAAGGATTGGAGTATCAAGAAAACTTCTATGAGCTTAGAAAGTTTAGAATGCCACATCAAGAGCGTTTCAAGCTTATAGAAAATATGGAGTTTGTTCAGATAGGCTAATTTGTTAATCTTTTGTGTTAGTATTCCGTAAAAGTTGGTTGCAAACACAAAGGGAAAGTTTTATGGGTTCGTTTAATCAAGAGTACGCTAGGTATTATGATCTGCTTTATAATGACAAAGATTATGAAAAAGAAGCTGCCTATATCCACAATTTGATCCAGCGATTTGCCCCAAAGGCTCAAAGGATTCTAGAGCTTGGGTGTGGGAGTGGGAAATACACTTCTATTCTTGCGAAGTATGGTTATGATATGTGTGGCTTAGACTTATCTTCATCAATGATTGACATAGCACAAAAAAAATATCCACAAATTCCTTTCAAAGTGGCAAATATCACAGACTTTACCCTAGATGAAAAATTTGATGCCATCATCTCATTCTTTCACGTTATGAGCTATCAATGCAGTAACGAATCTTTATGTGCTTCATTTGCCAATATTTTTAAACACCTTAAGCCCAAAGGAGTGTTTTTATTTGACTGCTGGTATGGTCCTGCTGTTCTACACGAGAAGCCAAGTGTGAGAATCAAGCGTGTAAGTGATGGGCGGGTCTCTATTGTGCGTTTGGCTGAACCTACTTTACACCCTGATGAAAATATCGTTGATGTCAATTATGAAATCATCATAAATACACCAAACAAGCTCACGCAAACATTCAATGAAACTCACAAGATGCGTTATTTTTTTACCCCGGAGATTGATCTTTTGGCAAGGCGAAGTGGCTTTAAACTAGAATCTAGCGAAGAATTTCTTAGCGGGAAAAAGCTTAATTTTAACAGCTGGGGGGGGGGATATTGCTTAAGAAAACCAGAATGAAATCCCTGCTCATTATTCATCCAGATGGCAATATTTATGACAACCATAATTTCTATGAAATGGTTGAATTTTTAAGAAAATCTTATAAAGTAACCATTCTCACGATAGCCTACAAGGGTGGAAAAAATAAACATAATGATGAGTTTGGTCGCCATATCATTTACTACTTCCGTGGCTGGAGAAGATTATTTAAATACCTTGACTCCAATATACTGCGTTATATTTTTCTTAATATTTACCTTTTTGGTAGGAGAAAGTATGACCTTATCATAGGTGTGGATAGAGAATCTATCATCCAAGCCTCTATCCTCTCTAAAATGACCAAAACACCTTATGCGTTGCTTTCGTATGAGATATTTTTTGAAGATGAGACAAGTGCTAAGTTTAAGCAAAAAGAGCGAAAAGCGTGTCAAAACATATCGTTTGCTATAGTGCAAGATGAGCTGTGCAGAGTGCATTTGTGTGAGCAAAACCATATTCCTAAAGAGAAAGTTATGCTTATGCCTGTGGCTGCTGGAATAGCAAAGCCCCACCCAAACACATACTTTTTGCACGATCGTTTGCATATTTCTAGGGATAAGAAGATTTTGCTTTATGCTGGAGGGATTGATGGCTGGAGCGGATTTCCGGCATTGTTTTATATCCTAGAATCTATGCTTCCAGATGATTGGGTATTTGTTATACATTTTAAACACCCGGGCATAGCTAAAAGTAAGCCGAATTTTGAGTTAAAGAAAGTGTATTACTCTGAAATCCATCTTCCTACTTATCACGACTTTTCCAAGCTTTTATATAGTGCTGATTTGGGGCTAGTATGTTATTATCCAGATTTTATGGATGTATATCGCGGTAAAAACATTGGCTATATTGGCTTATCGTCTGGCAAATTCAACACTTATTTACAGCACGGCTTGCCTGTTTTAGCTATCTACCCATCATATCTTGCCAAGCTCACACAGCAATACAAACTTGGTATTGGGACGACTGATTTGCGATCGATTAACCTAACAAGCTTCAAAAAAGAAGAGTATAGACAAAATTGCCTCGATTTTTTTGACAAATTTTTATCATTTGAAACTTGTAAAGATGAACTTATGAGGCGTATAGAAAATGCTCTAGGGGGGGGGGGCAATATAAACCAATAATCGCCGATACCCTATCTTTTGTAAGCGAGAGTTATCATTGCAACTTCTCCTATGATCACTTGGGAAATGCGGCATGATTGGCAAAAAGCTGCGGGTTGCCTGTGTATTTGAGGGAGAGCTAACTGTTGGCGGTGGCTTCCAGCAGCCTTTGAGTGTGCTAAAAGAGATTTATCATAATTGTAATTTTGATTGCATACCAATTGTATTTTCCAAACAAAATCAACAAATACTCCATACTCTTAATATAGAATCCATCCTTTGTCACAGGGGGTTATTATCTAGGATAAAAGAGCTTTTTATTAGGCATTCGATAATTAAATATTTTCTACATCGCATAAGAATACTAAGCGCATTAGAAAAAGTGCTTTTTGCACAAAATATAGATATTTGCTACTTTCTTACTCCATCAAGTCAGTGCCTTAGCCTGTCTCAACACCATTTCATTTTTACAATTTGGGATCTATCACATAGAGATTTTGTAGAATTTCCAGAAGTTTATCACAATAATGAGTTTAACAACAGAGAATTTCTCTATCGCAATGCTATCCACAAAGCCGTAGCTGTTATCACTGATTCTGAATATGGGCGTCATAATGCCATAACCTACTATAACGCTTCACCACATAGAATCTATGCCTGCCACTTTGCTCCATCTATCAATACAACAGATGAAAATATCCCCTCTAATATAAATATCAAAGAAAAATACAATATATCCGGTGACTACATCTACTATCCTGCGCAATTTTGGTCGCATAAAAATCATATCTACATATTAGAAGCCTTGCAGGTTCTTAAAAATGAAGGAATTTGTATCAATGCTATTTTTAGTGGGTCTAATAGGGGTAACCTTGAATATATCCTTGAAATGGCTAAAGCAATGGGGCTTGAAGACCTTGTCCATTATATTGGCTTTGCACCAAATAATGAAATTAAATCTCTCTATACACAATCTCTAGCATTAGTTATGCCAACTTATTTTGGACCAACCAATATCCCCCCACTTGAAGCCTTTAGCTTAGGGGTGCCAGTAATCTACTCTGACCTACCCGATTTAAAAGAGCAAGTAGGCGATGCGGCTTTACTATGCGATTTGTGCGACCCCACAAACCTAGCGCAACAAATCAAGCTACTTCTTGATAATCAGCATTTGCGAGCAGATCTTGCACAAAAAGGAAGAGAGCAGCTAAAGAAGCTCAATGCCACAAGCATAACGGACATTCTCTCTGTAATCCTTGAAGATTTTCGCATAAAACGCAAGTGCTGGGAATAAAGCCAATTTTCTTGGCATCTTTATATAAAAGAACACAAGAATAAAAAGTGATGCCTAGAAGAGAGCTTGGTAATATGTCTCCAAATAGGTTGACACAATTTGAAAGATTCTTAAAGGGAGAAGCTCAAACACCACTTGGAGGTGCTGGAGGGGGAGTAACAGGAGGAGTGACTAATTTTCCATCCTAAAAAAAGCGTGATGATATTTCTTGTTATTTTGACAGTTCTCTTTAGCTCAACAAAGCAATATTGATGCTTTGTTGCCATTAAAGCGACAAAGAATATTATTTGACCGCATCGCAAAGATACTTTGAGTGGCAGCCATTCTGCCCTAACAGATTTTTGTTGCCAAGTATAATTAAAACTTTCTTAGTCCGTGTAACTGCCACATTAAGCAGGTCCGTTTCCCCTCTGTTAAAAAAGAAGTTTTTTGGATCTCCGGCATTTTTCCCATAAACCGTGGAAAACACGATAATGTCCCTTTCACTGCCCTGAAAAGTGTGGACAGTTCCTATTTTGATATGAGAGAGCCGCTTATCACTTTCAAATTCATCCTTTATTTTTCTGCCTTGCTCTGCAAAAGGCGTAATGATGCCAATATGTTTTTCGCAGAAATCAGCATTATCAAGATCAGGAGATGCTCCAACTCTTTTTCTAAGCTCATTAAGCTCTCTCAAAAGATAATCACGAATCTGTTTGATTTCTTCTTCATTGCTCGTTCCTCTTTTTTCACCAACATTTTCTACCCAAATGACAGACCACTCATGTGGCGTTTTGATAATCATTTCCTCATTGTAAGTCATCTTATTGGCAATATCTGCGATAGGCTTGCCACACCCAAAGTGCTCTTTTAGCCAAATATCACCCCTAAGTTTGCTAGGGTTATATGGCAAGACAATTTGAGGGGCAGCATTGTTTGCAATATGCATCACATTATTTGCAAACCTTTCCTTATCATAACCAGCGTCAGTTCGCACTCCATTATCTGCTTCTTTAGCTTTATATTGCTTATCGCCCAAATAATCTCCACAGCCAAAGTAAGTCTTCATTCTTGATAAATGGGCGCAACAAATCTTGCTCCATTGTGTGAGTAATGCTAAACACTGGTTTTAGCTGCTTTGTATCGCCAAAGAATATTGCCTTTTTTGCACTATATAAAACAACAGCTTTGCTTGGTGGTATTGTGCCAACCTCATCCACCAATAAATACTTCAAAAAGTCTCTTCGTGGTTTAATAATAGAGCCAAAGCTATTACATGTAACGCTAATGATAGGGAATATTGGAAATATTTGTGTAAGAAGCAGATTTGATGAGACTATATCCGCATATTCCTTTTTGTCCCTATATTGTACATTTAGAAAGTCCTCTGTGGCTTCAAGAGTAAAATATCCTCCCTCTGGGCATTCAACCACAGAATCTAGCAACAATTTCCTAAGCAAATCCTCGTTGTCGGTAAGTTGCTCTGTTTTAGAATTTCTTTTTAAATTTGCAAAAGCTAACATGTGCTCACATGAATGGCATACAAAACAATCTTCGCTAGATTTTTCCGATTGCTTTTTATTCATTTTGGAATCAATGCAACATGGACAATAAAACGCATACTCACATTCTCTGTTTGCAGAAAGTTTATCTTTTACAAAAAATAGCCCTTCTAGTATATGTAACGAGTAATAAAAGTTTTCAACCCTTTCTTTTGTATCGAGTTTTTCTCTTTCCTTGAGCTCATCTATGGCATTTTTGTAAGCCTTGGCAAACCCATTGCCTTTATCAAAAAATGTTTGCTCCTTTTTTGTCTTTTATTGCCTCAAGCTTGGCTCGAGCTTCTGGTGAAAATTTACCGAGCCAGTTCTCCTCGTGGAGCTTAATGAGCTCAACCAATTTTCTGTCAATGTGCTTTAGAGTATCTATTTTCTTTTGTAGCACCCTTTGTTCTTGCTCTATTTTGTTTATAATCTCTTCTCTAAAAGCCTTTTTCTTTTCCAGTTTTGGGATACATATTTTTTGGATAAAACAATAGCAAAGCTTAATAAGAATTTTTTGGAATAGTGTCTTGGGCAATTTGTCTTTATATCTCAAGCTTCCTTAGCGTTTTGGTAAGCTCTCTATTCTGCTCTCCCAGCCTATTTGCTTTTTTGGTAATCTTTTCTCTATCATCTTTAATAGATTTCTCAATCTCGTGGCGTTTTGTTTTCCACCCATTAAAATGGGATAACTTAGCTGGATTTTCCCTAAATTTTCTAAGAAATGTGCGGAGATTCAATGCGTGTTTTTGATTATTATCTACAAGTTTAAGAATCTCTTGTTCAAAGCTTTCAATCTGCTCCAACTCATCTGCTGTTACTTTGTCAAAATCGGCACAGATTCGCTCTTTGTTTGCACGAATCTTATCAAGAAAGCTTTTTAAATACTATCTTATAAAATTCTATGGGAATATGGGTTTCGTATTTTATGCCCAAAAAGGTCTCGCATTTCTCTATATAGTATGTCTCATTGTCTTTGACTCTATTTGCCGCATTAACAATATCATTGATAGACTTATTGCTTTTATCCACACCTTTTTTTCTCATCAATTTTGGTCTTAAGGTTTGGAACCAAAAAGGACTTGTTGTCAAGAATCTCCTGCTTCTCTTTTGGGTCTTTGTCGGAAATCCATCTTTCATACAGCAAATCGCCGTTGTTGTGTAGGGCGTTGTCTGGAAACTGACTTGCAACGCCCTCATTGATATTGATTAGAGCTTGATTGTTTGTTGATGTACAGACGAAGGGGGCGGTGTTTGGGATTTGCCCATTCTTAAGAAAACGATTTGCTGAATCCATTGCTGTTTTTACAACAAAATCGGCAAACATTGCTCGCAAAACAGAAGTTTTTCCTGTCCCGGGTCCGCCATTAATCGGAGCAATATTGAGTTTTTCATCCAAAAAGGTATAAACAGCTATCCTTTGTGATGGCATAAGGAGATATTTTGCATCTAGGCTTCCCAAATGTCTTTATAATATTCAAGTTCTTGCTTAATGCCAAAAAGGCTTTTTTGGGTCTTTGGGTATTTGAAACTAAAATACTCATCGAGCAGCCCAATATCCCTACTTTTCTCGTCTTTCTCTTCTTTAAGCAAATATTTATAAATTTTACGCAATCCAGCAGTAAATGAGCTTTTATACATACAGATATACCAATCTTGCCCACAAGCCGCATCTAGCCCACTTTTTGCAAAAAGTTTTCAAGTCTGCTACTTAAAATGTCTTTAAAGGCAATATCCTCTCTCGATACCGCTTATTTCTCCATCCTGAAGTTGAGGAGCAGACAAAGCATCATTGTCTGTGTTTTGGGTAATTTGTTCATCATCTATGTGTTGAATAATTTTTGGAGAAAGAAATATAAAAGGCATTTCCATTGGACATGTCCCACCATTTCCTACAAGAAACTCCAAATTTAATAAGGTATGTTTGATTTTTTTCTTTTGAGATTCTTTTTGATTTTTGTTCTCTAGACCAATATCTAAATCACCTACATCTGCCAACTGGGCTACAAAAATCGGGAAATATTTTTCCTTTTTGTTATTTTCATTTTCAATATCCCGAGCTTTTCCACCCAAAATCGCAAAACTATATGCGAAATCCTCATTTTTCTTTTTACTGTCAATAAACCTATTAACTCCACTCACAAATTCATCAAAACCCTCTTTGTCTAGTCGATAAACAAATGTGTCGTTGGCATTTTTGCTCTCAAATTTATGCCATTCCAAATTTGCTCCAAAATCAATATCAAACAGATGCTCAACCTTTAGTAGGTAATCATAGTATCTAAAAAGCTCCTTTATATTCTCTCTCATATTCCACATTCCTTTTTTAAATTAGGGCGGGAATATAGCAAACTTTCACTTAAAGCACAAAAAAAATCACCTTGCTTTTAGTTATAATATAGCACTTTTATACACAAGAATTAATCCTCACAACATTTTAAGAAACAATCCTAAAGGAGCTATTGTTAAGGCACGGTTCAACATCTTTTTTATAAAACTCTTTATAGCCATCTCTCTGTGCATATTCACACTCCATATTTGTCCAAATATATCGCAAGGTATCGGGGGTATTTATATTGGCAATGAGCTTGATCTCTCCTGAAGTGATAAGTTCTACCCATCTCTTGCTAACAATATCTGGATATATGGAGGCGTGTATTCTCTCTCCGCTCGACAACCTCTCAATCACTTTTTCCTTAAAAGCCTTATCCCAAGCC
>NZ_DS990394.1:33218-48340 GCF_000155475.1 Helicobacter cinaedi CCUG 18818 = ATCC BAA-847 | reverse complement strand
TTTTAAAACACAGCTCCTATGCTGAGGCTTATAGGTGCTCCGCCTTGCAGTGTGATTCTAGCGTGTTTGTCATCTTGAAATCTCGTGCTTGTATAGGCGATATAGCCTACTCTCATATCAAAATATTTATAATTAAATCCCACAAACACTCGTGCATCATCAATCAATCCACCCTTATTATACACCCCACCCAAGGCTATCCAATCATTATTGATATGATATTTTACTCGCCCAAAAAATGGAAACTTCACACCCGTAAAGCCCTCTGCAAAATACCCCTTTGTTTGATAGTCATAATTGAGCTTACTCCAATCAAAGAGATTCCATACATTGCTTAAATCCCCACTTAGCATTGCATCTTTAACCTTCTCAACAAACTCCGGCTTCAAAATGCTCTCCACATACGCCAAATCAGCCGAATCAATGTGATTTGCCTTGCCATTATGGGAGAATTTCACACTTTGCGTGCCTATCCCAGCCCCAAGCTCAAGGCTCACATACTGCATAGGACGCAGCAAAAAACCAAGTGTCAAATCAAGCCCAGAGACTTCTGAAGTATTGTAATTTATTTTTTGTTGCTATAAGTGTTAAAATTCACATTATAGCCTAGAGCCAAACGCCATTCAAATGCTTTGTAAGATTTTTGTGCAGATTCCCATTGAGATTTCTCTTAGATTCTAGCTTGGCTTCCTGTCTAGATTCACTTGTAATAGAATCTCCAAAATGCCAAGATTCAAATTCTTGCTCATCGGCAAACACATAGCCTACAATCAGCATTCCGCATAAGACAAGCTTTCTCATAATTCCCCCCCCCCCTTTTTTTTTAGAATCTTGCTTTATTTTCTAGCCACACATCACAATTTTACGCCAACTCAAAGCCCACAAAATCACAACACGCCATCATATCCCTACTCATAAGCCTTAAGTGCTTCACACGCCTTTTTATCGCTTTTAAACAAACATTGTCTCTGCAAATGCTCATATTGCTCTAAATGCTCTTTTGCCCTTTGCTCTTCTTTTGCCTTTTCTATGGCTTTTTGTTCTCTATACTGCTTCATTTGAATTTGATTAACCACATACATAAATACGCAAATAAAAATGATAAGTAACACATCAATTTTTTTGAGCCTTTTTAGCCTATCACAGAATCTACACGCCATTTTTTTACCTCCATTTTTACCCCATTGTTTTGCTTTTTAGCTTCTCACGCAAAAAATTCATAATACTCATAAGCACATCGTCCCAATCCTTGCTTGGTGCTTGGATACTCTGCTTTGTGCTATCCATAAAAGTAAAGGTAATATTCTGCCCATAGTGCATAATCTGCTTTAAGCCTAACGCATTTGCTAACACCTTAATGCGTATAAGCTCAATAAACGCCAAACTCACATCATCAAGCTTCCCAAATCTATCAAAAATTTCAGATTCTATCTCACTGGCTTCTTGTAGATTTTCACAAAGTGAAAGGCGGCGATACAGCTCCAAACGCAGAGTATCACTTGCGATTAAGCTAGGGTTAAGATAGGCATTTAAACTCAATTTTAAATCACATTGTGCTTGTGTAATATTCCCCTTGCCGCTAAGATAATTAATACATTCTTCTAACATACGCAAATACAGCCCATAGCCGATATTTTTAATATGTCCGCTTTGTGCCTCTCCTAGCAGATTCCCACCACCGCGAATTTCTAAATCATAATAGGCGAGATTTTCCCCACTGCCAAGATAGGAATTTTTCTCTAATGCACTCAAACGCTTTTTAGCTTCAGGCGTAATTTGTTCCATATCCTCTAGCAAAAAGTAACAAAAGCCTTGTTTATCCCCACGCCCCACACGTCCGCGTAGCTGATGTAAATCCGCTATGCCAAATCTATCCGCCCTAGCAATGATAATGGTATTAGCATTAGGCAGATGAATGCCAGATTCTACAATGCTCGTGCAAAGCAGCACATTATAAGCATTATTAGCAAAATCAAGCATAATCTGCTCACTCTTAGCATTCTCCACTTGTGAATGCAAAATAGCAATTTTAATCTGCGGAAGAATCTGTTGCAACTCTTTTGCTCTTTTTTCAATACTTGCGATGTTATTATGGATATAAAACACCTGCCCACCGCGTCTTATCTCCCGCAAAATAATCTCTTTTAGCAACGCATTATTACTCGTTTTGATAAAAGTCCTAACAGGGATTCTAGCCATAGGGGGAGTCTGCAAAGAGCTAAGAGACTTAATCTGTGAGAGTGCCATATTGAGCGTTCTAGGGATAGGCGTAGCACTCATACTAAGCAAATGCGTATTGGCACATAGCTCTTTAATCTTTTCTTTTTGCTTAACACCAAATTTATGCTCTTCATCAACCACAATTAGCCCAAGATTCTTAAATCTCGCTCCAAGTAATGCGTGTGTGCCGACAACGACTTGTATCTCGCCTTTTTCCAAAGATTCAAAAAGTTTTTTTTTCTCATTTGCTTTTAAGAATCTATCGCACCTTGCTATGCGGATATTATGTGGGGCTAAACGCATTTGTAAGGAATGAAAATGCTGTGCAGATAAAAGCGTTGTAGGCACAATCATCATCGCTTGAAAGCCTGATAAAATAGTAGCATATATGGCATTTATCGCTACTTCTGTCTTGCCAAAGCCCACATCACCGCTTAAAAGCCTATCCATCACTTTACCAGAGCTTAAATCCGCATAAATCTCTTTGATACTCCGCTCTTGGTCTTTTGTAAGGGTAAATCCACAAGTGCTTTGAAAATGTAAAAGCTTAGGATTATCTGTATCAATTTTTACCCCTTGCAAAAGGTTGCGTTTTGCCGCAAGCTCAATAATGCCATTGGCAATTTCTAGTAGTTTTGTTCTTACCTTTTGCTTTAATTTAGCAAAGCTCCCCTTGCCTAGCCTATCTAGCATTGGTATCTGTCCTGAATCTGCCACATATCTATCAATCATATTGAGATTTTCAACCGGCAGTAAAAGCTTATCCTCGCCCTGATAGGCTATTTCAATAAAATCTCTTACCACACCGGCTACTTGAGCTTGTTTTATCCCCTGAAAAATCCCCACACCATAGTCATTATGCACGACATATTCACCTTGCGAGATTTCATTAAGCTTTAATGTGGGCTTTTTGTGCTTGGTTTTTGGTGTGAAAGTATTAAGCGATACAATCAGCTCACTTGGCGTGATGAGATTGACTACCGCAGTTGAATGCTTAATTTTGACATTTTCAAAACTTTTTATATCTACATCAAAGGCTTTGAGTTTAATATCATTGTGCGTGATGATTGTGATTTGCCTTTTAGTGTGGGTTTGCAGCATTGAAGGAAGATTTTGGGGTAAGAATACAATATCATCATAGCCTTGCTGTGATTCTAAGATAGGCAGTTGCTGTAAAGATTCAAAGCTTATTGCTTGCTCCATTGTGTTAAGCGAGTAGCTCTCTTGTGCTTCTTGCAAAGATTCAGGAGATAGAATTGTTTTAAAATTTAAAGGCAAAAAATGTGCATTTTCATTTAAAAACCAGAATCCAAATGAAGCAATATCCTTATGAAAACCATCAAATGTGCTTTGGGCAACATTCTCTTGTATATCCTTATTTTGCTTTTCATTTAAGCAAAAAAGGGCAGGTGTAATCTCAAGGCTATTTATCTCATTTGGGTTACTTAACTGCGTATGAATATCAAACTCGCGGATACTTTCAATCTCATCATCAAAAAACACAATGCGATAAGGAGATTCACAATGGGGCATAAAAATATCAATAATATCGCCTCTAAAGCTCACCTCCCCTTCTAGCTCCACAACCTCAACGCACTCATAGCCATATTCTAAGAGCCGTTTTTGTAGCTCAGGCATTTTATAGATTGCGGATTGCTTAAGCTCAAAGCTCTGCAAAATCTCTGCCTTTGGCAAGGCATACAATACACTAGAGATGGGAGAGATGAGAATCTTTGGCGATTTTGCCGCATAAAAAAGTCGCAATACGCTTAAAGATTCTAAAAATTCTTCCCTAAACGCACTTAAACCATCGCCATAGACAAAACGCATCTCCGGCAAGATAAAAGGCGTAATTTCTCCATTAAATCTAAAAAGCTCTAAGGCACTTTGAGCTTCCTTATAATCCTTTGTTAATAGAATCTCATAAGCAAATTGCCCTTGATGAAGAAGTCTATACAGGCAAGATTGTATCAACTTCTCCCCTTGCTATTTATCTTTTTTAGGGAGCTCTAATGATGAAATGTCAGCCTTTGAAGCTTTAGGGTCTTTTGCCTTACTCTCACCCATAAACACACCTTTGCGTTCAATGATAAATTCAGCCACCTCAACGCTACCTTCAACGCGTCCTTGAGGCTTAATCTCAAGCACATTAGCAGTTACATTACCGATAAATCGTCCGCTTACAATCAAAGAGTTAGCCCGCACATCACCACGCACTACACCACTTTTGCCAACCATTACCACATCTTTAGCGTGGATATTCCCCTCAAACTCACCATCAATATGCAAACGGCAATCTGTATTAATTTCTCCCTTAATCCTTGTGCCTTGAGCGATAATAGTCGCGCCTCCACCACCACTAGAACTTACTCCATCAAGCTGTTTATTGTCGCTAACAAAGATTGCCATGCTACACTCCTTTCTTTTTCAAAAATTGAATCAAAGTTACTCATCTTCCATTCCATAAAGTTTTTAGGATCAATAACATTACCTAAAAACCTTATTTCATAATGAAGATGAGGACCCGTGCTTTGTCCTGTATTGCCACTATAAGCGATAAGCTGTCCTCGTTTGACAAACATTCCTTTTTGCACCACTATTTTATTCAAATGAGCATAATAAGTCATAAACCCAAGTGAATGATCTATTTTAACCAAATAACCATAACCGCCGGTTGAAAAACTCGCCGCATTTACCACACCATCAGCTGTGGCATACACAGGAGTGCCAATAGATGTGGCAAAATCCACGCCTGTGTGTAAATGCCTTGTAAAAAACAGCGGATGCACTCTATAACCGTAATCTGCGGAGATTCTATTATAATGTTCCATAGGATAACCATTTGGAACAAATTTCATAACAAACGCCTTTTGTGTCCCGCTTAAAGACGCCGCATCAATGCGATGCTCCAAATTATTCTGTTCTCCTTCAGGCACTTCAGTAGAAACACCTATAATACTCTCCAAATCCCCGACACGATTATCAACTTCGGTAATTTCTTCCAT
Organism: Helicobacter cinaedi CCUG 18818 = ATCC BAA-847; assembly: GCF_000155475.1. Classification (GTDB taxonomy): domain Bacteria; phylum Campylobacterota; class Campylobacteria; order Campylobacterales; family Helicobacteraceae; genus Helicobacter_C; species Helicobacter_C cinaedi. The sequence goes on along the minus strand of NZ_DS990394.1, from coordinate 43,115 downwards.
TCTTTGCTCTATTTTGATATTCAAAGCCTCATTTTTAGCAAGCATTTTTTTATAACGCTTAGCGATATTTTCATTTAAAATCGCCATTTTTTTAATCTCTGCACTAAAAGTTTTAATTGAAATCACACCAAAAGCCATAAGTGTGATAACAAAAACAATGGCATACAAGGCAACTTGCTTAAAAATAGAGCTAACATTAAAATAACGCGACCCATTTTGGTCGGTTATCATCAAAACAAGGCGACTTTTTTGTGCTTTCATTCTATGATTAGTAAGTCAAAATATTTTCTTCGCTTTGGTAGCTAATGCGGTAATTTTTAAGCTGAATAATATCATCTAACGCCCACACAAGGCTTTTCCAATCAATGGCACTATTGAGTGCTACTGCGGCAAAATTCTCACTATCCCAGCTTGTATATTTTGCCACCTCAAGTGTAGAATCAATAAAACGCAAATCATAATATAAATTCGCACTTGAAGCACTATATCCTATAATCTGCCCTTTAGTAACAAAATCGCCCTTTTGCACAACAACTCTGCCCAAATGTCCGTAGTTTGAAGTAAATCCGTAAGAATGCCGAATCTGGATTCCATAGTTTTCATTCCCCGCTACACGCACAGAGTCAATAATCCCATTTGCTGTGGCATACACAGGGGAGATTTTAGCAAGACTATAAACTAAAGCCCCCTTGCTTGGAAAAGTCTGGGTTGCAAACTCATCAACCGGATTGCCATTAGGAATAATCTTTAAAATCATATCTTTTTGCAATGACGAAAGAGAATCTAGGTTAATATCTTTATTATTATGCATCCCATTGCTGTGTTTGCGTATATTAACAATGCTTTCTAGCTCATTAATCTTGCTGCTTACTTTCATTAGCTCACTTGTTTTGTAATCAATATTGCGTTCTAGCTCACTATTTTTTTCATAAATACTTTGGAAACTCTCACGCACCTTCGTGTTATTTGCCAAAATGACTTCAAGCTCACTCATTAAAAAATGTGCCAAAATAAAATACAAAATCACCACCGACACAATGCCTATGCCCGTAAATAATGCAACCTTTTGCACCAAACGATGCACACTAAATTGCTTTGAGCCATTATCATCAATAATAGAAATCACTAATTTATCTTGCACTGCACTTCCCCCTGTCTTGTTGTCATTGTATATTGTTGTAAAAATTCCTGTGCTACGCTAAAAGAACCAAAGATAAGATAGGTTTCACTCTCACTCATCGTAGCTATGTCAAAGTCCATAAACGCGATTTGCAAAGATTCTAGAATCTTAACCAACCTTTGCCTTGGGCAAATTCGCGAATTCTGCACGGATAATATTAAAACTTTCTTAATATTTGGCAAAAGTTCGCGTAAAATCGCCCTAATGTCCTTTTCAATGTAGCTATTATACACCAAATTGACCTTTTTGTCACCCAAAAAAGCCCTTAAAGCCCTAGCTCCATCAATATTATGCCCCACATCAAGCACAATATTTTTTGCCAGAATCTCACAGCGTCCGCGTAAAGACAGCCTACCAAGCGTTGCAAAATCAAATTTCATTCCAAAAAATGCCAAAACACGCAGAGCATTGCTAAGATTCTCCCGCAAAAACATAGGCAAGTTATATCGCTCTGCGTAGTCATAAAAAGCTTTTTTTTGCTCTCCTAGAATCCTATCCATTCCCTCCCACAAGGCACACCGCAGAGCTTTTTGTGAAGCAATCTCTAAAGCAAGATTTTCTACTTCCTTATCATTTTGCCTAGCGAGTATTGTGTGTCCGCTCATCGCTTTAAGCTTTGTCTTCGCAATTTGCTCTATATTTTCACCTAGCATCTCTTGATGATCTAGTCCAATGAGTGTAAAAACACTCACATTTGCTAGAATTACAGAAGTGGAATCAAACTCCCCACCAACCCCCGCTTCTAGCACCAAATATTCATACTCCATTCCCAGCACAAGGGCTAAAAATGTCGCGTATTCAAAATAACTCGCCTCACGCACAGATTCTATCGCCCAAAGTTTTTGATGAATAGATTCAAGCCTTGATTGTGGAATCTCCCCTCTAAAATCCCCACGACTTACAAAAAATCGCTCATTAAAATTAAACAAATGCGGAGAGCTAAAATGCAGCACACTTTTTTTATACTGCTCTAACCCCATTGTGATAAATCGCCCCGTGCTGCCCTTGCCATTTGTGCCAATAATGTGTATCACCTTACACTTTGTGCCAAAGTACTTTTCAAAGCCAAAAATAGGTGCAATAGCATCATAGATTCTTTTAGCCCTGCTTGTATCAAATGGAGCGTATTCCGCCCCCTTGCTTATTAAAACTTCATTAAGAGTTGGCATTTAAGAATCTTTAGATTCAATGCTAATATGTGAATTATGCAACTTGTCTCTTAAGGTGCTATTGAGCTGCTCTAATGTCTCAAACTCTCTATACTCAAGCACTTCAGCACTAAACCCAAAAGTAAAAAGCACCCCTTGGTAAGAGAATTTCTGCGTTTGAAGCCGCTCTTTAATAGGCTCAATCTTTTCAAGCACTTGCTCTTTTTGTTCTTTTATCATCACGGCAAAGCCATTTTGATAATGCCCCACAAGTGTAGCTTCTTCTAACGCCTCAAGGCACATTGTTTTTAGAATCTCCATAGCTTTATTGATTGCCTTATCCTTATCAAAATCAGCCTTTTTCTCCACAAACTGCAAATGATTAAGCTTAAAAATCACAATACATCTTTGTGCCATCTCATCTTTAAGAAACGCACTTTGAATCTCCTTAATCCCCAAAAGTCTCTCAATCTTTTCAAGCAAATATACATCAACAAGATTTTCAGGGTGCATAAGCAACACTGAAGAAAGCTCCAAAGCTTCCTTGCTAACTTTCCCATTCTCTGTTGGGGTGCGAAGAATAAAGGCAAGTATTCTAACAAGCTTTCTTAAAACACCAGAATGCACCCCAGATACCCTAAAACGCCGCCAATAATTAGCAAGTTTCTTTGTGCCTTCAACTTTGTTTAATCCACCAATGCCAAAAAGAAAAGAGAATCTTTGCTTAGCATTAATAGAAAAAATATCACTCACACACCCAAGCAATAAGCGATTAAGATTCTTAAGCTCCCTTATATGCTCTAGATTCTGCGTTTCTTTAGAATCTTTTAGCATTGTAGAGAGTATATCAATAAATTCATCAGGACTTTGAGCCTTTTTTAGCTCAAGCTGCAAGGGCTTATCAAACTTCTTAAGCCATTGCTCCTGCCAGTCTAAATCCTTAGCCCACACAGAATCCTTTAAAGACTTTTCTTTTTTCACCACTTCATAAAATGCCTCAAAATACGCACTAGGCGTTGGTGGCTTTTTTGATATATACAAGCGTTGCAAAGCCTTGCGTGAAATCTCCTCAATTCTCATAATAAAACTCTCCATAATAAGCTATCTGTGAAATAAATTTATCAAGGGCTTGATTTGTAGCATTAACAATAGATTCCAAACGATATTGATCAAGCACAATGGTTGAAGAAAAATCCGCACTATAATCATAAAATCCCGTGTTTGTAACGCTAAAATTCACACCTTGAGTGCTCCTAAACTCAATCAACAAGGTAACATTTGTGCGATAAAAGCTCACAAAGCCCTGCTGATTATATGCAATAGGCGTTTGTGTGATACTTTGGATATTAATATCAAGGAAGCTTTGTGCCTCTTGTTTGCCTTTAAGCTTACTATGAAAACGCTTGATGATAGCATTATTGACCGCATCTTTTACGCCCGTGCCAGATTCAGGCACAGAAGGATTAATACGCACTTCCACATACACGCCATCATTAAAGATATTATGCGAATAATGGCTCACAGGCTTATACCCACAGCCACAAGCCCACAACCCCACGCATAATATGAGAATCGACTTGAGATAATGCATTACTTCACCACAAGATTCACAAGTTTATTTGGCACGATAATTTCTTTCACCACACTCACATTCTCTAGCCATTTTGCCACACTTTTTTTCGCCTTTGCAAGTATCTCATCATTGCTTAAGCCTAAGGCAAGTTCAATTTCAGCGCGTTTTTTACCATTAATGGTAACCGCATAACACACACTTTGCTTTTGTAACGCCGCAGAATCCACACTGATAGGAGCAAAATTTGCCCTAGCAAAAAGATTATTGCTTAGCTCCCAGCAAATATGAGGCACAATAGGCTCTAAAATATGAAGTAAAATAAAATAGCCCTCCGTCCATACCTGCGGATTTTCTTGCTCATTCAACGCATTAAAAGCCTCCATACTTGCAGCAATAAGTGTATTAAATGCATAACCACTTTGCTTTTTACTAAAAATATCATTACTTTTTTGCAATGCCCCATACACCTTAACCCTAGCATATTGCTCCTGCTTTGATAGCTCACTATGGGTAATTATAGGCTTTTTCTCGCAGGTTAAAGCATTACTCGCCCTTTCCCACAATCGCTTCAAGAATCTAAACGCCCCCTCCAACGCACTATCATTCCACTCTAACTCACGCATAGGTGGTGCAGCAAAAAGTATAAACAGCCTTGCTGTATCTGCCCCATATCGCGTGATAATATCATTTGGATTGACTACATTGCCCTTAGACTTACTCATTTTTGCACCATTTTTTAGCACCATACCCTGAGTAAGGAGATTCTTAAAAGGCTCATTGATATGCACATAGCCCAAATCTCGCAGCACTTTTGTAAAAAATCTCGCATACAGCAAGTGTAAAATGGCGTGTTCAATCCCGCCGATATACTCATCAACATTCAGCCAATACTCCAAACTTGCCTTATCAAAGGCTTGTTTTTCCCACAATTCCCTTGGTGTGGTATAACGCAAAAAATACCAGCTTGATTGGATAAAAGTATCCATCGTATCACTCTCTCTTAAAGCCTCTTTGCCACATTGCGGACATTTGCAAACTTTCCAAGTAGGGTGCTTATCAAGCGGATTGCCCTCTCCATCAATCACCACATCTTCAGGCAAGATAACAGGCAGATTCTCTATCTTTTCAGGCACAATGCCACAGGATTCACAATGCACCATAGGGATAGGCGCACCCCAATATCTCTGCCGTGAAACGCCCCAATCACGCAAACGATAATTAATCACGCCCTTGCCTAACTGCCTTTTTTCAAATGTAGCAATAATTGCCTCTCTTGCCTCCGCACTACTTTTGCCACTAAACTCGCCAGATTCTATCAAATAGCCATCTTCGCACATTGGGCTATCAAACTCTATAAAATGAGATGCCTTAGAATCTTGCTTCTCTTTTACAATCACACATTCTAAAGGCAAACCATACTTCTTAGCAAACTCAAAATCCCGCTCATCGTGCATAGGCACACTCATCACCGCCCCACTGCCATAATCCATAAGCACAAAGTTTGCCACCCACACAGGAATCTTTTCTTTCGTCAATGGGTGAATTGCGTAAATCCCTAAGTCAAAGCCGATTTTCTCACTTTGAACGCGTTCTCTTGCGGCGGTGTTTTGAATAGCTGTAATAGATTCTATCACTTCCTTTGAAAGCTTCTTTTTAGCGATGAGCTCCTTTACAATGGGGTGTTCAGGTGCCACCGCACAATATGTAACACCAAAAATCGTATCAGGACGCGTAGTAAAAACCTCTAAGTCTTTTATACTAGATTCTAAAGTAGAATCTAGCTCTAGCTTAAAGCTTAAGCCTTTTGACTTCCCTATCCAATTTCTTTGCATATGAAGCACTTGCTGGGGCCAATGCCCTTCTAGCTCATCTAATCCAGTGAGTAACTCATCAGCATACGCTGTAATTTTTATATAGTATTGAAACATCAGCTTTTGCACCACAGGCGTATCACATCGCCAACATTTCCCTTCAATCACCTGCTCATTTGCTAAAATCGTCTTATCATTTGGGCAGTAGTTTAAATACGCCTCTTTGCGGTATATAAGCCCTTTTTCCCACATTTTTATGAAAAATTCCTGCTCAAAACGCGTATGGATAGGATCACTTGTCGCAAACTCCTGTTCTTTTGAAAAGCTAAGTCCAAGCGTTACAAGCTCCTTTCTCATTGTGTCAATATTGCTATAAGTCCAAGTTTTTGGGTGAGATTTATGCTTGATAGCGGCATTTTCCGCAGGCATACCAAAAGCGTCCCAGCCCATAGGGTGCAGGACATTGTAACCACTCTTGCGATAGTGTCTTGCCAACGCATCGCCTATGCAATAATTCCTTACATGTCCCATATGGATAGCCCCACTTGGATAGGGAAACATACTCAAAATATACTTTTTTTGCTTGTTTGAATCTAGCGATATTGAATCTGGCTCAAAGCTGTGATTCTCCTGCCAAAACTCCTGCCATTTAGATTCTATTATCTTTGCTTCATACCCTTTTTGCATACCTTAGCCTTTTGTGAGATTTACCTTATAATGTAAATTGTAGAAATGAAATCCGCATTATAAAAAAAAAGCTTAAATCACATCATAATAACTCTAGCTTACTACACCCATTCCCCTTAAGCCTATAATAATCATCTGCACACCCATCGCCACAATAAAAACAAGTGCTATGCGTGAAAGCACATACAGCACGAGCTTCCCTGCATAACACTAAGCATGTATTCAAAGTAACTCAAGTCAGAATGTTCCATTCTTTTGATGACAAGAATTTGAAAAAAGGACAAAATTAAAGGCACACCGCAGAAAATGGCAATAAGTGCAAGAGTAGGCATTACCAACCAGCCTAAGAAAAACTCAAGTGTGCCTTCAGCTTCTGGATGTTCTTTTTTTGCTCACACTAATAGCCTTTAATTTTTTAGCCTTTTTCTTAGAAATCTTTTTATCAGGCATTTTAACTCCCTTATATCTTTATTAAATGCTAAGTAGAGAGTGGTTAAGATTACCTAGCTCACCTTAGCAAAATGAGCTAAGCTTGAATAAATCTTAACCATACCGACCTCCTTTGCTTAAAGTAGGTCGCAAACTAGAGAGGTGCAACTCTCTAGTGCAACCTCTACTATAATTATACAAAATCAAAGATTTTTTCTCTAATGGTTTTTAGCTGTCAAAGAAGAAGCAAACGGTCTTGATTCTTAGCTAAACTCCATATTTATCCTTTTTTGATTTTTGGTGTATCCTTGGCACACGCCACACACAAGCTTTAGTTTGCCAAAAACACCAAAGAAAAAAAGAAGACTCACGCTATGGAAAAGCACCACAAGTGCGACCAAGTGAGGTAGAAATGGAATAGAGATGAGCGGCGGCTAGGGAGGGTGGTTATTTTAGTGGGTTCAAAAAAAATAAAAGCATATTTTTAGGGGGGGGGGTGCGGGGTCTCCCCGCAAGTTGTGGGGTCTGGGGATTACTTCCACAGCAATATGTGGAAAGGTAGTTTTCCTGTTGTTGTATTTCATATTTGAAACCGCTATTTAAGTTTGTGATTAAGTTTTTTTCTTTAGAATACGCTTTCTTTTTTCTTGTAAAAAAAAAGAAAGGGCGTATTAGATGAATGGCGACAATAAAAACAAGGGCACAAGTGAGTTGGAGAAGCTTTTAGGCAAAACAAAAACAAACGGAAATGATAAAAACTTTGCATCAGCAAATATTGCTGGTAATATGGGGAAAAACAAGGGACAAGACAATAAGAAACAACATCAAAAGAGTAAAGATGTCAGTGGATTAGAAAAACTTTTGGGGAAAGATGAAAGAAAAGGTGTTGATTTAAGAAGCTCAACATTGCAAATCCCTGTTCCTAAAAGAAGTGAGGGGGATATAGTATATGACAAAAACACGCCAGATCTCTCCCACTTAAAGCACAATGGCGAAATTATAGAAGTGGAAATAAAAAAATTAATTCCTAACCAGAAACAAATGAGGGCTGGATATGAGAATGGATTTTTCTCTAAAGAAGCAAGGGAAATTATTGAGCGAGATCTTTCAATCAAAGAGCTTGCAACGAGCATTAAGGCAAATGGCTTGTTACAGCCTATCGCTATATATAGTATAGGACACGAAGCGCAAGTGCTTTATGGGCACAGGAGAGTGTTGGCTCATATTCTTTTAGGAGAAACTAAAATTAAGGCAATACCCATCTCTTTAAATGGGATTGCAAACACAGACAAGGATTTTTTAATCAAAAATATAAGTGAAAACCTTGTAAGAGAGAAATTGTCACCTATGGAAATGGCTCGTGTATTTAATGCCCTATTAGAGCATTATTATCTCAAAGACATACAGGAAAAGCTTGGCATTTCTATTTCGCACATATCGGAGATTTCCGGGCTTATAAAACTACACCCAGACATACAAAAACATATAGACACACAAAAAGAGCCAAAACTCAATACGATTCTACTTATTACCCTATCAAAAAAGACAAAACCCCTTCAGCTCAAACTATTCAATGCCTTTGTAAATGGGGAAATGAGCGAAAAAAAGGTTATAGAACACGCCCAGATCACAAGCACAAGAGCTAAAAAGAAAAAAGTTTCTTACTTTTGTAAAAATATCCAATTTGGAAACAAAGCTGTGGCTGAAACTATAGAAAAAAATAAAGAAGAATTTGCTAATAGATTTGATATTTTTTTAAAAGAATTTCTAGCCGAAAAAGGATTTTATATTAAACCTGAAATAGCTAAAAAAATTGACGAGCCAAAACAAGAAACACAGCAGGAGAATACGCAAGAAGCTACGCTATTTTCTGATGAAAACAAACAGGAATAACTCCTAAAATACTGCTCCTATAGTCAAACTTACAGGAGCTCCACCTTGCTGTGTGATTCTAGCATATCTATCATCTTTAAATTTTTCGCTCGTATAAGCAATATTCCCACTCTCATATCAAAATATTTGTAATTAAAGCCCACAAACACTCTAGCATCATCAATTAATCCGCCCTTATTATAGCCCCACCGATATAAGTAGTCCAATTATTATTGATGTGATAATTAAATTTAGCTATAAAAGGGAATTTAAAGGTTGTATAAATCCTTCTGAAGCATAAGGCTTGCCCTGATAGTCATAGTTTAATTTGCTCCAATCAAATAAATCCCACACATTGCTTAAATCCCCTGTCATCATCGCATCTTTAACTTTTGCAAAAAACTCTGGCGTTAATAGGCTTTCTACATAAGCTAAATCCACTGGATCTGGCTCTGTCTTTTTGCCATTATGAGAGAATTTAGCACTCTGTGTGCCTACACCAGCCCCAAGCTCAAAGCTAAAATGTCGTGTTGGGCGAACTAGGAAGCCAAACACTCAATCAAGACCTGAAACCTCCGAATTGTGATAATTGATTTTTTTGTTGTTATAGGTGCTAAAGTTTATATCATAGCCTACGCCAAATCTAAACTCAAACCTCTTGAATGGCTGAATATAATCAGGCTTTACCTTTTGTGAAACATAATCATATTCTAAATCATCTGCGAATATAGGGCTTACAAATAACAATCCTACAAATAATAGGCTTTTTTTCAGCATAGATTCTCCTATTTTTTTGTTTTTGACAATATACCTAAAATATGATTGTGTTTTCAAGTGGAGCACACAAGCCTTTTTAGGACTTGGCGTGAATGGAGGATTAGAGGATTAATCCTCTTCTTCTTGTGTTTTTTGTTCTTTTGTGGTGTTGTTAACCTTATCAAGCACAGAATCAAGTCCATTTAGGAACTTTTGATACTGCTCTTCAGACATATTTTTAACCTTATCAATGATGTCCTGCGTGCTTTTGTTATTGATAGCTTCTTCTAGCTCCTCAGCACTTGGAGAATATTCTGTATTTCTCTCTACATTTGTTGCAACTATGCCATCTTCACAAGCTTGTGGTTGTGAAGCTCCAAATGCCACTCCAAAAGTGGCTATCAAAAGAAGGGATAATGCTTTCTTTTTCATATTCGCTCC
>NZ_DS990394.1:0-32420 GCF_000155475.1 Helicobacter cinaedi CCUG 18818 = ATCC BAA-847 | reverse complement strand
TTTTGTAGTATAAAATTGTGGTTGTTAGCCCAAGGGATCCAAAAGAGCAACTTTTTTTGTCGCACCTTTGCAACTCTTTTGATATTTTTTTGCACTGCAAATCGTGGAATACATTGATTATGATAAATAATACTTGACAAAAAAAGAAGCAGATTTGCTTAATTAAGTTTCTAACTGCAATTATATATCAATACTCCACGATATTATAAATATATTTCTAGATTCCTAAGATACGAGATATTTCTTCTCGCATACTCATATCGTTTGTTGCACTCTCATACAAGGAAAAGCTACCTTCGTTTTGTTTTTTTTGTCCCCACAGCTGTCCCAGCTAATATCTCTTAATAATGCCTTCTCTATATGCAAGAAACATTAATGCCTTAGCCACTGCATCGTATGGTTTTCTAGCAGTTTTGCAAAAACTAAAATTGCCTACTTCTGCTTGTGGTTCAAGTGAAAATGTCTAGTGGCTCTTATCGCCAAAGCCATTAATCCAAATACCATCATTTGCAACACACTCTTTCAAGAGCTCTTCGTTAAGCTCAGATACACCAAAAGATGTTTCGCCATCGCCACTAGCAAGTTCAATACCTCTGTCAAAACCAAGTCTGCAGATTTCTCTTGCTTTTTCAACAAATTCATCGCTGAATCTATCTTGCTTTTTGTTTTGAGTCCAATAGTTTGTATAACCCATTTTTGAGCTCCTTTGTGTTGTTTTGTATGGGCGTATTATATGGGTTTTGAACGGTATTTTCAAATGAGATTTTAGCTATCAAAGGAATAGATATAAAAGAGCATTTTCTTCTTTGATAGGAATCCTGTCTATTTTTTCATAAGCCTATTATAATTCTCTACAAGCTCATTTTCATTCCTTTCTTTAAGAGACTGCAGAGCTTCTTTCTCTTTAGTTTGGGCTTCAAATTTGACTTTTTTCCTTTGCAAGAAGCTTGTTGGCACAAATAAGGCTAATCACCTTTTGTGCCATTTGTTAGGAACGGCTTCAAATGAGAATCTAAAACTATTTTTTTCGCAAAACCTTTGGCTTGTATTCTTCTTTGATGGGGCAGTTCCTAAATTCATAAGGACCATACACATACCTTTCATTTAGATTCCAGCTAGAAATATCTTGATTAAATGATGTAGCACCATCAAATAGATAATTTGTAGCTTGCACTCTGCCAACATCCCACTTGTCTAGAGGTTTGTTGAAACTTTTGACATCTTTAAATAAAAATCTTAAATCATTCACATTGCTGACATCCCAAGAATTAATATCTTGGTTAAATGAAATAGCACCTTCAAACATACCTTTTATACTATATGTATGATATGAAGTTTTTATAAGCTCTTTTTCAAAGAATTGCCATCTATCTAATGGCTGATTGAAATTTACTGCGTTTTTAAACATACTTGTCCTGAATATTGCATTGCGGACATCCCACTCATTTAGTGGCTGATTGAATGATTTGGCTTTCTCGAACATACTTGCCATATTTTCTACACTACTGACATCCCACCTGCTGATGTCTTGGTTGAATGAATGAGTACCAGCAAACATATAGGACATTTTCTTTACATTGCCTACATTCCACTCTGAAATGTCGGCATTAAACGATTTGGCTCCCTGAAACATACAGGACATATCAGTCACATTACGAACATCCCAGCCATTTAACGACTTGATTAAATGAATCTGCGTCAAGAAACATATTAGACATTTCAAACACATTAGATACATCTCAGCTGGAAATATCTTGATTAAAATGTTTTGCTCCACTAAATGTGCCAACCATATAGGTCACATTAGAGGTATCCCAAGTTTCAATTCCACTAAAATCTTTTCTAGTTGAATTTTGGAATAAAAGCCCAAAGCTACCAACATTAGAAGTATCAATATCTCCTAAGTTTATTTTCTCATTGCGAACGAGTTCTTTTAGCTCAAACACATTTGTTGGTTTGTGTTTCATTGCCTACTCCTTTTTTTATATGCCCGTATTATAGGGATTTTATGTCTATATTTCAATCAAGCAAATCTTGGCTTTTTTGAGCGTGTTGAATCCACTCACAAACTTGCCGAATAGCCTCTTTTTTGTCAATCCCAAAATCTTTAGCAACAATAGCGCCTTCTGAAACTTGAGATCCAAAGTCAATTTTTAGTCCATTTTCGGTGAAGCCTATCACTTCGCCTTGTATTGCCTCCGCAAAATATGTCTTGCCATTTTTTCCTAGTGTTTCAATTATGCTGAATTTTAGCATTCCGCCAAAGAGAGAGGTTACAATCACTTCTTTTGGATTGAAGTCTTCTTGCTTTAGCAATCCTTCCTCTAAGCGTTGGTTGATTTTTTGTTGTAGTATTTCCATTTGCATTCCTTTTCTTTCTTATGCAAACATTTCTAGGAGTATGTTTCTTAGCTTCTCTTGCTCACTATTTTTAGGTAGCGTAACTATTATTGATTTGGACACCAAAATCACAACAACTAAAAAATTAACATATCCGCTTCCATACATAAATAGAATTTACTATGGATATGCGCAATCAGTAGAATCAAGGAGATACTCATGCTGTCAAGACTTCAATTAATCATTACATTAGCTTTATTGCCTATTTGGCTTATTGCTGCAAACACTAACACAGCTCCACAAAACCAAAATCAAAAGCCACAAGGGCAAGGACAGCAACAACAAACGAAATACTATTGTCCCATAAGCAAGGAATAAGGAATATAAAAACGGTAATGGCAAGTTAGAATCTATTCCTTCATTCACAAATGAAAAAACTTGCGAAACTCAATGCCTTTCACAAGGGCAATGTATGTTTGTTGGGGCTCAAAGTCAAGGAATAGTTATTGCCAAAGTCGCAGATGGGAAAAAGCTTGATTTGGCTAAGATAAACAAAGAATTAGCTAGTATCAAAAAAATAACAGGTATTAAAATTGTTGTCTCCAATGTTGAAGCTTTATCTGTTAGCGATTTAAATGGCATAAGTGTAAAAGAGCTATTTGTGCCTGTAAAACAAAGTGATATTAAAAAAGAAGGTATTAAGGCTAATGTTTCAGGCAATAATTTAACCCTTACCGATCTTGGAGATGGTAGCAAAATAATTGAGATTACAAGCTCAAAACTTACCAAAAACACAGAAAATGGACATATACAGCAGAACACCTTACTCGCAAAAAGAAAGTGCCTATGACACAAGATGAAATTAATAAGCTTACACCACAACAGAGATTACAATATGAAGAAGCTTATCAAAAAGCACTAGAAGCCTACAATTCTGGAAAAAGTACATATAAACCAATAGGTGCATTTGTCAAAGATGATGGAGATGAGCAATATACCCTTATTACTGCAGAGAATGGAAAGTTAAGTGAACAAGCAGGTTGGATTCCATTAGCACCACTTGCAGGTGTAAATCATAATGCTTCGCAAGTAAGCCTTGAAACAGAAGTAATGGATGTTGATGGATCAACAAAAAAAGAAACTATTACTATTCCACTTGATGGAAGTGGGCAGGGTGAGTATTTATTTACTGTGGATGGAACAACAAAAAATGCTATTCAGGTAGGATGGGATTCTATTGTTTTTAATAGTAGTGTCAAAGACCCTAAAGATTTAAGCAATATCACATATAGCGTTGAAAAGATTGCAGACAACATAACTGGCAATAGAGTGAGTGGAGAGTTTGAAGTTGAAATTTCAAGTGAATCCACTGGCAATAGATATATGTGTCAAGGCAATGATAAAATTACAGGATATCTTGGCAAAAATGCCTTTAGTGATGAAAAGGCTTGCACTACTCAATGTAAGCTTACAAATGCTTGTGTTACAATCAATCAAGGCGGAAATAGTAATAATGGTTGTCAAGTGCTAAGTTCCAAGCTGCTTAACCCGATAACAGATGTAAATGGCAAGACTATTTATTTAAATAAAAAAGTGACTGAGAAATATACCGTTATAGTCGATAAGCAAATAGGCTGTAGGCAATATTCAACACAAACTTCAGAAACACCAGATATAGAAAAACTTTTGGGTGGAATCCCAAAAGTCCAAACAAATAAGCAAAACCACGACTTCTCACAAGCCACAGAAGCTTTGGGGCAAATGGGGCTTATGGAGGCATCAACACATATCTTTGGAGCAGAAGCTAGCTATTGCGATAAGGGACAATTTTTGCCAACCGCAATGGATTTGATTTCTATGGCCATAAAATATGCGAGTATGGGTTATTCTGCAGGATCTACTGGGGTAATGAATGATGCAATGAGTGCTGGAGGGAAAGCTTTTGCAAATGGAACTGGAAATATTGCTTCAAAAGCTACACAAGCAGCTGCGGCAGCCTTTAAAGTAGGGTTTAAGAAATTTGCTAGCAATATTGCCAAAAAAACCACTGAAGAAGCAATTAAACAAGCACTCAAGCAGGTTGCAACACAAGTGGCTGTTAAAGTTGCCGGAGAAATATTAAAACAATATTGCGATAATAAAGGGATAAAAGGAATATGCGACAAGAAAGAAAAACAAAGACAATCTGCTTGGACAACAGGTTCTACAGATGGAATTTTAAGTAACGAAGAGCTTGATGGAGCGACAGATGAAGAAGATAAAATTGCTATGGATTATGCAAATTGTATGAGTGGTCGCTTTGGGCTAACCTATGAAGCTGTTTTAGCTTGGCAAATGGGAACAAGAGAAGTGAATGAGCTTCATTATCCATTTAAAGTGCCTATGATGATTAATGGCAATGAGCTTGGTATATTGAGATTGGTTATGGAAAATGAAAATGCAGCTGCTGCTGATATAGACAAGTATTTTTATGCGAGATATAATGTTGAGGAATCTGGGAAAATAGATGACAAAACAGTTTATGCCTTATACGCTTTGAACGGACAAGATGCACTGGTAGCAGCTGAAACAATTTGTGGTAGAGAAAAAACAGTCAATATTATTAGGCAAAAATATGGCAAAAGGTTCTTAGATCCAAAGCTTGCAAACCCAACAATAGAGAGCGAATCTCCAAAAGAAGAATAGCTTAAAGAGGAATTGCCCGGTTTAACTGAAGATAGCAATGACCCATCTAACAAAATAGATCCTGTAGATGTTGCTGTTCAGGCTGCTGAAATGATAGCTTCCGCTATTCCTACACCATATAATTTATTGCAAATGCCATTATTGACACTCTAAAACAGCTGCAAGAAAATAGGGATACTTGCACCGATATGAAATTTGCAGAGAGAAGGGCACAAAAAACACCTACAGAAGGACAAGAATATATCAGGACAAACAAACGAATTTCGCTTGGACTTTGCACACATGTTTCTAGCGAAGATATAGAAAAGGTGGGAAAGATAGTTTTGAGAAAGCGCAAACACCATTGTTGCTACGATCAAATAACAACCAGCATCTTTGCAGAAGGGATGATGGCTCAACTTGGCAAAAAGATTTCCCAAGGTAATTGTGCCCCACTAGGCATTGATGATCTTAACAAGGTTTCATTCAAATCTTGCAAGGCAGGACAAAAACCAAAGAAAGACAACTGCTTCCCAGCTGACAAGTTCCAAGAGCTCACTAACGCCTATATGTCTGGAGCTCACATAGGTATAGATGAGGCTGTAAGCGGCATTGTTAATGGCGTATTCCAGCTTGATGAATCGCAATAAAAAGGATTTTTATGACTGAAACAGAAATTAAAAAAGCTAAACCAAAAGAGAGGGACTACTTCTTAAATGATAGGGATGGATTGCGCTTAAGGGTATCTCCTACGGGTTCAAAAACATTTTAAATGCGATACTCTTTTGGGGATAAAAGAAAGCTTATTACTATTGGGCAATATCCATCTGTTTCCTTGGAGCAGACAAGAGAGAATGCTATTGGATACAAAAAACTTATTCTGGCAGAAGCTGATCCACAAGAAAATAAAAAGCTAGACAAAGCAGCCAAAATAAAAATGAAAGAGGGACAACTGCACCTAGTGGTAGAAGCATGGCTCAAATTCAAAGAAAAGCAAGTTACCTATTCCACACTCAAAAGAGATAGACGAATGATGGAGCAACACCTTTTGCCGAATTTTTCAAAATATGAATCTGATAGAAAAATTGTAAGCTCCACACACATTGAGGATATTGCACATTCAGACATTACGCATATTATCGCAAAGATTCAAGACTATAGGGTAGAGCTTGCTAGAAGACTTTTTGCCCATTGTCTTAGTATATGGCAATTTGCCCTTGGTCGCGGATACACAGAAACAAATTACCTATTCAAAATTGACACAAAACAACTTCTTTTGCCTAAAGTAACAAATCACTATGAAAAGATTACAGATGAAGCAACGCTAGGAGAACTTTTGAGGGCTATTGATGGGTATATTCATTCTTCTATTATACGATCGGCATTAAAGTTTGTAAGCATTATTCCTTTAAGGGCTGAAAACCTTGCTACATTGAAGTGGAGTTATATTGATTTTGAGAAAAAGATACTCACCATTCCAAGAAGCGAGATGAAAGTCAAAAAGAAATCATTCCCGGATTTTTCCCTTCCTTTGCCTACACAAGCTATTGAGATTCTAAAGGAAATTAAAAAAAATACAGGTTGGGGTGTTTGGATATTCCACGGACACAATAAAATACATAAACCGATGGTGTCAGAGAGTGCTAATAAAGCTTTGCGTTCTATGGGTTTTGCAGATGCCAAAAGAGGCAGGAAGCAAACACTTCACTCTTTTAGGGGAACTTTTAGAAGCCTTTGTGATACACACCAAGACAAACATAACGCATCATTTGAGATTAAAGAGGCTGTGCTAGATCATAGAATAGGTAATAATGTTACACAAGCCTATCTACATAAAGCTTATTATGTTGAGCAGATGAGACCACTTTTGCAATGGTGGGCTGATTACTTAGATGAGCTTAAAGAGTGCTAGGCGAGAGAAATATTTTCTCCTTTGACAGCAAACTCTATTTAAAAATCATTGTCTTGCATAAACTTAATATAGAGGAATAGCCATACAGTCACTAAAAGAATCTTTGCTGGTATCATTTTAAAAAAAAAGGGGGGGGGCAAGAATATCCAGCATCTTTTTCAGTTCTTCTTTTGCAATACCAAAAACATCAGCTAATCTACAAAATATCACCCTTAAAGAAAAGTTCAAAATCATCATAATTTGGCAATATTGTAGAACAAAGCACTTTCTGGACATCTCTTCTGGCAATCTCGCTTTGATTGATTTTGTCGATAACGCCAAGACAATAGCCTAAGCCCAAGCCAGATCCTCTTGTGCTTTAGCTACATCTTTGCCAAACTCAACAATATCAAAATTATCGTGTTTAATAAGACTCAGTCCATCAGCTACAAAGGTTTTGTTGTGTTCTAGCGTATCTAGTAAGCTCTTTAACGCATACATAGCGTATTTAACATTGAAGTCTCCACGGCTCTGGGCTGTTTTATTACATGGTCTATCTCGTTTCTTATATCTCCCCACGCTTCTTTTTCCATAGTGTTTAGGTGCTTTGCGATACTTAAAAACAATAATGTAGAACTTTCTATAAGCCTGTTACATATTGTTTCGTAAGATTCTTTATGGTTTCTGTATTCGTATGTTTGCACTATATTAGAAAACACTTCGCCTAAATGGAGCGGATTTCCAGCAAAGAGAGCTGCCACCGCCAATGAAACTACGCTCTTTTTCATTTTTTTTGTTCCTTTTTCACAGTTGTCTTATTCTTTCTATTCTTTTTTTTGAATTTACACATACTGAAACATACCATATCTCATAGAGACACATTATTACAATAACACAAAAAAAATGTTATTGTAATATTTACCGCTCATACTCATCTCTCATCATAAATAATCTGCAAAAGTGATACTAGATTCACATTTTCAAGCAGATTATAATTTTGAGAGATGATGGGGAAGTTTGCTTCAATTTATATATTTAAGCTTTATTTAATATAAAATTAATCTATAATACAATTAATTATAGGTTAATTTTATATTAAGGTTTTAAATGTCAAAAACACAAATTCAAATCGCTCAAAATATTCTCAATCATTGCTATTGGGGCAAACAAATATGACTGCGGAATTTATTGTTGAAAATATTAAAAATAAAGAGTTTGCAAAGCGTATTTTTTCTGCAATTTTTCAAAGCTCTCAAGCAATGATAGAGGATTTAAGGATTATAAAAGAGGAATGGGTAAGGGAATTTATTGTAGAGCAAAATCAAAAATTGGGTTATTTTAAGCGATTTTATTTAGAGCCTAGACTTGATAGACTTATTCAATACTATGGGATAACAAATGCGGGAAAGAGAAGAGAAATATATACGATTGTATAAAACTCAAGATTCAATTATTGATTTAGTTGTCAAAGAAAATCTGAGATTTTATCTCACAGGTGGAACGGCTTTGCAGAGATTTTATTTTGACTCTTATAGGTATTCTGATGATTTGGATTTTTTTCTTATGGATAATGGAACAAGCAACGCAAATTCTAAAGAATTTCAAAAATTTATAGACATCTTTATTTTAAGTGAATGTAGAATTCGTATCAAGTCGTATCGTGTGAGCAAACATAGATATAATATATATAAGTATATAATATTATATATTTTTATATATTATAATAGAATATAATATCCTTATCTATGTTTTCTTATACGATTTGTCTTTTTAGCTTCGTTAGATTCATTACTTATTTCAAATTCTGCAATTTTTGATTTTTTACCTGTAAGCAAATGTGTTAAGTCGTGTTGTTCGCCTATATCTGTTACATCAAAATTTAGCACACAAGTAGAGAGCCAAGATAGCTGTTTATTAAGTTTTCTAACTAATTTTGTTATTTCTCTTTCATTCATAGGTTCTTTAGAAATATAACCTGAATATTGCCTATGCTCAAAACCATTTTCAATCATAAATATTTTGATTTGACTATAAGCTTCCGCAGTGCTATTAAAATGCTTTTTAAGTTCATTTGTAGATAAATCAAAGTTTAGGGCTTTACGATTCTTCATTGCCAAACGCCCATATCATCGCCAATAAGAGTCTCGTTCCCCTCTTTTTCACTTATCCAATCCCATTCTTTAACATTCAAAGTGAACCATTTGCAATCAATAAGATTGTTATATACAAATATGCCTAAACACGCCAAGTCTTTATCATTGCCTTTGCAATGATAGGTGTGTTTATCTATCTTTATAAGTCCAGATTCTTTAGCCAATTCATCAATAATCTCATACATTCTATCTAAGTCGTATTTGTTTTCTCTTAGAATCTTTTCTTCATCTAATACAATTCTAGTGCCTAATAATGAGCGTCTTTGTGTGTGTTGTGTAGATATGGCTGTCATTTGAAACTCCTTTGATGTAAGAGATTTTTATCATTATAACATTTATTTGATATATATAATATAAGATAGATAAATATAGCAAAGTATATAATATTATATGTTCTACTATAATATTATATATTATCTATGCCTTTTAATATGTTTTTTTCTTGTGTTTTCTTTACAAGATTTTTATGTGCCTGTTGTGCTTCAGTGATAGACAATCCTTTTGTATCAATTCCTAGAATCTCATCATAAAAGTCTAAAAGTTTCCGCAGAGCTTCACGCTCTTTTTCTTTCATAGCTCCATATTTGCGTGGCTCTATGCGTTCTCTTTTGCTGATGCGTTTGTCTTGTCCCCACTCCATTTGTAGAATCTCGGCAACTTCGGTTTGGATTTGTCGCAGAGCTTTAGGTTTTTGCAATTCTGCACGAAATAAGCTCTTGCCACTTTCTTTATCAAGCGTTATAAACTCCAAATGGGCGTGATGATTGATAACTTTCTCTCCATTATCATCAATATGCCCTTCATCTCTATGTATGGCGATTTGGTAGCATTGGAATCCATACTTAGTTTCAAAATGCTTTGCAAGTCTTTCTAAATCTTGCATTGTGGTATCAGGCTTGATATTGCAAACTGCACTACTCCACTCGTAACTTTTAGCTTTGAAATTTGGAGCTTTTGGGGGGTTTTGTGCGATTATAGGCTTCTATGGCATTTTGTATTAACTCTTGTTTGATTTTTAGGGCTTCATAGCCTTTGCGATTGTAGGATAATTCCGTTCCTATTGCATAATTAGGGCGAATATTTGCGTTATGGAATACTTGAAAATCTTTTGACTTTTTAAAATTTATGCTTGAAATATGGCTCATACCTAATCCTTATATGTTTTGTCTTCATAACAAGAATATTGTGTTTCATACATTAATAACAACTCCCTTTTCAGTTATAAAATATCGTGTTTCATAAGATTATATTCATACTCCAGCCAAAGTGCAAAGCCATTTTTATAATATACGGAGCTAGATTTTGTTAATTCTAATGCAGAATTAATGCCACAGAATTTTGTTTTATTTGACATCTATTCTTTGTATGTATCAAGATTTAGTGTTTTCTTAATGTCTTCTGTCTTAAAGTAAATTTCATCATCTACTATTGCAATAAGTATATTATATGCTCCATAATTGATATTTTTATATTCTTTCTTAAAACTTTTCATTTTTTTTCCTTATGCAAAAAACAAAAGCTTATATTTCGCACAAATCCATAGAGTTAATAAAAAGCTTAAAAGTCCAAAGAGATTAAAAATCATTCCAATTTTAAATCCACCTTGCTGATTTTTTGAAACTTTTTTGGTTAAAAGTTCTCTTTTTGTTTCTTCAATCATTTCTTGTTGCAGGGCTTTAAAATCAGATTCTAATAGTGTTTTCAAGAATTTTTCATAATTACTACTTTCTTGTTCTTCACTAATTTCTGCTAAGGCAAAGCTCATATTTGCAGTATTATCAATATGTCCATTAACAAGTGTGTCTTCCTTAAGCTCTTTGACTTCCTTTTGTAAATCAAGTGTGAGTTTTGTTAAGTCGCTATTAAGTTTTTCTATTTTGTCTTTATATTCTTGTTCCATTTTAAACTCCTTGTTTGATTTTAATCATCTTCTTTTCTTTATTTTTGCAATGTGAGATTGATTATTTTCATTCTCATCTTGCAAATTGTCATAATATTCTTTTACAAGTGGATTTTTAAATTCCATTCTTTCGTTAAGATTTCTATCAGAATAGAATGTTATAATTTGGTGTTCAGAGGGGGAAAGTGGCAGTTGTCGCCCTCCCCTTTGAATATCAGTGATTACTCTAAATCTCGTATGTTCTTCGTTTTCCCATTCATAAATTTTCGCACCATTTTCTTCCAAAAATGGATTTTCAAATTTTTTTAGATATTCTCTTATTGAATACCCAAGATTTACAAGCTCTTCTAAAGTAATTTCGCCTTGAGAGCCTTTATCCAAATGTAATTTAATATGTTCCGCTCCGAGTCCTTTGTCTCTTCGTTTATCGTGAAATCCCTTAACATACATTGTG
The DNA here is from genome assembly GCF_000155475.1 of Helicobacter cinaedi CCUG 18818 = ATCC BAA-847. GTDB lineage: Bacteria > Campylobacterota > Campylobacteria > Campylobacterales > Helicobacteraceae > Helicobacter_C > Helicobacter_C cinaedi. Next base: position 21,018 of record NZ_DS990394.1, on the reverse strand, counting down.
ATATATTCAATTACTGCGTCTTCAATAGCTTCAATATCTTTAAATATTGGCGTCATTTCTTTGTCGCCAAATGTTACATCATAGATTCCTTGTTGTTCTTTATTCATCTTGTTTCCTTAGCTAGTTTTTGATTTAACAATAGGCTCTATTTTAATGCGTTCAATTCTTAATCCGTAAGGATTAATATCGCTTGATTTGTTTAGGTCAAAACTTCCCTCACTGATAATTTTAAAATTACCATTTTGTTGTTTGTAATTATTTTCGCTAAGAATATAACTTTGTGCTACAACTTTAATGATAATTTCAGTGCTAAATTTATTGCCTGTGTATTCGTATTTTTCTACACTATAATCTTTAATGGCAATATATTCAGGCAGTTTATCTTGTGCGGTAGCAGAGATTAACCATTGAACATAAGCTCTTAAGTCTCCAACTGCTACTTGATTGACTTGAATGCCTTTCTCTTCATCTTCTTTATAATCCATAAAATTTGTAAGAATATTTCTAATTTGTGGAACATTATCCATTACTTCTCCATAATCTTTAAATTGTGAGGCTTGAAAATTATTCGTTAGTTGCGAACGAGACACAATAAGATTATTGACATAAGTGCTTATGGCAAATTGTTTTAAATATTCGGCTTTTAATGGCTCTTTTGTTACTTTAATTGCTCTTCCATCGCTTGTTGTTAAAACAACCTTTGAGTTGTTTTCTAAGACTACTTGCTCTAAATCATTCATTTTTGTGCTGATATGATTTAGCTCATATGCAAAAATCAGTATAGCAATACCTAAGAATGAAGCGATATATTTCCAATTTTTTCCAAAAAATTGTTCGCAGTGAAAATTGAGTGATTCTTTGTGTGGGTCTTTTGCTACTGCATTCTTTTTGGATTTTTCATTTTGCTTTTTATTTTTGTCTTTAGTTTTTTCTTCAACATTATTTTTGTTAGTTATTGTTTCCTTTTGTATAGTCTCTTCTTGCGGAGAGATAGTAGCTATTTCTTTGTTTTCAATTTCATTCATTTTAAACCCTTTTAATTGCTATTTACAATGCGATTAACTTCTTTTCTCGCTTCTGTTTCATCAAATTTTTGAGATAAAATCACCTCTTTATCAATAAGTAATTTTGCGAGGTTATATTTTCTCTCCCATTTTTCTTCAATTTGTGAAATCAGTGATACTTCTTGTGCTTGTTGTCTTCTTATTTGTGCGATAGCTCCAGGTTGCAAGTCTTTTCTTAAGAGTTTGACATAGTCTTGTGTAGGAATTGCAATTTTTTTATAATCACTTGTAGCTAATGCATTGCCTATTTCTGCTATTTTTGCATTATTGTAATCGCTTTTAAGTTGATTTGATAATTTTTGCATATCTTCTTTGTTGTTTTTACTTAATTTTGCACGAGCCAAAGAGGCACTTTGACTTGGATTGGCATTTTTGATAATAGTTCTATTATTTTTAATGCCATCGTCTATGCCTCTACGATAATCATTCATACTGCTTGGTGCTTTAATATCTTCCATATTGATTGATTCTATATCTTTTTTAGCTCCATAACTTTTTGTATAATCCATAAACATTTCTATCTCTTTCATTTTTCCATCTTTAAGCATTTTGCTTATGGTGCTATCTTTTTTCAAAAGATTGTTAATATCCCATTTAGAATCAAAATCTGCCACAGATAATCCACTTGCAAATTTTGCATTATAATCAGTAGTTTTTTCTCCATTTTGAAGCGTAGCCCATTCAGCAAAGTTATTTGCTTGTCTGCTAACATAATCTTTAAATTCTTTTTGTTTGGCTTCACACAGACTTTGAAAACCGCTTACACCTTTATTCATAGTGCCACTTCCTCCGACAAGAGAGCATATATTAACTTTAATTTCATCAAGTTTTGAAGCCATAGCACATACATCAGTTGTATCTATACCTAAGTCTATATCAAGTTTTAAATCAGTTTCATAACAAGCGTTTATGAAATTTAAGGAATTGCTAAAAATATTTGAAAATTGAGAGTCTAGTTTTCCTAGAACAGAATCTAAAACTCCTCCTAAAGCACCATTTAAGTTGCCATTTAAAGCTCCATCTACAATATTTCCTATATTTCCTCCCCCTATAATGTCTCCCAATCCACGAGTGTTACTTGCTTGTTGGCTTATTGCTTGATTGTTTTGTGGGGTTTGTGCTTGTTGATTTTGATATTGCTTTTCAAGAGCTTCCCTTGCTTCCCTATTTGCCTGTTCTTGCAATTCTTTTGCTTTTAGCTCCATTATCTTTTGTTGAGCTTTTTCTTGTTGTTCTTTAGCAAGTTCGGCTTGAGATTTTATCTCCATTCCAAATAAACTAAAAGCATTAGCATTGTTTAATCCTATTAATGCAACAATGAAAGTTGCTAGAAGTGTTTTTTGTTTCATCATTTTCTCCTTAATGTTGATTTTTGAGATTGAGTTTCTACTCTTTGTGTAGTATCTTGTGTTTGTGTATTCTCTTGTGTGTTGTCTTTATTTATATCTTTATCTATATCACTTGCTTTTGGCATAGCATTGAGTGTTTTTTGATTTTCTTTGGCCAGAGATATTTGTTCTTCTAATGAAAGATTAGAAATAGAATCTTGTGTAATAAAATGTGTATGAGAAGTATTTTGATTAGGAATCATATATGTTTCTTCATCATTGTTGGAAGATTGTGGTATAATAGCGGAAGCAGAGCCACGAAAATCGGGGTCGTTAAAATAGGTAGCAGAGCTGACCCTGTCTGCTTGCCTCTGCGTTCTTTCCCCTCTTTCTGTTTTGCTATGGGCGGTTAAAAGCCTATTGATTTCTTTATCATCTTTGACATATTCTCTACTTCCATAAGCCAAAACACTTTCATCGTTTGCTTTTACTTTCCAGGTGTGGTCATTGATTTCTGCATTATATTCCGCTTCCACATTCTTAGCTATCTTAGGATAAGAGAGCATTTCTTCTGTGGTTACCATTCCCCTTAGTGCAGGATTATCAAGGTGTTTTTGGATTTCTTTTTCCATAAACTCTCTATCTACAACCACATCTCCCACATTGCTTCTTACAATAGTGCTAGGCTTATCATTCTCTAGCACTTTATACATCTTGCTACTTTCTTTTTTAGAATCTCTATCCCACGCAATATCTTTGAGATTTTGCAATGTTTTCTTTGTAGAATCTAAACTTAGTTGTAAATTTCTTATGCTTTTTTGTATGTCTTCTAATTGAGATTCTAAAATTGCAATTTCTTATTGTCTATCCTATCTACCGCTTTGTTTTTGTTGTCTAGTGTTTTATCTTATAAATCTCGCGGTAAATCTTGCGGCGGCAGGTCGCAAAGTCCAAAATCAGTAAGACCAAAATTAAAATAGTAACATTCAGCAATTTGGGCTACCTTTTCTTTAAGCAACATTTTAAAGTTGTAAAAAAGATAATCATCATTCATAAGATGATACAGCGAAAACAATAAAAGTTTTTTATCCATACTCATAGAAGAAGGACTCAAAGATTCTAGCTCTCTCCTAAAATCACTAGATAAAATATCATTAACTTTTAGCAGTGTATTGCCCAACAAATTGTACTTATCTTCAAATGTTTTATTCTTAATCTCGCTCATTGTTAGCCCCTTTTTGTTTTTGAGATTCAATCAATCCTTTGCCTTTTTCAAGTCCTTTGTTTGTCAGCTCACTTGTTTTTTCTTTAACCTTATCTAGCATTCTGCTTTTTTTCAATGGCTTCTTTTGCTTCAATGCCCTTTTCTTTCAATTTAGAAAACGCAGAGCCAAATGAAAAGCCATTTGTTGTTTGCTTTTGATTTTCATCAGCATAACTTTTAAAGTCATTTAGGGCATTAAAATTCTGCTTTGACTCAACCACACTCTATGAAGTGTTACTATCGCCATCTTGTGTCTCTAGCTCTGCCATTATTCGTATCCAATTGGCTTCAATCTCACTAATTTTAGTCCCTTCTTAAACTTCTATATGCTAGAATTAGAAAAGCCGGTAATGGAAGTGTCGGTGGGTTTTAGTCCCTTCTTAAACTTCTATATGCTAGAATTAAAAGACGATAAGGGACGAACCAATGATGGTTTTAGTCCCTTCTTAAACTTCTATATGCTAGAATAAAAGAAAAACGACGCCTTCGGCGGCGATAGTTTTAGTCCCTTCTTAAACTTCTATATGCTAGAATTTTGTTGTCTTTTGTAGCATAAAGCTCTTGGTTTTAGTCCCTTCTTAAACTTCTATATGCTAGAATACAAATTCCAATAAGATGAGCGATTTCGGCGTTTTAGTCCCTTCTTAAACTTCTATATGCTAGAATTTTTGGACTTGGTGCTATCCCCGATGTTGTGGTTTTAGTCCCTTCTTAAACTTCTATATGCTAGAATTAATCCCGCTATTATAATTATTTGTGTCATGTTTTAGTCCCTTCTTAAACTTCTATATGCTAGAATATACGCACATTTATAAATGATGAGACATATGTTTTAGTCCCTTCTTAAACTTCTATATGCTAGAATAAAATCATTACGAGTAGAATTCTCAAATAGGTTTTAGTCCCTTCTTAAACTTCTATATGCTAGAATAGAGGATTTATTTGAGTCTCTTGCTCCTATGTTTTAGTCCCTTCTTAAACTTCTATATGCTAGAATGAGATATGGGAGGACATCAGCGGGGATTTTGGTTTTAGTCCCTTCTTAAACTTCTATATGCTAGAATCTAAGCTTTAATGTGCCATCAGAATGATTTGTTTTAGTCCCTTCTTAAACTTCTATATGCTAGAATTCCTTTTGATAAGCATTATAGTAACTTTGTGTTTTAGTCCCTTCTTAAACTTCTATATGCTAGAATCTATGTTACTACTAAAAAATACAGGTGGGACGTTTTAGTCCCTTCTTAAACTTCTATATGCTAGAATATTGTCAATGTCCAAGTCGTAGTCGTACGTGTTTTAGTCCCTTCTTAAACTTCTATATGCTAGAATGGGAGTCCTGCGAGTCAAACAATCACTAGCGTTTTAGTCCCTTCTTAAACTTCTATATGCTAGAATAAATTAAGGGCAGATACAATGCCTGCGCTTGTTTTAGTCCCTTCTTAAACTTCTATATGCTAGAATGCCGATTTGTTTTTTTGCAAAAAGAACCTCGTTTTAGTCCCTTCTTAAACTTCTATATGCTAGAATTCTGATCAAAGAGTTAATGTTGTTTTGCATGTTTTAGTCCCTTCTTAAACTTCTATATGCTAGAATAGAAGCAAGGCGGAGGTCGCGGATGTCTAAAGTTTTAGTCCCTTCTTAAACTTCTATATGCTAGAATCTTGGACTCGGTGCAATCCCCGATGTCGCTGTTTTAGTCCCTTCTTAAACTTCTATATGCTAGAATAATTGGAGAATCTTTTCATTTTCTTGGAAGGTTTTAGTCCCTTCTTAAACTTCTATATGCTAGAATGATTCTAGGTGTGGAATGTGTGAGTGTATCGTTTTAGTCCCTTCTTAAACTTCTATATGCTAGAATTACATTTCGTGGGGATATATACCGCTTCCTGTTTTAGTCCCTTCTTAAACTTCTATATGCTAGAATTTTTGATTTGCTTTTGTCGATAACTTCATCGTTTTAGTCCCTTCTTAAACTTCTATATGCTAGAATATAATTTAGATTCTCCTTTTTGAAATTTTTAGTTTTAGTCCCTTCTTAAACTTCTATATGCTAGAATATAATTTAGATTCTCCTTTTTGAAATTTTTAGTTTTAGTCCCTTCTTAAACTTCTATATGCTAGAATTCTAAAGTGTAATGGAATGCTGTTTCTTATGTTTTAGTCCCTTCTTAAACTTCTATATGCTAGAATGGAGCGGTGATTGGAGCAAGTATGCTAAGCGTTTTAGTCCCTTCTTAAACTTCTATATGCTAGAATAAAAGTCGTTCGTAGTTTTCTTTTTCTAATGTTTTAGTCCCTTCTTAAACTTCTATATGCTAGAATAGTAATTCTATATTTCAAATAAAGTTTTAAGTTTTAGTCCCTTCTTAAACTTCTATATGCTAGAATAGGCTCTCTGTTGGTGCCTATAGATAGGGATTTCAAAGGATTTTAAGCTGGAAATTACCTGAAATCCTTTATAATTCGCGACATAGAAGTTTAAGAAGGGACTAAAATAAGGGAGTAAGGGGTCTTCCGCAGGGTAAATCATATCCCTATCAAAACCCTAGAATTCAAATAGGCTTGGTTGCCTATTTTTGATTTTTTGTTTTGGTTGTGTAGTAGTTGTATTCAATTCTTCTTGTTTTTGATACTCCATACCATAGCGGTAATCACCCGCATTTTCGTCAAAGTCAAATAGCACAAGATTTTTATCTTCATTAACATTCTCATTAAATGATGGGTTTCCTAATAATATTTCTATATTGTCGAATTGTCTTTCTGTGATGATAAGTGCGCGGACATTACCATAAGGTGGAAGCACCTTTTTTACAACATTTAGAGAGCTTTTTGCCGAGCTTAACCCTTTGCATATTTTCATATACACGCTAAATTGCATCATAAAAAAGCCAAGCTTGATGAGTTCATTTCGAAATCTTGTAGCTTGTTTTTGTTCTTTTTTTGTTTTTGTTGGCACATCAAACATTAAGAGTATGCGCATAAATTTATCTTCAACTTTCAAAACTTACAACCATTAATGTTTGATCTCCCAATAACGCCGATCTAAAACTTTGAATATAGCGTCCAATGGCTCGGCTCAAAGGATGTTTTTGGCCATCTATTAAGGCTGCTTGTTGTAAAATATTAATAAGCTCTCGTTTGTCGTTTGGCCGTAAGGTTGCTTCTTTATCTAGCGTATTCAGTTTAAGCACACATAGATCTACCCACGGGCGAAATACTTCTATTAAATCATCACAAAGATTAAAACTATTATACATATTGTCGTGTTTAATTCCTAGCCAAGTAATAAGCCCACTGATACAGACATTTCGCACGATACAAGCCCTAAGAATCGCATAGCCATAGTTAAGTGCAGAATTGATAAAGTTTATTTCATCTCTGTGAAATTCTTTGCCAAATAAGGCCTTAAAATATATTGCTGCTGCAACTGCCTCTAAATTTCTAGAATCCCCCAGTGAAACATTTTTAGCAAAACTTAAGAGTTCATCACTTTCTTTAGATTTGTGGTGTAATTTTAAGATATGGGCTTGATTTGTAATTTTATTTTTAACGATTTTTTGCCATACAATCGCTTTTTTATGAGTGCTGACCATCATTTGTTCCTTGGCAATTTTAGCGTGCTGAAAATGCCCCAAATATGAGTGCATAATGCCATTGATATGATGACTTTCATCACAAGTCAAAAGAACGATATTGTGTTTTGCAAAGGCACTTAATAAGGCGGAAGTAATAAGAATTTGTGGAGATTCTAAAATCACAAAATGAATATCTTTGAGAAAAAGTTTTGCCTCTTTATTTGTTTGCTTTAGCACCAAGTGATTTGCCTGCAAACTAAGCTTTGCTTCAGAGCTAACCAAGACACTTCTAAAGGCTTCATCAAAACTCATTTTATTTCTTTGCTTTAGAGGCAAGAGATATGTTTTCGCGTGGGTATGATTGTGTGCGTTTTACTTCACCTAAAACTGAGACTTGCCATTTTTCAAAAACTTTGAGATTTTGGATTCCAATGCTTTTACCCACCACTTCCTCTTTTGTAGCATTGCTGAAAAGGAGTTTTTGATTCTCTGTGAGTGTGGAGAAGTTATTATCGTGTTTTGCTACTTTGATGCTCGCACCACTAGTATCAAAACTCACAAAGTAGCATAGCTCTGGTCTTTGCATCTCCTTTTTCTGCACTAAGATCACATCATCTTTATAGAGTGAAAATATAAATTCATAGCTAGAATCCATCTCTAGCCAATCTTTAATCACACCATTTTGATCCTTGCCAACAACTACTGCCTTATTTGGCAAAATCCCTAGCGCGAAGTCCATTGTATAAACAGGCACGCCGTAGAATTTCCCGCTACTTTTATGTCTAAAAATATCCACCCGCACCATCGCGCCATTGCTTACAATCTTTGCGCCAACTTTTCTCATCTTACCTAGGGCTAATGCCCTTTCCACGCCCTTTGTCCCACCATAGTTTTTAAGCAGTTTGGGGTCATTTGGCGAGTAGAAGGTAGCCTCGTGCAATGCCCCTCTCACTCTTTTTCTTGGTGGTTTGGAAACAAAGACAGATTCTACTTTTTCTAGCACGCTTACGCGGAAATTTTCGCCGCTTGGGAGTTGGATAAAAGCTCGTTGTTTTTTATACTCCTGCTTACTTAGAGTGTGGGCATAGTAGGCGGCTTTGCTTGTCTCTTGCGTCTTTTTGAAATCGCTAAAAGCCTTTATCACACTATCATTCATAAAGCCAATAATCACCGCATCAAGAGCGTGGTGTAAGTGATTATCCCTATCTTTGCTAGCAAAGCCTAGATAATATCTCATCGTGCTAGTAAGCACACCATTGACAATGGCAATGTGCTTTTTGCTCCCCTTTTGCCCTTTGCTAAGCGTGGTGTTCTCACTCTCAACTAGGGGCAAAAACTCCAAATATGTTTCAGTATAATCTGCTACAAGGCGTGCGATATAGCTTGTGTCATTAAGGTTACGGAGCTTAAATCCTGCTTCCTTATCGTTAAAGGCTGTGTTTAGGATTCTACGGCGTTTTTTGTGTGGGAGCTTTTGGGCTAGGGTTGTGATAACTCCCCACTTGGCAGAGTCTGTTCCAAAGGCTTCAAAAGGCGTGCGGTTGCCCTTTTCTTGGTTTGCTTTTGTAAGGACTAGACACTTATTCATATAGCTATCATCAAAGCTACGCGAGTAGGGATAGATATGATCCACTTGCAATGCGGTGGGATCTTGCAAGTAGGAGATTGTGATTTTTGCCCCACTATATAGACACAACCCTCCTTGCTCTTGCCAAAGCTTTAGCTTTAAGAGATTGGTGCTACTTGGCTCAAGCCCTAACTCTTGGCATTTCTTGTGGGCAGCTTGATTAGCGGCGTAATTATCTTTCTGCTCTTTTTCATACTTTTGTCGCTCTGTGCTACTTAGCTTGGCTTCTCTGGCGTATTCTATGTGGATTTTATGGGGGCTACCATATTGCTTAAGCAGCACGTTTAACACCTTTCTATACTCGGCTAATGCCCTTGCTACAACGGGGTTTGAGAGATATGGTTCAAACTCATTAAGCGGTGGGAGCATCTGCCCTTTTAAAGTATCTTTGCTTAGAGCTTTTAACCCTGCTTTTTCTACAGACTCATCATAGTCCAAGCACTGCTCTCCATTATCTCCACGCATAAAGGGTAGAATCTGTTTCAAGGCTTGAAGGCTTAGATTGATATGTGCAGAAAAGCTAAGATTACTTAAGGCTTCTCTTTGCTCTTTTGTGAGCGCATAAGATTCTAGCTTCTCGTTTAATTTCACACGATCTTTAATCAATGCAATATGCTCTGCTATCTCATCTAGCTGTGATATTGCAAGTGTGGTAAAACTCTCTCCTAGGGCTTTTTTGAATCCTTTCAATTGTTTAAATTCTAAGAATTTTACCTTTTCTGCTTCTTTTATCTCTCTACTATAATCTAGTCTAGGATCTTTAAATCTTAAACGCTCATCTAGTCTTATTATTTCTCGTAGCTCTTTGTAGCTTATTTCGCCCTTTTTGAGTGTGGATTCTACGATTTGTAAAATTATCGCTCTATTGTATATTTCACCACTTTCTTTTGAGAGATTTATAAGAGTATTGATAGTGCGAGATAGAGCGATAAACTCTATTGCACTAGGCGAGTCTTTTGGTGCGCGTTTTTCCCCAGCGATGAAACAGCAATTTCCAACTTTATCAGCAAAGCTTTTTAATGGGCGTTGTTCAAAAATCTTTGTTAGCAATTTATTTTCAAAATCTTGTTTTAAACTGAATCCAAACTGCCTTTGTGCATTCAATATGCTCTCAAGTTCCTCTTTTAGCATATCTTGTGCTACGCAATGCTCGTAATTTCCAGCCTTGTTTCGCACATTGATAAATTCTGTTGCACCGTTATTTTGTGAGATTCTGCTTTGTTGGAAAAATTCTCTATATAGATATTCTCCAACACTCCTATAACCCTTTTCTGCTAGAGTCTTGCGATTAAATTCTATTGCCTTTTTAACCTTGCCAGATTCTGTGTCTTTGCTGTCTTTGGCGTGTTTATTACCATAGCCACGGTGCTTTGCAATGTGTAAAATCACACGCACCAAATCTTTAGAATCTAGCTTTTGACTTAGGGCAAGTGTGCGTAGCTCATAAGGGGATTTCAAAGGGTTAGCTTTAGAAGCAGTGTAGGCTTTTGGCAATTCACCATCATTACTCAAATAATCTTCTAATTGCAATCCAAATTCTTTACAAAGTAATTGTTTTATGGTGTTTAATCTCCCTCTCCTCCTAGCTAATCTTTTTCGCACTCCTCGTGCCTCTCGCCTAGGCAAAGCTAGGGAGGCTCCATTTTTTGGATTTTCTGCTTTGGTAAAGATTCTAATACCACAATCTTGTAGCACTTCATTTTCTATAAACGCCCAGCCAATGCTCGCTACACCGATGTCAAAGCTATATATTTTCATACACACACCTCTTTATTACTTGTCGTATATGATAACAACTTTTATTGAAAATTTTATTAAATAGGTGCTAATTTTCGTTGTATTCATATGCACTTCTACACTTCATTTTTTCTTTAAGATTCCTAATAGAATACAATGTTATAATCACACTCGCAAAGGGGGAAGGTGGCAGTTGTCGCCCTCCCCTTTGTTTCTTTTGTAAATTTCACAAAGGATTAACTATGTTTGGCACACGATTTGAATTAGATGAAGAAAAGATTCTAAGAGAGGACATCTACGACTTAGATGAAATGTATGCAAAGATAGAAGAGTTGGCTACTAAAAGAGCAGGGCTTACAAAAGTATCTAAAAATCATTATGAGTTTAGAGGCGAGAAAAACGCACAAGCACATTTAGGGATTTTAGTATTTAATTGTCTAAAACATTGCGATTGGTTTGCTAAGAATGTTAAAAGTTGGGATTGGCTAGGCGATAGCAATAATCCAAACTATGTGGGCGATTTGATTGCACTCTTTCAAAAAGATAAAGACAATGAAATTTGGCAAAATAGACAATAAAAAACTTAAAACCATAGCCTTTGATTTAGATACTAAAGCTCTGCAAGAGTATTACACTGAAAGTGATTGGCATAATGCTTATAATGATATAGGAAGTTTTCTTGCAAAGTATGATTTTATGCGTATGCAGGGTTCAGTCTATGATTCTACTACGAAATTTAGCGATGATGAATTAGGGGACTTGATTGAAAAAATGGGCAGACAACTCACTTGGCTACCTCATTGTGTTAAAAGCATACGAGGCTATGACCAGCCTGTAATGATTGATTATACTTTACAGCTCAAAGATAGCATTACACAGGATTTAACTTTAACAAATAACAAAAGCAAGAATACAGATTCTATAAAAATACGCAAAAGATGATAAATTCAATTACTCATTGCTTCTGCATTTGTATAACTTAGTCCTAGTTTTCTAACAATTTCATTAGTCTTTTTAAAAAATATTCTTTTGCTAACATATTGAACTAATGGAATTTTCTCGCTACTCATTCCTTGATAAGTCGTTTTTTTACCAAGTGCCATTAAAGAAGTTTCCGTTTGTGCTATGGCTCTATGTAGTTTGCCATTAGCAAATATCATCATCTCGCCATTATTCATATTTACTACTTCATTATGTTCTATGGCTTCTTTCTCTTCTATTCTAAAAGTATCTTCTGTCGCTCCAGAACCTTTAGCTCCATCACGCCTTTTAAGATAGTCTCTGCTCATTGTTTTAATTTTTTCAACCATTTTTGCATAAAATTCTGTTGTTTCAGGGTGCATATTTTTCATTAATATATGAACGCCTGTAACATCAATGATTTCTTTTCTTTCATAATCATTTTTTGCAACAACATCAATTTGTGCGGGACTTTGAAAAAATGGAACAACGCTAATACCCAAACTTCTACTTTTAGATTCTAATCTTCCAAATCCCTCAATAACATAGCTTCCCAACTCATCACAAAAACAAGCAAAAGGAATTTTAGATTCTTTTGCAAATTTTGCTTTTTGGGCGGCGACTCCTTTAATAAGTCCTAGCAACAATCTTCCAAGCTCTTTTGGAGTAGTATCAGAATCCATTGTAGGCAATGTTACAAATATAATTTTATTTCTTTGTGTAGCTTCCCATAAAGAAATATCAGGGTTTGGAGCGTTAAAAATCCTACCATAGTCTGAGCTTAAATTTGTCAAAACATTTCTCCAAGCTCCAACGCATACAGAAACATCATAAATGCCTTGCCCCTCTCCACTTGTTTTTTTAATCATTTCATCTACCCATTTTTTATTTTCTTTATCTCCTTGTAAAAAATCATTTATATCCACTTCAATGGTAGAACTTACATATTTAACAAAATCCATTATTCCAACATTATATCTTGCCAAATGTTTATATTCTATTGCAGTTTTTACTAGCGTTACAAGACTCATCATATTTGTAAGTGATGAAAAGTCAAAAACAAAGTCTTTTTCATTATCTCTTTTATACACCATAAGTTTGAGGATACATTTCATAAATTCTTTTTGTTTTTCTTTCCATTCGTTTTCTTCTCCTATCAATAAAGCAATAAGAATTTCATATATACTTAACGCCCCTCCGCTCAATAATGGATTGATTGTGTGAGTATTATCCATATCTAAAAAATTAAGATATACAAAATCATCTTCTCTCCCCACACTTGCAACTACTCCATATATTTCCTTTGCAAACTCATCTGTCCCCTTACCATCAATAATAAAACAACCTCCGCCCAATACGGCATATTGTTCTATCAATCCTTTCATTAGAACTGATTTTCCTGCTCCAATGGTTGCCATTACAAGAAAGTGCCGTTTCATTGTTTCTGCATTTATAAGCAAAGGACGAGTTTTATTGTTTTTTACTCTACCACTTTTAACAGCGTCTCCATAAAACTTTTTCACTTCATATCCAAGTGAAAGTAAATACTCTTTATCTGCTTCATTTGGAATAACAGCTTCTTTTGTATCTTTTGTTTCGCTTACAAAATAAAGTCCTATCATTATTCCTGCATATATGACTCCTAGCATATAGAGTCCTATGGCAATATTTTCTCCAATAGTAAAAAAAGAAGTTAAGAAAGCAAGAATACAGCCTAAAATTCCACCAAATAAAATTAATTTTTGCAAAACCTCTTCTTCTTGTAAAAAAATACAAAGATTATTTTGGTATGGTTTGTATAAATTAACTTTTGCAGATTCAATTTTCATTCTAGTTTGCCTTTATATTGTTATTTATGCTTTGTAACTCGTTGTTTTGTTTAAGCAAAAAGCTTTTTTTCAAAGCCAAAATTGATTCGGCCTCTTTTGCTCTCTTTAAGTTTTTTAATAGTGTTTTGTTATTGTTTTCTATTTGCTTAATTTCACTTTTTATCGTATTTGTAATATTTCTTATTTCATTTCCAATTTCATTATCTCCTTGAGTATATTTACTATTTGTCATTTGTTCATATACATTAAGTGTTGCAAAATCAACACAGAAAACCGCATTAGCATTACTTACAATTATTGCAATAATAAATAATATAGTAGAAAGTTTTATTTTTATCATTTAATCACTCCTTATGTCTATTTCTCGTTTTGGCATAAAAAATCTCTTTTCTAAAATCAAATCGCTCAAAGTTTTTATGCTTATCTAACTTCAAGCAATGCAAATACAAGGTATTTGCCTCTATCTCATCGCTTGTAAAATTCACATCTCTATGCCAATGACCAAATATCCAAAATTGTGGTTTTTGATGATTATCAATCAAAGCGTTTTTAATCTTTTCTAGCTTGTATGGATTCTCATCGTGAATCTTATGGTCTATATTGATAAGTTCGCTTAAAGGGCTTAAAAAGCTTTGGGGGCAAGTGTGGGTTACTACAAGCTCTATTTTTCCCTTATAGTTTTGTATATTGTGTAAAGCATTCTCAAGTTCCATTTGAGTAATGGCTTCTTGCCTCCACCAGCTTAGCCTTTCAGCCCTCCACGCCTTATCTATGCTTAAAGCTCCACCCATAGTGAAAATAGTATGTCCTGTTATATTATAAATATTCCCTCTTTTGAGATGATAGCATTTATCTTTTATATATTCACCCACAATAGATTCAAATCTCTCAACTTGCTTAAGAGTGTTTAGGCGATTAAAATTCTCGTGGTTACCATCTATAAACAAAAGAGTGCAAGGCAAGGTTTGAATGCGTTTTTTTAGCTTGGCTTCTTTTTCTAGCATATCATCTTGCTTAAACACACCCGTTTCATCACTCCATAATACGCCAAAATCTCCACAGACAATAATATAATCATCTGCTTGATAACTAGGCATAAAAATCTTATCTATATCAAGGCTTCCGTGTGTATCACCAAAGAAGTAAATATTACTCATTTTTGAATCCTTTTATATACATATCTTTTTGAAGTTCAGGTGTGAAATCTGCTGAAAATGCTTTTTTGCATAGTTAAGAATCTGCGTAAGTGCGGGATTGTATTCCTCAATGCTAATTTGCACAAATCTACTAAACGCCTCAACTCTCAAAAAAATATCCTTGCCTAAAATCTAAATTTTTCTTTAAATATCTTTGCGATTCGTAAGCAAAAAGGATTCTGTTAAATATCATTTTTATTTAAAAATTCTTGCAAAATCTTTGTGATTGCTTCGCTTTCAAATTGCGCCCTAAATTGTATCTTTGCGCCAAAAATCCCACTTTTTTCCAAAAACTGTTCGGCACGGGATATTTTTAGATTTTCTACCTTGCTTAAATCACGCAAATCTTTGCCCTTGCTCTCAATTATGCAATATATCTGCTCGCCATTTTCGCACTTCAAAACATAAGCAAAATCTGGTGTGTAGCTTATCCCACCTGCCACAGGGATTTTTAACGCATTTTTAGGAATCTTGGTGAAAACCAAAACTCTATCAACATTTTGTAAGATATTTTCTCTCTCAATAGCAGAATCATAAAACAACTCATCAAAAAGATAATTTTTTGGCGTGATTTCATCGCTAGATTCTATCCCTAAATTGCTTGATTCTATCGCCTCATAGGGTTTGCCATTTGTATCTGTGAAAGCCGTAGGGTGCAAGTTTGGCTGTGTCGCACTAGAGATTTTAGCAAAGCCCACTTCAAAGCCGCTTATCGCATTTTCAAACAAAAATCTATTAAATTCACTTTTTAGCAAAGCAATATTTCGTGCATTAAAAAATTGCGATTCAAAGCCCACAGATTCTAGCACTTCGCGTAATGTCCCCACATTTACTAAAAGTGCGTTTGCGCTCTGCTGTAAAAACTCGCTCTTACCCATTGCTTGATATTGCATACTTTTGCTATCAAGAGCATTTTCTTGTCGCAAAATTTCTTGCAAACTCGCGCTATTGTCCCTCATTTCTAGTCGTTTGGTTGTCGTGGTGATATTTGATTGCACAGCTTGATTTTGCATAAATTCACGCAAAAATACTTCAAGCAATGCGCTAAATTCTCCCTCGCTTTTGATTTTATACTCTAAAATCACTTTTTGGTTGATAGTCTCCCAAAGTTCTCGTAAGATTTTGTAATTATCACGGCGGATATGCGCCTTTGTTTGTGTTTTGCCACTTTGTCGCACTTTACCATCTTTCAAGTTTTCTTTATCAAAAGCGTTTGGATAAAGTTCTTTTAGCTTTAACATACCATTTTCTAAAAAATCAAACTTTTTATCGACAATCCCACTTGACACTAATTCGCTTAGCAAATCAAACTCGGCTATTTCATACACTTCGCATATTTTTTGCCTCATTTTTTCATCTAGCTTTGTAGCATTCTCGCTAAATATCACGCCACTTTGAGCGTTTATATCGCTTATAAGGCTTTGTGCAAAGTCTCGCTCACTATCATTGACTATATAATGCAAATAATGCGTCCCCAAATGGCTATCATTCCCCACGCGCGACATATATTCATTCACAGGCAGCCTAAGCCCACGCCCAACCTCTTGGAGTTTGCTTATCTCGCTTCCGCTAGACCGCAGTTTGCATATCACAAAGACATTTGGATTGTCCCAGCCCTCACGCAAAGTCCATTTAGAAAAGATAAAACGCCTTATATTCTCACAGCTTAACAGCTTTTCTTTGTCGTGTAAAATTTCATTTATCTCACTTACGACATACTCTTCTTTATTTGAGTTATCTTTGGAAAAATACCCACCGCTAATGCCTCGCAAATTATGCAATGATTTTTCCAAATATTCTTTATAAAATCCGTGTGCTTCTTTTAGATTTTCTTGCATTAAATTTTGCGCGATTTTTTCAAACTCGATTCGTAAAATCTCATTTTGCTTATTTTCGCTACGATAGCTTGCAATATCCTCGATAAAAAATAGCGTGAGCGGCTTTATCTTTGTCTCGCTTTGCATTAGCACCTTTTCTAGCGCGAAATGTGCTTGCAGTGCTTCGGTAAGCATTTGTGTTTGCATTTGTGGCAAATACGCATTCAAGTTAATCCTATCGCCCTTTTTTAGCCACTCATTTTCATCTTGATTATTTAGCTGTGCTTTGGGGGTTTTGCTATCATATTTTATACTTACGCGCAAATGCGATAAATTGCTATTTATCACGCCCAAAGATTCGCCTACGCCTAATGCCACTTCTTTTATCGCTTTGCTTTTGCCCTGCTCTTTTAGCGCGAATGTTGCTTGATTGTTTTCTATGCCGATAAATTCTATATATGCTTGATTTTCACTGCCATTTGCTTCACACACGCTGACTTCCACGCCTTTGACAAGATTATTATTAAATGCTTCAATCGCGCTTAATTTATAAATCAAATTATGATATTTTTGCCCTTTTTTATTTTCCTTAAAAGTCGCGCCATAGCGAAAAATCATTTGCGGATTTATCGCTTTAGAATCTTTTGTGCTATCTACAATCTTTTTCCACGCCTTATTATCCTCGCCAAATCTATGTGGCTCATCGATAATACACACAGGATTTACCGCATTAAGCGCGTCAAAAGGATTGCTAAATTCATCACACAAGTTTTGTTCATAATCCTCATTCATCGAAGCCGCCGTAAGCATTTGGGCGTTTATGATTAAAAAATGCACTTCTTTTGGGCTATCATTTTCGACAAACTCACGCAAGGCACTTGGCATTAGCTTTTTCTTTGACTTGCTATTAGATTTTTTAGATTCTATCGCACTAGCGACTATATCAAATCCATACTCCGCGCTAAAATGCTCCTTTGTCGCACTATCGCACAAAAAATTTAGCGCATTTGCCTTAATCGCAAGACTTGGAACGATTATGATAAATTTACGCATATTAAATTGCTGTGATAATGCTAATGCCATTTTCGTGTAAGTATAAGTTTTGCCCGTGCCTGTTTCCATTGATATATCAAATATGCGATTTTGCGGATTTATCGGGGCAGATTCGATACTTTGGGAGCGTTGCAATGCGTTTAGATTTTTGCCTAAATCTATATTGCTAATCTCTACAAGCGGATTATAAGCGTTATTGAGA
Organism: Helicobacter cinaedi CCUG 18818 = ATCC BAA-847; assembly: GCF_000155475.1. Taxonomy (GTDB): domain Bacteria; phylum Campylobacterota; class Campylobacteria; order Campylobacterales; family Helicobacteraceae; genus Helicobacter_C; species Helicobacter_C cinaedi. Next base: position 3,366 of record NZ_DS990394.1, on the reverse strand, counting down.
TTTGGATTCACACGCGCATTTTCTAGTGCGTTTAGGACGCACTCTATCGCTTTTATTTGGTGGGGTAAATTTCTCTCATAGCTAAATCCCATTAGATAAATCTCCCTCGCACAAGGATTTTAAGCCCTTTTTTGTTGCTGTAAGATTTGATTCCCTCTTCTATTTCGCGGATTCTAGCACTTTCAAAGGCGTCATTAAGATAACTTATCTCTTTTATCACAAAGTCTTTTTGCGCGTCAATTAGTGATATTAGTTTTTGCAAATGTTTCATTTCAAAGCCACTGTTGAGTAAATACAGCTTTTCCCCTGCCCTTATCGCTTTGTATCCGCCCAAATCGATTGTTTGATTTTCTACACTCAAGGGCGTGGAGTCTTGGAGTCTAAAACTTTCTAACAATGCGTTTTTATCAACTTCTTTAAACAAAGCACCATTTTGTGAGTCAAAATCATTTTCACGCAATTCATAGATTTTAAATCCTAAATCCAAATTTGAATTTTGCGCGATTTTTGCGCTTGCGCGTTTAATGCGCTCTTTGGTAATGTCAAAAATCGTAGGATTTTCGCTTCCTAGCTCATTTTTACAAAACTCATAAGCCGTTTTTGATTTGCTTTTGTCGATAGCTTCATCTAATTGCACCAAAATAAACTCTCTATTGCCATTGTCCTGTGCGTTTAACTCCATAACCGCTTGGGCTGTCGTTCCGCTTCCTGCAAAAAAGTCTAAAATAATATCGTTTGAGTTTCCTTGCATTGTAGCACTTTGTATAAGTTGTTTAAGTAAATTTACAGGTTTCGGGTCGTTAAATACAAGTTTTCCAAACAATTGTTCATTTTCAGTATTGCCATCAGAAGTCCAGACACCAGATACAATAGAATACATTAAGGCTTGATTATTTTCGTTATTACGACAAACTAAATTAAATTTATCATTGTAAGGTTTTAAAAAATAAATGCCATTAGTCAAATTTTGTTTGATTTCATCATATTTTTCTTGTGTGATTAGTTTTTCTTGTAAAAATATATCCATTTCTTCAAACATTAAATTTCTATGCTCTATAAGTTGATTTGGATATTTTTCATAAACATTTTTTAGTTTTAAATTATTTGTATATTTGCCGTGTATTTTTCTCAAAAAGTCTGTTTCAATTTTACCTTTTTCTTTAATTTTAAATAAACCTTGTAATAAATCTTTATTTTTACAATAAATCAAAACATACTCGTGTCCTTCGTAAAAATACTTTGCTTGCCCTCCACCCGATTTTTTCTGCCACACAAAACAACTTACAAAATTATCTTCCCCGAAAATTTCATCGCATAAAAGTTTTAAATTTGCCTGTTCGTTATCGTCAATGCTAATGAAAATCACGCCATCATCACGCAAAAGCTGCCTAGCGATATATAAACGCGGATACATAAAGCTAAGCCACGCACTATGCGTGCTAGAATTTTTCAGCGTAAGATTAAGTATGCTGCCTGCCTCTTCAAGCTCTATATTTGCCATTTGCGCCAAACTCTGCGGCGTGAAACTTCGCTCGTCATTGTAGATAAAGTCTCCATTGCCCGTGTTGTAAGGCGGGTCGATATAAATCATCTTTACTTTGCGGTAATAAGCGTTTTTTAGGTGTTTTAGCACTTCTAAATTGTCGCCTTTGATAAGGACATTTTTAGAATTTGCATTTTGTGGCTGTGCGTTGTGCGCGCTATCTTGCGCAATCAGCGTGTGTGTAGGCAAATGACGCAAGAGTTTAGCATAAGACTTGCCAAGCCAATTTAGGCTATATGACTCTTTTGAGAGTGAAAACGCCGCTTCATTTTCTAAATCCTGCGTTGCTGTGTTTGCTTGTGCGTTATTTTCTTGCGCCAAATCCAAAATCGCCTCTTGAAGTTTGTGTGGCATTAAATCGCCGTTTTTGTCAAAGCACTGCGGAAAATACTCTTTAAGCGCGTGGAATCTATCTAACATAATTATTTTGTCCTTCTAAAATCAAAAATAAATCTTGCATTATAGTAGAGAGTTACTAATAAAACTTTGAATCAAGGGCAAAGCGCGGTGCAAAAATCTCACCGAAGCAAAGCGCATAAAAGCTGAGCTAGATAAGCCAATCTATAAATTTCTCAACAACATTACGCGCTATGGGAATTTTAACAACATTAGAATCTTGCAAAATTTCCCAAAATTTGGGAGCTTTGAACTAACAAAATATGGATAAAGAAAGGCTTGATATAGAGGTTTTAGACAAAAGCAAATGTGATGAGGAAGGGTTTGTGTATGTGTTTGTTGTAAATGAAAAAATATTTAAAATTGGACAATCTACGACAAATATCATTAAACGCATACAAAGTTATAATTGTGGCAAGGCTCAATATCGTAAAAACGGCACTTGCGGGACAACGAATTATTTTGTGTTGCAAAGTTTATTAAATCTAAACTTAGAAGTGTTTGTGTATGCCTTTTTCCCACAAAAGCCACGATATGAAATCTTTGGGCAAGTATTTGAGGATAGCTACCCGCCGAGCAAAAAAGTAGAAAATATCATCATCACAGATTTTATCAAAAAGCACGGCAAAAAGCCTATCGGATGCACACAGGCTTGATTTATAAACAACACAAGCAATCCCCCAAAACAAATATACACCACTCAAGCACCGATATGCGTGAAGTGAGCGATAATAGTGCGTGGATTTGATTATCACAAGTCCGCCGTATTTTAATATCAAAGACTATGCCAAAAATGGCTTTTGGGTGGAATCAATGATTATAATGCCTACATTAAAGCACTTTTAGGCGTATGGAAAGAATGTGCGCGAATCCTAAAGCCAAATGGCAAGCTATGTGTGAATGTCCCGCTAATGCCTATGCTTAAAAGGTCCTTATCTTTAATAAAACCTAACATTACATTAATGCTAGGAGGATATGTTTGCTTTTTTTCTGCAATTTCAGGCTTATAAAAATCCTCTTCTTCTTTCAAATTTTGCAATCTTTGCACTTCTTGTTTTTTGTTTTGAGAATCTTCACTTAATAGTGTCAAATCTTGTAAAGATGTTAATAATTCTTTACTGACAATGCCCTCTTTATTTGTATTGGTTTCTAAAAACTCTTTGTTAGATTGCAAATTACTCTCTTCTTGAACAAAAGAATCTTCTAATTTATATTCTTTAAAATTTTGATAAAATTTTTCATAATCTACAAAGCCATTTTGAATGCACTCTTCTGCTAGAGAAATACTTGAGATTGCTCGTTTTAACTGCTCTTTATTTTTATCATCAATATTTTGCCTCATTAAATCTATAAAAGTTTTTATATCATTGATATTATGTTTATTTTTATATTTCAATACAAAAAAAAGTTAAATTCTGTGCAAATTC
>NZ_DS990395.1:22002-26596 GCF_000155475.1 Helicobacter cinaedi CCUG 18818 = ATCC BAA-847 | reverse complement strand
CTAAAGAAATATAATGATGACTATCCTATTATGCAAGATTTAGTATCTAGTGGTTGTCTTAGTGATAAAGTTAAACAAGAAATAAAAACTTATGGAGTGGATAAATGAAAACATTTTTAAAGTTTTTTATACTCATTGTTCTTACGATTCTTACTATTCACTATCACTATATCCTTACCTTTATTCCCTTTCCTTTTTTTGGTTGGATTACTCTTTTTATTCTCTCTTGTATATGGGTGTATCTCTTTTTACGATTCTGTGTGTGGAGTATCAATAGAATCTTTAAAAAGAATCTAAGAGTTAAGAAAATCTACCTAGCATTACCTTATCCACTTATAATGCTTTCTTGGTTTGGTTTTAGCTTTGTCCCGCTTGAGTGGCAGCCTAGCTTTAGGGAGTTTGAAAGGTTGTGTAGGGAGGAGGGAGGCGATACAACCACGATTTACAGTCAGGAAAGTTATGATAGAATAAGAAAAGGAGAAAGTAAAAACAACAAATATATTTGGGAGGATAAAATGGTAGCTTGGCGTATCAAGGAGGCAGTATTGAAAGTCTATGAATCTAATACGAACATATTAACTAGAACTTATAAAACATTTGTTTGGTATGATATAGGTATGTTTGCAAAAGATGAACGAACTATGACTTGTGCTTCTATGAAAAAATACAAAGCCAAACAAGAAGCTAAAAAACTTATGGAGTGGATTAAATGAAAACTTTTTTAAAGATGTTTATACTCATTATTCTTACAATGCTTAATATTCATTATCACTATATCCTTACCTTTATTCCCTTTCCTTTTTTTGGTTGGATTACTCTTTTTATCCTTTCTTGTATATGGGTGTATCTCTTTTTACGATTCTGTGTATGGAGCTTTAATAGAATCTTTAAAAAGAATCTAAGAGTTAAAAAACTCTATCTAGCCCTGCCTTATCCACTTATTATGCTTTCTTGGTTTGGCTTCTCTTTTATCCCACTTGAATGGCAGCCCAGCTTTAGGGAGTTTGAGAGGTTGTGTAGTGAAAGTGATTCGAAAAAAGTGATTTATGATACTGAGTTAAGAGAGAAATATAAACATTCTAATGAATATCCCAAAGAAAAAGAGAATGTTAAACGAATTAGTTATCGCTTGACTGAAGAAGAAGTATTTTGGTATGATAGGAATAGTGGTAAGCTATTTTTAAAGTTTCATATTTATAAGTGGTTAGATATAGGAATGTTTCATCAAAACTATGGTGGCAGTGGAAGAGTATGGTATTGCTCTGATATTGCTAAATATAAAGAATACAAAGCCAAACAAGAAGTTAAAAGACTTATGGGGTGGTAAATGAAATCACTAAAATATCCAAAAGAAAAAAGATTGGCATTTGCTAAATATGCTGAACTTGCTTGGGCAAGTTATAGCACAGGATTCAATGAGGGAATGTATGGAATAGATTCTAAAGGTAAAATTGAAGGTTTAGATGAGGAACAACAAAAAAAGATTCCCACCTACTACCAAGCTCTTACAACCATAGCAGAATTCAATCTTGCCAAATGGGCAGAAAATAATTTTAACAATTATGATGTTGGCTTTAGCCCAAAACAAGCAAATGAGTTTGCTAATCGTTATAAGATTGTAGCTTTTGTCAATGAGACTAATATTAGCTTTTCAGCCACGCTATTTCAAGATACGCACGATAACGAGTATATTTTGGCTATAAGGGGTATTAATATATTCCAATTTAATCGTAATTGCATCAATGTCATTACACAGAGTGTAAAAATCTTTAATGCAAAAATTCCAGCAAAAATCTACTTTGCCTTGCTTAATTTCTATGAATATAAGGTTAAACCTATTTTAGAAAATACAAATGCTACTCTTGTGGTAACGGGACATTCTTTTGGTGGGTATTTAGCCCAGCTTTTTACTTTGACTTATCCGCAAATCATCAAAGCTATGTTTATATACAACGCCCCGGGTATCATACCTAATTTAGCTAGTAAAGTGCTATCTAATTATATTATACGAATGAATGATATTTTTGAAGTTGATGTAAGCGATTTTCAAAAGCTTTATATCACTCAAGAAATAAAAGACTCTTTAGATTGGCACGATAGGGAGAGATTTATCATCATTAAAAGAAATATCCAAACTAAAGATGGGGAAACTCTTGAAGTAAAAATCCCAGAATATTTGCGATTTGACACAAAATCCCAAAGAGCATTTGTGGATAAATACGCAGGGGTAAATAGTGTGGCTATGTTTAATAAAAGCTCAATGCAAAATTATGCCTTTAGGCTGTATAGTCGTATAAAAAATACAGAAAATGGCTACTATCTATTATACAACACACAAACCACCAATACATACGCCACAATGTCTATACATAATGAAAATGTAATGGTTGAGGAAGCAGGATTTATAGATACAGCAGAAGCAATGCTACAAAGATTAAAAAATAGCAATAATACTTTACCACAACCATTACAAAGAGAAAATATATATCATATTCACGCACTAAATGCTTTTGAAAAATCAGAATTTATGAGTTTATTTTCCTATCATATCGCTAATTCAGAGGTTGAAGTTTCTTTGGATATATATCCCATTTCTTTTAAAAAGCAAGGATTATTAAATATTGTAAATTTTTTAACCTATTTTGTGAATGTGGAATCTATTAAGTCAATATATCAAGCATTACTCATAGAATCTCGAATCTCTTATAACAATAAAGAGGATTTGGATAAATTTTTGACATTTTTTCAAGGGAATCTAATAGCGGAATCACAAGGAGTTTTTGTATGAAAGAAATTTTTTCTAGCTTGAATTATGAGCTAAACTATAAAAAAGATAGTAATGATATAGAGACGATACAAGATAATTTATTAGGAGAAGTAGAAACAGGAATACAAATACTATGTGATTCCGACATAGATTCCCTCACAAAAGACTCTCCACTGCATATACTTAGAGCCTTATATGCTTGTAAGCCATTTGCTATTTGTAATGAAAACAATGAAAGCTTTATCACAAAAGAAAATGTTAGTAAGATACTAGGCTATAAATCTGACTTTGCCAATATCTTTGTGTATGGGAAAGATTCTCTAAGCGACACATACCTACAAGCTAGAAAAGCTCTCTATAAAACCATAATGGATCTACGAGAGCAAAGAGAGCAAGAGCATAAAGAGGAGCAAGAGAGAATCTCTCAATTAAGTTACAAGGAATACAAAGAGGAGCAAAAAGAAAAAGAGAGACAAGAAAGATTTTCAAATAGAAATACAGCAAACAAAGATTCACATCTCATCTTAGAATCTAATGACAAAAACAATGTAATTATATTCTTAGATTCTGCTAATTCTTTATCTAACCTTATCCATATCCACAATGACAAGATAGATATTTTTACTAAAGATACAAGCACTATTGATATACAAAGATTAGAATCTCTTATCAAAGAATATCAACAAAGATATACAGAATCTAATAATCAAGAATCCCATATCGATTTTCATCAAGAATCTAAACTTACTTTAGATTCTCTAAACTCTAGCAACACACAAATCTTTTTGTATTCTCAATTATTACAAGGCTCATCTGAATCTCCTAGCAATCCCCTATTCTTTGGTGAGTTAGATTCTAAAGGTGAGTTTATAGAATCTAAGCCTATCTATCACTTAATCGGTGAAGTAGATTCTAGCTCCATAGAATCTACAAGCAACAATAGAGATTCTATCAACACAGAATCTAACAATTCCCTAAGCACCCTCCAAGTATTTTTGGGTAGCAATACCCTAACACTCTTAAACTACTCCCTCTTAGATTCTAGTCTTAACATCAAATTAGAATGTAACTCCTCTGAATCTCAAGCAATACAAGAAAAAGAGAAAGCACAAAGGGATAAAGATTCTTCGCCTTTGGCTCAGAATGACAAAAGTCAATCCACTGCACTACTTCACCCAATACTAGAAGATGATGAAATAAAATGTCCTCATAATGGAGTAGTGCAATTAAAATCTAATAAGGGTAAAAGTATTACAGATAAGAATATCCCTTTTATTTTAGAATCTGATTTATTAAACTCTCCTATCATAGGTTGCACTAATAACATTGCAGGTGTTCCTACTCCTTGCACACAAGTAGCACTCATACTTCCTAGTGCTAGAGGACTAAAGAAACATAATGATGATTATCCTATAATGCAAGATTTAGTCTCTAGTGGTGTAATGAGTGATAAAGGCTTTCCTCTTATTTGCACACCTAAACCTAATAGTTATAAAATCAATGCTCCTAGTCCTACTCATACTAAGAATAGAGACAAAGAGGCTTTAAAGACACAAATAGAATTTCATAAACCTATACTAAGACTACACTATAAAGAACACAAATCCCAACAAGACAATTTACCTATTACTCAATTCTATCTTTTTGATAATCTAAAAGAACAGACAAGTCCTTTTGAAAACCTTATTTTAGATTATCAAAGTGATGCACAAAGTATGAGTGATAAAAATTTAGAAAAAGAGTTACTGCAAAGCTATTCCAATAAAGAACATCAACACAAACAAATCAATCTACAATTTGGAATCCATCAAATCCATCTTGTCTTTA
>NZ_DS990395.1:20058-21837 GCF_000155475.1 Helicobacter cinaedi CCUG 18818 = ATCC BAA-847 | reverse complement strand
AAAGAGAAGTTGTTAAAATGCTACAAGATAAACTTTATACTCTAGATGATGCGAAAGAAGCTTTAAAAATTGTTTATAATAAATATGGAGAAGAAATGGCAAGAATTATTGAAAAAATGTATAGAAGCGAAACAGCACATTTTAGCTCTGGACAATATAAACATACAGGAACAGGTGGTATGGAAGTATTTGGCAATGCTCCATACTATGGTTGGGATAGTAAATTCTTTGAGCAAAATCCAAACTATAAACCAACAGGGGTATGGTCAGCTTTTGAAGGCAAAGGATTGAGCGAACAAGGAGGAAACGCTCAAGTTAAGGATAGAAAAAATCAATTCGTAGTAATGCCTTCAGTCTTAGCAGGAATGGAATATAAAGCTTATTATATCAATAAGCATAATGGAAATTGGGCAAGATGGCATTCAACACAAACCCAAGCACAAGAAGCATATAAAAAAGCCATTGAACAGATTAAAGCCCGAATAGTTGATGAAATTGTAGGAAAAAAATGAAAAGAATCTTTATATTTTTTATATTATTTTCAAGTTTGACTTTTGCTCAAAATCCCCACAAAACAAGAATCTATTTTTCCCAAAACCTCACGCAACCCAACCCACAATGTGTAGAGGTTTTTGTTAAACTCGTAAAAGCAGGCAATTATGAATTTGAATCTTATAGAGGGGACAGAGATACGCAATGGGTCAAAGAACATATCTCGTTTGAATTTGATACTTGGGATAATGATAAGATTCTAGTAAAGCTATTTTTTGATTGGGTAGATAAAAACAGCAGAGAATTTCAAGGCACAGGCACTATTACTTGGCTTGAATATGATATAAATACAAAAACACTTAAAGATAATGTGCAAGAAAAAGAATTAATTGTCGATGTAAATCTAGCAAATCAATTCAATGATTGCTTGAGATATTGTAATTTTTCCCAAACTTTAGCCTTGCAAAGTCAATTTAAAGATGAAAATATTTTAATGCAAAATGAAATCATTGGCACACACGCAAAAGAGAGAGCGTATTTTTATTCTGCTCCCCATAAAAATTGCAAGATTGATGATTTGTTTTTAATTCCAAAAGATAAACTAAAACTCTTGCAAAATAAAGGAGAATTTAGTTTTGTTATTTATAGGAGACAAAACGGCGAATTTATTAAGCTATGGATTAAGAGTGATAAACTAAGGTAAGGAATATGAAAATATATACAAGTTGGCAGCTATGGTTAAAATAATATTTTTGAGCATTTTTATAACCCCACTTTTTGCAAATGATTTTACTCCGCAAGAGCAATGCAGTTATGAAAGTGAGAATTTTTGGATTAAGGTTTTATATCTTTGTCCAGAGGGTGATTTGGGTTGCAATAAGATGGTGTATGTAAGCGTCAATAAAAATAGTGGAAACTATATTATTTTGAAAGGAAAAACACTGCTTGATAGCAAACAAAATTTTAAGGGATATAGCTTTAAAAATGGCGTGTATGAATATAACATTTTTAGAAATAATGTATTGCAAATTTCTAAAAATAATTCAATCTTACAAGAGATTAAATTGAGAGATTGTCAATGAGTATCCCCCAATATCTCCCTAAACTCTTTAAAGAACCCTATAAAGACTATGAGCATAAAGATTATGGTATAGGACAATATAAACCACTCCTAAATTATTCTAAAGACATTAAAGAATACAGAGAATCTACTCATTCTAAAGATACTTCTTTGCAATCTATAAGTATTACTCATACAAGAGTATTCCTTTCTCCTTTTAAAGCGAA
>NZ_DS990395.1:1853-19699 GCF_000155475.1 Helicobacter cinaedi CCUG 18818 = ATCC BAA-847 | reverse complement strand
AGGGTGTTGAAAGTGGTGAGAAAAATTGAGAAGTAGAATGTAAGGGAGAATCAATGCAAACTAAATTCAATGGTAATTATATCAAAAGAATCAGCTTTTATGTCGGAATTATAGCCTTTATTGCGTATTTGGTGATTAGCCTTGTAATGTGGATAATGGATATAAATAAAGAAGTGGATAATATCGTAAATAATGCCAAAGCTGAACTTGCTCCATTCATAGAGTGGTATGAAAAAGATTCGGCTAGGGAGTTAGAATCTATCCAAAATCTTACCCAAGAAAGCCTAAATGCACTTAATATAAATGCTACCATTCATCAAAACTTGCAAGACATTCAAAAGGCGATTGATAATACTGAAATTCTGTCAAATTTTATTTTGCCTTATGATGATGAGAATGGAGCGTTGCAGACGATTGTAGATGTCGGAAGAATGATAAAAACAAAATTATTTATTATTGCGGATTTACTATCCAAAGAACGAGATTTCAATCCTAATCAAACTTATTTCATCTTACACGACAAAGAACGCACCCAAGATTACCAAAACTTTTTGGATTTTTTAGAATCTCGTATTAGCAATGACTTTTCAAACCCTAAAAAAATTAGAAAAGGCTTCGCTAGACAAATTGGGAATTTATTATGCTGGAATGGCTATATTTTATAATGCCTTTAATTCTTTGTTTCTAAGCGACATTGAAAGCAATACTTGCGATGTTAATCGGCAAGATATTCAACGCGCTATACAAAGATTCAATACTTCTAAATCACATTTTAAAACCATATCGGCACAATTAGATAAATATACCGCAAAATCTGATAAGGCAAAAGGTTTCAAAGTCGAAGTGGAAAAAGTGATACAAAAAAATTCTCAAGACGAAAAAGTTATCTCCACTATCCAATCCAACCTCAAGGTGTGCAAATGAGCGATAAAATAGAAATTATCATAAAGCCAGAAAATGAAGTTGATAAGCAAGAGGTAGAAACACTAATAAGAGTCCTTAAAAAAGCAGATATAGCAGACAATGCAATAGTAATGTTAAAAGAAATGGAGCAAGAACAAGATGAAGCAAAGATAAAAGCATTGCAAGAGAAAAGCCAAGAAAAGAAAGAACAAGATGACCCTTTTCATCAGAAAGATATACAATCTTTTAAAGATAAGGTTGATAGTTTTGGAAATCTTACGACCATTGCAGAGCAATCCGAAAAACTCAAACACATAGTAAAACCCTTTAGATTTATTCTCACTCGTGTAAGCAATCAACTCCTTGCTGTTGATGCTCTCATTGAATATCAAAAAACAGGTGATGGATTAAAGGTAGTCTTGAAAGTAGGAGCAACAATCGTAGCAGATAGAATCTTTCAAATTGGTGTTGTAGCTTCCGCAGGAATTGCTATTACTGCATTTATAGCCACAGCCATTGCAAGTGTAAGTATTGTCGGTGCAGTGGTAGTTGGGATAGCTATTTTTATAGGAGGAGTGGCTATTTCTTGGTGGATAAGCAAACAAGTTGAAAAACTTGTAAATTATGTTGGAGGTTTTATGATTGACTATATTAGGGAAGCTGATTTTTATTTTACAGAACAAGAAATGCAGCAGCTTAGTGTAGCTCATTGTCATAAAACTACACAAAGAATAATGCAAAGATTTTCAGGAAATTATAATCATAAGGAAACATTTATTAATGGTGTTGATATGACTGATAAACTTTACCCCAATCCCTATATATTACCAGATAAAGCAATCATACCTAGAGGTTTTAGTAACGCTTGGAGAAATCTAACCACTAAACAATTAAAGGAATTAAATGATACAATAAAAATCTCGGAGGAAATAAAATGATTAAATGTAATTTATTGACTGCACAAGATATAGATAATCTCAATAAAGATTCCGAAACAATTTATTTAAAAGCTTTATATCAGTGTGAAAGTAGTATATATTTTGATGATGATAATTTGTTGTATGGAAATAATACAAGGGAATTTTATAATTATAAATCATCTTTTTATCTTTCTTTCCTCTTCCACAAAGATTCTGTAACTGATGAATACTTAGAAGCTAGAAAATCCCTCTATAAATCTATTTCTCAACTTAAACAAGAAAAGCAAAAGCAAGAATTACAAGAATTACAAAAGCAACAAGAAATCTTAGAACAATCCTTGCAAAACTTAGATTCTAAGCAAAAAGAATCTCAACTCAAAGAGTTACAAAGAGAACAAGAAAAAGCATTAAGAGACAAACAAAGACAAGAGCAACAACAAGCAAGATTAAACAAACATTCCAATCTTATCTTAGAATCTCAAGACAAATCTATAACAATCATATTTTTAGATAAGCTAAACTCTAATGTTACTTCATCATCAAACAATGTTCAATTCTTTAACAACATCTCAATGTCTCACCTCCTCCATATCCATAACAATAAAATAGACATATTCACTAAAGATAAAACTTACTTAGACATACAAGAATTAGAATCTCTACTGCAAGAATATGTGAATACAAATACAGAGAGCAATAATACAAAACAAGATTCACCTATAAGTTTAGATATTCTTAACTCTCCCTCTACTCAAATCTTTTTCTATTCCACCCTCCTACTAGGTTCATCTGAAATACAATCTAATCCCTTTTTCTTTGGCACACCAGATACTAAATCCAATATAGGATTAGATGAATCTAAACCCATCTATCACTTCTCCCCCAAAGATGAAGAAAATAATCTAGGCACACTTACTATCTTTTTAAACTCTTCTACTTTTACTCTTTTAAATTATTCTCTACAAGATTCTAGCTTAAACATCAAACTCACATTAACAAACAAAGAATCTAAAGAAAAACAAGATAAAGCTATCATACAAAGAGAACAAAAACAACACAAAGAACAAAGCAAACCTTTAAGCACTGCTATGCTTCACCCTCTACTAGAAGATAATGAAATAAAGTGTCCTCATAATGGAGTAGTGCAATTAAAATCTAATAAGGGTAAAAGTATTACAGATAAGAATATCCCTTTTATTTTAGAATCTGATTTACTCTATAGCTCTATTGTAGGTTGTCCTAATCCTCCTACCAAAAGGCAAGTGGCTTGAAAATTCCTCTCTATTCAACACTCAAAGCAAAGCTAGAATCTAAAGGAATAGATTCTATTACAAGCGGACAGATTGCGTGGTTTGTGTGTAGTGTTGGAGTAGTATATGTATTTTCGATGATTGTATATACATATGGTGTTAATAAAGAGGGTATTTCACTTGATAAGATATTTGTTGCATTTTATATCAACCATTTTTTTTTGCTTTATTTTTATGTGGCTTATTTTCTTGCTAAATTTATTATATAAAGAAAATACAATCTCATTTATATTGTCTATGATAATAACTATCATCTATTTTTACAATGAATATTTTTCTTGCATTGTAGCACTCATTATTGGTGTTATTTTGTATATTACAAAGAAGCAAAGATTATTTTATACCTGTTTTGTTGGCTTGGTTTATATTATAGTTATCTATATTGTATTTGACTTAAGAGGAGGATTTTATAAATGAAATATTTTGTAACTATCTATATTGACCCATTATTTGATTTTGAGGGTTTTACTCACGCTTTCTTAGGACTTACTAAAGGTAAATCACCTGATGAATTAGATAAACAAGGCGATAAGGGTATATCCTAGTATATTAGATTCTAACTTTAAGGAAATCGTGTGAAAAAAGAAAAATTTGATTTTTCTAAATTTATCCTAGATTGCTTTGTGTGCGTGGCATTGATGATAGTGTCTGTTATTTTTTGCTCTATCTTAGTTTTTTTACTCTTTCAGTTAGTAGGATTATTGCTATATATTTTTGGTATAGAAACAGATCTTCATATATTGGGTGGTTTTGGTAATTTTTCTTTATTTTTCACACTCTGCCATACCTTAATGTTTATCATTTACTTCTTTTTAGAAAAGACAAATACTATACAATACAGAATCTACAAGCCAAGCTTTTGGTTTGTTTTTATAAGCATAAATAGCTATTGGTGGCTTGCGGCTTATCATCTTGCTAATGGCGGTTTTAGCAAATAATTAATAACTAAGGATTCCCTATGCAATACTTCGTAACAATCTATATCGATACGATGAAACCAAAACTAGATTTTATACCCTTTACCATTCCTCACGCATTTTTAGGTTTAACACATACGCACCCTGATGAATTAGATTCACAAAGTAATATTGAGATAGAGAAATATTCTAATCCACGATATGATTCACTGATAGGCTATTATTTTAATACTATCAAAAAAGACAAAGGCAAATGGTATGAGAGAGTGTATCCTAGTATATTAAGCGATGAATTTGAAGGCGAAGGATTCTTTGGCTTTGGTCCCGTTACACACGATACAAATCATTGGGGCAAGGTGTATGAGAATAACCAATATGCACCAGAGAGTAATAATGTAGTCAATGAATATGTAGAGCCCTATTATTACAAAGAACGCTCACTCTCTACCTTTTGGCAACAAAACCGCTGTGTGTTTGAAATCTCAAAAGAACAATATGAAGTGTTAGTAGAATCTATTAAAAAGGAAGTTAGATTCACACAAAATAGAAACGCCACTATGCAATCAAGTGATTTTCAGCTCTCTACTTCATTAGAAAATATGCAAAATACAATGTATTACAACTCTACTCCTGTAAATCTACCAATTAGTCTTAATTGGTTTCCAAATATCCACAACTGCGTTACTTGGGTTCTCAACAAACTCGATTCCATAGGCATAGAGATTATCGACAATGAGGAGTGGCTACCTGATAATATTTCTACTAGAGATTCTTTGCTTCAAAAATTTCATTATTTACAATATCTTTATGCAGTGTTTCGCAAATTCCAAAGTATAGATTCTAACTTAGAATCTATTGCTGGAGCAAAAGCCTTTAGGACTTGGGCTAGAAGTATGACACAAAATAAAATATTTTGTGCTTTAAAGATTGAGGGGGACATCACAAAAGGGCTTAATATAAGCACAGAATGCAAAAGGACTATCACACAAAATCAAAAGTATTATGAAAATAAGCTTAAAGATTTTATTACTAAAAGCTCTGATTTTATGCGAGTATATAATCGTATCAATGAGCAATTAGAGAGACTCCTCACAAAAGTTAAGAATCTAGGATACACAAATATACAAGGGGATTTTACTTTTATTATGTGGAATGATGAGCTTCAGACAAGAATGCTTTTAGATTCTAAACATAGAGATGAAAACACAAAAGACTATATCGCTTACCCCATAGAGCAGATAGACCCAAATATTCCAGATTGTAATTGGACACTTAATCATAATGCCTCGTTTATATTAATCTTGCGTGATGAGATGTTGTGCAGGGCTGTATATAAAAATTACCATTATTCCAATATGTCAGAAAGCTTTATAGATTCTACCAACAAAAGCCATATAGCTATCCTAAGTGGCAACGATGATTTGAGCTATTGGAGTAAATCTCTACACGCATTACGAAAATCAGTAGTATGTGAGGAGTAATATATGAGCAATAAAGATACAAAACACATAGAGGAAATACGAGCTTATAATAACCAAACCATAGACTGTAAAGTCTTAGAATCTAAAGGCATAGATTCTATAAATTCCAAGCTATACTTTATGGGAGTAGAACTCACAGGCGGCACAGAATCTAATAAACCCTATAACGAATGCTTTTTTGGTGAGTTAGATTCTAAAGGAGTGTTTATAGAATCTAAGCCTGTGTATCACCTCCAAGCAAGTGATGAGCTTATAGAATCTACAAGCAACAATAGAGATTCTAGCAATGCAGATTCTAACAATTCCCTAAGCACCTTAGATGTGTTTTTAAATGGCTCTAGGCTTACTATTCTAAACTACTCCCTACTAGACTCTAGCCTCAATATCAAGCTAGAATGTAACTCCTCTGAATCTAAAGAGATAGTAGAGAGAGAAAAGACAATGAGAGATTGCCACGAAGCTAATGCTTCTGCTAATGACAATCCTACAAGCACCGCTATGCTTCACCCAATCCTAGAGGATACTGAAAAATTATGTTATACTATCAATCTAGCAAGTTAAAAGGAATGCAATGTTGTTATATAAAAAATGTGAAGTGTGTGGGAATAATATTAATAAATTGCAGAGTATTTGGAATTTGTATGAAGTATCTGAAAAGAATAAATTCAGCATTGTATGCAAAAATTGTCAAACTCGACATAAACCCAAAGCAGTGTTTTATATGTTCTTAAGATTTTTACCAACGGATGTTATTCTTGGCAATGTATTTTGTGCATTGTTCGTATGGCTTGTTTTTCCGCCGATGCAATGGTGGCTCATTATTATAATCAGCATTGCTTTTTGGCATATCATAAATTTTGGCATTGTATGTATAATGCCATTTTATAAAGATAGTAAAAATTGAGAGGAGATAGAAAATGGCAGAAAACAATAAAGATTTTACAGACCATTTAAGTGATTTTGGCGAAGGGATTGCATCTTTTTGGGTTGCTGCCTATAATTTTGGAGATTTTCTAAGCAGAATCTCTGGATTGCGTGATTGGCAACATGGTAGTATCGTGATAAAAGATTATCATCAGCAAGAAGCCATTGAGGAAGTGAAATTATTTTGGAAAGGTATTAGAACTTTTTTGAATAACGAAGAAACTAGAATGGCAGCGAAAGAAATGTTAATACAAGATTTTAAAGAAAGACCATTGTATTACATTGGTTCTTTTGCGATTACATCTGGAATATCTTCCACAATAAAAGCAGGGAATAAGGTTACGGCAAAAATACAATCTCAACCATTAAGAATTATTGCGGAACAAAGTATAAATGCAGTTCCAAGAACATTATTTGCTTCGACAATTTTTTCCACCAAAGCCCTTAACACAATCCACGAATTTTACCCAAGCTTTAAAACCCTCCAAAACAATATCTGCTCACTATATAGCAATGATAAAAACTACACCAATCTTTTTAATCAAGATATGATAATGTGTAGTTTTTCACAAAATGAAAATCCAGAATCTAAAACACAATCTCTACAACAAGAAATGCAAAGGCTCTACCATAATATTCAAAAAACTAATACAGAATTTAATGCGTATAAGCCTATTCCTATTATTTCATTTACAAATCCAAAGGTAGCCTATATCCAAAAGCTTAATCCTAAAGATATACACTCCCTCACACCAAACTCTCCCTTACACCTCCTTAAAGCCCTCTTTTTCTGTGAGAATTATATACTTTTAGATTCTAATAAAGAGCCATTATTAAGAGAATCTAATTGGCGAGAGTTTTATAACTACAAATCTGACTTTTATACTATCTTTATTGCTGACAAACAAACCCTAACCCAAGACTACATCAATGAGAGAATATCCCTCTATAACGCCATAATGCAAATAAGAAAGCAAATACAAGATAAAGAAATACAAGAATTACAAAAACAGCAACAAGAGCTAGAGCAACAACTACAAGGATTAGATTCTAAAGAGAGAGAATCTAAACTCCAAGAATACCAAAGAGAGCAGCAAAGAAAACAAAGAGACAAAGAAAGACAAGCACAACGACAAGTAAGATTCTCTAAAGGTAATACTACAAGCACCACACAGAATCTAGCAAATGCTTATACTGCAAATACTACACAGAATCTAAACACAAACAACAATGCCTATATCAAAGATTCTTATCTCATCTTAGAATCTAATGATAGAGATACAAAAATTATATTCTTAGATTCTCTTAAAGACTCTCATATTCGCACTTTTAGTAATCCCCAAGCCAATGCTAATACTTCTACTAACTCCCTAGATTCTAACAACAGCTATCTTGCTAATACACCCCTTAGCTTTAACAATCTCATATTGCAATACAATAACAAAGTAAGCATCTTTGCTAGAGACAATAGTGTTATAGATTCTAAACAACAAGTTCCTTCTACTTGCACTAAAAACTTCGTCAATCGCTATGAGTTAGTCTCTCATATCCCAAATACTCTTAGTGGATTCTCTGCTACGATATTTAGAGATTTAGGGGAACTAGATACAGCCACAAATGCAAGAAAGCTTGAAAATGACTTTTCATATATCATCGCCTTTAGAGGCACAGAATCTACAAAGGAAATAGTGTGAGAATGATTAATGCTATTTTAGCAATCTTTGGAATCTTGGTAGTAATATTTATGTTGAGTGGTTGCTCGTTTAAATATTTTGATCCGCAGTGGTATAAGTTTCTGGATTTAGTGGAGAAAGAAAGTGGGTTTTATATTTATGATAAAGATTTATTTCAAGAATATAATAAAAAAGGAGTCAAAAATATTTTATCAAATGGTTATGATGTAAAATATAACACCGATGAAACCATTAGGCAATTAGATAGTAGGCTTACTGAATATAAGAGATTTGAGGTTTATTATATAGATTCTAACGGAAAAGAACATATCATATCGTATATTAAAGGATTTACTTATACGCATTATGGTTTATGGTTAAAAGGCGATGAGGGCAGAGGATTTTATTGGGAAACAAAAGAGACGATAGACAGAGAAGCAACATCAAAAAATAAATTTTATATGGAGGAGAAAAATAATGACAAATAAAATAATGATTAATAGATTCAAAGATATGGCGGATTGTGCCGATGCGAGTTATGCTTTATTAGATGAAGTATATAAGATAGATGAATGGAATAAAATATTTGGCGACAATCTAACAAAAGGTCATATAGTATGTGATGATATAGAAATTATAAATTCAAAAAAAGAGCTTCTCACAATTATCAAAAAAGATTCCAACACCACCTACGCCCGAGCTATCGAAGCACGATTTTGCAATGAAATGATAATCAAAGATGATGATGGTAAAGACAAACAAATAAAATCTATCAAAGATATATCACTTCAGGCCACCCTCTCCCACCGCACTAAAAACTTTGTCAATCGTTATGAATTAATTCATCATATCCCAAATACACTTAGTGGATTCTCTGCTACAATATTTAGAGATTTAGGGGAACTAGATACAGCCACAAATGCAAGAAAGCTTGAAAATGACTTTTCATATATCATCGCCTTTAGAGGCACAGAGGCAGATAGCAAAGGTGTTTTGACTGACGTCTTAGGTGCTGATGTATTGCTTGCTACTACTGGTGTAGCTATCACCCAAGCAAAAGCACTAGAGCTACTCTCTAAAAGCATATTTAGAACTATCATAGCTCATCACAAACTATCTATTGAAAATGCAAATAGTTATGTTTATAATCACAATCTAGAATCTTTGCAAGATAACTATCAATCCTATCAAAGCATTAACAAATATTTCTCATCAAATAACATTAGAGTTACGACCACAGGACATTCATTAGGAGGGCACTTGGCACAAGTGTTTGTTATGGGCTATCCTGTTGTAGTAAAAGAGCTTTATACCTATAATGCTCCCGGACTTGGAGGCATTATCACTTCCGCTATGGTTATATTCTTACGAGTGCTTAGGGTGATATGGAAACTTCTTGTAAAGCTAGTAAGGAGTGTCGCCAAACTCTTTAACCCCAATGGCTTTACACGAAAAGTGCTTGATAAGTCTTTGCAAGCTTCGGGCTATGAGGGTGGTACCGATAATGCAATAAGACTTATGGAAACTCATAAAGATACAGAGATATTTGAGACATTGGGAGATAGTGCAAAAAAGGCGCAAAAAGGGAATAATCTTGGAGTAGCCATACATCATTTAGATTCTATTAGGGCAGCTATGAAAAACGATGATAGCCTAAGTTATGCTTGGCAGCAATTTTATGAGCCTACTACTTCTGTTATATCGGATTTAGGCATAAAGCTAGGATTAACACTAGGTGATAGGCTAGATTATAAAAATACAGAGGCGTTGCATTTAATCAATGTAGGAAAGCATTCACATTATCTCAAAGAATTTGTTGAATCTCTTTATCTTTATGCTTATATTCTCTCTTATGAGCCTAATGAAAATAGATGTAAGGATTTTAACATTGCCCAAACACTAGATTCTTTGAATGACTTTATCCAATGCCTCCTTTTTCAAAGCAAATTTTACAAACTCCATTTTAGTAAGCTTGAAAAAACTGCTTGGGGAAATGATAAAAAGAAAAAGTTTAATGCAGAGATAGGTCCTTTGGATTGTGTGCTGTATCCAATATGCTTACATACAAATGCCTTTGTCTCACATTTAGATACTCAATCATTTAAGAAAGACAATTTCATTGATTGCCTACTTGCATATCAAATCCAAGATACTTACCTACAAATCTTAGATACAAATGATATAGATACATTCACACTAGAATCTAGTATTGCCAAAATCTATGCGCTCTATCAGTGTCAGTTTTTTATTATGGTGCATAAAAATGGCGATGAATGTATAAAAGAGAAAGATATTTTAATAAAGACTCTAGGCTATAAGTCAAGCTTTGTTACTATGTTTTGTCTATCAAATGAGCATCTTACCCAAGATTATATAGATACGAGAAAAGAACTTTATAAGATTGCTCATAATCTAAGATATTATTATTGGCATTATCCATATGAGCTAGATAGCAATGGTAATATGATAGAAAATGACAAATTAGAGTATCTTATTTTTAGTAGGGCAGATTTACTACGCAACCTAGATGAAGCTATCATCGTGAAAAAACCAAAATATAATAGAAATGACACACAAGATATAATGAAAAATGTCAAAATAGAACTTGATGAAGTTTATGTAAAATCTAACAAAATAACCATTTTCGCCAAAGACAACAGCATTATAGATTCTAAAAGCTTGGAAAAAGATTTAGGTTTAGACTTTACTTTGCCCTGCGATGTGTATTTTTACTCTTTACTGCTTAGAGGTGGTAAAGAGGATATAGACAATCCTAGATTTTTCTATGGAGAAAAGGGAGAGGTATATATGAGTGATGAGAGTGATAATATAGAAATCTTTTATAATAATGCAAGAGTATCTATGACAAATTACTATTATCACGCATATAGCTAATGTATAAAAGAATCAAGGGAATACACAATGAATCTAAGAGAATGCAAGATAAGATTCTAATCATACATAAATACATAAAGGATTACTATGCCAACACATACAGATATACAAGAGATACAACCAATAGACACTCGTTTCGCTATCAATCTCTCTACCAAAACTCCCCCTACAAAACACACAGAGCAACAACACAGACAAGCCTTGCAACAAAAAGACCAAGATTCTAAAACCCAAGATTCTATTCAATCTACCGCTATGCTCCACCCAATACTAGAGGATACTGAAATCAAATGTCCTCATAATGGAGTAGTAAAACTAAAGAGTAATAAAGGTAAACCTTTTAAGTCTAAAGGCATACCTATGATTCTAGAATCTGATTTAATCAACTCTCACATTATAGGCTGCACTAATAATATCGCAGGTGTTCCTACTCCATGCACTCTTATTTCTGTAATACTCCCTAGTGCTAGAGCTTTTAAAAAGTATAATGATGATTATCCTATAATGCAGGATTTAGTTAGTGGCAATGTCTTTAGTGATAAAGGATTCCCTCTTATTGCTACACCAAAGCCTAATACATTTAGAATAAACTCCCCTAAGCCAATAGATTCTAACACGCAAAATAAACAAAAGCTAGAGCCACAAATAAAGCTCTATAAACCAGCTCTAAGACTGCATTATAAAATCACTCCATTACAAAAAGACAATCTCCCTATATATAGACTAAAGCTTAATGATAGTATTATAGAATCAAATAATGACACTCCACTAGATTCTATCACTATTGATATAGCTAAAGATACTAAAGATTTACATGATATACATAACTTAGATAAAGCATTGCAAGATATACTCTCTATATTGCATTCCAATCTTAAACAATCTTTTATGAAAGAATATATGTATAAATATGTATCTTTACAGCTGGATTCTAATATGCTTTTACTTATACTCCTTATCCCACAAAAGATTCCAAAAATCTATAAAGAAGCCTATAAAGAATACCAAGATAAAGAGTATGGTGTTGGTAGATATACATATGTATATGAGTATTGCTATCATAAAGATTTAGACATAAAAGACTATGCAAAAATAGGATTAGATTCTAATCCTAGTAATGCTACTATCCTCACACTCCACACACCTTATAAGACACAAAAGCTAGAGATTGCATTAGCCAATGGATTAGATTCTCTCATAGAATCTAAGGATAGAGAACAAAACTTAGATTCTCTACTCACACTTAAGCTTATCAATGGAGGATATAAAGAGAAGTATTGGAGCTTTGGGGAGGGAGTGGAGGAAAAGGAAATAGAGGAAAAAATAGATATATCACAAGGCATTCTTATAGCGAGTAATGATGATAAGATAGCTTTTGAACTCTTGGCTACAAACCCCAAACATCAGTTTAATTGTCCTGATGTAGAAAGTGGCAGTTTTATTCAAAATCTAAGAGGTTTTAGTGGAATGTTAGATTTCTTAGAAAATGCTATATATAGCGCAAAGGCTACACTCGATTATGACAACCTCAAAGAGTATGAATCTTACAATACTGCCGAATATAAGAGTAACAATATCTATGCTAAAAATAAATGCTTAAGTGAGAGAATAAAGGCTATTTATGCAAAAGATTGGCTTTCTACTCTATCCAAAGATATACAAGAAGCTTATAATAGTGATATACATATCTTTATGGGACAATGGAAAGAAACATTACAAGAAAATCACCAAAATATCCAAAGCTTTGTTGCAAGTTTTTGCAAAAAAATGGGGTGTATAGGTCTTAAAATAAAGAGCATTAACTCAAGAGATAATGAAATGAATATATCAATTTCAGATGCTACGATAGAAATAAGAAGCTATAGTGCAGTGTCCTTGCATAATCAAAGAGTGCAAGATAGGCTATTATTTCTACTTAGACAATGGTATATAATCTTTCATTCTCAACATAATTCTTTTGATGTATTATTGCGAAAATATATGCGTTATATTGAAATAAACATTAGGTATTTTTATGTATATGATGAGTCTGATCAATATTTTTATACACAAATTTGCGTAAATGACCTACAAAGATTGAGGGAAGTCGTATAATGCGGTATTTTTTGATGATTTTTTGCATATTTTTTACAAGTCAAGCATTTGATTTTTCACAGCATAGATGTTTTGTAAATAGTTGTGCTCCAAATGATAAAGCTTGTCATCAAAAACGCAAACAAATACTGCAACGAGAGGACATACGAAATTTTAATGAAATCACGTATTGTTTCAGACTCAATCTTGTGGTGTCGGGGAGTATTTCAAATCTTGATATAGATACAGAGAATACATGCTCATGTAAGGCAAATAACCAAGTAACATACTGCCTCCCATACATAGAATCTCCACAAGATTCTAGCTATCCTTGTAGTCCAAAAATGCTTGAAATATATGAGCAGCAAAGGCAAGAAAAAGAAGCTATGTGTGAGCAGTTTAAAAAAGATTGGATTGCAAAGAAGTATCCTTGTGCCTTTGATAGCGACAAAGAGGCTGTGAGTAATTGCCAGCAGGAGCTTTATAAAAAGTATTGTCAATGATAGAATCTAAAGATAGACAAGCCAGAGAATCTAAAAACTCTCAAAACAACACAAAACAACAAAGCATAGATTTCCTACTGACTATTACCCTTATAAATGGTGGTTATAAGGGTAAGTTATGGGGATTTAGGGAAAATAGCGAAGATGGTATAACTATACTTAATCCAAAAAAAGACTTTATGGGGGCAGAGACAATAAGGACAAGCATTCAAAAATCAACTCCACAAAGAAATAAACAAGTTCATCTTTTATTTTATGGTGGTGCAAGAAAAATTGGAGACAATGCGGCATTTTATTATGCTTCTATAAATGTTCTAAAAGATTATAAGCACTATTATCCTAATGATATTTTTATACATGAATTTGTGGATTCAGCAAAAACTATAGTAGATAAAATTAATGAACAAAATATAGAATCTATTGCTTCATTAGATCTATTTTTTCATGGTAGTAAATGGGGATTATATATGTATAAAGGTGCTTCAATGTATAAAGAATTGTTGAGTGAAGACATTAAAGAAAACAAATTAAATGCAAGTCTTTATGCCAGTAAAACCGCAGATTTACTGACTGCTTGGGACACTCATGAGGAAAAAAGGACAATATATGATGTAAAATTTGATCGATTTATTTCAAAAGGAGCAATCATTGAAATACATGGTTGTGAATCTGGCGGAGATCTTTATGTGATTGATAGTATTTCAAAAAATCTATCCGAAGAAATTCCACAAGGATATGTTGTGGGACACACCACAAAAACAAATCCAAATATTGATAACACGCAAGATAATGCAAAGCAAGATTATCGACATGGAGTAAGGGCTATTTGGCAAAATGGCAAGGTCATCAAAAAAACCACGCAAAAAAGGTGGATAAATTTTAACAAGGAAATGATATGAGACAATATGTATTGATTGCATTGTTGTTATTCTTTTGTGCGTGTAGTGTGGATAAGCCTATCACATTGTATGCGATAAATATGATGTATGCATGTGAGTGTCCAAGATATAGGGTGTTTAGGGTAGAAGATACAGAATCTAGACTTACAGATGGTGAAATTGATTTAGATAAAAACGCAAATCTTTCTAATGAAATATGGCATGTGATGAATTTGGAAGTTCCTCAAAATCTTATTGGTGTAGATTTGGAATTAGAGTTTGAAAGTGCCGAAAAAGAAAGGGAGTTTAGCAAAAATGAGGGTGTATCGCCTATCTGTAATATTTATTATTTTAACGGCACATTGCATCAAGGATTATTTGGCAAAGCAACTCTTTATGTTAAGGATTACACAATTATGCCAAAGAGTAAAAATTGTATCTCGCAGATAATTGAATAATGATTGTATAAAATTTACTATATATAAGGGATTTTTTATATGTAAAATGGGGGTTTGAAAAGCCATACAATCCAAAAGAAATGTATTCAAAAAATGATAATATAGCATTTAGACAAGAGTTGCAAAACTTTAAGAAAAATGGTATTGTGGTTATGCAAGTAAGTGGTTGGGGAAATGCTTATGGACATACTACTTTATGGAGTGGAGATGAGCAAAGATTTATAGGTGGGACAGACTATCTAATTGATGGTGGAACAAATGTGGTGGTAACAAAATTTTACTTTTGGACACTAGACAATGAAAAAAATAATATCAGCAATATTGCTATTGTTTAATCTTTCTTACGACATAGAGCAAACATTGCCTATGGAATTGCTTAATACTTGGGAAAGTGTAGATGAGGTGATATTAAAACTCAAACGGAATGCCTTGTTTGTATGTTTGCAAGAATTTAATCCCCAAAGTGATTTTGTTGATAGGTATATAATTTCTCATTCTCATCCTGATGTATGGCATATAGTGCCGACCAATCTTTTAGATGAGCTTACTTTTTTTTACTAAAACAACAATATTAAACGCAAATAATGGAATGATAGATAAAGCGAATCTAAAATTTGCTAAGACTTATGATAAACAAGACACAAACAGGAAGAATCCAGACTATACAAATGCGTGTCTTAATCTCTACGATAGCCAAGAACTTATGCAAGAAATAGCTAGAATCTTAGATCAAATTTACTTAGATGATGCTATGTTTTCAAAGGAGTATAAAAAGAGATATAAAGATACAATGCAAAAATACCGCAAACATTGTAAATAAATGGTAGAATTAAGGGCAAAATTTATTATTGTAGAAGCTTAGATAGCTGAATATGTGGGAGGACACACAACTCTATGGAATGGGAAACACAAGCGTTTTGAGGACTTTAAGATTAGTGAAAATTATTTGATTGGCAATCATAATGTAGTAGATTTTCAGTTTTGGGAATTAAAAAACAAAGTAGGTACAAAATGAAAAAAAGAGTATATTTTTTTGTTTCATTGTTTTTTTGTTTTTATTCTGCAAATGCGGAGGAGTTTTTGGATTCTTATAGAAAGGTCGCAGAGTTGGGTTGGTTAGGCTTGGCATATTGCACGGGCATAAATGATGAAAATGAGATGAAAAAGGATATTGATAATTTATCGCTTGACCCCACTAGGCATAAGATAAAGATAATGGATTCAAAAACCGCTTTTAATGAGCTAAAGCAATATATTGATACAGAAAAAGAATTTTATGGTGTTAATGATAAGAATCCAGAGTTAAGTTATAAAAATTTTAAAGGTTGCATAAAAATGTTTTATTATGGTGCAGGATATGGTTCGGGCTATCAGTTTGAAGTAGAACGCATAGTCAAAAAATACTGCAAAGAATGTAAGTGAATAGTAGCTATAAAGAGAAATATTTAGGTTGTATGATAGAACAAAAATATAAAAGCATTTCTTACAAACAATGGATACAAGAAAACAAAGAAAAGAAGATGCTAGAGATATGTTTTAGCTATGGTAATGATATGATAAGATTGCAAGGAGATTCAAGGCATTCTAGTGATTTAAATCTACATATCATTACACAAGGGTATGAGAATGGGGAGAAAGTGGAGGTGCTTATTAAAACTAGCAATGATAAATTTAATTTGCAAAGCAAAATTAACAATAATAGGGCTATACTCTATGATATTTTTAAAGATAGATATATTACCATAGGAGAAGTAGAAGTCTATGTCTAAACAATTAATGACAACATTGAATCTTAAAAGACCCGCATGGGAAAGTGTAAGCAATGCATACATAGAAATAAATGAGATTGGTAAAGCGGAGTATTATAGCGCAATTGAAAAAGCGATACAGGAAGGAGCTTCAGACAATGTAGCATATCATAGAGCCGAACTAGCCCAAGCACAAAAGCGATATGAGAAAGTGGGAGGACAAGCTTTGCGTGAGTTTAATAGAGATTCTAAATCTTATATAAATACTTGTGCCCTGCGTGTGAGTTATGCACTAAATCATGGTGGTATGCCACTCATAGAAAATAGAGTAAAGCTCACAAGTGGAACAAAACTTATAGGAAAAGATAATTATAAATATTATACAGGAGTGTCTAGCATAAAGGGACTTTTACTAGAAAATTGGAAACAACTAAAACCCTACTCGCAAGCAAATGGTAGAGATTTTTATAAAATATTTTATGATTACAGAAAAGAACCTTTTAAAACATTGGCAGATATATATGGTAATATTTTTAATCCAACAAGGGTAGCAGAGATTCGCAGAAATAACAAAAATTTCTTTAATGCTTTATGTTCTTTAAAGATTAAAGGCATTGTAACTATGGTGATAGAGGGTTGGGGAAATGCAGGGGGACATACGACTCTATGGAATGGGAAAGGGTTTTTAGATGAGACAAATTATTTAGACTATTATAAAGAAGCTATATTTGTCCGAGAACTCTGTTTTTGGGAATTATTGTAAAGGGAGAGTTTATGTGATGAAAAAACTTTGTTTGTTTTTGTTTTTATGTATTAGTAGTGTATATGCAGATTCAAATACAGAGTGTTTGGGCGTAGATTTTCTATCAAGTCGCCCACTTAAAAAGGCTGATAGTGAATTCCATTATTTTGCAAAATCAAGAATGATAAAGACGGCAAAGGAATTTGGAGTGGGAATCTGTCTTGATTATTATGGATTGTCGCAAAAAATTGAAATAATGGAAATGCAATGGTTTGATATATTTTTTCAACAAATAGAACAAGTGGGCAATACAGATAGTGGACGATGTTACACTACAAACAAGCGAAAGCAATTGCAAGAGGAAATAAAAACTTATGTGCTATCACAACCACAAGGAATCTCAAAGATACGAACCTGCCTA
>NZ_DS990395.1:0-567 GCF_000155475.1 Helicobacter cinaedi CCUG 18818 = ATCC BAA-847 | reverse complement strand
AATATCTATAACAGCAACAGATAGTGGCAAAACTGCAGCACTAGAACAGATTAAAGATAAAAAGGGAATTGTCGTAATGAAAGGAAATTATTCTCACACAACCCTTTGGAATGGAAGTAAATTTGTAGATGTGGAAAATGGTATGGCTAGAAATTATTATTTGACTAATATAGGAACAGCCAAGCTTGAATTATGGGAGTTAAAGTGAAAATGAAAAAAATAATGTGGCTTTACTTTGTATCATTTGTATGTCTTAATGGCGGCGATATAAAATTTGACGAAGAGTTGGCGGGAAAAGTAGATAGGACAGCTTATTCCTATGAAAAAAAGGTAAGAATTATGAAAAGAATAGGCATAGAATATTGCATTAAAGGAAATGATTTTTATGAAACACGAACTGATATTCGGGTTTTGGGTCGCTATACTAATAGACTTGGGCTAGGGTATGGTGCAATCTTGCCACCGCTAGAGCTTAAATCATACATAGATGATAAAGCTACAATCAATAATGAAACCATATTAAATCACTATAAAAATTCAAATTTTAGTAGATTCTATACCTGCCTA
>NZ_DS990396.1:12154-15592 GCF_000155475.1 Helicobacter cinaedi CCUG 18818 = ATCC BAA-847 | reverse complement strand
TATGTTTTATCTCTATTACCCGAGCACTTTTGCTAAAGATTCTATAATCAAGTCCAAAGTGAAAGTTATTTTAGTAGTCTCGGTAGTTTTGATTGATGATGTGGTATAGATTATGCTTTTTACTATATTCAATAGCCCTATTCATATCTTGTTCCATTCTTTGTGTGTCCATACTAGCAAATTTGGCAGTTATAAAATGTGGCAAGTCTTTGTATGCTTTATACATAAGATTATCTCGCCAATATTCCATTATTCATAATACTTTCTTTAAGCATTGCTCCAAGTATTACAAATGGAGAGCAAGCCATTATATCCACTAGCAATAATCCAATCAACAATGAAGTCATAACAAATATAATAATATTTTGTGTCAATCCAAAATGAATACCTGATGTGTTATTGCATAAATGAAATTTTAATAGCATTCCATAGATTTGCATTCCCCCACCACTTATAAATGTCAGCAAAATCAAAAAAATTGCCCTTATGCCTTCTTTGGTATATATAATGATTGCGTAATACAAACACACAGCTACTATTCCGCATATACAGCCAAATAAAAAACTTTTACAAGCAAATATTCTATAAAAAAAGGCTATTTGATTGATGTGTTTTACCACAAAGAATGCCATAAAGAAATAAAATATCCAGCCCATTAGTAAGATGAAATAATTTTGATAGACATAAAAATAAATAAAACTCATAATCTACTTACTTCAAAGATAATTTTTAAATCTTCGTTTTTTATCATTTCTATCACCTTAGCATTCTTGCTAAAGATTCTATAATCAAGTCCAAAGTGAAAGTTATTTTGGTAGTCTTGGTAATTTTGATTGATGATGTAGTATTTGTTTTGTTGTGCTGATTGTTTGATGGTGGTTTGCATTATCTACCCCCAAGACCAATTAATGAAGTGCCATAAAATAAAATAAAAAATGGACTAGCAATTACATTATCTACAAATATAATACAGAATATAAGAAATACAAAAAGAGATTCTAGAATATTCATTTTATGCTTAGAATCTGTGTTTAAAACAGGAAGTAAAGTTAGAGTAATTGTTGTTATCCCTGTGGCTGCAATATTTAGCAACAAAAGCCAATCCCACCCAAAATATAAAATCGCACAAGTTGTGCCTAATAAAATCGTAATAATCCATAGCATAAAAAATCGTTTTGCATAAAATATAGCATTGAAAAACTCTGTTTTATTCAACATACTGATAATAAAAGGCATAATGATAAAATAAAAAATCCAAGTAATGGCTAAAACTAAATTATCAAAATCAGATATTCCCTGCTTGAGCCACATATAAAGCAGCACCATTACAAAACCCCTAATTTCAAATTAACACAATTATTATGTTTTATCTCTATCACCTTAGCATTCTTGCTAAAGATTCTATAATCAAGTCCAAAGTGAAAGTTATTTTGGTAGTCTTGGTAATTTTGATTGATGATGTAGTATAGATTATGCTTTTTACTATATTCAATAGCCCTATTCATATCTTGTTCCATTCTTTGTGTGTCCATACTAGCAAATTTGGCAGTTATAAAATGTGGCAAGTCTTTGTATGTTTTATACACACTCAAGTGCTGCATAGACTCATACTGGTTGAAAGCCACTTCATTATAATCCCACATACCCACAGGCTGATAAGGTTCATCACTAAAATCAAAACTATCATAGATATAGCAAAGTAATTCATCAATAAAGCATTCTAAATAATTGGCTTGTTGTCCATTTCTTTTAATAGTAATTTTATGAGGCAGATAAAAAATACTAAATTTACCTGTAATTGCATAAAGAGCTATGGTGCTTTTAGAATAGGGAGAGCTATCTAAGAGTTGATTAAATTCTTGCTGTGATTTTCTCATCGTTTGGAA
The DNA here is from genome assembly GCF_000155475.1 of Helicobacter cinaedi CCUG 18818 = ATCC BAA-847. Lineage (GTDB taxonomy): Bacteria > Campylobacterota > Campylobacteria > Campylobacterales > Helicobacteraceae > Helicobacter_C > Helicobacter_C cinaedi. The sequence goes on along the minus strand of NZ_DS990396.1, from coordinate 13,706 downwards.
ACCTGTCCAATAGTTACTCCATCTTTCCCCCTCTTTCATATCCACTCCCATATATCTAGCAAAGGTTTCATCTTGCAGGGGGTAGCTTTGTAAATGGATTCTAGCAAATTCGTGTGGTTTGCAGTCTGTGAGGAGCTTAAGGCGTTGATTATTGTATATAAATTCTTTTTTACTGTCTTTTATTATATTTGTATCTATTGGAACAAGAGTAGTGCAATCACGAACTCTAAATTTATCTTGATGTAGATTTTCTCTCTCTTGCATCTTATCTAAGATAAGAGCAATGAAAAACTCTTTTTCTACTAGGCTATCGTTATGAAATACATTGGCTATTTCTTGTCTTTGTGTTGTATTTTGGAGAAAATCTTTTATTTCGTTTTTGAAGTTTTCTGTAATAATATGCGTAGCATTCTCTTGAATATAAGTTGTGCTATTTTGTCTCTTGCCTAGAATCTTAGGCTCTAAATCTTTCATCATAGGAAACTTAAGATAAAGATTATCCCAATCTAGTTCAGCATAATATTCTATTGAATCTTCAATATGTTGTTTATAGGTAAGCTTTTTTAGTTTTATCTCATCAAAATTACTTAAAATTTCATACAAGCTACTATCATCAATGATTATATCTTTACTGCTTACATAACGCAAACCTTTATTTGCGGCATACTTATCTTTTGTTTTAAAGTTGTTTGGTATTTGGGGATTATCGTGCCATAGTCTTTGTAAAAGGTAACTTGTTCCCCAGCCCAAAATCTTAGCTTGGGCATTTAAGGTTTGCATTTCTTGAGAAAACCTTTGCTCCCCTTGAGTAAGAGTAGCATTTTTATTTGCTCTTAGCACTTCTGAGTGTGTGCCATCAATGACGATTTGAGGATAATCATTTACTTTTATAATTTGACATACTTTCCAATGAGGATTGTGTTTGTAAGCAAAAATAGCAACACTCTTATTGAGCCACTTCTGTGGTATGTTAAGATTTATGCTATCAGTTTTTGAAAGTTGCAGCGTATCGTTGTTGTAAGATAAAGGTTTATCAATTTTTTGAGTTGTAGGTATATTTGTTGGAATATAAGAATCTAAATTGCTAAATAAAATGTAATCCACATCTGTTGCTTTGCCTTGTTTATCATAATCATTCGTAGTTAGTTTCTTATATCCCCATTTTATTTCGTTATGTTTTACTTTATTTGTATCATATTCTGCTTTAAGCATTATCTTATCATTTGGTTTATAGAAGTTTTTTGTAATAGTATGTCCAATATCTTTTAATAGAAATTTATTATCTATAATAACCTTTTGCACAGCAAAGTTTGATAATTTAGGCTCAAATGTAGCACGACACAAACGCCCATACTCATAACTCCTGCATATTCTCCTATAATTATCTTTTGGCTTCATCTGATAATCTGGGTGATTGATTCTAATTTCAAAGCTTTGTGTATTTTCTCGTAGTTTCTCTATTTTGTCAAATATGACTTCTCCATTTATATTCGTTCTTTCATTGAGTGCAACATCGTATTTTTCTGCATTTTTTATGCCAATAAGTCTTACT
>NZ_DS990396.1:5887-11677 GCF_000155475.1 Helicobacter cinaedi CCUG 18818 = ATCC BAA-847 | reverse complement strand
GTTAGAGTATTTGTAGGATATTCTTGTGTGTTAAACTCTTTTATTTTATTATGTTTAGCTTTTTGTGTGAAAGGGAGAGGAGAAATACTCATTGGGAATTTTCTTTTATTATGAGTTTGCCTGTTTTATCGATTAAGTTATTAAAATATAATGCACCGAGAATTAAATAATAATCTGCTTCTTTGTTTTGCAGTATTATTTTATATTCTTCAGTGTGTTTGTGAAATATCTTTGCGAAAATATTTGCTTGATGGCGTAAGACAAAATGAGTTAATTGCATGATAGATTCTTCATAGTGTTTTGATATGATACTCCCTATCTCTTCTTGCCAAGCCAAATTTAAAACACTTCTTTTTTTACCCATTCTTCGTAAGTATATTTTTCTTTATTTTTCCTTGTTATTTCTTTGTCTCTTTGCTCAACTTCTTTATTTCTTTTATTTATCATTTCTTTTGCTATTTTTTTAACTTTTGATTTTTTATCATTGGGAATACCTTGCATTATGTTATGATAGTAACTTGTGTAGAAATTATCTAAAAACATATTGTATTTCCATCTACCAAAACAGATTAAAGTTTCTGCTGTGTTGGTATCTTTATCACAAGAAAAGCTTGGTGATGGTTCATTATTATATTGATACACGAGTGCATAACTAGCTGCCTGTATTTTGTTTTTTGGGCAATTTTAGCAAAAGCATCTTCTAAAGTTTGCCCCATACATATGCTAATAAACAATAATAAAGTTAAAATAGCTTTTTTCATTCAAATTATTTTCCTTTTGTCTAAAAATTCTTCAAAAATCTTACTAGATTGTATTTTATGAAATACTTGCTGCCTATCAGATAAAGCATTTTCACCACCATTAACTTTTTTAGTTATTTGTTTCACTATTTCATTCGTATTATTTTCATTTTGCGTGTCTGCAATTTTGTATAATTCCTTACTATTCCAAAAATATACTGCACTAAGCAAAGCAAATTTACCATCTGTGGTAATGCTATCAGGATTATTTACAAAGTAATTATCTGTATCTATCCAGCCTTGCTTTTTGGCATAAATACTTGCTCTCTCATAATGTTCTTTAAATGTCAAATGTATCAATCCTTTACCACGATATTTATAGCCATCACCTTGTCTCATCACTTAGAATCCACCTTTACAATTAATCTGCCTGTTTTGTCGATTAGGTTGTCTTGGTAGAGGGCAGTAAGTAGGATTATAAATTTTTCCCCATCTATTAATGTTCCATTTCTTTCTTTTTCTCTTTCTGTGAGCAATTCATCTTGCTCACGATTAAAGAGGTCGTTATATTTCTTTTTATTTATAAAAATTCGCATAAATAGTTCATTATTATTATCTAATAAATATTGCGTTAATTCTAGTGTTCCTTGCATATATACTTGTTCTATGTCATACAATATCCCCAAATATGGGTCTTCCAAGCCCCTGCCATAAACATTTAATATATTATTTGCTTCCTCATCGCCATTATCAGCCTGTTTCTCAATCTCACTAATATATTTATCAATGGATTGTATCACTAGCCCTATTTTATTTCTGTTATCCATAGTTTGTTGTATTATTGCTTGAGCTTTTGGCTTATCACTATCCTTTATATTTTGCATTATCAGAGTATAATAACTCATAAAGAAATTATCAGAATAGGCATTATATTCTTGCTCACACATAAATGATTCCACCCTGTTAGTTGCCATATTGCAATCAAAGCTTGGTCTTACGCATTCATTATCTACATTATCGCAATACCTAGAAAAGTCAGCACCACTGCATATATATGTCATCAGTATTGACACAAGGATAATATTTCTCATAGTGCCTCCTTAAAAATCCCTAAAGATTCCATTGCTTATATTGGCAGTATTGCTACTTCCAAAGCGTATTCTTTTAAAGGCTTTTTGTCTTTCATCTAAACCATTATAGCCACCATTGACTTTTTTGGTTATTTGCTTGACTATTTCATTGGCATTATTGCTAGTTTGTTTATCTGCAATCTTATAACACCCTGTGTGATTCCAAAACCATACCGCACTAAGCAAAGCTATCTTGCCATTATCAAGCAATGCTTTTCTATGTTCCTCATTGTTTAGGAAGTCTTTGGTATCGTTTGGATAATGCTTGTTATAGTAGGATTGGAAATCTGCATAATTGTATCTATGGGTTAATTGTTTGATTCCTCTACCTCTGAATCTATAACCATCGCCTTGTCTCATCACTTAGAATCCACCTTTACAATTAATCTGCCTGTTTTGTCGATTAGGTTGTCTTGATAAAAAGTGCCAAAAAACCTATAATCCCACATATCCCCAACCTCTATATTATCTTGCGTTAAAAGTATTTGATACGTCTTGGGATTTTTAAAAATTTTTGCAAAAAGGTTCTTATCATTTGCTCAAAGATATTAGGTTATATCATATAATCCTTGATAATATATTTCAACAATTTGAGAATCTATACAAAGAAGAGTATCCGTACCATTTAGTGCATTATCTACACATTGTTGTATATCTATGCTATCCCTTTGTTTCATTGCTTCTTTTGCTATCCTTTTTATCTCTTGTTTTTTATCTTTTGGCGTATGTTGCATTATGAGATGATAATAGCTAGTAAAGAAATTATCGTATAAAATTATAGAGGTAAAGCCTCTAAACCATTCATCGGCTTTAGAGCATATCTCTAATTCTATATCATTAAGCCTAGATTCATTATCACACTTAAAACTTGGCTGATTGCATTGTCCTTTTTCATCACAACGCCATTCATATACGATTTTATGTCCTATTTTGTATAATTCACTTTTTTCATCAAGTGGCACAGACAAATCATAAGAGGCACTGGGAGATTCTTGACAGAAGACATAAGTTGTAATGAGACACATATATACAAAATGCCTGAATCTATTATTTAAAATCACTAAATATTCCTTTCTTAAGATTCTCATTGCTTTCAATCAATTTTGTCAAGTCTGTTGTTGCACTCCTTAGCTGTGCTTGAGTTATATTGTATGTGCCAAAGCGTATTCTTTTAAAGGCTTTTTGTCTTTCATCTAAACCATTATAGCCACCATTGACTTTTTTGGTTATTTGCTTGACTATTTCATTGGCATTATTGCTAGTTTGTTTATCTGCAATCTTATAACACCCTGTGTGATTCCAAAACCACACTGCACTAAGCAAAGCAAATTTACCATCTGTGGTAATGCTATCAGGATTATTTACAAAGTAGTCATCTGTATCTATCCAATTTTTATTTTTGGCGTATAAACCTGCTCTGCATAAGCAAATCTTGCCAATGCAAAATATTGACAAAAATGATTTCATTCTTCATCACTCCAAGCTCGTGGGCGACATCTCGCAGATTCGCATACCAAATATATATCCTCATTTCTGTGTGAGAGTCTAGTTTTGCCGCCAACGCTGACAAAATCCCATATTTTCCCAACAAATTTCACTTTACCACGATATACACACCCATCACCACTATAATAATGTAAATTCCATACGATGATATGTTGTTTCAAATATTGTTCCATTTGCTTTAAATCTTTTGGTAAAGATTGCGTATTTTTGCAATGTTCCAATGCCTTCTCATCACTTATACCACTATTTTCCCAATTTATTTCCATATCTATTGCTAACACTTCTAATGTTTCTTTTTTAAATTCTTCTGCATAGGGTGGCAATGGTATTGTATAATTTTCATTAGCAAAAAGACTATACATAAGTAAAATAATTACACTACTCTTTTTCATACAAATCCTTTGCCTCCCCTCTAGTCTTTTGAGGCGAAATATCATCGTGTTCGTAAATATCATTTTCAGTAAGATTATACTCAGTTTTCAAAATTTCTACTAAATTCTTTATAGAATCTTTTTGGGTTTGGTCGGTTTGCTCGGAAGTATCCCAAGTAGCAGCATAAAAAGTAATTTGTGGATATTTATTGTCAATAGGTAATTTTCTTAAGTCTGTAGCCTTTCCCACCACTTCTATGCCAATAGATTCATTATTAATGGGATAGCGATTTGGATATGCGAAATTCTTTTCCTCCTCTTTTCTTACATTATCGTGGATTTGTTTTGGTATTTTGCCTTGATAATAACCTAAAATCTTTTTTGTATAACTTTCATCACAGGTATCATTATCGTAGCATTTAGAGCCTATTTTTCCTATATGCTGTGTGTATTTATACAAACTTGCACATTGATAAATTGTGCCATCTGTATCAATCAAAAAATGTGTTCCTACTCCCCTTAAAAATCCATTAATAGCTTGAAGTGAAGTATCAGTATCTGTTCTATGTAAAACAAATAGCTTTGATTTGTTGTTTTGTTAAGTTACCTTTTTCAAGTGCTGTTGCTAATTGTTTTGTTTGGTCAGCGTGTTTTACTTTTTGCCATATTTCCTTTGCTCTTTTTATTTTATCTTCTCCATTCGCTTCCCAATGCAAATATCCCTCATCATCAATATAATAAGGTTTCCCCACCTCTACCCACACTTGCATACTTTGATAGTTTTGTTGTTTTCTAAGTTCAAGTAGAGTTTGTAGTTCTTCAAAGTCTTTACTCGCTTTAAGAAAGAGAGAATCTGTATTAGTTTGTTGTGTGTTTGATGTTTGAGTATTGTTTGGATTTTGATTATTTTGTGTTGGATTACTTTCTTGTGTATTTCCTAGTGAGCTTTGTGCTATATTGTTTGAAGTATCTTTATACATTTTATAAAGCTTATTGCTCTCTGATTTGAGTGTTATATAATCTTCTGTCTTGTTATAACCTAACTCATATTGTTTGTCTTCTTTAAAATCTTTTATAAGATGAGACATTATGCTATTGTTTATTTGAAAAGATTGCTGAGTATTTTTATGCAAAAGAGTAAGAGTATTATAAGTTATTTCTATTATTGGTAGTGCATTAATAGTAAGTATAGTATGTGTTTGTCCATTGCTTGTTTCATAAGCTGGATTATTCTTGTATGCAAAGAGAACTAGCTGTTGCTTTTCTTTAAGATAATCTTCTACTTCCTTTTGTGTCTCATCTTCTTTTATAGTGTATTGAAACTTTGCATTTATATCAAAGCTTACTTGTGTATTGTGTTTGGCTTTTGATGTGAAAGTAAGAGGTTCTAGATTTTCTTTCTTTATTTTGCTTTTTTCCCATAAAGGTTCGTTTTTATATTTCACATAATAAGCCCATTGAATATCTTTTTTTAACGCTTTCCCACTTGTGAGATGGGTTTCTAATGCAATGAGGTTTTGATTTTCTTGTAATGGAGTTTGGGAAGTATTTGTATCATCTGCGCTAGTTTGTTGTGTAGTTGTATCCTCTCTTTTTTCTACCTGTGTGGTGTAGATGTCTATTTGTTCTTTTTCATTTGAATTGGGTTTGTCTTGTTCTTTATATATTCTAATATGTTTAATACTTGCCTCATCATCTTTATTAAGTATAAGGCAAAATGTGTTGTCTTTAGTTCTATGGGCTATGGCATTGCATTGTCCTGTTCCTACAATACTATATTCTTCACCTTCAAGGGTAATAGGAAAAGATTTATGTTTGTCTCTCTCTTGTAACTCACAATCAAAGACAACCTCTCCATTTTCATCTATGGTTTTGGAGTTTCCCATAAGAGTGAGTGTTTTTCCTGTAAGCTCATTTAACTTTTTGCCAGATATTTTGATATGGCATTGAAATTTGATTGTATTGCTCATTACTTATTCTTTTATGCTATTTTTGGGTCATTAAAGAGTAGGTCAGAAGAGGTTTGATTTATTCCTTTTCTTC
>NZ_DS990396.1:0-5383 GCF_000155475.1 Helicobacter cinaedi CCUG 18818 = ATCC BAA-847 | reverse complement strand
ATATTTTTAAATGCTTCTTTTTGTAACAAATTATTACAATAGGAGAACTAAACCAACCCCCCCCCCTTAGTATAATGTATAAAATAACAGCTATAAAAGGGTTTATTGGGAAGCTTTAAACTTTAGTTTCTCTCCAATCATCACTTCCACTTGTCCCTGCGGCAATGTGCTCCCAAATCACTTTTCTATAATTGAGAGAAACTTTAAAAAGCTCTGTTTTATCGCTATTGTTTTGTTCTTGTGCATTAGGCATTACAAGATTAATATCTGTAATAATAGCGTCTTCTAATTTTGTTGTGAAATAATGCTCTTGTCCCCCACTTGTAGAAGTTCTAAACCAATGAATTTCTACACTTGTTAATCTCTCCCCGCTTGTGAGTGCATTATAAAGCAGAGGAACAGCCTTATTTAAAGAACAGGTAAAAGAAAAAGGCTTATGCACTCTTTGCCCTGATGGTTGTCCGCTTTGTGGGTCTGTTGGAACGGTTACAATATGAGCAACTTCTTGTGCCATAATCTCGTCTTCGTGTCCTGCTTGGTAACGATTTCCAATACTCGCTTCTGTGGAAGCTCCACTTGAAATAAGTCCTTGAGTAGAACCCTCAATTTTTATATAGGCTGGTTGTGCCATTTTGTCTCCTTAATTTTTTAGTTTATTTTACTTATACTTAATACAAGTGATACTATTTTAGCATAAAATTTAAAAGAATGTTATAAAATGTCGTTAAATTTTAATAAAATATCAATATTTAAAGGAGTTGGAGAAAAGTAATATGTTTAGAAAAATTTTTGATTTTATAAAATCTAAGTTATTTGTTATTTTGTTATTGCTCACATTTTTTATTGTTTTGAGTATATTATTTTGGTTTTGGGGTTCTTCAATATCGTTTAATGATATTTATATCTTTGGGAATCCATATTTGAGATTTGGAATCATATTTATACTGTGGCTTATCGTTTTTTTATTTTTCTTTCTTAAACCAACCATTAATTTTTTTCTGTCGCTCAAAAGTGAAAGAAGGGCAAAATTAAAAGCCTTGAAAAAAGAATCTAATGACTTCGTATTTAGAGCCAAAAGAAACTTTTTTATTGCTTTACAAGATGCCAAGACAACTTGGAAGAAAATAAAATTCAAAAAATTGCCTTTAATTATCATTGTGGGGGAAGAAGGTGCTGGGAAAAGCACTTTTATCAATTATTCTAATGTAGAATATCCCTTAAGTGATAGTCTGCAATCTTATAAGAAATTTCATCAATCCACTAATAATTTTTCTTTGTATGTTTCTAAAAATGGAGCTTTGCTTGATACAGAGGGAAATTATTTTTCTCAAGAAAAGTTTTTTGTCCCATCAAGCAGTGATGAACTTCCAGAAGATGATTTAGATAAAAACAAAGAATTTCTGATTAAAAAGAATATTTGGAGGATTTTTTTAAACTTCTTAAATAGAAACTTTTTTCATAATAAGCTCAATGGCATAGTTTTAGTAATAGATACAAGATTATTTTTAAGCAATCCCAAAGAGTATTCAAAAGATATTATTCGCTATCTTGTAAAAAGAGTAAATGATTGCGAAAATTATCTTAATCTTCAATTTCCTATTTATGTAGTTTTTTCTAAGATTGATTTATTAGAGGGCATGAAAGAGTTTTTTGAAATTTTTAATGAAAGAATAGTTGATAGAGCTTTAGGTATTAGTTTTAAAGAGAAGTTAAATGATGATATTTTAGATAAACGGTTAAAGCAACTAAGTCAGTCTTTGTTTTTAAATTTTACCAATAAAAATCATTTTATTCATTCTCTTGAGGACAAAAACAAGACTTATCTTTTTTTAAAGCAGTTTGATAATCTATTCGCTTTAGCAAAAAACTTTCTTTTAGAGATACAGAACGAAAACACATTTAAGAATAATTCTTTGTTAAGAGGAGTGTATTTTGTAAGTGCTTATCAAGAAAATATTCCTAGAAACTTTTTACTCGATAGTATATGTGAGAAATACAATATTAAAAAAACATTAGCAAAAGTGAATCCCTTACACAATAAGCAGAGTTACTTTGTGAAATCTTTATTAGATGATATTATTTTTAAAGATTATTCTTTGAGCAGTATGAAAAATATTTTTAAAAAGTTTTCTTTATTGTTGCTTGTATTAATTGTAAGTTTAAGCACTTATTTCTTATCCTTTTATTTTATTTCTAGGCATAAAGCAGAAAAAGAAAAGGCAGAAAGCACTTTAACCGCATTGCAGGTTTTATTAAGTGATACAGACTACAAAAAGTTTAGTATAAAAGAAAGAGCAAATTTACTTGCAAATTTAAAAAATATTTTGGGTGTCTATCCTCAACTCTTAGCAAATAATAATCTTATGCAATATCCAAGTTTGAATATATCATATAGAGGTTTTTTAAATGCTCAAGAGTTTTATTATAAATTGAACGAAGATGTGCTTAAAAATACTTTACTTAAAGAGATGGAATATATTTTACAAACAGATGAAAATGATAAAAATAATTTAATAAAAACTTTGTATATGTATAAATCTTTATTTGAACAAAAATATTTGAACAAAAATTTGCTTAAAATTTGGATTAATGAAAATTGGCAATTACTAAGTAAATATAATATTTCTAGGGAGAATTTCTTAAGTGGAGTTGATGCTATTCAAAAGATTCATATAGAAAGTTTTTATGAAGATAAAAAGAGCATTGAATTAGCAATCAAAATGCTACAAAGAACGACATCAAGACCACAAAGACTATATGTTTTGTTAAATTTTTTAAATAGTGATAAACGAAAAGAAATTTATAAAATAAAAGAAGAATTAGGCTTTGCCGCGACTAATGTTTTTGCAGAATCAAGTAAAATAGCTTCCATAGATAAAATCTATACCAAAAATGGAATGATAGGATTTTTACAAAATCTCAATCAAAATGTAGATGATATAATAAATATAGAATCTTGGATGCTTGAAAGCACTGATGGCTTGACAAAAGAAAATAAGGGTATGCTTTCTATAGACATACTCAAATTGTATTTAGTGGAATATCAAAATAAATGGGAAGATTTACTTCTTTCTCTTGCACCAAAACAATATAATTCTAAAGAATCTATACTCAATCAGCTCGATATTCTATCTAAAAAGGATAATCCTGTATCGACTTTAATTAGAATCGTTAGCACTAATACCAAGTTAAATGATGCTTTTTTGCTTGGAGAAGCCTATAATATAGGGCTTAATGCCAATGAGATTAAAACACATTTTGGCAATATTACCCATTTTTTTAGTTCTTATCATAAAATTGCGGAGCAAGATTCTATTCTAAGTTCTGGAGCTTCGGCAGTAGGTCTTAATATCAATAATGATGTAAAGATTATGGAAGTTCTTGGTTTAGATATTAAAAACATCCAAACCAAGATAATAGAGTTTGGCACAAATAATACTCAAAGTGTTGAAAATAAGATAGCATATGCACTTAATCGTGGAAAAGAACAAGATGACCCTTTTATAGTGTTTGTTAATGATATTAAAAAGCTTCCGCCAGAATTGGAAAAATATTATGCAAAATTACATTTATATGCTTGGAATCTCGTAGAGTCTCACGGAGTCTCTTTGCTTAATACTGCTTGGTTCAATGAAGTTTATACCCCCTTTATCAATGATATTGCCCCTTTTTATCCTTTTAATGATGAAAGCACACAGCAATTAAGTATAGATTCTTTCAAAGAATTCTTTGGCAGAAATGGGACTATTAATAGGTTTTATGATAAATATTTAAATTCTGTACTAGTTAAGAAGACAAATACTTATTCCTTAAATACTCAATCTGATGTTAAAATAAATTTTTCTAAGAATTTTTTAGATTTTATGAGAGAGACTAAAAACCTTTCATACTTAATGTTAAACTCAAATGATAATATAAGAGTTAATTTTACATTACAAAGTTTAGATTTGAGTGCCGATTTCTCTTCTATAGAATTACAATACAATTCTCATAATATGAAGTATGACCATACTTTAAATTCTGCTCTACAGATTATTGGAGAACAATTTAATAATAATACGAATTTGAATTTGACAGCTTTTGATTACCACAATTTAAATTTAAGCCATCATAAAATGTATATTGGCGAGTGGGCTTGGTATAGATTCTTAAAAGAAAATCAAAATAATGGTGCGTATAGTGTAATTTTTAATAATAATAAAAAATTATATTTTGATTTTAAATTGATTAATGGTGCTTCAGAGACTCATCAAATCCTTAATGCACTCCCGCAGATAAAAATCGTAGAACGTATTACAATAGGAGGAAATAACAATGGCAGATAACGAAGAAAAAATTGGAGTTATTATTGAAAACTTAGAAGAGATTTTAACTAGAGGTAAAGCATATATTTTTGATAAAGAGGGTGGGTTTATAGGAAGTGATTTCCAATGTTCTTTTTGTGTCCAAGATAGAGAAAACAAAATACAAAGCAAACATCTGAGAATAGGTTTTGAAGAAGGATTTTTTACTATTGCTCCTGTGGAAGATGCTGTTGTTTTTTATAACGAATCTTTTTCTAAAATGCAAGGTGGTTTTGAAACTATTATTAATAAAGGTGATATTTTTAGAATTTCAAACGTTCAATTTCGTTTTGTGGATTATAAAGAAATCAATGAAGAATTTTTAAGAAACAAGGAGAAGCTTGATGACATTGAAAAGTGCGATGAAATAAATGAAGGGCTTTTAACGCCTAGAGGTAAGATTCAATTTGATTTTAAAGAAAAGGAAAATATAAAAGAGATTGTTGAGAGCAAGACCGATTACGCTTTTATAGAGGAAAAAATAGATAATAGTTTTTTAAATCAAAGTGATAAAAAGAATCCTTTGGAATTTGAATATCAAAACATTTTAAAAACCATTGATAAAACTTTAAGAGAATTGCAAATGAATCAAAAAAGTGCAAAATTGAACGAGCAATATGGGAAATTAGATATTAGAGATTTAGAAAAGATTATTGCTAATATTCCACTTATAAAATCTACAACACTCATTAATCTTTTAGCCTTAAGTTTGATTAGTAAAGAATTATATAGCCCTATTTTTGAAGAAATGGAAGAAAATATGTTTATAAAATATCTCCAAGTCGCCATTCAGGGCAACATCAAGGAAGAGAAAGCTTTATTTGAGAATTTAACTATCAAAGCTTTGGAAAAATATAAAAATAGGTATTCATAGACCATTATGATGTATGTGGCGACTTTAAACTTGCAATCAATATATGAGTAATGTATTGATTGCAATGCTCATTTACCTAACTTTTATGCCAAGATGGGTTTGGGGTATGTGGTAATTGTCCTCCACACCCATTGGAGATGATTACATTTTAATTTGCATAGAGGCA
>NZ_DS990397.1:11272-12701 GCF_000155475.1 Helicobacter cinaedi CCUG 18818 = ATCC BAA-847 | reverse complement strand
TTATTTCAAGCACGAAGTGTTAATGGAGCAAGAATATGAATGAAAAACAAGATATAAGAGTTGATGAGTTTGGAGAGGAGATTCTGTATGAGATAAGGCATAATGTGTTTATATTGGATTGGATTTCTTATATATTAATTTTTTTAGTTTCTCTATTCATTCTTATAGCATTCCCAATAATGATAAGTAAAATATTCGCAGACGAAAATCCTATTCTTGTATTGATTGCTGTATTTTATAGCCCAAAGTCTTGGTTGATATTTTTGCTCTATATTGCCATTTTCTATTCGGTTATAGATGCGTATCGCCAAGTATTTTACTATCGCAAAAACAAAATCTACATTACCAATCAAGGCATAGGCTTTGAGAGAAGGAATTGGTTTAGAATACAAAAAGGATTCTTTAGATTTGGGGAAGTGGGATTAGTCAAATACTATACTCCAAGACCATTTTTAGAAAGGTCTAATTGTTTTGTTTATTATTTTTTGAATCACCAAGCACCGAGTAAAAATTATAGGTATTTTAATTTGATTTTTATGCCTAAGCATTATCATAAAGTATTTTTATGCGATGAATATATGACAAATCAAGAACGAGAAAAACTACTCAACTTCATTCGCCAAAAAACCAAAGAGGCTTTAGAATCTCAAGGCATAACAATCAGTGATGCAGAATTAAAAGATAAGATAAAAGATTTAGGCTATAAGGACATCTAATGCCACAAGATTCTATACGCAATATCCAATTATCCCCAAGTGTAGTATATGGCGATGAAAACTTCCCTCAAAAAGAATATAGAAGATTAAAAGCCTTACTTGATAAAGGACAAAGAGAACAAGTTATTAATGACTTAAAAGTTCGTTATCAAAAGGATAGAGATTTAGCTTATGAATTAGCCCATAGATTAGAGATTGATTTAGCAAAAGAACTCAATGTTATTCATTATGACAATCTTAAAGATAAAAATGCTTCTTATATTATCATTGCAGATTATAATACGCAAACTCAAGAATTATCTCTAAGCTTAGAATCTGAAATCTTTAATACTTTACTTGATACAATCCATTATTATTCACAATACAAAGGCAATTTTGCAGATACACTAATGAGTGGAATAAGTGGAGTGTTTGGGGCAATGGAAGAGGGAGCAAAGCGGGTTGCAAAACTAGCAATAGAGCAAGGATTTTCAAAGAAAATAAAAGCACTTAAATATGTCTTTAAAGTAGAGGGTATTTCTGTATCTGCTACTTATAATTATGGGAACAATGATGGAGATATAGTTAAAACAGGTGCAGGATTAGTGATTGAAATGTTACTTGCCTCTGGAATCTCTCTTATCCTTGCCTCAACCTTAGGCTTAACTTCAGCTCCTGCTTTAATTGTTATTGGTGGAATTTCTGCACTTATCGCAGGTATTTTAATGAACACC
>NZ_DS990397.1:8322-10863 GCF_000155475.1 Helicobacter cinaedi CCUG 18818 = ATCC BAA-847 | reverse complement strand
AAAAAAGAGAATATAGCTATATCATCCAAGTAGTCCATACCAAGCAAGAGGAAAAAGCTTGGTATGAGAATGAAAAGCTATGGGATACCATAGATGCTGTATCATTAGGTGCTGCTTTTATCCCTGTGGGTGGTTGGACTGCTGGTGTGGTAATTAAAGCCGGTGCAGAAGGTGCAAAAGTTGCTATCCGTTGGGCTAGTAAGAAACTCACAACAAGAACTCTAAAACTAAGAAATACGCAAAACAAAATCACAATTCAACAATATGAGTATAAAATAACAAAATATATCACTCGTTCTACCAATAGAGTAGCTAAACCTAAATATCCAAAACAAAGCCTTAGCCAAATGCCACAGCATGTAAGGGCTAGGTATGAGGAAAGAGTAGCGAGTAATTGGAAAAGAAGTAAGGGGGTGCCGGACAAAAAACTTGAGGCGGGTAGAAAATGGAAAAACGATATAGCACAACTACCTACGAGAGACACTAAGGGCAATCCTATCTTTTACAAAGAACACGATATAAGCATAGCAAGTAGTCAAAGTGGTAGAGGTGCAGAACGAATTGTAGTAGGACATAGTCAAGATGGCAATGTGTTGTATGACTATATCTACTATACACCCAATCATTACAATGATTTCATACATTTGATACCAAAATAAAGGAGAATACAATGTATTTAGATGAGGAATCAAAAAACTTTAAATACGATATGGAATATGGAATCTATACCATACAAAGCGAAAGTGAGATACCAAAGGAACTCATAGAGGACAAATATACTTTTTATGTCAAGATAAATGGCAAGGATATAAAAGATTATGAATTTGACTATATGGATATTATGCAAAATGCCTTTTTATTTCACACTAAAGATTGTGTAGGGAATCCCGATGCTTTTAGAGATTGGATGAGTGTTTTAGAATGGCTTACTTATGATGATGGAAATGGTATAGCCTATAAAAATATTATCTTAGTTTTTAAGCATTGGAATGAAGTGGGTAAGGGTTTTTTAAGTAGCGGGAAAAAGGTAAGGGAAAAGATATTGGAGGATTTTATAGAAAGTGGAGACTATGATAACTCTTGTGGAGGAATCTTGAGGCAGCTTGATTTTCAAGGGCGTTTAAAAGTTTTCAATATCTACCTAATCCTATAACAACAAAGCCTTAATCAAATGCCACAGAATGTAAGGGCTAGGTATGAGGAAAGAGTAGCGAATAATTGGAAAAGATTAACAAAATATGCTAAAAAAATAGAACCTAGAAACGATAAAAAATATGGAGAGCAAATAGAGATGTGGGAATAGATGTGCATTATCAAGCGACAATCCCTGATAATGTTATAAGAATAGAAACATTAGATGAGAGTGATGAGTTTATAGAGATAGTGTTGCCTCCAACATTACAAATTGATGACCCACCTTTAGAAGATATGAGTGCTATGTTTATTCCTGCTTTAAGAGGTATAGGTTCTGCGATTAAAGGGGTAAAAGGAGTAACAGAGCTTAGTAGGAGTTTGACAAGGGAAGAGGTGTTGGAGGTGGTGGGGAGGTTGCCAACCGCTAAAGAATTGGGTCTTGGAAGAAGTGAAAGAGTGCATTATACAAAAGACACAAAAGAATTTATGAATTGGTCACAAAATTTATAAACAATGCAAAATACAATGGAGAGCATAAGCAAACAATGAGAGTGAAAAAAACTGGAAAAGAAGAAAAGGTAAATGTGTTAGAATATTTTTTAGATGATGGCACTTCCATAGGTATTCGCTCTAATTCTCAAACAGGTGGTAAAGCCATAGATATAAACAAAAAAGAAAAGATTATTCATAATTTGGAGACGATAAGAAAATGAGGTATAAGGTCTTAGAAAGTATTGATAAATTTATATTTGATTCTATTTATAAAATCGGTATGGATAAAAAAATAGCGGCTGTTTTAGGTGATGAGGCATTGGATTTAAAATTACTATTAAGCAATTCAAATATTACAAAAATAGATATTTTAGAATACTTTGAGCATTATATTTTGGCAGAAGCAGAGTCTAACTTTGAAATTGATGAAGTATTTATGGGGCAATATGATGTTTATCCATTTGATGTTTTAGATAAGACACTTTTTGAAAATGATCCTAAACCTAGTTATGCAAGTGAATATATAGGAGTGATTGGTGAGTGTTTTTTGGGTAATTTGATAGATTTTACTTGCAAAGATGAAGAAAAAAGCTTGTTTCATTCTTTTAACTCTTCGTTTGAAGCTTGGAAATATTTTAAAGAAATATTTTTTTATCAATATCAAAATTATTTATATAGCAACGACAAAAAAGAAAATTCTAAAATACTTTGGAATAATCCTAAAGATTGGAATTCTTGGGATATAAATGTAATCCGCACAGAGAAAGGCACAAAATACTTTAATGAAATCCTAGCCCCTAGATTTTATAACAAATACAAAGACTTAAGTGTTGAAATAGATTCAAAAGGAAATATTATAAAGTGGATAGGAAAGATTAATAGATGAGTGCTTCAAACATATCTAAATCTTATGTC
>NZ_DS990397.1:4771-7386 GCF_000155475.1 Helicobacter cinaedi CCUG 18818 = ATCC BAA-847 | reverse complement strand
AGACAAGAGAGAACCTAAAAGCATTTAATATATTTATGATGACATATAGAGATAGACAAATATGCCCTTATTTGGCTGTAGATACAGAAGCCCAAGAAGAGGCACAAAAGGAAGTGCCTTTAAGCACTCCACCTTATGAGTTGCATAATCAATTTAGTGGAGTAGAATTAGAAACAAGATGTATCAAGCGAAATTATCTTACTGCCATAGCCCTCTTAGCTTACAGCACAATTAATCAAGAAACACTGAATCAAAAATTAAAAAATAAAATATACGGTGGTTTATTGCCTCTTAGGGTCAAAGATATGTTTTATATTAGAGGGTTGCAAAAATACAATCTTTATAATCAATTTTTCCAAGATGAAGATAAGGAGCGAATTATAAATTTTTATACAGGTTACTGTGAGCGTATTCATCGATATAATTTGTATATAAACTATGAATATGATATTTCAAAGGATTTAAGGGATTTGAATCATATTTCTATTTGTTTTCGAATTAACTGCGAATATGAAGTGGAATATATGGAAAATATCATTGATGATATTTCTTTAGTCGTTAAAAATAACAAAAAAATAAATTATTAGGAAACTAAATGCCAATCAAAACAACGAATTTAAGTTATGAGGAGTTTGAGTATATATCCGATATGGAGAGATAAACTAGGAGGTTTTATGCAAAAAATTCTAATAGTCTTAGGGGTTTTCTTAATGTTAAGTATTAGTGTCAATGCCCAAAGCCCACAAGAAGCAAAGCCTAGCTTTGATTGTGCTAAGGCTACTACAAAAGTAGAAAAGATGATATGTGAAGATTCTAGCGGGGAATTACAGAATCTAGATAGGCAAATCTCTCAAAGCTACCAAGACACAAAGGCAAAGCTTGATAAGAATGCCAAAAAAGCATTATTAGATTCTCAAAAATCTTGGCTTAAGACACGAGAGAGGTGCGAATCTAAAGAATGCCTAAAAGAATCTTTACAGAGTAGAATCAAAGAACTACAAAGCTACACGCCACATACAAGCAATGCGTGGCTTGGAACTTATAGCTTACAAGAAAATCTTTATACAGGGAGTTTTACAATACAAAAATGTAAAAATAATACTTGTGAAGCCTCATACTTTGCCTTGCTACACAAAAGTGAGTTTAATGATATGCACCAATGTGATATAAGTTTGAAGTTGCAGATAAAATCACAACAAGAAGCCATAGCCTATTTCGATGATGAGGATTTTATAAATTGTAAAATCTATATCAAGAAAAATCCACAAGGCATTGTATTTACAAGAGATGAGAAAGCCTTTGATTCGCCTGATTCTTTTTGTAGCACAATGTGTGGCAACCAAACGATATTTGAGTGGGGAGATATGTATAAAAAGGAAGTGCAAGAATGGAGTGGCACATATAATTTTTCTGAAAATGTAGATTCACAAAACATAGATTTATCAAAAAGTAGGCAACAAATTTTCCGCTTTTTGGATTGCAATAATGAAGGTTGCTTGGCTGAATATGAATCTTTGTATAAATATGCCACTTGTGAAATACGCAAAGATGATAGAATATTATCCCTAAAGATACTTTCCCCAAAAGAAGCCATTTTGCGATTAAAAATCAAAGATGGACATAATGTAGAAAAAATATGTGAGCTAACCTTGCAAAAAACACAAAAGGGCTTTAGAGTAGAAAATCCTTTGAATACCATAGAATCTTGCAATACAGGTTTATCTATTTTTGAATCTTGTGGTGCGGGGACTAATCCAGATTGGACTATGGAGTTTATCAAGGAGCAATGATGAAATTTAGGGCGTTAGATGATGAAACTTATGCAACACTTTTAGGGATTTTGATATGTAATCTTGAAGTAGATATAAAAAGCTCTTTATTTCAGAGCGATGACTTCTTAAAGCCCTATGGTGATGGCGGTAAAAGTATAGCTATTGGTTTTGGATTGGATTTGAAGGTCAATTCTCTAACCACCATCACAAACCTATACAAAAAAATTTTTGGAAATGATTGGCAAATATCCAATGAAGAAAAGGATATCTTAGAAAAATTGCGAGCTAATAAAATTACAACCACTCAGGCACTTGAAGCAATTAAAAATTTAGCAACGCTTAGTCTGGATTTAAAGACACAAGATAATGCTTATAGACTATTCTCTTTAACATTGCAAACATATGAAAATAAAGTTGATAATAAAATTTCAAAATCCTATGAAAGAATTGCTCTAGTATCTAGGGCTTATAACCATTATGGTGAATTGCTTCAAAAGGCTGTTAGGCAACAAAATAGATTTTTAATTTGGTTTTATTTACGATACACAATCAATACTTCAGGTGGAAAAGAATTATTAGGTCTTACCAAAAGGAGATGGTGGGAATCAGAAATTTTCAAACTATATGACGATGAAATATTTTTTGAGGATATTTTAGAAATATTTCAAAATCTTCATATTATTAAATTTAACAACAAAAAGCTTTATCAATACATAAAAGAATATGAAACAAGAAATTTAACGCAAAAAAACATTCAAACCTTTAAGAGTGATTCTAAGAGTAGAGAACTTGATGAACGCTTTGAATTTACATATGATGACATTACGACCACCCTTAAACCTC
>NZ_DS990397.1:2595-4210 GCF_000155475.1 Helicobacter cinaedi CCUG 18818 = ATCC BAA-847 | reverse complement strand
AATCTCAAATAATAAACGCAAGAAAGGAATATTTAGCTAGTCTTGATAGCTTAGCTTATGAGGGGAGTAGAGAAAAGGATTGGTTTGTAATATTAAAAGATGAATTATATCTTATTGAAGCTGAAGTGGCATTTTTTACTAAAGAGGCATTTCAAAACGCCTATGTAAGAGAAAGCTATAACAAAAGCATTCAAGAAATGTCTAATCAATTATTGAAAGAAGTAGAAAAAGAGCAAGACATACATAAACGCAAGATTTTAGCAAAACAATTAGCTCAAGATGCCAATAAATTTCGCAATGAAATAATGAATGATATGCGTGCTAAAAGCACTACTTGGGGTAGAGTTCGTGCAGAGAGAATAAAAAGCAGGGGTAAAACCTTTGAAGAAATGATAGAGAAAAAAATAAAAGATTTAAGTTACAATAAACCTTTTGAGCAACTTACAAAACAGGAACAAACAAAAGTATTTGAAGAAATTATTAAATCTTCTGGTGAACCTAATAAAAAAATTAATGTTAAAATGTTAATAGCTAAGAATTTTGCTAGGGGAATTATTGTTTTTAGCATAGGTTATTTGATATATGATTTGTATGTAAGTGAAAATAAGGCTAGAGTTATAATTTCACATAGTGCAACTATTGGAGGTGGGTTTGTGGGTGGTGGTTTGGGAATGTGGGCTGGACTTATTTGTGGTCCCTATGCTTTTGTATGTGTGCCAACATTTGGTGGTTTGGGTGTGGTTGGTGGGGGATATTTAGGGCATACGGTCGTAAATGAATGGTTTGATGATGAAATTAATGCGTTATTAAAGGAATACAACCTTGACTAAGCTATCGCAACAAGAATTAGAAATTTGCTATATTTTAAGTAGGATTTTTAACTATTATACTTCTTATGTTGAAATATTAGGCCATATAGAGTACGATCTAGAATTTTATAAAAATGGATTCTTTCCAGAATATGCCTATTTAGTCGGCAAAGAGGAATGCTTTGCACTTTTTAGAGTGAGGCGAAAATATAAACAAGTGGCAAGAGAGATTAAGACTATAAAGAGCGATTTTATTCAAAAAGACTTAGAGAGATTATTCCCCATTGTAGCTTTATATTGTATGAAGACTCCGCTTTTTTATGATGCACTTGAGGTTTGGGCTATGGAGGAGGGTTGGGATAAAGTGGAGTTTATGCAAGGGATTATAAAGATAAAGGACATATCATATTTTCATAGAAAATACATAGCATTTAGAACAAAATACCATTATAAGATTGCGTGTTGTGTGTTTGGCTTTACACAGCATTCTTTAGAGGAGCAAAAGCAATTATTAAAGCAAGATAGCTCCATACATTTCCCTACGCAATATGATAAATATATGCATGCTGTTTGTTGTATAGCATTCATATTAGTGTTTATTGTGTGGATTGTTAAAGTGGTGGGTTAGTCGCACAACAGAGATTCTTAGAATCTAACAACGCCTCAAATCAAATAATAAGCTTTATAAGATTTATAAAGATAATTCAAATAATATAGCACAAAGCTCACTAGGAAATACACAAGAAAGCAATCCAACACAAAATAATCAAAACCATCACAATACAAACAATACTCAAGAAAATCAC
>NZ_DS990397.1:0-1978 GCF_000155475.1 Helicobacter cinaedi CCUG 18818 = ATCC BAA-847 | reverse complement strand
TCCTTAGAGACTGCCACACAAACAAAATCCAATCAAATACAGCACACACAACAGATAAGACAAACACAAGACTTACAACCAGAATCTGCACTATCACAATCTAATACCAACACTATACTAAGTTTTGATTCTAAAGAAAACTTAGAGCAATTCACAAAAGATATACAAGAGATTATCATTAAAGACAAAAAGAAAGGGAATACTAAATTGGTGCATAGGTTTATTATTGATTATGATATGCCATTCGTATTTTTAAATAAAGATATAGGCAGGGTTAATATTGCTGATTTACCTTATTCTAGCATTAGCCAAGAAATTCTAACAAACAAGCTAGAATCTGATAAGCTTTATATTGTAAAATCTTGGTTTAATGAACAAGTAGTAGGAATGAATGATGTTCGTAAAATATCACTACAAACTATTGATATAATCAACCGCAAAGATATGAGTAAAAATCCTTTAATCTATAAAGCATTAGATAAACTCATTGAGGATTATAAAGTTTATAAAGATAATTTTCCACAAGAATATTATGTAGAGTTTGGGAGATATATGGTGGAGAGTGGTATACAAGAAAAAACAGGTATTCTTTATATTAAAATCCTTGAGACTCTTATAGAATGTTGTGAACTCATTACAGATAGCTTGATGTTTGGTGATAAAGAGTATAAAAATGGTGGCATTGCTATATTTCATCTTTATGAAAACTATGTGTCTAAGTTTGAGGGTGATGAGAATGGGTTGGATAAGGTTAGTCATTTTCTCTTTAGCACATTAATGGCTTTTAGAGATAATGTCATAGTTGCTAATATCGCAAGTGTTGGCAATGAAATAGTGGATTATCTATCGTTAAATGCGAAAAAAGCCTATAATAAATTATTTAACAACAAAATCGAGAATTATGGCACAGGATTTGACAAAGGCGATATAAAAGCAAACAATGCAGGAATCTCCTATGGAGCTGAATTGAAAGAAAGGGTTATAAAAGGTCTTTTTCAATGAAAAAAGTGAATTTATGGATTTTTATTGCTTTTGTTATGTGTTTAGCTATTTGGTTTGTCCATATACCATTTTTGCTTAGCCCAAATGTATTACACAAAGTAGGAGAATCTCATCACTTAAGTCAAGCTCATACTTTCTTGAAAGGTAGTCAGATTTTTGTGATATATGCATTGTGTCTTATGATTCTTGCAGGCAAACGATACTTAGATTCTAAGTGGCAACCATACCGATTGTATAGAATCTGTGCTACATTTCTAGTAAGTGTGGCTTTTATCTTGGTATGGCTTTTTAGTTTTGTTTCAAGTATGATTTTTCATTGTGATTATTTTTGGACTTTTCATTGCCTAGAAGTAGCTTGTGAGTTTCCCATAGAAATTGGCATAGCGTATTTATTTTTTGCCCTGCCTTTGTTGTGTATGCTAAGTTTGATATTAGCTTTTGCCTCTTATAACAAGATTCTTAGTCGCAGTAATTGCCTATGGCTCTCTTGGTTACTATTTTTTATGCTTGTCTCTATAGTAATATACTTTTTTAATGATGGGATAAATTGTCAGACATAATGAATTTAACAGATAAACAAGGTATAGAATATGGGAACGAACTTAGACTAAAATATGGGAAAATCATATAATGAAAAGAAAACTTACAATACTTGGAATTGTTATTTTGACATTACTAATGCCTTTTGTTATAAATATTTTGAATCTAATCATAATTTTTTCATTAGAAGATAGCCTTGAGATTACAAATGATTCGATACCTTTTATAATACATTTAATTGGGCTTATTTTATTATTTATTTTCTTGTGGATTATTTTTATCAAGACAAAAGAGCGATATTTAGCAGATACCTATATAGCTTTTATATGTCTTATTGCTGTATTTATAGGATTGTTTTTCTTTGCTGTTTGGACACAAGTTTATCCTCACCTTTCATCTTATGACAGGATGATAAATTCGCCTTAATGTAGCACTC
>NZ_DS990398.1:2897-12616 GCF_000155475.1 Helicobacter cinaedi CCUG 18818 = ATCC BAA-847 | reverse complement strand
ATATTGTTTTTAGAATTGGAAATACAATGAAAGTGCAAAAAAGAATTTAGGTAAATTTTAGAAATGGATAAAAATCTTAATTTTAATAATTTTTGATAATTTCATTCACGCTATCGTGTATTCGTCTGTTATTAACTTCAAGGTCAAATACAGCATAGATAAAAACTCCTACAATGATACATAAAGGCAAAGCAATTAAAATTTTTTTAAGATACATTCTTTGAAAATTTTGCCAAAAACTCTCCTTCATGATTCCATCATAAGCTTTTGTAAAGGCTAGTTCTTCACTAACATCATATAATGGTGTGAGAGAAGAAGCAATATTATTACAAAAAAGCAAAATTCTTTCTTCTACATCTTTGTTGTTTGAATATTTGCCTTTGTAACCCAATACAAGACAGGCATAAATAAATTCTAAAAAATCTTTGTTTTTGGCAGGATTGTTAAGCCAAGAATGTGTTATATCATAAAAATTATCTCCCCCTAAAGTTTCGTCAAATAAACGCACTGTTAGGGTATTATTTGCCCAAGAGCTATTAATAAAAAGCTCATTTTTCATTAACATCTCATCAATGAAAACACAAAGGCAATATCTAAGCCTAATAATGTCTTTTTCATCATATTCTCTTAAAGCACTAAGTTTGGAACTCCAAGTCAAAATATCATTGACAATTTTTTCTCTAAGGGATTCTATGGTGCTTGTATCAAGTAAGGTTACTTTAGATAATCTAAAAGAGAGCAAGAGGAGTTCTAAACAATAATCAACAACTTTATTATTTCCAAGACCGCTTAAACCGGAACTTAAAAGCAAGCTAAATTCTTGTGTCTCTGCATTTGATTGTTTTTGCATTTTGTTTCCTTAAAATACTGCCCACATTTTTATATCAGGATTCTTAATATTATGAGTAAGGTAAATACTTATTGCGTTTTCTCCTTTAAAATGTTTAAACAATTCATCTTTTTTATCTAGCTTATAATAAACATAGCCATTTAAATAAGGGATAGCTGAAGGAATATTTGGAATTTGGATAATATTCAATCCTCTAAGTTGAGTAGCTACTATATTTTTGATTTTACTCTGCGTATGGATTTTACTTTGTGTTTTAAAGTTTTTTAATAAATATTCGTGATTAACATCAGCATTAATGGCTAAGAAAAGTTCAGATTCTTCTAAAATTCCAGCGTTATCAAATAACAAATCATAGAAACCATTACCATTATCTATAAGTTTTGCCATTGAATATCTCGGAGAAGTAATTTTAGCAAATAAAATCTTTATATTATTGATTAAAGGAAAAAAAGTTTCATTTAAATTATCGTGTTGGTAGGCAATAAATTCTAAAAAGGAATTTTCAACGCCAAATGCCCCAAGTTCCCCCTGAAATTCAATAAGCTTTTCATATAAATATTCGGGGTGTAATTTGTTCTTGTGAATAAGGTAAGAAAAAATTAAAAACCATTTTTTAAGAAGATTTAAAGATAAATAAGTGCTGAAATCTAAAGTATTTTTTGTTTGGTCAATGCCTTTAAAAACTTCCCAAAGCATCTCTTTATGTTGTTTGATAGAATATAATGTTTCTTCTAAAAAAGACTTGACAATGGAAACTTTGTTGATATTAATACAGGTAGGAATAAAATTTTCTTCAAGCTCTATTTTTTTATTTGAATCTATATTTTTAATTTTGGCAATAGGAATCTCAAGTTCATCAGGTGTTGCATTGCCTAAAATTCCGAGTTTCAGTCTCAAACTCGCAAGCGTTAAGTTAATTTTTTCCTGAGTAAAAGTTGTATTTTGTAAATCTTTTTCATCTTCTAATAATTCCCTTGAAATACCTACACTATGGTTATCATCATAAGTTCTTGAGGCAATAATGCTTCTTAAAGTTAGGTATTTAGAATTAGGAAAATTATTTTGTAGGGCTACATCAGCAATGCTAGCAGTGCTTAGAGGGATTTTTAATACTATAACCGAATTTTCTAATGATTCATAATTGATTTCTAAAGCTTCTGGCAATAAATCTTGTTCTGGAGCGTTAAAAATACTTCCATCTTTAGCTATCCCAGAAATTTTTTCTAATGCAATCTTACCTTGTATAAGCAGTTCATTAGAAAATTTTAAATCAATAATTCCATAAAGATTATTTGATACTTCAATGGTTTTTAAATCTATATTTCTTTGAAAATATCTCTCTTGCTGTTCAAAATGAATTTTATCAATATTTAAACCATTAAACCAAGCAACTTTTAGTTGATTTGCCATATTAATATCCTAGAACTCATTTAATCGTTTTAATTCCTTCTTGTGTGATTTCAAATTTTAGTGTTTTTTCATTCCAAAATCTACTCCAAAGTCCGCTTGCATCTTTTGTTTTAACCCAAGCTTTAGTTACTTTTTTTGTATCACTGGCAAATAAAGCTAAAAGACCAATGTAGGGAACTTCTTTATCCTTAACTTTTATTGCTACAATTTCGCTTTTAGGAGCAATTTGTAATTTGATTGAATCTATTTTATCCTTACCAAGAGCTCCATCTTCTCTAGTAATTAAGTCCTTATCATTTGCTTCTTCAAATTTTTTAACATCCTTAAGTTTATAGATAATAAGAGTAACAGGAACATCATCAAATCTATTATTAAGATTTGATTTTTCAATGTTACTTATTTTTACACTCACATTGTTTGAGCAAGCTCCAAATAAAAGACATAAAGCCAAAATTAGTATTTTTTGATACATTAACAATATCCCCCTTTTTAAATTTTTCTAAACCTTAAATTATGTAATATTTTAATATTTAAATTATGACAATATTTTAATATTTGATTGCTAAAACTTTTATAAAATAATTGGTGAGGAATTAAATCAATGCAATTTGTTAGTCATTTAAAGGATAATTTGGATAACTTGGAAATTTACCATTTTCTTGAAGATGAGATGTCAAAATATAAAACATTGAATCACGAGGATATAAAGTGGAACAAGGTTTATGAATATTCTTTAGAAATCCTGCAAAGATTCTCTATGGACGCTAGAATTTATCATTATTTTGTTTTATCGTGTATAGCATTAAACAGCGAAGAATCCTTCAGAATAATGAATAAGCTATTTGAATTTTTGGTTCATATTTTACAAAATTCTCCTGAAAATTTAGGGAAAAATGCTGATACTTTAAATGCTCAAAAAAAGAAGATAAAGAGTGTCGTGCAACATTTTATAATAGAAACTGACAGACTTAGCTTATCACATTTTCCTCAGATTATCATGGATTTAAACCATACATTCAGGATTTTAGGGAAAATTTTAGAGTGCGATTTTAAAGAGATTCAAGTTAAACAGGAGATACAAAAAAGTGAAGTTATATCATCAACTAGAAAACAAGTTGAATTTCACACTCAAAACCCAAATACCAATTCCTTAAATGATAGAGAATATAGAATATTTTTTAACCATTTAGCTTTTGAGCTTTTAGAAAAAAATAAAGATAATCTTAACGCTTATGCTATGTTTGTTGAAGCGATGTGGGGGAGGATTAGAACCCTTCCTATCCATAATGAAAGTATTACTCAAATTAAGTATCCAGATAAAAATTTAATACAAATTTTGCTTGAAAATAATTTTGATGAATTAGAACATATTAAGTGTTTTATGTCAAATCTTGCACTAAATCCTTTTTGGATAGAGGGCTTAAAGTTATTTTGTGAATCTTTATACAAGCGTAAAAAAATAAGTGCTTCCAAATTGCTTAATACTTTAACTAGAGAGTTTCTTATTAAATTTAAGGAGATTTCTAATCTTAAGTTTAGTAATGGTGAATCTATGTGTGAAGAGCAGGTTTTTAATTATTTTTTGAAGCAAGACATAGATTTTAATCATATAAAGCCCAAAGCGAATAAAAACAAGCAGAATAATATAGACGAAATTTTATTAGATATGAATACTCAAAATAGCAATAATTCCATATTTTCACATATCAATGCTTTGATTGAAATGGCTAGATTTTTTGAGGAAAAAAATATGCCAAATAATGCTAGGATACTTTATATCCAAGTTAAAGATTTAATGGAGAAAACATTATTAAAAGATTATTTATCGGAGGAATATTCAAAAATTACAATAAAAAGTGAAAGAAATATAAAAACTTAACTAAAATTTACACAATTTCGTTATAATATGCCTTATGAAAAAACGCGGAAAGGATTTGGATAATGTCTGATGGTTCTAGTGCTCCAAAAGAGCGTATTAATATCACATACAAAGCAAAAACGAATGGACAAGAAGCAGATGTTGAGTTACCCTTAAAATTGATGGTAATGACAAATTTGACAGGAGGAGCTGATAAATTACCTTTGGAAGAGCGAGAGATTTTACAAATTAATAAGGTAAATTTTAGTCAGGTAATGCAGAAATTGGATATTAGTTCTAAATTTAGTGTTAAGAACACCTTGGGCACAGGAGCAGAAGAGCTAAGTATTAATCTTAAAATTTCTAGTATGAAAGACTTTTCCCCAGATAGTATAGCAAAGCAAATTCCCGAGCTTAATAAACTTATGCAACTAAGAGAGGCTTTAGTGGCTTTAAAAGGACCTATGGGTAATATTCCAGATTTTAGAAAAGCAGTTTTAACCGCTTTAAAAGATAAAAAAACAAAAGAGAAATTGCTTTTAGAAATTAAAGAAGAAGTCAAAGAATAGGAGAGAAAATGTCAAGCGATAAAGTGGTTGATACACCTATTATTGAAAGCATTATGGAAAAAAGTAAGTATTTAAAAAATGATGAAAGTTATAGTATAGCTAAAAGAGGTGTTGCCGAATTTATCTCTGCTATTGTTGAGAATGATGATGTAGAAGATAAAATTAATAAATTTGCTTTAGATGAGATGATAGCACATATTGATGATTTAGTATCTAAGCAAATGGACGAGATTCTACACAATGAGGATTTCCAAAAACTAGAGTCTGTATGGAGAGGCTTATATTTCTTAGTAGAAAGAACAGATTTTAATGAAAATATTAAAATCAACCTTTTTGATGTAACCAAAGAAGAAGCTTTAGAAGATTTTGAGAACAATCCTGATATTACCCAAAGTGTCATTTATAAAAATATTTATTCTTCAGAATATGGACAATTTGGTGGAGAGCCTGTTGGTGCTATCATAGGCGATTATCAGCTTAGCACCAATAGTCCAGATATGACTTTTTTAAATAAAATGGCAAGTATTGCTGCAATGAGCCATTCGCCATTTTTAACCTCTTGTGCTCCTAGTTTTTTTGGGTTAGAGAATTATTCAGAGTTAGCAAATATTCAAGATTTAGGAGGTTTGCTTCAAGGTCCTCAATACACTAGATGGAGAACCTTTAGAGAAAATGAAGATTCAAAATATGTGGGGCTTATGGTAACAAGATTTTTAACACGCTCTCCTTATAGTCCAGAAGAAAATCCTATCAAAACTTTTAATTATAAAGAAAATGTTCATAATTCACATAATCATTTATTATGGGGCAATTCAGCTTATGCCTTTGCTACAAGATTAACTGAAAGTTTTGCAAAATATAGATGGTGTGGAAGTATTATAGGTCCAAAAAGTGGAGGGAGCGTGAAAGATTTACCTACTTATCTTTACGAGAGTTTTGGCACTATGCAATCCAAGATTCCAACCGAAGTGCTTATTACAGATAGAAGAGAATATGAGCTTGCTGAAGCAGGGTTTATTGCTTTGACTTTAAGAAGAGATAGTAATAATGCAGCTTTTTTCTCTGCAAATTCAGCTTTAAAACCTAAAGTATTTCCAAATACACCTGAGGGAAAGGAAGCAGAAACGAATTATCGATTGGGAACACAGCTTCCTTATATATTCCTTATATCAAGATTAGCACATTATCTTAAGGTTTTACAAAGAGAAGAAATAGGTAGTTGGAAAGAAAGAACTGATATTGAAAACGGACTCAACGAATGGGTAAGACAATATATTTCAGACCAAGAAAATCCTCCTGCTGAAGTCCGAAGTAGGAGACCATTTAGAGGAGTTCAGATCAAAGTGGATAATGTGGCTGGAGAGCCGGGATGGTATAAGATAGGGCTTAGTGTTCGCCCTCATTTTAAATATATGGGCGGAAATTTCGAACTTTCATTAGTGGGCAAACTTGATAAAGAGTGAAGATGTCATTGCTTGGCAAGATCATTCATCAGTTAGACGATCAGTGTCAAAATATTCCTTTTTATCAAAACGAATTTGAGGATATTAAGACCAACATTCAAGCTTTACTTAATACCAAGTTAGATGATTGTATTATAGCTAATGATTTGGGTTTGTCAAATGTTGTAGAATTTAATTTAAACGCAAGTGATTTATGCTTCAAAATGGCTAAAGAGATTCATTTCCTTATAAGCAAATATGAGCGGAGAATTAGAATCTTATCTATTCGTTATGACAATTCTTTGACGCCTTGGCAAATTTCATTCTTTTTGCAATGCAATTTTTTTCAAGACCATTTTAAAGAATTTAGTTTAGAAATTATTTTTAAAAATGATAGATATTGTGAGGTCTTTTAGTGAATAATGAAGATGTATTTTACTACCAAAAAGAGCTTTCCTATCTCTATCAAACAAGAGAATATTTTGTCAAAAAATTTCCAAAACTCGCACCATTTTTAGCTCTTGATAGTAAAGACCCAGATATTGAGAGAATTATTGAAAATCTTGCTATTTTGACTTCTAAAATTCATCAGGAAATGGAACAAAATATTCCATACATAGCAGAATCTTTGTTGAATGTAGTCTCTCCTAATTATACTAATCCACTACCTTCTTTGTGTATGCAAGAGTTTCTTTTAAATAAAGATAGTAAAAAAAATAAGATTATTGTTCCAAAAGGAAGTCGCCTTCAGTCTATAACCATAGAACAAATTGAGTGTGAGTTTAGAACGATTTATGATGTTTATCTCTACCCTTTAGATATTGATGAAGTGTTTATGAGCAGTGAAAAACAATATCACACAATGGATTTAAGGTTAAAGGTTAATAAGCCTGATTTAAAAATTTGTGATATAGGATTAGATTGTTTAAATTTATATCTTGGAGATGACATCTACACTTCCGCAACTTTACTTTTATTCATTCACCTTTATTTGGAGGAGGTAAAAATCATTTCTTGTGATACTTCTGAAAAGTTTAAGCTTAATTCTTGCAACATTACAACAATAGGGCTTGAACCAAATGAAAGTTGTTTAAATTATGATGATTTAGGGTTTGAGGCTTTTTCTTTGCTTAGGGAGTATTTTTTTATCCCTGAAAAATTTAATTTTATAAGAATACAGGGTTTAGATATTTTAAAGGATTGTCAAGGCTCAAATTTGAGTATTCAATTTAAGTTCAATAAAATTTTTCCAAAGAATTGCATCGTCAGAGCAGATTTATTTTCTTTAAGCATTACGCCTATTGTGAATATTTTTCCCAAAAATGCAGAATCAATTATTAATGACCATACCAAAGATGGATATAGGATTTTTGTAGATAGGGTGCATTTAGATTCTTATGAAATTATAAAGATTAATCAAGTCAAAGCTCACAATAGTGATAGTGGAAGAAGGATTCTTAAAAATTATAAGAGTTTTGAACGTTTTGAGTTTTTAAAAGACAATCAAAATGAATTTTATAGTATAAATGTTAAAAAAAATTCTAAAGGTGAAACATACAAAGAAATTTCTTTTTTTTCAGGGCATTCTTACAATGAGATAATTACCATTGATGCTTTGTGTTGTAATAAGAATTTACCCTCTAAGCTTAAGATAGGCGATATAAGACATATTAATTTTGAGGATATATCCACTAAAAATATTAAAATCCCAAGTATGATGAGAGAATATAGCGTTGATGGGCATTTACTTTGGAAGCTTGTATCTATACTCTCTTTTAATTATCAAAGTATTCTTAATACAACTTCATTTTTTGGAGTATTAGAAAGTTATAGTTTTGTCAATGACAAGGAGAATGAAGAAACTTATAAGCGTTTAAAAAATTCTATTGCATATATAGAATCTAAATCGACTTACCTCGTTGATGAATACATTACAAAAAAGGGAACACTCTGTATAATGGGCATTAAGGATTCTAATTTTTATTCTTTGGGAGAAGTTTATAAATTAGGGCTTATAATATCTAAATTTTTTGCTTCTTTTGTAAGCATTAATTCTTTTTGCGAATTAAAGATAAAATGCTTGGATAGCAAAGAGATTTTGTATTATCCAGCTACTCGCGGCAAAAAAGTTTCTTTATGAACAATACGACTTATTTTACTTTCCATAAGCTTCTTTATAAGCTTCTTAAAAAATACGACAAAAGGGACATTTTTTTAAGAACCAATAAAAGCCTCAAACACCCTCATAAAGAGATTGAATACATTGAAGAAAATAAAGAGTTTTTGATTGAAATAATGGTAAATTTTATGGGATTGCAAGGCAATACATCACAACTACCCTCTTATATGCTTGATAAGCTCTCAAGGAATGAAGATGGAGGCTCTGGATGGACATTATTCTTTGATTTTTTTAATCATTATATTCTTTGGCTCTTTTTTGAAAGCGCGAATTTGAAAAATTATTCTAGAAGTTTCAAAAAAGATTTCAGTGATTCTATTTCAAAGATTTTATTTTCTATATTGGGCATTAATGATAGAGAAATTGCTAAAAATTATTTGCCTTTTGCACCTTTGCTTTTAAGTGCCTCTCGTCCTAAATATTATATAGAAAAAGTATTGCAAAGTAATTTTAATTTGCATAATAAATTATATATCATTGAAAATCTCCCACATCAGATTTTCATCGCTCCTTCTCAAAAAAATAAATTAGGTATTAAAAATGATGTTTTAGGTAAAAATTTTATTTTAGGGAGTAAATTCCTCTCTTATCAGAGCAAGATAGGTATTTATATCAAAGACATTGAATACCATAGAGCCATAGAATATTTACCCAATCAAAATAAACACGAAGAACTCAAAGAGAGCATACTATTTCTTACCAATCATCAATTTTGTATTGACTTGTATTTGCGTATTAACCACAATGAAAAAATGAATTTTATTCTAGGTGATGAAAGTGTAGCAAAACTTAGTTGGGGATTAGCATTGGGGAATTTTAAGAAAAAATATCATTTAATGTGTATTAAAATGTATGAATAAATTTTTATATTTCCAAATTAAGTAATTTTATTGTTTTTTATGTTGGATTCTGCTCTAATCATAAAAATTTAGGGGACGCATTAATGACTGGAGAATTATTAGCCAAAACAAAACAACAAACACAACCTGAACAATTAAAACCTTTAAGCACTGCTATGCTTCACCCAATTCTAGAAGATGATGAAATCAAATGTCCTCATAATGGAGTAGTGCAATTACAATCTAATAAGGGTAAAAGCATTACAGATAAGAAGATTCCTTTTATTTTAGAAACTGATTTATTATATAGCTCTATTGTAGGTTGTCCTAATCCTCATATAAGTGGAGGACCTTGCACACAAGTAGCATTCATACTTCCTAGTGCTAGAGGACTAAAGAAACATAATGATGATTATCCTATAATGCAAGATTTAATTATATAATTACAGAAAAGGACAAATAATGAAATACTTTATCTTAATTTTTATTAGTCTTATAACTTTAGTCATTTGTGCTTCTTGTGGGTTGATTCAAACAAGTTCAGCTGATAAAGAAAAAGTAAGAATAGCAAA
>NZ_DS990398.1:0-2324 GCF_000155475.1 Helicobacter cinaedi CCUG 18818 = ATCC BAA-847 | reverse complement strand
TTACCTACCACCTCTCCCCTCGCACTAAATATTTCACTTCTCGCTTTGAGATACTCCATCATCAACTTAATACTTCTATGAGTGGATATTCTCACACACTCTTTAAAGACCATTTAGCTAAAGATTCTAAAGACACTTATCTTTTAGCCTTTCGCGGCACAGAAATAAGAGGGGCAGAACTTTTTAAAGATATAGTTTTAACTGATGGCTCTATTGCTATTGGAGTTGCTATCCCTCAAATCATTTCTTTAGTAAAATTTAAAAAAGAAGTCTTAAAAACTATTGAAAAAGATATAAAGGATTCTATCTATAAGCTTAATGTAGTAGGGCATTCTTTAGGAGGACATCTTGCACAAGCCTTTTGTCTATGCCACAAAACAGAAGCTATCCATAAACTCTATACTTTTAATGCGCCGGGATTTGGAGGAATACTAGCTAGTCTTTTAAATATTGCCATAAGAGTTATAAGGCTTGTAGGCAAACTCATTGTCAAATGTGCAAAAAAACTTTTTAATCTTTTAGGCTTTACAAGAAAAATAATTGATAAATGTGTCCATACTTGTAATCCCAATGATACTTTAGAAAATTATACAGAATATGCAGATACACTTAAACAAGAAATAGGAGAAGAGGAGATTGAGAATCTCGCGATAAATGCGAAAAAACTCTCTAAAGCACAAACAAAAATAGAAGTGCATCATATAGAAACTATAAAAAATCCTCTACCTAAAGAAGAATCTTTTGCAAGAGAATGGAAACAAACCCTAGAACCCTCAATATCTGTGATTTCTGATTTAGGATATAAGTATGGATTAAATATTATAGATAAACTAGATTATAAAAACACACAAAGGCTACATTTACTCTATGTAGGAGAGCTAGAAACAAGTTATGTAGCGACAAGTCATTTCTTGGAAAGTATCTTACAAATATTGTATTTTTATAATTATCTCCTGCAATCCCCAAGTAATCAAGCCAAAATACAACTTAGCCAAAGTATAGAAAAAGCACTAGATTATCTTAACTCCTATTCTAAACTTCTTATGGAATTGATATATGGCAACAAGCTTATAACAAATGCAACAACTATTACAAAGACAAGCAAAAATGATAACTATCTTAGTGTGTATCAACAAGAAATTTTACATATTTTTGTTCATAATCCTAAAAAAATGGCACAAAGATATGAATACGATTTCAATGGAAAAAGTGAAGTGATACAAATGGAGGATATAAAAAAGAGAGTTATAAAGAAAGAGCTAAGCAAAAATGATACAATGAATACCTTTTTACTTTTACTTGCTCTTGAGATTTATACTAAAATAATAGATAAAAATGATATGAAATGTTTGCTAAAAGGAGCATAAATGAATAAATACAGAACGCTCTATAAAGCCTTACCTTTTTGCATAGAAGACAAAGAAAATCAAGATATATTAGAAAAAGAAAATATCTATAAAACTTATACTTATAAATCCAATTTTGCCAATATTGTCTTATCTGATGATAACGAAGAATTTTTCAATGCTAAAGAAAAACAAATAATTAATTTACTTTATGATGAAGAATGCAAAAGCTTGTATCTTGCTAATCAAAATAGTGAAATACAGGCTACATTTAACCCTATGAGCTCTACCATTTATATAGATACACAAACAAAAGAGTTATATCTCTTTGCCAACGATAAAGATTTCATAGATTGTGATACAATCTATGAACAAATCAAACAAGAATTGAAACTACAAGAAAGCATAGAGGAATTACAATCCTATAAGCCCTCTCTCTTTTTTTATTCCACCCTCCTACTAGGTTCATCTGAAATAGAAACTAATCCCTTTTTCTTTGGTCAATTAGATAAAGACAATACCATTAAACAAGATACACCAACTTATCACTTCTCCCCCAAAGATGAAGAAAATAATCTAGGCACACTTACTATCTTTTTAAACTCTTGCACTCTTACTCTTTTAAACTACTCTCTCTTAGATTCTACTCTAAATATTAAACTCACATTAACAAACAAAGAATCTAAAGAAAAACAAGATAAAGCTATCATACAAAGAGAACAAAAACAACACAAAGAACAATTAAAACCTTTAAGCACTGCTATGCTTCACCCAATTCTAGAAGATGATGAAATCAAATGTCCTCATAATGGAGTAGTGCAGTTACAATCTAATAAGGGTAAAAGTATTACAGATAAGAATATCCCTTTTATTTTAGAAACTGATTTATTATATAGCTCTATTGTAGGTTGTCCTAATCCTCCTATAAGTGGAGGACCTTGCACACAAGTAGCACTCATACTTCCTAGTGCTAGAGGA
>NZ_DS990399.1 GCF_000155475.1 Helicobacter cinaedi CCUG 18818 = ATCC BAA-847 | reverse complement strand
AATACCTATATGCAGAAGTAGAAACAAACAGAGGTTTAGCTCATCTAAGTGATGGAGGATACTTATGTAGAATCTTTTGCCAACACTTTTAGCGTTCTATCGCTTTTTTTGACAAGCAATGAATCGATTGCATTGCCTTTGAGCGCGGATTGTAATGAATGCAAATCGCTTTGATTTACATTTAAAATCTTCACGCTTATAACCGCACCAAAAGCCATAGCAACCGCCACGACAATTAAAATCGCTAAACCTAACTTTTTTATTTTTTGCACTCCCATTTTATGATTCATTCACCAAAATCAATCTGTGATTTGTGGATAAATCCCGCTTTTGCGTCCTTTGTCTTGCGCGTATTTGGCGGGAAATAAATCACTTTATGCCATTTTGATTCTTTATCATACATATCAATTTTTTGATTTTGATTAAATCCTAGCAAACGCGTTTGCGGGACTTTTATTACCAAACTATCGCTAAAATCTTTTTTATAGATTCGCGTTATAATAGCACCATTTGGGGTTTCACGCAGATTTACAAAATCATCGTTTGTTTTAAGTGTCAATGGGCGCACTCCCTGTTCGCTGTATTCTACCAAATATGATTCCGCATTTTTATCCATTTTTTCGCTTAATTTTTTGATAAATTTAATATTATCAGCGACAAGATAGCTTCCACTGCTACACGCAGAATAGTCTGCTATCAAAGCTATATCTTGCTGTTGATTGATCCAAACATCGCTTATATATCCGCTCATATTTGCCACTTCAAACTCCACTTCATAGCCCACCTCCCCTAGCAAATCCATCAAGCAGCCATTTTGGAATCTTTGCTAATACTTCTTTTTGATTGCGCGAAGTGGGCTTTATCTGCAAATACTTACCATTCAAAAAATCCATTTCAGTTGTGGGCAAATCCTTATTTTCAAACCAAGTATAAAAAAATGTATCACAAGCAGCACCACCATAATTTGTCTCAATGGTAAGCGTGCCTTTTAGCTTAATGGGAGCTTTTAGGCGATAGGGACAAGTTCTTTGGGCTTCATTGTTAAAGCAAGTCCATTTCGCGACTTTTTGCCCTTTGTCATTTGTGATGATTTCATACCACAAAGGCGTGAAGTGCTTTTTAGCAAAAGCAAGTCTTACCAAAGCATCAGGTGAATCATCATAATAAAGAGCTTTGGCTAAAAATTGTAGCCAATATTCATTTTGCTCTTTTTTGATTTGCTCTAATCTTTCTAAACTAATAATATCCTCATCCTCTGCCACCGCTTATTTGCCAACAAGCAAAGGCATAGAATCATTAAAATTTTGCTTATATTTTGCATTTTTTATCGCTCCATTATTTTAATTTAGATTCGTGCCAATCTTGCAAATCTTATAGTGCATTTTCAAATAAACTTTGTTCTTTATTTGCGCTATTTTCATAGTTTTTTCGCGCAAAATTTGGCAATCTAAATTCATTTTTTATCGTCCCATTTGATTGTAGCCTATCATTTATCATTTCAAAATAGGGCTTATGCAACTCACAGCTTATCCATTTGCGTTTGAGATTTTCACATAATAAAATTTCCCCTCCACTTCCGCCAAAAAGCACAAACACGCTATCGCCTTCATTTGTACAGGATTTGATAAACATTTCTACAAGTGGAGCTGGAATCTGACAAGAATGAAAGGTTTTGTCTTTGCTTACATTTTTAACTAAATCAAAATAAAACCACGAGTAAGGCATTCTGCCCTTGTGTCCGTCAGCTAACCGCTGCAAAATTCTTTTGTCTGTGGGATTTTGATAAGGCAGGGCGATATTGTCTTTGTAGAAATGATTGTTTTTTGACTTTGTGGCGTGGATAATGCTTCTGTGTGCGGTAGTGAGACGCCGTTTGCTATGCCCGACATTTGTGTTATATACCCATACATATTCGCTCACATCATACGCAAGGCTATCTAAACATTTCACCCGTAAATAAGCATTTTGCTTTGGATAGTTCATTAAAAATAAATTTCCGCTAGGTTTTAGCACTCGCAAACACTGCGTTGCTAACTCGCAATACCACGAAATATAATCCTCCCATTTTTGCGTGTATTTGCTACCATTGTAGTTGATACCGACATTATAATCAGGGTCGCTCCAAATCATATCCAAGCACTCATTTGGCAGGGATTTAAGAATTTTCAATGTATCGTCATTATAAATTTTATTCCATTCCATTTTAGCCCCTTGTCAAAATATATTCTTTTGATTTTAAAAATTTGATTGAATCAAGTTGCAATGGTTTTTCAAAAGTGTAGGCAAAAAACCTTAAACTATTTTCATTTCGCAACAAATAGCAACAAATGATATTTTGCAAAGGTAAATTTGAGTTGTAATAATACAAAAATGGGTGATAAATTTGATAAATATTAAAATCTTTTGGTTTGCCATTTTTTGCTTCAAAAACAGCTACGACTGCATTAAATTCGAGCGTTAAATCGATTTCAATTTGCTGATTTAAGGCTATTATTTGCTCGTTTTCAAAAGAGTATTCAAGTGTAGTTTTTGTGCGGTGTGGAAAATAAGTTTTGGGGCGTTTTTGAATGGGTAAATTTTCAAATTCCAAGTCCCCACCAAAGACAAAATCGTGCAAAATGTGCTGATTGTTCGCCACACTTAAAATATTGCTTTCGCTATCGTTGTATTCATTAAGCAAACTTTTTTTATAAATCCATTCTATCCTTTCTTGTATCGGCTCAAATGTATGATAAAGTTTGCTTATACTTTTGATAAATTTGTGATTTCCGCTGCCTAAATGAAGCAAACAAATGTCTTGTTCTTTAAAAAATGATGGCAATTTATCGCTAGAATCAAGTTTTGTAGCGTCAAATGGGTTGCCAAATTCGTGTTTTTTAGCAAAATCTTTAACTAAATCATTGTGAAATACAAAATCATTTCGTGCTTTGCAATGATTATATAAATCTAGCAAGACAGAGTGCTTTTTGTTTGTCATATTTTGCATTTTTGTCCTTTTTAAAAATTAAAATGTGATTTTAGCAAAAAATTTTTAGATTCGCGCCAATCTTGCAAATCTTGCCCAGATTCACGCCTTCACGCCCTTTCATATTTTTCAATGATAAATTTCAAAATGAGCGCGATGATTGAAAGTAGCGTTAGCACACTTGCCACTGCAAACGCCGCCGTGTAGAGATAATCATTGTAGAGAATCTCAATGTATAAAGGCATCATTGCATAGATGAATCTCAAAGTTGCCTTTGTTGCTAAAAGTATCTTGGATTTGATTAAGTTTTAGTTTGATTCCAAAGGTGGAGTAAGTTTTGTTTGGATAATTGTAATAAATCTCACGCTTGCATTTATGGCAAATCAAGTATGGGATATTTTTCACGAATTTGAGTTTTATTAAGTGGCGGAGAATCTTGCGAAAAGTCCGCTTCATAATGCCACCATTCGCTTTTAATTCCCCTAAATCCAGCCTCTTTCATTATCGCTTTTAGCCTCTCTCTATTAGCACATTTTTGAGAATCTGCTTTGGGGCATTTATAATCACTAAATGCCTTTTGGCTAAACTCATCAAACTCGCTAGGCATCGCTAAAATCTCACCATTTTCATTTGCCAATCCAACATCAAGTGCGATTGCTCGCGAATGATTTGAGCCATTTTTATACGGATTTGCCACAAATCGCTCATCACTTATCTTTTCCCGCGCTTTTATTTGTGCGCTATGCGGACGAAAGCAGTCAAAAAATACGATTTTTACTCGCTCCCTGCTTGCAATCTCGCTAAGCATTTTTGCGCGCTCACTCAAATCATTATGTAAAAAGCATTTATCTAATCCAAAATGTTCGTAAAGATTCACGCCCATAAAATTATCTATCGTGCCATATCGTAAATCGTGGATAAAATTACTAGATTGCGCTTGAAATAGATTTGGGTAAATGGGATTGGCAAATATTTCACACACAAGCACACAGCAAATCACTACGATTCGCTTCATTTTATCTTTTGAGATTTTGTTTCTTTGCACTTTGCCTCACTTACACTCTTTGCAGTATTTTTTTATGATTCGCTCTACTTCGGCGTCAAATTCTTTATTTTCATACACCAAATCAAAGCAAGCATTTACATAACCCTTATGCGAAAATTCGACAATAACCTTATAATATTCATCTATATATGCTTTTACTTCATCTAATGCCTCACCTCCCAAAAGCCTTGTCATATTATCTATATGTCTTAGGTTTATTATATCTTGTGGCATTTTTTTACCACAGCCTGATGACATAGTTTTATCCACACTTGAAGTGTATTTTAAGCAATGGGCTAAAGCCCATCTTTTATAGTATTTGATTGGATTTTGTATAAAAGACTTTTCAGCAATGCTTTGCTCTGTGCTTCCACTTTTAGTGCAAGAGTAAGTGTCGGCTAATGTAGGGGGTTCAGCATTTGCGCTAAAAATAAGGCATAACAAAATAGTATAAAGCAATTTTTTCATTATGAAAACTCCCAAAAATAAAGTGTTTTTACAAAAACATACTCTCTTTTGTCGGGTAAAAATTCGCTTTCATCGACAAAATCATTATTTTCCCATAGTGTTATATGCCCAAAAGCATCACCCCAAGCCTCTATTTCTAAAGCTATAATGCCTTTTTTGCCGTTTAGATTTGTGTGAAATTTTTCATTATCTTGTCGTATTTCATCGACTCGTGTTTGATTTAATATTTTTTTGTTTAACACTAATTTGTCATAGGATTCATCGTAAAATGTGTGATAAAAATTTGCACCATTAGTTGCTGAATATGTTTCTAACTCTCCAAAATGTTCGCTTTCTTTTAAAAATGTTACCATATCTTTAACTTTTATTAAAATCCTATCATCATTAGTGTTTTTCCCAGCGTATGCCAAATCGGCAGATTCCATACCTTTTAATCTTTTAATGGATATTCCATAGTCATATAGTGCTTTACTTAGTCTTGCGGTGCAAGTATTTATGCGTTGATATGGGCTATTCATAAACAAATCATAAATAGCCCCCTTGATTCTATAATATCTTATTTCAGCATCAATAAAATCCTTTTCTTCATATCTAAAAATATTATCTTTGCTTTTTACCCACCTATCTAACCTACCTTCTTCTTGCTCTATCCTATTTTTAGATTCTATTCTGTCGTTAGTGTTTATTTTGTGCATATTGAGATAATATTTCTTAAATTTTTCCCATTCTTGCCATTTTACAAAATCTCTAATTGCCATATCATCATTACTTGCATATCGTTGTGGTAGTGGTGTTAGTATTTCACTAGAATCTTCGCTAGATTCGCCTAAATCTGCATTAAATTCATTTGAATTATCGCTAATTTCATTCACAGATTCGGCTATATCCTCATCAATCTCAAATATATCCTTTGCTTTTGGTTCTCCTTGTAAGATTAAAGATGAGCCTTTATCTGTGATGACTTGAGAGATTGCTTGGGCTAAAACTATTTTTTGATTATCTATTTCTAGTAAAGATGAAGTGATAGAATTTGGGATATTAGCTAATTTCGTGCAAGGATTTGGAATGCCAACTATATTATTAGTGCAGCCTATAATGACAGCATTTGCTAAATCTTGCAAACTTATCAATCCAGCGTCATTATTATTAGAATCTTGCACACACATTAAATCTTTTGTGCTTGATTGAAATATGACTTTGCCTTTGTGGGGGGCATTCTATGCTGTCAGATTCAAGCAAGGGATTTAAAGGTGGCATTATAGATTCACTCACATTCTTTGCAGTATTTTTTTACGATTCGTTCGATTTCGGTGTTAAATGAATAGCTCTCATAAATTGATAGGCATATACCTGCGCTTTCACGCTTATTGCAATTATTGCCACAAACTAATTGATTTGATGTTTTTTTCTCTTTATCAATAAATACTTTTAGTTCGTCAAAAACTACCTTTGAATCCATTATTTTTATGTAGTTAAAACAATTAGCTTTGGCGGATAATCTATAAAGTAAATTTGCAACATATTCCTCATCAGCTAAATTCAAACAATAAAAAAATCCCAAATTTTTAAGCGCTTGTTTTTTATTAACTTCACCTATGCCACTTTCTTTTACTGGAACACAATCTTGCGAAAAAGCAACACATATATAGCAACCAGCAAAAGACAAAGCAAGTAATATCTTGTGCAATTTTTTTATCATTTTAACTCCCAAAATTGAAAATCTTTTACTTCATATTTGCCGTTTAAATAATTATTGCTTATTGCGGAATCTTCAAATGTTTTACTTGCACCATTCCACAAAGTAGTATGCCCTCTTGCATCGCTAAATCCCTTAATCCTCATTACTACAATGCCACTTTTTCCAAACTGACTAAACTTTTCGTCATAAAACTTTTTAGTTTGACTTGCATTTGAAAAAGTTACTATGTTATATGGTTTGTCGCTATTGCCCCAATTTAGAGTTAAAAAATTCCTTATACCATAAATTCCTAAATAATATAAATTGCTATCAGCCCCATAAAATCTTTGATTTTCATATTTAAGATTTCCTGTATTGATGGGCAATTTTTTATTTTTTATCAAATATTTGTTATCAAGTAAATAGCTATAATTTAGTGCGTAACTAATACGCAATGCGCAAGAGTTAAGCGATTCTCTTTGCACTTCATTGGGCTTAATCCCTTGCGTTTTTTGTCTTTTGATTAGTGCCTCATTGCTTAAAAATTCTTTGTATGGTTCTCCGCCTATGTGTTTAAATACTGCTTCGGCACATTCTTTATCGGTTTTTCCTTGTATTTTAAGTTTTTTAAAAATTTCATTTACCTCTGCGTATGCCTTTCTTACACTTGCCCAACTTGGTCGTTTGCATTCTATGCTTGTAGATTTATTTCCACAAGTGGCAGTTAGTATCTCGCTCATTTTAACTCCTATGTTTTATTATATTTGTAATATTTTTTATCGCCGCTTGATTATTTTCTACATTGGCATTTAATATAAAAATGCCATTTTTTGTATTAAGTGCAATTTCTATCTCTTCCCCATTCTCATACCTACTTGTAACGATATGTAAATTCATATCATTGCTATGCCTTGAATCATCGTCCCCTAATTTTATCATTTCTTTTCCATAACTAAAATACATTTCTAGGATTTCTTTTTGGGAATCTTGTGTGGATTGTGAATCTTTGCTTGATTTTGCATTAGATTTGTTTAAATCTGCACTTGAATCTACGCTAGATTTTTCACTCTCATTGTCATTTTGTGCATTCTCTACTATATCCTCTCATCAATCTCAAATATATCCTTTGCTTTTGGTTCTCCTTGTAAGATTAAAGGTGAGCCTTTGTCGGTTAGGACTTGTGAGATTGCTTGGGCTAAGACTATTTTTTGATTATCAATTTCTAGTAAAGATGAAGTGATAGAATTTGGGATATTAGCTAATTTCGTGCAAGGATTTGGGATTCCAGCTATATTATTGGTGCAGCCTATAATGACAGCATTTGCTAAATCTTGCAAACTTATCAATCCAGCGTCATTATTATTAGAATCTTGCACACACATTAAATCTTTTGTGCTTGATTGAAATATGACTTTGCCTTTGTGGATACATTCTATAATGTCAGATTCAAGCAAGGGGTTTAAAGGTGGCACAGATGACTTTCCTTTTGAATTTTTATTAAATTTAGAATTATTTGTAATGTTATGCTTTAAATATCATTAATTTATGAATTTAAATTTATAAACTTATTTTATCATAAGTTTGATTAAAAGTTAATATATAAACTCTTAACAATAAAAAGTGTGATTTACAAATATCTTTTATCTCGCACATTTTAATCATAATTTTTTTCCTTTATTTTTTTGCTGTTTGTATTTATATTTCATACTTCATCTAAAATCTCAATAATCTTTTCATAATTTTGAACAGCATTAGAATCACCATTAGATTTTGCCTCATTTAGCTTTTCATTAGCGTAGTCGCACAAACTCTCTATATCATCGTCTATTATATGATTTTTAAGCAAAAATTCAAGTGCCTTTGCATTTGCCAAATCTATGGCTTGCTGCTCAAAAGTAGGCGCACCGATAATGCCATTTAAAAACGCCATATTATGCTCTTTGTCCTTTTCTAATGCTTTGTATATAAGCTCTAACCCAGCAATATCATCTGCCTTAATCATATCAATGATAATATACGCGCTCTCAAAAGCATAAGATTTATTTGTAGCGGCAGGGTTGCTAGATTTATTGTCCCATTTATGATTTCCCCATTGCTTAAACCACTCACTATAAAAAGCGGACTCGGTGTTTTGTGTGCTTTGCATGTGCGCTGAATCTTGCGCATGGCCAAAAATCAACATAAAAGCAAGGATTAGTTTTTTCATTTCATTTTTACTCCTTTCTATCTTGATTCCATTATTATGGATTTGTCTTGCTTTGTGTGTTAAGAATTACCAATCTATACTCCATTGATAGATTACTTCAATATAATCTTTTGTTTGTCTATAAATCGTAATGCTACCACTATCATACCCCATACCAATTACCCAAAATTTCCCTTTAATATCGTGTATGTAATATGTTCCTACTTCGTCATCTTTATTAGATTCTGATTCGCCATAATCATATAAGTTTTTATCGGGCAGTGTTTTCATTTCGTGTTTTTGTCTAAATAAAATATAGGCTTCTTTAATCTCTTTAGCTTTTATAAAATATTTTCTTATACCTATATCCTCTCCATTTACATTTCCACAAGGGAATTCATAGCCACTTGTTCTATATTTACACAAATCAATAAAAACAAGATTATTTTGAGAATCCTTTTGTATTTTAGTTTCATCATATTGCACTAAAAATACTTCTGAAAAAAATTTTTCTCTTTCATCTATCATTGTTATTGCTTGAGTGTCATCGATTTTTATTATCGCCCCATATAAACTACCACAAAACAACACAATAAATACAGCATATTTTTTCACAATCATATCCTTTATTTAAAATTTTTACCAACTTTGTCATTTTTACTCCTTACTAACCCTATAAAAAATTTTATTTTTTAGCACAATACCTTTAAGCGACACACAATCGCTTAAATTTCCACTGATTGTTAGTCTTTGTTCTTTATCATTTTCATCTATGGGCTCATCTTGGATTCTAATCGACAAAGTGCATTTGCCTTTATCATAGCCCTCATTCCAAAATTCTACCGCGTCATAACCAACGCCATTTTCCGCAGTATCACTCTCACCGCCAAGATAGCTATTTGGATGGACATTTGCCCTGTCTTTGAGAAGCAATTTTCCATTGTGGATTATCTCAAAATCTATCACCCTAAACATAAAATAATCGCTCATTTCTGCAATCCACTTTTTTGTGCCTTGCAACTCTTGAATCTTGATTGTTATGCCATCATTTTGTTTGGATTTAAAAGTGTGAATCTGTGCTTGATTTGTGGCTAGATTCTCCGCACCAAACGCTACACTACACGCTAAAAATATAAATGCTAGTAGTTTTTTCATCTTGTTTTTTCTCCTTTGTTTATTGTATTGCTATTAAGCGTAGGTAATGTGTAGTTGGGAACATATTCTTTTGGATATACAAAATATTGAAAGAAATTTTTGCTGTATGCTGTGTGTTTAACCGAATCGTTTTGATTACCACCTAAACTCACCAAATATCCATTTTCCGTTTTTCCAACTATAAAGCCAACATGTCCATATCCATTTGGTTTTATATGAACGCCTATGCAACCATAAGCTGGTTTGTCTAATTTTTGACCCCAATCTTTCCAAGACCTAGCAGCTGCACTATTTGTTCCTTTAATTCCTGCTTGCGTCATAACCCAATTTACAAAACTAGAACACCAAGCCGTTTCATCGTCTTTAAATTTTCCTGTCGTGGAGTGATATTCTAT
Organism: Helicobacter cinaedi CCUG 18818 = ATCC BAA-847; assembly: GCF_000155475.1. Classification (GTDB taxonomy): domain Bacteria; phylum Campylobacterota; class Campylobacteria; order Campylobacterales; family Helicobacteraceae; genus Helicobacter_C; species Helicobacter_C cinaedi. Next base: position 81 of record NZ_DS990399.1, on the reverse strand, counting down.
AATTCTAGGATTGTGTATATTTCCTTTTATCTCTAAAACTCCTAATTCTTTTTTTGCTATTGCTATCCATAATAATTCACT
>NZ_DS990400.1:4203-8777 GCF_000155475.1 Helicobacter cinaedi CCUG 18818 = ATCC BAA-847 | reverse complement strand
GGTAAAAGAAGGAAGAGAGAGGGAGAGGTAAGACATCATCAATCCTTTATAAGAGGAAGTGTTAAGTTTATCATAGTCTAATCTTTGTATCCCTTTTCTTTAATCTAATAAGTTATTTTATCAATATAAAACAATTTAAAAACAAACAATATATATATTACTTAAATAGAGGCTAGAAATTCCTTATTTTTAATAGCATAAATACTATAACAAACAAGTATTATGCTAGAAACTATTGTGCGAGAAATAAAAGTAAATAATGCTAATGACAACATTCACAATTCCACCTTAAAATATGCTTGTGTATTCTTAGGCACTTTTAACACATAGAATCCTTTATGAATCTCACCCTTTGTTTTATCCTTAGAGAAGACTCTAAAGTTTAAGCCTTTGTTAAAGGTTTTATAGTAGTCAAAAGAATACCTGTTTATTATTGTCAAGGAAATAAAGAATGAACGCAATGGGAAAGGAAAAAATAATTGAAGATACAAATGGAATACCCATACCACACATAAAAGCAAAATTTATTCGTTGATGTTTCTTCTTTGTGTCTAAAATAACTATTTTTTGTGAACGAAAAATAGCCTTGAGTATAGAAAATACAATAGAAAATACAATAGAAAATACAATAGAAAATACAATAGAAAATACAATAGAAAGTATGAAAAGTGGTAACTCAAAAGACAAAATTCCACCCAAAAAAAATCCTACAAAAAATCCCAAGAAAAAACTTTTCCAAAAAGCAGGAGTTAAAGTAAAAGCTAAAAATTCCTTATTTTTAACAGCGTAAGCTATATAAGCAAGAATAGTTATTATAAACCAAAATGATGGCGTTAATATCAACCAAATCATATTTCCACCTTAAAATATGCTTGTGTAGCCTTATCATCAGGCACTTTTAACACATAGAATCCTTTATGAATTTTATCATTTGTTTTATCCTTAGAAAAAACTCTAAAGTTTAAGCCTTTGTTAAAGGTTTTATAGTCTCGTAACTTCATAATTTTACATTACCACTTTTTACCAAGCCAATATAATAGAATAAATAACCAAATAAGAGAGAAATTGTAGAAACGAAGATAGCAAAGTTAAAACAAAAATTTTAATTGTGAAATTTTTGTTTATTGAATCTTGATAAATATATCTTATCCCCTTTTTTCTAATTGAATTAAAAAATAGAATATTTGGCAAACACGATAAAAAAATTAGAATAATTTTTATAAACCTATCCCATCTCCATCCGATTGCACTAAAACTTATTCCTAAATATATTAAAAATACCAAATTAATTGCACAAGAACTTATGATAAGCAAACTCCAATAATAGCAATTTTGACAAGAAACATAAGTATTTTGATTTAATAATATATTTTTTATTTTTAGTAATGTAAAAATATATGCGATTGAAGCTATTAGACTAATGCAAAAAATCATTTTGAACATAATCCAACCAGCTGCAGCTACTCCGTCAGCTAAACCACCCATCATTTCTACAATTCCACCTTAAAATATGTTTGTGTAGCCTTATCTTCAGGCACTTTTAGAATATAGAATCCTTTATGAATTTTATCATTTGTTTTATCCTTAGAGAAGACTCTAAAGTTTAAGCCTTTGTTAAAGGTTTTCTTGTAATTTTGGTAGTCTTGGTTGTAGAGGGGGTAGATTTGATTAATTTTCATTTAAAGCCTAACGCCAAGCGTAGTAAAGTATTGAAAATAAACCAAAAATAAACCAAAATATGGGAAGCAAAACAATATATGAGGCAAACACCAATAGAGTATTAATAAAAAAATATCTTAATCTTAATCTCTTTTTTGCAAATCCACATAATAAACGCCTTTTTCTCAAAAAATAAAACAGAAAAAATATAAAAACAACGATTGAGAACAATGTATGGAAGTATAATGCAATGATATAGCCTTGTTTATTGCTATTCATCGTCATTATCCACACAGCTTGTATAATGGGAAACAGAAAACTTCCCATAAAAGAGCTTAAATAAATATATCTACTCTTGATAAAATACTCATTATCTTTCAGAAGTTTAAAGAAACATTTTCTAATTTTTGGGATTAGAAATATAGACAAAGCACAAAGTAATATTATTATTGCAATGAGCATTATAATAATTCCACCCTGAAATATTCTTGTGTAGCTTTATCTTCAGGCACTTTTAACACATAGAATCCTTTATGAATTTTATCATTTGTTTTATCCTTAGAAAAAACTCTAAAGTTTAAGCCTTTGTTAAAGGTTTTCTTGTAATTTTGGTAGTCTTGGTTGTAGAGGGGGTAGATTTGTTGTTTTTTGAGGATTGGGATTTCGTGGAGTTCAATAGTTCTTGAATGAGATTCTGTCGTAATTGCCGACAAGATATTTCCTTTAACAAAATTGCCCCTTATTTCAGCAAAATGGGTTTTAGTATTTTCTATTTGGCTAAATACTCTAGCTCCACCCGATTTCACATAAGAGTTTAGCTCATTCCATTTGAAAGTGTTGTTTGTGTATTTCGCCATCTGCCTTACAGAATGATTAAAATCAAATCTCATTTCCTTATAATTCCAAGTTCCCACAGGCTGCCCTAATTCTATAATATTTTCATCTTTAGCTTCTTCATCTTTCTTATACTTATGTTCCTCATCATCAAAGTCAAAAGTATCCCAAATATAAGCATAAAGCTCTTTTATATAGACATAAGTTTTATTATGCTCTTTTTTAAGCAAAAATTTACTAGGGATATAATAGACACTAAACTTTCCTGTGCAAGCATAAAGGGATAGAGCTTGTGCTGATGTTTGCTCATCAGAGGAGGCAAGTTTCCACCCAAAATCTTCATCACTGATACCCACACCTTGTTGCATAGTGGCTTTATCTATATCATAAGGTCTTAGAGTGTCAATTCTTTTGTATTCATCGTGTATGGATAAAAATTTGTCTTTAGGATAGACACTAAAGGTAAGCTCTGTCTCTGTTTTGGCATTTTTAATGTTCTCTGTATGGACAATTAAATCAAGTTCTTCTATATCGGCAATATTTTTAAGTTGAGAGTAATATTTTAAATCTTGTTTAGTATTGCTTATGCCTGTATCATCAAGACAATTTTCTTTTGGGTTGTTTCTACAAAGCCTTTGTTGATTAAAAAGTTTTTGAATAATATGAGTTTTTACATTGTCTGAAAGATGTGGATTAAAATTAAAATATGAAAGAAAAGGCGAGGATATATCCAACAATTCCTTACTTCTCTCTTGTACCAAAGGAAATTGCAAATAAAACTCTTCCCAATCAAGTTCAACATAAAAATTGCAAGGGTCTATCTTTGGTTTTAAAACTTGCTTTATCTCAAAAGGTTTGAGTTCTATATCTAAAGCATATTGATAAATCAAACTTTTCATTTTTTCATCTTCTATACTTTGACATAATTCTATGGTATTTTTATATTTAAGCTCTGAAATTTTAGTGGCATCTTTAGGATTATCGTGCCATAGTCTTTGTAAAACATAGCTTGTAGTCCAGCCAAGTTTGGATACTTCATCTTTTGCGTTTAAAGCTTCTTGCATAGAACAATCAATGGAGATTTGTATAATATCGCCTAAGATTATTTCGGCATAAACATTTTCTAAAGGTTCTTTTGTGTAAGCAAAGACTATCATTTTAGAATCATTAATGATGTTATTGATTTCATAGTCTTTAACTTCTTTGCCTAAATAAGCTTGATTGTTTTTATCTTTAAGTGTGTAGTATTTTGCATTATTTAAACATTTTGCAGGATATTGTTTTAATTCTTCTTCATCGCCTTGTGTGAGTTTTTTATCTTGTAAAATATCTTTTAAAGCAAGATTTTTGGATATAAAAGTATAAGCCCATTTAATATCTTCTTCTTGTATATATTCTGGATAATAAGCTTTAAAATTAACTATATCTTCTTTTTGAAAGCAATATCTCCCTATTTTAGAATATAAATTTACTCTAAAAACATCTGTATATTTGTAGAATCTTAATTCTTGAATCTCATCAATGGCGTTATAAGATATTAAAAATCTGTCATACATAGGAGTAATTTTATAATTACTTTGTTCATTTAAATATACAAGGTAAAGTTGAAACTTATTTAAGCCACTTATTTTAAAATCAGCCAAGCCTTTTTCATCAGTTTTTGCAAGAAATCGTGATTTACTCCCCATTTTGAATAAAAACAATTCCAAATTCTCTATGGGTAGATTGCTAATGTTCTCTACTGCTTTAATTGTGATTGTGTCGCTCACTCCGCCTTTACCTCCCCACCTTTAACAACTAATCCTTTAGAATCTATGACTACTTCTACTCCACCAGCTTTAATAATAACACAATCTCCCTTAGCAGTAATAGAAGTGTCTCCGACCGCGAAATTTATTTGATTACCCGCCTCTTCCTCAATATTTGTTTTAGCTTGCATAGCGATGTTGTCTGCTATTTCAGTATGGTTTTTATCGGATTCAAATCCTGTGGATTTTTGGGTAGAAAATAAAATATTATGTTGAGAAGTAACATTAATTTGCTCTTCAGAATTTATATTGCATTCTTTTATACTCTGTATG
>NZ_DS990400.1:2028-3978 GCF_000155475.1 Helicobacter cinaedi CCUG 18818 = ATCC BAA-847 | reverse complement strand
GAATCTTTGTTTGCACTAAAATCCTTGCAATCTTCTAATTGAACAACTTGGGGGGAAAGAGACAAAAGGTATCCAAGATTTTTGTAATTCCCAGACTAATACATCAATACCCCCTTTATTTTTTCTAACTTCTATAATCTCTTCCTCATATGAACTTGAATCCTCTAATCCCTCAACAATAATTCTTTTTTCTTCATCAAATAATATAATTTCATTGCCCACTATTGCATAATCCAATGATACAAAAAGAGGATTATTAGGATTATCATATACCAAATTTCCTCTCTTAAATTCATAAATTTGTCCTTGATTTTTATTATTTACTATAAGATATTTATTATCTAAAGAAAAATCAACTCTTGTGCATTTTTTATCTTTGTAATGCTCAAGTTCATATAAATTTTTGTTTAAATCAAATATATGTAGCTTTCCTCTATCACAGATTCCTAAATATTGCTTATCGTAAGAAATATTAAACGCTGCAGCTTCATTATCATTATATACTTGTATGATAGTGTTATTGGTTTTATTCTTTATTATGGTTTTTTCTTTATTTTTAGTAATTTCGTATTGATTTATTTGGATATTTCTTCCATTTTTAAAATATTGTTTCTTGTAATCTATTAAGCCTTTATTGCTTAGAATCTCCTCTTCATTTTTGACCGATTCTTTTATTATCTTGCTACATTGTATGATATCAAAACCTGATAGTTCTTGCATTTTTGCCCTGCTTGTTTCAAAGTTTGTGAAAGGCTTTGTGCAGGAGGCAAGCATCGCACATAAAGGTATAAGGCAAAGTAGTTTTAATACTCTCATTCACATTCTCCCAATTCGTAAGGTATAGGCAAGAATACCATAGCACCAAAATTATAACTAAGATATTCTGTTAAAGTATAATCCTTAAGGCTTTTCCCATCAATCTTTTCTACTTTTCTGTCTATTTCGCCCCAAGTTACTACACTTTGTGCAATGGTAGCATTATCTTGTATGTGAGAATCTATATCTTTTCCGTTGCTTTGTGGTATAGTCTTCCACACTATCCAATGAGACTTTTTAATGCCCGGTATCCCACTGCTAGAACCACCTATAAGTTCGGCGTTAATTAAAGAAATAATATGAGCCTGTGGATATTGTTGTTTATGTATAACTAAACGCAATAATTTATCTTTATTAATATGAAATCCATAAGTTACATTAGAAAATAACAATTCCGCTCCAACATTTAAAAAACCACTCTTTTAGTGCACCTGCAAGGGTGATACCTGATGCTTGATCGGTTACTTCCTCATAGCTAAATGCTATATTTTCAGAATCTCTTAGACTTGCTAGAGTTATCCAATCTACGCCATTGATTTTATTTCTATCATCTCCAAGTGATTTTGGTTTTTTGCAGTTTCCGCTCGGTTTAATACTTAGATTTTTTATTTTTGCTTTCCCATTTTCCCACAAATCAATAACACATTTGACATATAAATCAGGTCTATCTATCAAAAGACAATAAAAAAATGCAGCTGGTCCGCAAAGTGAAGTTGGTCCTTGATTTGGATAGTAGGAATTTGCAAAATTATTGATATTAGGTAATATAGCATTTGTTATATGATAGTTACTTCTCACAAGATTAACCATTCTTTCTTTGAGTGTTTTTATAATCAAATTTTTATCAAATGGATTTGAATTTTCTTTTGCTTTTGTAAGCCTTTCATCTGAAAATACTCCTTGAGTATCTCTGTTTTCAAATTTATTAATAAGTTGTAAAGCCTTTGCTATAAAATCTGGCACATCATAATCAACAATAAACTTATGTATAGATTGTATATTACCCTTTTTCTCATTCATTTTTATAATAGACTCTATTTCTTTTTTAAATTTCCTTAAGGTGTCATCATTATCAAAGTTTAGATTTTTGTTCTTTTCAGGTTGCGTTGTTGTTTGGCCGGAATCTTCTAAATG
>NZ_DS990400.1:0-1293 GCF_000155475.1 Helicobacter cinaedi CCUG 18818 = ATCC BAA-847 | reverse complement strand
GTGAGATGTGTTTGAAGCACTCATCTATTAATCTTTCCTATCCACTTTATAATATTTCCTTTTGAATCTATTTCAACACTTAAGTCTTTGTATTTGTTATAAAATCTAGGGGCTAGGATTTCATTAAAGTATTTTGTGCCTTTGGGCGTAATATCCACCCACACATTATATCTGCTCCAACACTTAGGATTATCCCAAAAACTTTCTTTGGTAAGTTTTGCATCACATTTCACTTCCCACGCAAAATATCGTTCATTATTGATAAAGTTTTCCTTAAAATACTCCCAAGCTTCCTTGCAAGATTGCTTATAATTAGAGAGATTATAGAGAGAATCTATCGCCTCATCAAGACTTGAGCCAAACTCTATGTGTTGCTTTAAAAATGCCTCTTGTATAATATGCAAATATTCCTTTTCATAGTCATTTAGCCATTCACTCATCAATACTTCATCAACCTCGTGCCATTCATAAAGTAGCTGATTATAAAGACTAAATTCTATCAACTCCAAAACATCTGCCCTATTTGCATTGGGATAAGCGATGCGATATATATCCATAAGGCTTGTGTTTGTATTTCTTAAAGCCTTGTGATTACGCCAATCTCCAAAGAGACGATGAGTTTTAGAATCTATCATTTTATAATGCTTAATGCTAAAGTTTTGCATATAGGATTTTATCATTTTTCAAACCATTCTAAGATTTTGATTATAAATGTTCCATCTTCTTTTTTGATTTTAGTATATCGTATATGAATTTTATGAATCATATTGACTTGTTTGCCATTATGCGTAGTTTGAGTCCGAATATCAATAGTCGGTTTTCCTCCACTCATTCTTTGATTAGAATAAGTCCTATATTGCACGATAGTGTTTGTATAGTCTCTTAAGGCATACTCCTCTCTGACACCTTTTGCTTCTATCTTATCTGGCAATCTGTATGTTCCATGAGTAAATTCATCTTTTAGCTCTCTTAATTCTTTTAGACTACTAACCTCATAAATAGCCTCCTTATTTCTTGGTAAATTCAACTTTTTGACATTATGCAAAGTATCAAGTCTTTGTTCTATCTTTTTCCAAGTAATAGGCTCTTTTGGGGTATTGCTTCCAAATTTTGAAAATATTTTTAGTCCTCTCAAAATAGGGATAAACATAGCACTCATATCTTGCAGTGCAGGGTCGTCCATATGGTATAGAGTATAAAGAATCTGCAACATTTCACTATCATCATCTTTAGCTTTTATAATTATTTTGTCATAATAAGCTTCATTTACAAAATGTGTTGCATATTCAAACT
>NZ_DS990401.1 GCF_000155475.1 Helicobacter cinaedi CCUG 18818 = ATCC BAA-847 | reverse complement strand
TATACAAAGTGGGAGAGAATGTAATCTCTCTACCCAATCCCAAATGAATTTTAATGCTAAAGATAATATCTTATTCTTTGGTAAAGAATCTGCCTCGTTTGAAACACAAAAAGAACTTTCTTTTATTGCAGATAATACTGATATGGAATCTAAGAGTAATCTTACTGCCACAGCAGGAAATCAAATCCTTCACCAAGTAGGAGACACTTCTATTACTGCTAAGGGAGATTGTGTTATTATTAAAGCTGGTGGAGTAGAAGTAGTCATAGATTCTAAAGGACTTATAGTTAAAGGTGGGGAGATAAAGGCGGAGTGAGAGGTAAAGAAATGGGAATAGATAAACTTCTTCTGGCTTACTCTTTAATGATTTAATATATAAAGAATAAGTAATGAGCAATACAATCAAATTTCAATGCCATATACAAATATCTAGTAAGAAATTATTGGATAAAGTAAAAGGTAAAACGCTCTCCTTTATGGGAAATTCTAAAACCATAGATAAAAATGGAGAAGTTATCTTTACTTTTCCTAATAATACCAATCAATTTGAATTTGAAGTTTCTGACGAAAGATTTTATAAAAAAGCGAAAAATAATGTAGTTAGAGCTACAAATAATTACAATGATGCAAATAATACAATCTCTCTTAATCTTTTATCTAAACTTAGATTATATTTCAATGGAAAAGAGATCTATATAACCAATGGCAATAAGGCAATAGATTATTTTAGGGCTTATAGTGGAAATGCTTTAAGTATAGAGGAAAAAGAAGAATTAAAAGAACAATATGGGTATGAAAAGTTTGTGAGTTATAAAAGGAGTTAATTGCGCTATGAAAACAAAATTAGTATATGTTTTGTTTATGTTGTTTAGTTCTTATGCGCAGTTGTGGGCTAATTCTTTGGTGCTTAATCCTTTGAGTGTTGATTATTTACATTTAAGAGATGAATTTGATTTTACCCAAAAAGGCAATGTTTATGAAAAAAAATTTAGAATGCCACTTGATTTATGGAGAGATAATCTTTATGTAGATATTTTTATCTCTTTTGGCTATGCAGATAATTTAAATTATGTAAAAAGTAATGATTTAGAAACATTGCCAATACAAAATGCAAAAGACTTTTTTAATAGACTTGAGATTATAAAGTCTCCATATAATAACAAGCTTAATCTTAGTCCTAATTTTTGGATACCAGAGAGAAAAGAAAAAATAATGCAACTCTTAAAAGCCTATCACCCTAATCAATACTTTAAATTTAAAATTACTTTTATTCCTTTAGCAAATCCTAAAGCAAAACAAGAACAAATCATAGAGTTTCCTTTGTATTTCATAGGAAGCAAGCAAAAATATATAACAAATATGAGAGTAAATGTAAAAACTTGGAAAAAATATTATGTTAAACTTGAAGTTTTAGAGGATACGACTTTGCCAAATGATATTAAACCTCTTGTAATTATCAAATCTTCAAGTGACAAGTAGGAGTTTTTATGTCAAGCTACTATATACAAATTTTCATAGAGGAAGCTGGAACACCCTTAAATAATGGTGATAAATCTAGAGCAGGACATATGTGGTTTAAAATTTATGCACTTGATGAAGATAGTAATATTATAGAAGAAAAGAATGCAGGATACACCAGTAATGGTATAGTTAATAATGATAATATAACTTATCAAAGAGAAAAAGCTGCTTGTGAATCTCAAGCATTAGAAATTACACAAGAAACCTATGAAAAACTAAAAGAGTTTGCAGATAAAACAAATAACTATGCACAATCTTTAGGATTTGGCAATAATGATTATAATTTTATGTGGAATAGCTGTGTGGATTATGTATGGAAAGCCTTAGAAATTGCTGGGTATAACGAAAGGCAATTTGAGGGCAAATTAGTTCCAATGAAAAATTGTAAAACAATCCAAACAATAGTGCCACATACTAAATCTACAATATTCAATAGAGATGATTTATTTTATAATTTTAATAGCATTTTATATCCAAATTCATTTTTTCTTTTTGATTTTAATATAAGTAAAAACAACGAGAATATTTCACAAGTTAATCCCCTCCTATTGTTCCCCCACTCCCCCCAAGAAACCATCCTCCCTCCTAATACTATTAATTCTCATAGAAAGGGAGAAATACAATTCCAAATCCAAGCCTTAGATGAATACACAAGAATGCCTATTGCTAATGCAAAACTCCAATTACAAAATGTCAATCTAGGACAAGAGGCAATAAGTGATACTCAAGGTTTAACTACTTTTGAAATAGATTCCGAGCAAAATCTTAAGTCCTTTAGAGCTAAACTTATCCATAAAGACTACCAAGAATACCCTATCTTAGATAGAAGTATTATCCTCAATTCTATCAAAAGAAGAGAAAAGCCACTTGAATTAAGGTTTAAGCAAAAGTTAGATAATTTTGCAGTGCAGCAAGTTAAATTAGAACCAAATGAATATATACTTACAGACGCTAATAATGAAATCATTACTAAAAACTTTTATAAAGTGGGTGATACGCTTACATTAAAAGCAAGTTTTGATGAGAATAAAGTAAAAGAAAATGAGATTAAATGGGTATATAAAGCTATGAAACCTGATGAAATCCAAATGTTTCATCAACAAGATTCTAAAGATAAGAATCCATACAGCACACAACTACACCCTGTTGAACTTGATGAAATCCCAAAAGATACCTTACAAATCCTACAAGATTCTAAAACTTTTTTTTCAAATACTCCTGCTTATACGATTAAAAATATAAAATCCAACGAAGCAGAACCCGAAAATATCTATAAGGGCAAAACTTTAGAAATCACTATCCCTCAAGGCTTTGAAAATAAACAAATTGCTATTTTTGCTTACAAAAATGAACCAAATTGGAAAGTATGTCAAATTATAAGGATAAATGATTATCCTCAAATTACTATTGATTGCACCTTAGCAGAGACTTTAAGAGCTAATGCAAGAAATGATGAAATCTCAAGGCTTGGTTGGGGAGTAAGCTATATATGCCAAAGATTATGGCACGATAATCCTGCTAATGCTAAAGAATTAGGAGAATTGATATACATAGACTCTAGGCAAGAAGACTTTATAGATTCTATCCCTAATGAAACAATGAAAGAAATAGTAAAAGAGATATTGCCTAGAATAGAGATGAGGGAGTTTGCAAGAGAGATAGCTAATCAATGCCCAAAAGTAAAATCCCAAATTCAACAAAATGACAAGAATAATTTAAGATTCTATGTAGAGCTAGATTGGGACAAGTTTTATATGCAGTTTCCTTTGATGAAAGGGCTAGAGGATAAAATATTGAAAGTTCCTGCTTTTGGAAACGATATTAATCAATTTGTTAAGGATTCTATAAAAGAAATGACTTATGAATCTTTTGAATATGTTCGCAGAGCAACAGGGACACCAAAGATTTTGCATAATAATTTTTTTGATAGTGCTTTTTATGAAAAGATTATAGAATGGCTCAAAAGCGATTCTATACAAAAAGACTTACAAGACATTGTAAGCAGTAAAAATACAAATGCAAAAATAGTTGTTATGCTTGACAATATCTATCAAGGTTTTACAAAAAATGAGAAAATATTTTCATTAAAAGGCAATGATTGGAAAAGTGATAATGTCTGCAAAAAGCAATTTCTTGTTGATATAGAAAGACCTTATAAATTATGGGGGCAATGTATGCGTACTTATGGTTTGGGAGATACTGCTTTTGCAAGTATCTTGGATTTCAAAGAAGCCATAGCCCTTTATGCTTTAACAGGTAAATTTAATATTTATTATATTCCTAGCCTCTTTAAAATCACTCAAGGTAAAAATAATGCAATAGATATTCAAATTACAGAGATAAAGGCTTATATCTTTGATGGCTTTGATTTCATAGGCACATCAGGGCAATTTGTGGGTGCTTGGAATTATGAAAAAATGGAGTTTAAGGTATTTAATAGCACAAGAAAAATGTTTAGAGAAGTTACAGGTTCAACAAAAGTAATTTCTATTGGTAATGTCAAAGAAGCAAATGAGAATATAATGTTTAATCAAGACTACCAAAATACCCAAAAATATTTCAACTTAGGTTTAGACTTTAGGATTGTAACTCCTACATTCAAAAGCATAAAAGTCTATCCCTTATCAATGCCAATCCAAATAAAGCTAAATTGATGAATGTTGTAGATTCATTTATAATTCTATCAAAGGGGATTTTGACAGCATTTCTTTATAGTGTTGCTATGTTTTGGCTCGTGATTCCTGCAATGTTGCCTTTTATTTTTACAACATTTATTCCCAAAATACATAGAATGTTGCTCAAAAATGGAAGTATTGTTTATTGGATTATTGGTGGTTTTATTTCTTATATCATTTATATTGTAGTTCATTTTGTGGCATTTTTTTTTAAAATTGATATAGATTCTATGTATTTAGTGCTTCTTGGAGCAGTAATTTTTAATATTTATTCTACTATATATCTTGTGTTATTTAAGTTTTTTTCCAACAATAAACAAAATGCTTTTTTAGGCAAAAAAGAAAAGTATTTTTTATTAGGTTTAAATTTTCTTTTTGCTCTATTGTTTCCCACGATAGTCCTTATTTTTTTGGAAATGGTATTATCTATATGAAAACCTTAGAAAAAGAAATATCCATATATCCCACACAGATAAAGGCTTATATCTTTGATGGCTTTGATTTCATAGGCACACCAGAGCAGTTTGTAGGTGCTTGGGATTATGAGAAAATGGAGTTTATCGCGGGTGGTAGCATTTGGCAGGGGTATTTCAAGGATAATGCTGTTGATGTGGCAAATAAACTGCCGTTTGTGAACTTAGAAAGAAATAGTGCAAAGGACTTAAAAGAGGTTATAATGAGAAACCAAGATTATCAAAATACTCAAACATATTTCAATTTAGGCTTAGATTTTAGAATCCTTACTTCTACATTTAAGAATATAGAGGTGTTCCCTTTATCAATGCCTATTCAAATAGGAATAGATTAATGTTATTTATAGAGGGTTTGGCTAGTGGGATCATACTCTTTCCTTATAGTCTTATATTGTATCAGCTTGTTGTAGTAGGGCTTTTGCCATTTATCCTTATAAGTTTTGTGCCTAAAATTAGAAATATGTTTCTTAAGAAAAAGAGCATAAGATATTGGCTACTTAGTGGTTTATTGTGTTATATTGTGCTTACTCTAATAGCATATATAATGCTTTATTTGTCAATAAGAGAGTATGTTGTATTCTTTATGTTATCAGGTGTGGTGTTTTTTACTATGTATTCATCTGTGTATCTTTTGTTATTGAAATTTTTATCTAACAAGAAACAAAATGATTTTTTGAATAAAACAGAAAAATATTGCATACTTGGTTTAAACTTTATCTTTTCTTTGCTCTTTTATGCAATATGCAGGGTAATATTGGAATATAATTTATTTAGCGAAGTAGCTAAGTTTTTTAAAGAAATGTAGCGATAAAGGAAGCCATAATGCGAAATCTCAACTACCAAAACACGCAAAAATATTTCAACTTAGGTTTGGACTTTATCGTTACTAGCAAAAGCTTTAAAAACATTAAGCTTCCAAATAATTTGGATACAAGAAATCTATTTAGGGTTATAGTAAAACGCGAGACTAGATAATGACTGATGGATTTGGGTTTTTAGTTATTGCATCCTTATTTGATATTTTTATATGTCAGATTGTAGCACATATTCCACTTTTTGTGATATTTGCTATTGCAGACAAAAAATATAATCTTTTTGCAAACAAGCGTTTTATTATAAGTATTGTGTGTGGTGGCATAGTTAGCAGTGTATTGGGTAGTTTATTAGGTTGTATATTGAGAAAGGAAACAATAGAGTATGTAAGGATTCTTGCACCTATTATTTTTGGCAGTATTAATGTATTGTCTTTTTTCTTAGTATGGTGCTATGTATGTTTTCTTACATATAGAGCATATAAGAAGCAATGGGATAAAAGAGTATATAATACAAGACATTTTTTTATCACTGTCTGCTCGTCTAGTATTACGCTCTTTCTAAATGGCTTTTATTTATCTTATAAGCTTAGTTAAATGCAAGGAACTATTTTATGCAAAAACAAGACTACCAAAACACCCAAACTTGCTTTCATCTCGGTTTGGATTTTAGAATCCTTACTTCTACATTTAAGGATATAGAGGTGTTCCCCTTATCAATGCCTATTCAAATAAAGGTAAATTAATGAGTGTTTCTTTTCTTGAGTTTATCTTTTATGTTGTTGTTTTATATGGTATTGCACTGCTTGTTTGGAGTGTGATTCCACGAGTAAATACAATAATACATAAGAAAGATTTTATAAAATATTGGGGTATTTATAGTGTGGTATATTGGATAGTGGCTGTGCTTTTTTGGAGCTTTTTTAAAAGCTTGAAGGTTTATAGCATTTATGAATGGCTCGGGTTCTACTTAATCTTTATAATACTATGTATTGTATCTGTCATATATTTTGCAATCTTTAAATTCTTTAGTAATCAAGAAATCATCAAAAAACCCTTATCTAAAAATGAAAAGATAGGCATAGCTATGGTAAGCTTTTTACACTTTTTACTTTCACCCATACCATCTCTAGCATTTTTTTATATAATACAGAGACTTATGAGTTTTTTAGTGAGGCTAATTGGTGGATTACATATACTGTCATAGCATCTCTGACACTAACTTTGGGATAGAATATAAACTAAAATCTGAAGAAAACTCAAACCAAGCCATAGCTCTTTATGCTCTCTCTGGTAAATTTCAAATCTATTATGTGTTAGATACATTTGAGATAAAAAAGATGAATGAGAATGAAATAGCTATATATCCTAGACAAATTAAAGCTTATGTTGATGATAGTTTTGATTTTAGAGACCAAAACCATATTTTTAATGATAATGGAAGTATAAAAGAATTAGGACAGCCTGTGGGTGCTTGGGATTATAAAGAGGTGAGATTTGATAGAGATGTTTCGGAACAACAGATGAATAAATATGCAGAAAAAAGCGGAACATTTAGTGCAAATAATGTTGGCGCATTTTTCTTTCTTTCTCTTCGAACAAATACCGCTATAACTAAAAAAGAATATTTAGACTATAAGCAAATAAATATCTATCCAATTTACAATCAAGACTATCAACAAACTCAAACATACTTTCATATAGGTTGCGATTTTCTAGTAACAAGTAAGACTTTTAAGGATATAGTAGTTCCACAAGATGCTAACTTAAAAAGAATATTTAAAATAATAATAAAGGATTTTTGATGGATGGTTGGGGGTTTTTATCGTATGCGGCTATTATTCAAGTTTTAATATGTTTAGTTGCGGTTAATATAATAGTAATATTAATTTTATTTTGTTATAGGTATAGAATTAGAAAGTATATTAATCAGTATCCTACACTTTTTTGTTTAGGTAGTATATTGGGAAATTCTTTAGGTACTATATTGCATATAATAAAATCAAGAGGTGTTGATAATTTTGTTGAAAGTCATTTCGTTTCAATATTTTATTTACCCTTAATAACTCCTATTCATATGAGCCTAATCTTTATCGTCTTATTTTTAATTATTTATTATAAAAATCCGCATTTTAAAATAACGCCTTCATCTAAAACAAGAAGTTTTAAATTTGGATTCTTATTTTTTAGTATTGTAAGCTCTATAACATTTTGCATTACAAAAGCTACATAAATTAAAGCTTATGTTGATGATAGCTTTGACTTTGGGGACAAACCTATGCAGTTTGTAGGTGCTTGGAATTATGCAAAGATGGAGTTTATTGTGGGAGGTAGTATTTTGCAAGGAGTAGATAAAAATATTTCAAAAGATTCAGATAACAATATGATGAGGAATAAAGATTTTATCAACCAAAGATTCCACATTTTTAAAGGCTTATTATGACTAGCA
>NZ_DS990402.1 GCF_000155475.1 Helicobacter cinaedi CCUG 18818 = ATCC BAA-847 | reverse complement strand
TCAATCTCAAATCACAATCTCATTTTAGCCCATTTTATCTAACAAAAAAAATATAAAGATGAAAAATCCAAAGTAACTAATCACAATCTCAAACCAAGTATTCTCAAGGGAATCTAACCAACAGAACAATCAATACGAAACTAAAAATCCAAATCTTTGTAGCAAATCAATCAACACTATCTTAAATCCATAAAACCAAACAAACTCAATCAAACAACCAAAAGCAAACAGCAAGATTCTATATAACGAAGTAAAAAATAAGTAAAAAGAAGAATCTCCCTATCCCTGCATCGACCTACATTCCCACACTTGCAAAGTGCAGTATCATCGGCGAAGAGAAGCTTAACTGCCAGGTTCGGAATGGAGCTGGGTGTTGCCTTCTCTCTATAAACACAAGGAAAAGGGAAATAAAGACAAATCAACTAATAAGCTAAAGCTCTACAATTTAAAAAAGTAAAGCTTAGTAGCCCTAAAAACTTACACAAGCTCCAAGAGATATTATGCTATGTTTATTTTTATGTTTGAATCTATCTTAAGCCCAACTTTTAAGCCAAGCTCAATCAAAGCCAAACTTCATA
Source organism: Helicobacter cinaedi CCUG 18818 = ATCC BAA-847 (assembly GCF_000155475.1). Lineage (GTDB taxonomy): Bacteria > Campylobacterota > Campylobacteria > Campylobacterales > Helicobacteraceae > Helicobacter_C > Helicobacter_C cinaedi. The sequence goes on along the minus strand of NZ_DS990402.1, from coordinate 6,001 downwards.
GAAACAAACAAAAAAGAGATGAATACTAAACTAAACGCTCAAGCTAGAATCTTAACCCACACTGACTAAGATTCTACAACCAAGCATTTAAAAGCATTTTCTACATAGCTTAACACTCTTAAAGAAAATTTTCTTTTGTCCTTATTTCCATTTTCCTTATAGGGTAATGGTGTTAATAGCCACACAAGTGATTTTGCACTGCTTACACTACCGCATTTTCTAACAAATTGCATTAGCATAAAAACATATGCTAATGCAACGACTAAGAATCTATATAATACATAAAGTCTCAATGTTATTCTTTCGTATTTAGTAACTAACCATTCAATTACACTTCCCTCTTATCAAAGCAGATTCTATATCTAAGCTTCTCATTCTAAATCTATTACCTACATATATAAACTCGCATATATAAACTTGAATAATTAAACTTAAACAATAATCTTTTAGAATCTTGCACTCAATAAGGCAGTAATCCTTATATAAAAAGCCAAACGGTCTATTAGTAGTAGTCAGCTAAACACATTACTATGCTTACACACCTACCCTATCAAGCAGCTAGTCTTGCTGCGACCTTCAGGGAGAGTTCATCTTGGAGTTGGCTTCCCGCTTAGATGCTTTCAGCGGTTATCACATCCACGCGTAGCTACGCAGCGATGCTCTTGGCAGAACAACTGCTACACCAGTGGCGTGTCCATCCCGGTCCTCTCGTACTAGGGACAGCTCTCCTCAACTCTCCTACGCCCACGGCAGATAGGGACCGAACTGTCTCACGACGTTCTGAACCCAGCTCGCGTACCGCTTTAAATGGCGAACAGCCATACCCTTGGGACCTGCTCCAGCCCCAGGATGCGATGAGCCGACATCGAGGTGCCAAACCTCCCCGTCGATGTGAGCTCTTGGGGGAGATCAGCCTGTTATCCCCGGGGTACCTTTTATCCTTTGAGCGATGACCCTTCCACACAGAATCACCGGATCACTATGACCGACTTTCGTCTCTGCTCGACTTGTTTGTCTTACAGTCAGGCTAGCTTATGCCATTACACTCTACTTGCGATTTCCAACCGCAATGAGCCAACCTTTGCAAGCCTCCGTTACTTTTTAGGAGGCGACCGCCCCAGTCAAACTACCCACCAGGCATTGTCCTGCTAGAGGATAACTCTAGCCAGTTAGCAGACAGAAACATTAAGGGTGGTATCTCAAGGATGGCTCCATCTCCACCAGAGTGAAGATTTCAAAGCCTCCCACCTATCCTGCGCATAATGCTCCCATCGGCAGTGCCAAGCTGTAGTAAAGGTCCACGGGGTCTTTCCGTCTTGCCGCGGGTAGGAGGAATTTTCACCTCCACTACAATTTCACTGAATCCCTGGTTGAGACAGCTCCCATCTCGTTACGCCATTCATGCAGGTCGGTATTTAACCGACAAGGAATTTCGCTACCTTAGGACCGTTATAGTTACGGCCGCCGTTTACTCGGGCTTCAATTCAACGCTTCGCATTACTGCTAACGAATCCTCTTAACCTTCGAGCACCGGGCAGGCGTCACACCTTATACTTCCTCTTACGAGTTTGCAAAGTGCTGTGTTTTTGGTAAACAGTCGGGAGGGACTCTTTGCTGAGACCACATTGCTGTGGCACACCTTATCGCGAACTTACGGTGCTAGTTTGCAGAGTTCCTTAACCAGAGTTCTTTCACGCGCCTTAGAATACTCATCTCATCTACCTGTGTCGGTTTGCGGTACGGGCAACATTAGTTAAACTTAGAGGCTTTTCTTGGCACGACGGCGTCAGTAGCACTCATCTTGATCCGAAGATCGCAACAAGCTATTCAAGTTTCGAATACAAGAGCGGATTTACCTATCTCTCAATCTACGCTTTTAAATTAGCACTTCCATCAGCTAACGCTACTTAGCCCTATGCGTCCCCCCATCGCACACTAATGTTGGTATGGGAATATTAACCCATTTTCCATCGACTACCCATTTCTGACTTGTCTTAGGACCCGACTAACCCTACGATGACGAGCATCGCGTAGGAAACCTTAGACTTTCGGCGAAGTGGATTCTCACCACTTTTATCGCTACTCATTCCTGCATGCTCACTTCGCATCGCTCCAGCACTCCTTACCGGTATGCCTTCAACGCTGATACGAACGCTCTTCTACCACTCTATGCACCAGCATAGAATCTACAACTTCGGTGTCTATCTTAGCCCCGTTATATTTTCTGCGCAAAATCACTAGACCAGTGAGCTGTTACGCTTTCTTTAAAGGATGGCTGCTTCTAAGCCAACCTCCTGGTTGTCTGAGTAACTTCACATCATTTTCCACTTAGAATAGAACTTTGGGACCTTAGTTGGTAGTCTGGGTTGTTCCCCTTTTGACGATTGATTTTATCACCCACCGCCTGACTCCCAAGATAAGGCAATAGGTATTCGTAGTTTGACAGGGGTTGGTACCGCGGTGAGCAGCCCTAGCCCAATCAGAGCTCTACCCCCTATTACTATCACTTGAGGCTATACCTAAATATATTTCGAAGAGAACCAGCTATCACCAAGTTTGTTTGGCCTTTCACCCCTATCCACAGCTCATCCCAACCCGTTTCAATGGGTACGAGTTCAGTCCTCCACGAGCTATTACACTCGCTTCAACTTGGCCATGGATAGATCACTTGGCTTCGGGTCTGCAGCATCTGACTAAACGCCCTATTAAGACTCGCTTTCGCTACGGCTTCGCGTGTGCTTAACCTTGCCAGATACCACAACTCGCAGGATCATTATGCAAAAGGCAGTCCGTCACCCTGATAAATCATAGGGCTCCGAATGATTGTAGGCAGATGGTTTCAGGTTCTATTTCACTCCGCTCACTGCGGTTCTTTTCACCTTTCCCTCACGGTACTTGTTCGCTATCGGTGTGATAGTAGTATTTAGGGTTGGAGAGTGGTCTCCCCGGCTTCAGCCCGGATTTCACGTGTCCTGGCCTACTCTGGATCCTGCTACCTATGAATAATATTTCGCATACGGGACTATCACCCTCTGTGATGTGTTTTTCCAAACACTTCTGCTACATTATTCAAGTGGATATTGCAGTCCTCAACCCCAGTAGCAAACTACTGGTTTGCCCTCTTCCCCGTTCGCTCGCCGCTACTAGGAGAATCTCATTACGATTTCTTTTCCTCTAGCTACTGAGATGTTTCACTTCGCTAGGTTTGCTCCATTAAAGGTAATACATATCTCTATGTATTGGGTTGCCCCATTCGGAAATCTATGGATCAAAGCTTCTTAGCAGCTCCCCATAGCTTATCGCAGCTTAGTACGTCCTTCATCGCCTCTATCACCCAAGGCATCCACCATCTGCCCTTAAAAGCTTTTTACTTCTAAGGATACTGCCTTATTGAATGCAAGATTCTTTGCTATGCTTTTGGCGATAAATTAATGAGTTCGCAATTTGCTTGTGCGACAGACACTAAGTCTAGTCTCCGCACAAATTGCTTCACAACATTAATTTCTCATCCAAAATCAAAAGCAAAACTTAAATCTAATACTCTGCTCTATCTTAGAATCCATTTTCATAAGCTCTAACATATCACATTGCACTGACCTAATAAAACCCTGCCTCAATAAGACAAGTATGTCGCGTAATTGTAGTTAATTACTATTTAGGCTATTAACAATAAAATTTCAAATAACATTTAGACTAAAGTCTAATGCAAAGCTTCTGTTTTCTTATATTCTTATTTTACTTTGTTATATTGAGAATCTATTAAACTTACATTGCAATACAATAGATTCCAACAAATTCTCATTCTTTCTTCTTATTCTCTACTCTCTTAACTTAAAGACTAAAGATTCTAAGGATAAGAAAGATAAAAAGAAGTAAAACCTTGCATTAGACTTCACATACCTTTAACACACCTCATTGTCTATTCATATCGTTTATTGATATAGCATTGCTTAGAGACCATTCTCAAAATGGTGGAGAATAGCGGGATCGAACCGCTGACCTCCTGCGTGCAAAGCAGGCGCTCTCCCAGCTGAGCTAATTCCCCTTGCAATCATCACTAAATATAGAATCTAAAATACATTACTTAATGTTTCAATAATGCAATAAAGCCTAACTTCTACCTTTAGCTTTGATAATTTAAATGGAATTATTTTTTAATGATTTTGAAAGTTGTTGAAAAGTTTTTGAAGGGATTTACCTTAAGGTAATGACCGAAAAAACTTTGAAAACTCTTTCAAAAGCGTAAAAAAGAATTTCATTTGGTGGGCTTAAGAGGACTTGAACCTCTGACCTCACCCTTATCAGGGGTGCGCTCTAACCACCTGAGCTATAAGCCCACTAAGCTTGCTACATATAATGTCTCGTATTTGGAGATCCCTGAAAACTAAGCAAGTCTGTTAAGTTTTTTATACTCTTTATAGCTTTGGTTAAGATAAACAAATATCTTAACATATCTCTAGAAAGGAGGTGATCCAACCGCAGGTTCACCTACGGTTACCTTGTTACGACTTCACCCCAGTCGCTGCATCCGCCGTGGGCGGTAACCAATTTAGTATCCCGACTTAAGGCGAATACAACTCCCATGGTGTGACGGGCGGTGAGTACAAGACCCGGGAACGTATTCACCGCAACATTGCTGATTTGCGATTACTAGCGATTCCAGCTTTATGTAGTCGAGTTGCAGACTACAATCCGAACTGAGAGACATTTTAGAGATTTGCTCCATCTCGCGATATTGCATCTTTTTGTATGTCCCATTGTAGCACGTGTGTAGCCCTAGGCGTAAGGGCCATGATGACTTGACGTCGTCCTCACCTTCCTCCTCCTTACGAAGGCAGTCTCCTTAGAGTGCTCAGCCGAGCTGCTAGCAACTAAGGACGAGGGTTGCGCTCGTTGCGGGACTTAACCCAACATCTCACGACACGAGCTGACGACAGCCGTGCAGCACCTGTTTTCAAGCTCTGGCAAGCCAACACTCCACTATCTCTAGCGGATTCTATCAATGTCAAGCCTAGGTAAGGTTCTTCGCGTATACTCGAATTAAACCACATGCTCCACCGCTTGTGCGGGTCCCCGTCTATTCCTTTGAGTTTTAATCTTGCGACCGTACTCCCCAGGCGGAATGCTTAATGCGTTAGCTGCATTACTGCCCTGACAAGCAGGGCAACAACTAGCATTCATCGTTTAGGGCGTGGACTACCAGGGTATCTAATCCTGTTTGCTCCCCACGCTTTCGCGCATCAGCGTCAGTAATGTTCCAGCAGGTCGCCTTCGCAATGAGTATTCCTCTTGATCTCTACGGATTTTACCCCTACACCAAGAATTCCACCTACCTCTCCCATACTCTAGATAGTCAGTTTCAAATGCAGTTCTGTAGTTAAGCTACAGGATTTCACATCTGACTTGACTACCCGCCTACGCACTCTTTACGCCCAGTGATTCCGAGTAACGCTTGCACCCTCCGTATTACCGCGGCTGCTGGCACGGAGTTAGCCGGTGCTTATTCGTAAGATACCGTCATAATCTTCTCTTACAAAAGGAGTTTACAATCCTAAAACCTTCATCCTCCACGCGGCGTTGCTGCTTCAGGGTTTCCCCCATTGAGCAATATTCCCTACTGCTGCCTCCCGTAGGAGTCTGGACCGTGTCTCAGTTCCAGTGTGTCCGATCACCCTCTCAGGCCGGATACCCGTCATAGCCTTGGTGAGCCATTACCTCACCAACAAGCTGATAGGACATAGGCTGATCCTTTAGCGAAAAACCTTTCCCCCGTAGGGAGTATCCAGTATTAATCACCGTTTCCAGTGGCTATCCCAGACTAAAGGGCACATAACCTATGCATTACTCACCCGTGCGCCACTAATCCACTTCTAGCAAGCTAAAAGCTTCATCGTTCGACTTGCATGTATTAGGCACGCCGCCAGCGTTCACTCTGAGCCAGGATCAAACTCTCCATAAAAATTATGGGAGTTTGTATCTATCAAAAATAATTAATAGTAGC
>NZ_DS990403.1:4369-5963 GCF_000155475.1 Helicobacter cinaedi CCUG 18818 = ATCC BAA-847 | reverse complement strand
CATATTCTTTATTGATAAGATTTCCATTTTCATCTACATTACAATAAGCCTCATAAGGTATATCTATAACAGAACTTCTTAATCCACTTCTTATTACTAAGTATTTATATCTTTCTCTTTTTGTTTTTAAAGATTCATAATAAGCTTTTTCTTTTTTAGTCCAAGGAGCTATAGCTCCTTTTATGGGTTCTTTTAAATATAAATCTTGCCAAGCTTTAAATTCTAAATAACTTGAGCTTTGTCCTGTCTTTAATGTAGGGTCTAAATAAATTGGTTTATAGGATTTATAGGGGGAGGATTCCATAATGTGCCAAGCGTCTAAAAGTGCTTTGGAGTATTCTTTGGTGTATTTGCCGACATTGTCTTTTGAACGATTATTAAACTTAAATTCTTTTGTCTCTTTATCTATATCAATAATTAACCCACTAGCAGTAACAATATAATCTTGTTTTTTTAGTATTTCCTCTATCTGCTCTTTAATATTCATTATTCCTATCCTCCTATCCTATATACAATCCATCTTTCATTATTATAGTAGTAGCTAATCTACCTATAAATTTAGGTCTTTTTTTCTCATTATTTTCAGCATTGACACTACTATCACTTGCTTTTTCTCTACGCTTTGAGGTTACCCTACTACTATTATGGTTTTGTTCTTCATTATTTTTCTCTCCCACCCCCACATACATAGCCTTAATATTATTCTCTCCTATCACATTTAAGGCTCTTAAAAATTCTCTGTGCTTTTGTAAGTTTGGAGTATTGTCTTTTAAATTGGTATTGAAACAATCCATATAAACATCATCTAGATAATTCATTGCAATATGGTAGGAGTCTATGGCTGAAGTTGGTGCGTTTGTGTCATTGTCTTTATTGTTTGGATTTCTACTTTCTTTGTCTTTATAGAATTTATCTTGTTCTAAAATCATAAAGAATTCTTTGAGTATTTGTATATTTATAGAATCCATAGTGTAATTTCTCATAGAAAAGCTTTGAGATTCTAAGTCTTTTAAAAAAGATTGTAAGCTATCATAATGATAAGAGAGAAAGGGTAAATTTTTATGGGGCATTGGCATATTGAGATAATAATGTGTAGTGTCTAAATATTGGCTTGTAGTTAAAGGAATTATAAAATTTACATTTCTTTCTTGCTTTTTATGAAATTGTAAGATACTTGCATATTCGTGTGGAATAGAGAAATGCTTTAAGGGTAAGGAGAGAATCTCTTGAGGGATATTAGAGCTAAAGAGAGGATTTGTGATTGTGTGAGTTGAGTAAGGTATAAAATCTTGTAGAGATTCTATTATGCTACTTTCTAATGTAGAATCTAAGCTCTTTTTTTGATAGGTATAGATTCCAAAGCTTCCTGCTACTCCAAGCAATCCTAAATCCCTTAGATATTTGAGTGCTTCTCTCCTATGTAAATTACTCTGTAAATATATATTTTTAGTCTTTGCCATTATGTCTCCTTTGAGATAAGATTCTTTATTACTTTATATTATGCTTCCTTGCATAATCCTCTATTTCTTTTCTTAAGTATTCTGGGAAGTTTTCTCTATACATTGCTGGTATAGTGGGGTTTAGCTTTTTGTCT
>NZ_DS990403.1:0-3509 GCF_000155475.1 Helicobacter cinaedi CCUG 18818 = ATCC BAA-847 | reverse complement strand
TATCCCCACATACATAGCCTTAATATTATTCTCTCCTATTATATTCAAAGCTCTTAAAAATTCTCTGTGTTTTTCTAAGTTTGGAGTATTGTCTTTTAAATTGGTATTGAAACAATCCATATAAACATCATCAAGATAATTTATTGCGATATGATAAGCGTCTATGGCTGAGGCTGAAGCTTGCATTTCTCCTCTTTCCTCATTATTAGCACTTCTGTTTTCTCTGTCTTTATATTCTTTATATAATGCTTGTTTTCTCTCATCTTTATTTATGCTTTGCATTTTTTGATTAAACTCTGCTATGTTTATTTTTATCTGCTCACTCGCATTAGGTGGGGCTTTAAACTCACCCTCCTTGTGTTGAAGCTTTAATAATCTTGGGCGAGTGGGTAAATCTTGTGTATATGCTCTTGTATTAAAAAACTCTATATCATTTAAAGGAGTGAGGGTATCATTCATTCCCCTTAATTCATCAAGGCACAGATAAGCAAGGAGTTTGTTTAAAAGATAATTCCTCGTATTTGTAGTTTTTATATCCTCATAACAATAAAACAAAGAGTCAATGTCTCCAAAAGCTCCTGTTCTAAGTCTGCCTCCTATAATCATATTAATAAAATTAAAAGATAAAAAAGTATTATTCACAAGCATAGGGTAGAATACACCCTCATTTTGTCTTTTAAGCACATAAGGGGGATGGTATTTGTAAGAAAATTTTGTAAATTTTAAGCGTTCAAACTCTTTTTTGCTCTTCTCATAATGCGTAATAAAAAGTTGATTAAAGATATTCATACCAACAGCTTGTGGGAGAGATTTGAAAAAACTCTTAATAGTGTCTTTCGTATAATCTTTCAAGAAAATATTTTTATAATATTTCAAATCTTGTCCTTTTATCTGTTTGAAATCTTTTATATGGTCCTTTTGACTGATAGTTACAATGCTGTTTTGGACTTGTTTAACTGCTTGAACAAATGATTTTTTCTTTAATCGTTCAAATCTCCTTTTTAAAGTTCTATTTTTCTCATATGTTTGAGTGTATATCTTCATATCGTGATTATAGAGAATATAGGCTAAATAGGCTAAACCCAACTCCCCAAATAATACTTCTCTTAAATGTTTTATTTTATAGGAGAATAGGAGTTTTACAAGTGCCTTGCTTATATTGAAAGGACTTAGATTAAAAAAGAGTGAGGCAAAAGGGAAAAAAGAGACAATGAAATGCTCTATTATCACCTGCAAAGATTCACTTGCTTTGAGTCTTGTGTTTGTTTGCTCTTTTTGTAAGTCCTTTTCTAAATCTTGAAGTTTGGTTTCTAAGGTCTTTAAATTTTCTAAACTTCCTTGATTTGTTTCATCTAAACTTCCAAATTCACTTTTAGAATCAGAATCCTCCTCATTAAAAAACTCTTCTAAGATTTCATCTACATTAATCTTATCTGTATCCTTTTGATTTTCTAATTCCTCAACAAACTCTTCTATACAAAAGACTTCTTCATTATTCTTTAATAACTCATTTTTTCTTTGCTTAGAAAAACATAGGGGTATTTTACTTTTGCTATCTTCAAGCACTAAAAAACTTTCATAAGGCAATATTCTAAAACTTTCTTTATCAATCTCTATACACTCATATTTAGAAATAAAATTCCACCATTTTTGTGTATCTGTTTTTATGGAAGTATAGAAATTTTTAATCACATAGTAGGTTAAAGCAAGTAAAAGCACTTCTAAGACAGAATAATTTTTTTTTGGTTCAAGTTTTGTTTCTCGTATTGGGATTTCATAACCATCATAATAATTATATTCATAAGTTACCAAGACTTGAGTAATGCTATCAATATAACTTTGCAGACATTCTATACTTTCTTTAAAATATTTTTTCTCCTGCTCTAAAAAATATGTTTTATTGTTCTCTTGCTGAAAGAAATGTTCTATAAAATTGAAATTGAGTATTTTGTCTCTATTTTCTCTTTCAAATTTGTGATAATCTTCTATTTGATTCTTATCTTGAGGATAAAAGCCATAATTAAGACTATCAAGATGTTCTTTGGTATTCTTATAATCATTGTATTCCTTTTGTGGGACAAAGACAAAAGGACTTAGAGAAACAACATAAGGCTTGCTTATTTCATCTTTTATAGTGATTTTATATTTACTATAATCAATGGTTTCATCATAATCTTTTTTAGGATTTGTAAATAAAGTATCACTTTTGACTTCCTTTTTATTTTCATCTCCATAGCTTATAGTATTACCTAACTCCTCTAACAATTTATGATTTAATCCTGCATTATGCTTATAGGGAGCATTGCTAATGATAAGATAGTTATATCCTTGTGCTGATGGAGCTTTTATCTCGCTTTTTTGCTCATTTTTCATAAGCTGCACAAGTTGGCTAGAGTTAAAATAAGGGCTTTCTATAAAGACAAGTCTATTGTTATTAGAAGTCATTTGTGCGCTAAGATGATTTGTAATGCTGTCTTTACCGCAAATTTGCAATTTTTCATTCTCACAGACACAACTTAAATTTATTCCCTCCACATTTGTCAAACTCTCTTGTTTTAACTCTATCAGCAGGGCTAAATTTTGTTTTATATAGGCACTGCTCTCTTCAATATCGTGTTTAAATCCTGATAACTCTATAAGAATCTTATTATCTATAATGAGAGTATAATTCAAAATACGATTTTCAAAAAGAAAGATAATGGGGGCAATATCTTGCACAAAAAGTTTAATAATTGAATTTGAAATGGCAAAAGAATATTTAGAATCTGCCCATTCTAAAATATTTCCTAAAGTCTTACTCCCTTCAAAAAGTGTATCAATAGCTAAAAAAACCAAATTACCTTTAGAGGCAATCTTTTTAATATCAAAGATATTAAAAATACTAAAGAAAAAATTTACAATTTCTTTATAAGTTTGGGCATTACCCTCCTCATATATATTTCTAATATCTTGTATTAGATTATCAAAAGCAAACTGCAAACTCTCTTTATATTTTCCTTGACCACCGAAAAATTCTGTCTCTTTAAAATCTGATAATTTTTCAATGATGGGTTTTTGCAAATTATTTTCAATACAAGATTTCAATTTCTCAAAACTGTCCTTCTGCTTTATAAACTTACTAATAGCTTTTGAGAGATTATCAATATCTTTACCACCGTTTAATTGCTTTACAAAATTAAATAAGATGCTTGATGTATCATTTTGCTTGTTATAAATTTTAATATTTCCACAATCCCTTTCCTGATTATTTTTAACTATATTTTTTTGATTAATACTATTGTAGTCATAGACTTCTATTGTTACCTCTTTATCTCTTAAACTAAAAAAATGCTGCACAAGCCAATCTTCAAGAGATAACCTCTCTTTTGTTCTTATCAAACATTTAGCATCTATTTCTTTAAAATTAGAGCAATATAGAGCAATTTTTTTGGCATTTTGTGTATAAGCAGTAATTTCTCTTAATAAATCATTCCTATTATGTAAAAACAATATTCTTTTTACATTATTCT
>NZ_DS990404.1:4203-5713 GCF_000155475.1 Helicobacter cinaedi CCUG 18818 = ATCC BAA-847 | reverse complement strand
TGTTTGGGTTGCCAATCACTAGAAGTATCATCAGTAGATTCTATCTCACCTTTTTCTACAAGCATATTAAGCACATCGCAGAGGTCTTGCATAATTTTTTCTAGTGTTTTATTTTCCGTATTGTCTGGGTTTTCTATAAACTTGGCTCGTATAGTATTTTCCCCTGTTATGACGTCCCATATCCATACATAAGGTTTATCATTGATTGTAAAATTCCAAATGCTCACATCAGGACCCAAAAGATAATCTTCATTTAATACAACATTGTAATGTTTGTATTGTGCCAATGCTTTAATACAAAAAGGACAAACTTCTTCTTCACAATAGAAATTCTCTATTGTGAAATCTAAATGATTAACTCTTTTCCAAAGATACTTTGAATAGGAAATCCTTTTCGTTTCTTTAGTTTTATCCATTATCTTTCTCCTTATCCAATTGTTTAGAATCTTTATATTCTGCATACACACTACTCACTAATAGCTTATCTTGATAGTGAAACTCTAGGGTATGGGGTTTATTGAGGTTTGCTAGTCTAGTCATTAGTTCTTTAGTCTTGCACAGATGCTAATTCTCCATTTTCTATTAGCATATTAAGCATATCACATAAGTCTTGCATAATTTTTTCTAGGGTTTCTCTTTTTAGACTGCTTGGATTGCCATTAACTTTTATCCTGCTTCTCCAAGTATCAGTTTCCCATATCCAAAAACAGGATAAATCATTGATAGTAAAATCCCAAATACTCACATCAGGACCAAAGAGATAATCTTCATTTAACACTACATTATAATGCTTGTATTGTGCCAATGCTTTAATACAAAAAGGACAAACATATTCTTCACAATAGAAATCATCTAAATAAAATTCAAAACGCCCCTCTATCTCCCGATAACCGCCCCAATAAGTAACCTTTCTTTTTTCTGTCTGCATTAATTCTCCTTTTTTAAGTTTAAATGGTTTGATAATATATTGCACTATTTGTCGTATCATTTTGGGCTTACCCCCAAGTTTTCATTTACACTGGGTCTTGACCTACTTGAAGCTTCAATAGTATAATTATATATATCCTCCATTTTTGTCAATCCCTTTTCTTTTTTTATATATTCTATCCATTCTTCCCAAGTTTTAATCTTTTCTTTATATTCTAGTCTCCCAGCTTCAGCCCTATCCCTCATAACATCTCTTGTATCTTTTTTAGCTTGATTACGAAAATTAAAACAAAATCTTGCCCTTTCTTCAAGTGTCAAGATTCTATTATTAAGCTCTTTAATTTTTGGTAATTGTGTATTGACATACCATTCTCTTGCGTCTTTATTATTTAAAGATTCTCTAGCTATGCCTTGCATTTCTCTACTTTCTTTTTTCACATACCTATTGCCCTGTATTTCTGATATAAATTTTGTGCCTTTTATTACCAGACCTCTGCCAATCGCTGCTCCAAACCCCACAATATACCCACTCACATCAACAAGCCCCTCCTCTTTGTATTCAATAGGTGTATAGATATGTAGT
>NZ_DS990404.1:0-3494 GCF_000155475.1 Helicobacter cinaedi CCUG 18818 = ATCC BAA-847 | reverse complement strand
GATAGAGTTGCCTTTTGCGACAATAGAGGTATCTTTAACTTGAATAGTCGCTTCAGTATTAGCATTAAGAGTATAATTAGAATCTGCTATCATAGTAACATTATCAGCAACCATTATAGCAGCAGTTTCAGATTCTAAACTTAAAGATTGTGGTGAGGATAGATGAATATTTTCATTGGAGTGGATAGCAATTTCGCCTTGTGTTTGGATATTAAGTTTTTTATTAATGACTATATCATTATCCCCCTCTATGATTGTCTCACTATTGCCTTTAATAATCATCTGTGAATCTTTCTCAATAGTAGTGTTGTTATTCCCCCCTATCTCTACCCTTTTATCTTCCCCTACACTCTCACTACTATCCTTACCTACTCTTAGTGTGTTATCTCCTCCTACATTAAGGCTATTACTTAATCCTACTAAAGTATCTTTAGAGAGTGTTACATTAGTTAGGTATTCTCCTCCTACTTTGACACTCTTAGTGAGAGTGATATTTTGACTATGGGTTTTGTGGATAGATTCTGTATAGTTACCTAATGTGATAGAATCTTTGTTATTGTGAATAGTTTGAGAGAAGTTATTATTTATAGATTGTGTATAGTCTTTTTGTGCTTTTAGTGTTATGACTTCTTTATTTTTTTCATTGCTTAGAGTGATTTCATTTCTGCCTTGTTCATTTACGCCTATGGTTTTAGAGCTAAGTGTTGTGATATGGTCTTGTATTGGTAAATGTGCTAGGCTAGGATTGGTTAGGTTATAGAGGCTACCTGATATATAAGGCTTATCTATGTCATTATCCATATACGAGATTATGACTTCATCTCCTACTCTAGGTGTATGATAGAATCCTGAATGATTAGAGGCTATGGGAGTAGAGACTCTTAGAAAAGGAGAGTAAGAATAACAATAAGGAGGATTGGTTTGTTTTGCAATAGATTCTTGGGGATTAGCCTCTTTAGAGTGTAGAGAAAGGTGCTTGTATATCATCTTGTGGGCTAAAGCTAGTTTGTGTCCTATATTCGTGTTGGTTATACAGGATAGGAGCAGAATCTATATGATGATGTAGGGATTGTGCATAGAGAGGATAGGCAGCATTGATTGAGCTTTGGCTAAAGCTATTAGGCACAATAGTATCTTGTTTAAAAAAAGAGTGAATACATAATTCATTGAGTGTATTATTGGGATTAGGATTATAGGGAATGGTTGTAGGGAGTGATTGTTTATACTCATCACAAAAATATATGGTGTTAGTATCTTCATAAAAGTATATGCCATTATTATGAGCTATTCTTGTGATAAAGGCTAAATCGGATTCATTGTATTTGTCCTCTATGAGTTCCTTTGGTATCTCACTTTCACTTTGTATGGTGTAGATTCCATATTGCATATCGTATAACTTTGGCATTGCACTATCCTTTACTTTGGTGTGATATGTATAAAATTTTCATAATGGTCTTTTGTGTAGTAGACATCTCCTGTTTGGGTGTCTCTTACAAATCTTGGCGAATCTCGTCCATTTGTTACATCAAATTCCCTATATGTCCCCTCTGGTTTTTTGAGGGAGTATGGAATCTAACCTACTAAATAAATGTTAAAGTCTTTGGGTTCGCCACCAAGACTGCATGTGATAACTTCATACGCCCAATAATCACAGATATGATTAAAATCCCATAAAAGACTATCTTTTTCCTCTTTGCTATCCCTATCTAATGCCTTACTCCAATTCTCTACAATCAAAGCAAAGGAATTAAATCCAGCATCTAAGAGCCAATCTAATTCTTCTATCCAACAATACCAAGGATTCCCCGGTTCATCTAGCCAAAACATACTTTCATCAGTTGGCGTTTGAAAGGCTTTCTTGGCTGTCTTTTCAAACTCATCATAAGTATGCAGCTTTGAGCCATCAAGTCTAACGATAAATAAGTCTTTATCATCTTTTAACATTACCTCGTCCATACTTTTGAGAGTATAGACTTTGTTATCTTTTTTGTCTTTCATTGTGTAGAGCATATTATCCTACTAAATAAATATTAAAATCTTTGGGTTCAACATTGCCAAGACTAGATTCAACAATCTCATATCCCCAAAAATCACAAGTAAATTTAAAATCGTCCAAAAGCCATTCCTCTTTCTTTTTAATATCCCTATCCAATGCCTTACTCCAATTCTCCACAATCAAGGCAAAGGAATTAAATCCAGCATCTAAAAGCCAATCTAAATATTCCATCCAACAAACCCAAGGATTCCCCGGCACATTAAGCCAATGCATACTCTCATCAGTGGGTGTCTGAAAGGCTTTCTTGGCTGCTTTTTCAAATTCATCGTAAGTATGTAATTTTGAGCCATCTAATTTAACGACAAACAAGTCTTTATCATCTTTTAACATTACCTCGTCCATACTTTTGAGAGTATAGACTTTGTTATCTTTTTTGTCTTTCATTGTGTAGAGCATATTATCCTACCAAATAAATGTTAAAGTCTTTGGGTTCGCCACCAAGACTGCATTCTACAACTTCATAAGCCCAATAGTCGCAAGTTTCTTGAAAATTATATAAAAGAAATTCTTTTTCCTCTTTACTATCTCTATCCAATGCCTTACTCCAATTCTCCACAATCAAGGCAAAGGAATTAAATCCAGCATCTAAGAGCCAATCTAACTCTTCTATCCAACAAACCCAAGGATTCCCCGGTTCATCTAACCAAAACATATTTTCATCAGTAGGGGTTTGAAAAGCAGCTTTAGCTACTTTTTCAAACATATCAAAAGTGTGTAACTTTGAGCCATCTAATCTTACTACAAACAAATCTTTATCATCTTTTAACATTACTTCGTCCATACTTTTTAAAGTATAGATTCTATTGTCTTTTTTGGTGTAGTTCATACTATCCTCCTTATTCTATGATTTTAATGAATGTTTCATAATGGTCTGTGGTGTAATATACATCTCCTGTTTGAGTATCTCTTACAAATCGTCCTGCACTATGCCGATTACTAATATCGAATCTCTTATATGTCCCCTCTGGTTTTTGAGGGAGTATAGAATCTCTATTATGAAAAATTTTGCCTGCTCTCACTTCATTTTTGCTACTTACCCCCTTACCTTGTCCCGGATACATTCCTTGCCACTTATGTGCTTTATAATTATGATAAGTTTCTTGCGTCTCTTTAGGCAGAGTATGGAGCTTGACTTCTTTTATAGGCTTAGATTCTGTTTTTTTGTTTTGTTTATCCTTTTTATCTTTTATAGCAAGTCTCTTGCTTGTGTATGCCCTTGCTTTCTTTGCTATGTTGGCATTGCCTCTTAGCAGTTTTAATCCCCATTTGCCTATATTGAGGGCTATCCTCACGCCTCTTGCAAGAGGGATAAGAGAGATGACTTCTATGGCTACATCTACCCAATCAATTCTTGAATCTTTGTGTAAAAAGAGTTTATCCTCTTTATCCTCATCATACATAATAGTGTAGCTTGTTTCTTGTAGCTCTATATCTACCC
>NZ_DS990405.1:1828-4796 GCF_000155475.1 Helicobacter cinaedi CCUG 18818 = ATCC BAA-847 | reverse complement strand
CTCATACCCCACCTCTAGTTTCACCTTATCTATTTCATAACCTTGAGTTTTGAGAGTATCTATCTTTTGTTTGAGATTCAATATAAAGTCTTTATAAGTTCTGCTTCCTTTGAGACATATTTTTACTTTTTTATCTGTATAATGTGTAGGTATTGGAGTATTAGGAGCTATGATAAAAGTAGTGCCTTTGGGATAAGGGATATTATCTAATGGATTACTATGATAAGAGATTTTATATTGATTGTTTGTATCTATGGTATAGATATTAAGGGCTTTATATCCTCTTGCTCTATAGAGATAGTCTGTTTGAATTTTTAGAGATTGCTCTATATCTTTAGTATAAAGATAGTAGCTTCCTTTGGGTAGAGAAGTATCTTTCTTCATAGAAACTATAATATCTTGTTCTTTGAGATGATTGGATTGATAATATTTTTCTGTATCTAGAATATCATATGTAAGAGAGTAAGATGAAAACAATTTAGGAATATCTTGTTTATCTATAACATCATAGTCTTTAGAGTAGATTCTATAATATGCTTTATTTTCATTATTGCCCTTATCAAATATATTAGAATCTAGCTTATCCCTTTTTACCTCTCCCCATTCTAATATTTGAAGTTCTTTACCATTAAATTGAAGTGATAAAGGAGGTTTATAATCTAGTTTGGTATGGGTGGTATAATTCCTCGCTTTATAGGCTGGGGAGCGTAGATAAGCAAAGATAACTAAAGTATAATCTCCCTGTGTGAGGTATTGGAGTTGTTGGGAATAGTTGGGAGGATTGGTGGTTTGAGAGTTTGATGATGGTTGTGAATTGTTTGTTTGTGCTTTTGAATTTGGACTTTGAGAGCTTGTTTGATGTGATTGTAGGCTTTGCAAATATTCTTTAGGATTAAATGTTATTATATTTCCCTTGTAGGTATCACTTGGGAGTTCATAGTAATGCTCATCTTTTATTAAGCCTGTTTTGTTTGGATTATAATCTTTTGTAGGAAGTATCATATAAGCCCATTTAACCAAATTATAGCCATAATAGATAGCCTCACATTCTAAGGCAGTATCTATCTTTATTGGTTTTTGTATGTTGTTTATTCTCACTTCAAGGATAGAATCTGTATTGTCTATCTTTTCATCAAGTGTTGTAGTTTGCTTAAGATGTAAGATATTCTTATAAGTAATGCCTTTACCTGCTTTAGCTTGTTTTTTTATTTGATTATTTACTGATATTATGCCCACACCTGTTATTTTGTGTATATCATAAGTGGAATAATTTTGAGTCACTAAATCATTACAAGAGAGTATGAGTTTAGTTGTAACATTTGCAAGAGGAGTATCATCAAGGTTAAGTTCGGTGCTTAGAGTAGCACTATAACTGATATTACCAGCTTTATCTGTTTTGGTATTGCCATTATTATCTTTGTTTTCTTGTAAGTTTATTTGATAGGTTTTTCTATTTTCGCAGTTAAGAAGATAGATGATAGGTTGCCCCTGTGAATTATGAGAATCTTGTATAGAATTATTTGACTCATTGGAGTTCGTTTCATTGTTATGATTGTGTTGAATAGAGGAGTGTTGATTAGAGCAATAGATATAGAGTTCATTAATGTAGAGTGTGAAATTACCTTCTTTAGAACAATCAGTAGAGTGAGATTTTTCTTCTTTGAGTTTTAATTTAATACCAAGCTCATTCACTTTTTGATTTTTGTTTATTTCATTGGAAATAATATGGTTTTGTTTGCTAAAGCCTGTATTGTAGAGTAGGATATTGCTTTGGTGTTTTTGGATAGTGAGTATAGGCTCTGCATTTTTAAAGATATATTCTTGTTGATAATCTGCTATATCATCACCATTTTTATCTAATTCAAGATAATCATCTTTTTGTGAAAGAGTTGGTTCTTGTGCAGATTCTGTGTCATTTTTTATCTCTGTGCCTAAAAAATAATTTGTGCTTTGCTTATCTTTAAAATCACTCAAATAAAGCCTTGAATGAGTGCCTAAGTAAGTGCAATCAATCTTTGTATCTTTGCAAACTATAAGGTAGAGCGTAGAATTAAACTTTTGTCTTATTTGCAGAGCTATATCCCCGATACTTTGAGGATAAAAGATAAAAAAAGAGGAGTTGTTTTGCTGCATTCGCTTATTGATTGTAGCGATATTATCTGTAACATTTGGTTTATCTTTAGATTTTTGTATAATGTAAATACTCTCTATTTTAAGGCTTGGATTATTCTCTTGGATATAATATTGCTTCATTGTATTTAAAAAGGGTTGAGTGATTGAAACTAGACTTTGAGATAGTGGGAAGCTATTATCTGTAAAGTTTTTCTTTATTTCTTCTTCTTTTTTTATTATGCTCTCATAGTATGTTTGAGATTTTGAAGATTCTGCAATGTTTAAAAATTCAAAGAATATCATAGATTCATTAAGGCTAACTTTATCTTGATTGAGGTCTTTAGTTTTAATTTGCACATTATCACAAAGTGATTGAAAGATTTTATCATTAATATCATTATTTTCATAAAGCCCAAAGAGATTGGATTGTTTAAAACGCTTAATAGCTATGCTTTTATCATTTTTACTATTGCTATTGTATCTTATCTCATACCAAAGCTTAAGATGAGATTTTTCTTTGAGTGCTTGTTGAAAGCCTTTACCGAATACTTGTTCATTTTCCCCAAGATATTGTATATGTAATAAAGTAAGATACTCTTTTGAAGATTTGAGTGTTTTTAGATTCTCTTGTGTGATATTCTCTTGTAAGATTTGTATATAGTCATTGTTGTAATTATTAAGAAAAGTGTTTAAAGAATTTTTGGCATTATCAATGGGCATTATATTATTTTCTAAATCTATCTCAAAGTAAAATTTAAAAGTATTATAAAGTAGCATTTCATTACTTTGCTGAATAGAGTTGCTATTATTTATTGGTTTCATATCTGCCTATTATTATCTTTATATGTGTTATTAC
>NZ_DS990405.1:0-1585 GCF_000155475.1 Helicobacter cinaedi CCUG 18818 = ATCC BAA-847 | reverse complement strand
ATTATAACACAATCTGAAGTAGCGGTTATGGTGGTTTCGCCTATGTTGAAGCTTAGGCTATTATCTGTATTGATAGTATAATCACTTTGTGGTTCTAGCATTTACCTGTAATTGCCCTATCTAAACATATCGATAAGATTATGCCAAAACACATGATTTATTTTTTCAGAAATCAAATAAATATTTAAATTTACGCCCAAAGATTCTAAAAAGTTTATAAATCCATTTTCGTCCTCAAAACTTTCTCTAAAAAAATTCATTTGTTGTTTATCTAAAAACTTATCTGCATTTTGTATGATTAGTGCCACTTCTTTGTATCCCATTGCCCTTAAAACACGAAGTCGCTTCATTGCTTCACGCCAATCAGATGTAAAATTTTCTAAATACCCTTCTAATTCTTTTTCATCGTCAGTGTTGTTGATTTTTTCTAAAATCTGCGTGAATCTTTCTTGCTCTAGTTTGAGTCCCTCAATACTAAGTAGCATAAAATCAAATAAATTCTTTATACTTCCCCCATCAAAACTAAAAATATACGCTTCTTTTAAGATATGTTTTGGAATTTCATCTTGATTTCGGATTGTGTGTATTTTGTTCTTGCTATTTTTACGCACATTTCTCCAGCTTTCATCAAAACTACTCCAACATTTTATGACATCATCTATGATTTTTCTAGTTTTTTGTCCCGCAAAGTTTGCTTTAAAATACAGCAATTCCTCATCACTAAAAGATTCTAAAGTATAAAATACATCTTGCTCTATATTCGTATCAAGGTAATTTGGGTCTAAATGTGTAATACGTTCTAGGGAATTAAAGACTTTTTGTAAATTCTGTGTATTTTTTAGCCCCAATTGTTCTCTTATATAGGGATTAAGCACATTTGATATAAGCAAATAATGGCTTAATTCATTGACATCATTATCCCACATATCAAGCTCTTGCAAATATTCCCTTTCTAAATAGGGAAATTCTTTTCTAAAATTTTGGTGCAATTCCTCTCGTGTCATATTCAATCCTTAAAGATTCTTTAGGGCATCGTATAAATCTTGTGCCAATTCTTGTATCAATTTTATCTCATCATCACTAAGCTTTATTTTACCTTGCTTATGCTTTTTTAGCAAATTTTCTAAATTTTTTATTCTTTGTTTTGCTTTGGTTCTGTGTTTAAAATTTTGTATCATTTCTCTTTTGCTTAATCCGCGTCTCAATAAATCATTAAACTCTATTCTTAACATATCCGCAGTTCCTCCGTCCCCTTTTGTTGCTGTCTTTCTGTAAAGCTCTTCTACTGTGTTTCTCAAATTATTTTGTTTAACTCTTTTAAGTATAAGGTCTCTAGGTTTTTGTTTTGTTAAAAAAGCATAAATTTGTATTGTTGTCTTTTTAAATCTATTTTTGAATCTGATAATAACTTTATACAAAGTGCTTACATTCCTAGCTTTAAGTGGCAGTGAAGTTATTGTTTTTGTAGAGTGCTCTCCCAACCTACCTACTTTTCTAAATGCAAAAATTTTTAATGGCGTATAATCTAATAAATCAATACTGCTCTCTTCAAATTCTGCAAATATAAACTCTTCTTTGCTTATCT
>NZ_DS990406.1 GCF_000155475.1 Helicobacter cinaedi CCUG 18818 = ATCC BAA-847 | reverse complement strand
AACATATCAAATTACTATGTAGATAGCGAGGGGTATATACAAGGGGCAGGATTTAAGTTGCCAACAGATAGCAAAGGTAATGATGTCAAAATAAATTTAGCTAACTTTATAGAACACGGGGAAATTGGTAAAATCAGGGCTATTATTTTGCATAGAACTATGAGTAAAAGTGCTCAAAGTAGCATAGATTGGTGGCAAAACCATAAAGCTAAAGGAGCTGGCACTCATTTTATGATAGACAAAGATGGCACAATATATCAATGTGCAACTTTATATAAGACAACTTGGCATGTTGGGGCAAGAAAAAAGGGGATAACCATAACTAATAATACAAGTATAGGTATTGAAGTGGTGGCTTGGTATGACGATAAGACTCACAAATGGGATGAGGCTACAAGAGAACAAAAGATAGCATTACGAAAAATAATAAAAATACTGCTTAAGCATTACAATCTTACTGAAAATGACATTTATGAACATGATAAAATAGCAAATAAAACAGCTGGTGAGGGTGCGAATCTTTATATAAAAGGAGAGAAATAATGCTGAAGCGATACTTAGTGTTTATAATGTGTGCTTTTATACATTGCTCACAAGCAGCGGATATAAACGAGCCTTTGGATAAAAGCTTTAAGGATATAGATATTCATATTTTAGAGATTACTTATCCCAAGAAATGTGAGATTGATGATAGGGCTTTCTTTGTTTTGAGTAAAGAAGCCATAGCTTCATATTTTCAAAATGCAGAAATATACGATGAAAAATCCCCTGTTGGGGTTAGAGATTATCCGCATTATCAATGCGAGATTGCAGGAAAGTTTTTAGCTCATAATCAGTCTTATGATTTTAGGCTTGATTATGGTGGTGTGGGATATATACATAATGATACAACTGCCAATATCACCATATGCAATCGCAAAGATTGCTATCCTTGTGCCGTTATAGATGTCTATTATGATGCCTTAGAAAGTAATGATACAAAATGGCTGGAAAGATACAAGACAGAGTATTGTATAAGAAAGTAAATGCGATATACCCTTACCCTCCTACCAAAATCCCTTATCTTTACGCCTACCCTAAAGCCTAAGCCTAAAGCTCCTAGTAGCACTCTAGGTATAGTCATAGGAGAGAGCGATGATATACAAAGCCAAAGGGGACAAAAAGAACATCCAATGGCAAACAATCTTATTATGAGGACATAGGAGGCAATAAGATGCTAATTACTTACGAAAAAATTATCCAAGCACTTAAAAATACCAAGGAACAAGGAGGATACTAAAATGAAACAATTAATTAAAGGGGTATTGATTGCTTTATTGATATGTGTGGTGCAACTACAAGCCACCTCGCATACCACGCAAAACAATCAGCAAGAATGCAATATCACAGGCGAATCTAAGCTTTATCAAGAGTGGGTAGAACAATGGAAGGGTAAATATGAGACAGATATATACTATCATCAAGTAGGCACACCTTATGCTATAAAGGATATGTTAGAACAATGTGATATACTAGGACTTACACTTATGCTAAATGATATTGACAAAAGGGAATTTATATTTCATCAAGCAAGTGGTGGTATGATTTTTTTAATGGTTGCCATAGAATCTGCGTATCCACAATCTGTCCAATTTCTCTTAGAGCATAAGCTTACGCAAAAAGATAATAAAGATATTTATGAAGAACAAATGATAGAATAGACTATCGAGGGACTCACTCCACTTCAACTTGCCAATCAAAAACTCCAAGAAGTTAAAGCTAAAGGAGATTCTAAAGCCATAGCAAATTATGAAAAGATACTAGAGATTCTTAAAGAATATAGTGTAAAATAGATAATGAGCATAATATAAAAAATACCTTTGATGTTTCGGTGCGTAGCCTCAAAAACCAGAAGGAGTTTTTTAGGGCTGCTGAAGAATACAAAAATATTCATCAAGGTTTTCATATTATTGATGAACGAAGAAATCAAGCACCTTGCTATCATATTGAAATTACACAACCCTAGGAGAAAATAATGTTTAAATATTGTATTGTGTTTATTAGTATAATTTGTAGTCTCTATGGCAATGATGTAGAAATGGTTCATAAAGATTGCAGGATATTATGTGAGAAATGTGGATTTTACGCGACACAAACAGAAGGCTACTTTAAAAATCTTAAACTTTCTAGCAACGATGAAGATGATTTTTATACTGCAATGGATGATTGGGCACACTATCTTTATTCAGCAAGAGATTACTTGCGTGCTAATGGAATCAAAACCAATTTTTATGCTATAGATGTGAAGGAATGCGGGATACTAATCTTTCAAAACTATTCCTTAGAAATAAACAAAATTGATACCCCTTATATCTTTATTCTTTATCAAAAAGGCAAAAAGCCTTATATACTTATGGACATTTCGGCTCCAGAAGATGAAATCAATGCTTATTTTAATATCACAAGCAATGACAAACACAATTAATGAAGTTGGTGCTTCTAATGTATCAAAACATTGTGCAGATTTTAACATTGTAAATGTAGTGGATATTCCACATTCATCTTTGGGTGCAAATAGAGAAAACTTCAAAAGTGAAGCAGGGTTTCATTTTAAATTTAGGCAAAGACCCTACCAATCCCAAATGGCTAAAAGTAGCTTATATCCCACCAGAAGTAAAAGATACAAGTAAAGCAATCTATGGAGTAATCCACGAGAGTCAGGTAAGCTCTCAGTGTGAAGGCTTTTAAAATGAGTTATTCTCCTATACACCAAACCACAACAACTAATCCAAACTTTCAAATCAACAGACAAGCAAAACTCTCTCAACGCTATATCATTACAGATGCAAAACTGAGCACAAAAAAGCCTCCCTTACAAAACAAGAGCAAAGTTCTTGTACAAAGTGTAAGTTTTAAAGACAAGAAGTATATACATTATAAAGCCAATGATACTCTTACATTTCAAGCTCTCACAAGAAGAACTCAAAGAAGCTAAAGCAAATACGAAATGGGCATATATTTTAAGCACAGATGAAACTCTTCTTCAAAAACTTGATTACAGAAAGATTACACAAGAAGGAAGTGATAGTCCTTATATAGGTGAAGACTACACACTTACTTTAAAAAAAGAATACTTTGATATAAACAAAGCTACTTATCTTCATATCTTTGCTTATATTAATGTTCCGAGCAGTAAAGTCAAACAAGTGCTTAAACTTGAATATCCCCTCTCTTTAAGATTTAATGGGAAAGAACTTCATATAGTAGAGTGGGGAAAGCCAACCCATAGCTTTGTTGCTCAAAGTGGTATATCTCATCACACAAACACTGCTCATACACAACAAGCAAATAAAAATCAAATAGAAGAAAAGACTTATTACATTAATGTAAATGATAAAGAAGAATCAAATCTAGCAGAACAATTTTTAGTTTTTATAAAAAATATAATACAGAAAAACACACAACAAGAAGATAAAGGAACACAATTCTTTAGACTCTATGAAAGTAAAGATGCTTTTTATCCTCTTAATCAAAGTAATGCTACAGCTTATACTCTTCATACAGGAAATGAGTATGGAGATTATAAAGGTATTGATTTAGCTAAAGATAATGAGCTTACTCAAAACAGAAAAGATTCTACAAATCAATCACACACTCAAACTTCTCTTGGGTTAAAGATATGATACAAACAAATTATGGGCAAGTTTATATATAATCACATATTATTTAATTATTCTTTATCTTATACTAATATATTCTACTTTATATTATGTTTCTTAGCATACCATTCTATCTTATCACGCAATTCTTGTGGGAAGTTTTCTCTATACATTGCTGGTATAGTGGGGTTTAGCTTTTTGTCTAGTTTGTGGTCTTTATAAATATTCTCTAAATCTTCAGGGATATAGTAAGTTGGTGCATTAGGATAACCTTGAGGTGGAGTTATGGCTTTAAGCTTGGAAACAAGCAGTAAAAAATTTATGTGGTATCTTACTCCCTCCTCACTCATATCGTTAGACAAATCGACATCATATCTAATATAATTTGCACCAATTTCATTTAAAAATTCCTCCCTACTCTTCTTTGTAGAATCTTTATCTCTAGGGTCTTTGAGTTTGCCTTGTCTAACATCATCTCTCAAAGCTTCTATAACATTGCCCCTTTCATCTATGAAATACCCCTCATCTAACATATTAAAATCCATTACCCAATCCACTCCTATCATCTCATCTAAATAAGGGAGCATACCAAAGCTATCATAAGGGGGATTCTTGGCAAAGTTTTCTAGCATTTGTGCTTTAATAGGATTTTCGTGCAAACCTGCTCCAAAACCTCTGTATTTATATCCATCATATAATGTTTTAAAACTCTTTTTGTGTCCTAGCTGTATTAGTAAAAAATTAACCGCTCTATTTCTTGCTTTAAAGCCAGTCGCAGAAAGCTGTAATGCTCCTGTAAATCCTTGTATATCCCCTAATATCCCCGCTGCTAATTCCCATTCACCCATAAATAAATACCCATCGCCTAAATGTGCATTTCCCCTATTTTGCTCTACTTTTTCATAGAGATAGG
>NZ_DS990407.1:3770-4376 GCF_000155475.1 Helicobacter cinaedi CCUG 18818 = ATCC BAA-847 | reverse complement strand
AAGAGAAAAGTTTTTCCATCGATTTTATGAATATACAAATAATTGGAGCCAACCTGCAGGTGATGATTATCAGCCAGCAGAGAATTAAGGAAAACAGACAGGTTTATTGAGCGCTTATCTTTCCCTTTATTTTTGCTGCGGTAAGTCGCATAAAAACCATTCTTCATAATTCAATCCATTTACTATGTTATGTTCTGAGGGGAGTGAAAATTCCCCTAATTCGATGAAGATTCTTGCTCAATTGTTATCAGCTATGCGCCGACCAGAACACCTTGCCGATCAGCCAAACGTCTCTTCAGGCCACTGACTAGCGATAACTTTCCCCACAACGGAACAACTCTCATTGCATGGGATCATTGGGTACTGTGGGTTTAGTGGTTGTAAAAACACCTGACCGCTATCCCTGATCAGTTTCTTGAAGGTAAACTCATCACCCCCAAGTCTGGCTATGCAGAAATCACCTGGCTCAACAGCCTGCTCAGGGTCAACGAGAATTAACATTCCGTCAGGAAAGCTTGGCTTGGAGCCTGTTGGTGCGGTCATGGAATTACCTTCAACCTCAAGCCAGAATGCAGAATCACTGGCTTTTTTGGTTGTGCTTACCCA
>NZ_DS990407.1:0-2748 GCF_000155475.1 Helicobacter cinaedi CCUG 18818 = ATCC BAA-847 | reverse complement strand
GAGAATTTTTGTAAGCAATGCGGCGTTATAAGCATTTAATGCATTGATGCCATTAAATAAAGCACCAACGCCTGACTGCCCCATCCCCATCTTGTCTGCGACAGATTCCTGGGATAAGCCAAGTTCATTTTTCTTTTTTTCATAAATTGCTTTAAGGCGACGTGCGTCCTCAAGCTGCTCTTGTGTTAATGGTTTCTTTTTTGTGCTCATACGTTAAATCTATCACCGCAAGGGATAAATATCTAACACCGTGCGTGTTGACTATTTTACCTCTGGCGGTGATAATGGTTGCATGTACTAAGGAGGTTGTATGGAACAACGCATAACCCTGAAAGATTATGCAATGCGCTTTGGGCAAACCAAGACAGCTAAAGATCTGACCAAGCGACAGTTTAAAGTGCTGCTTGCCATTCTGCGTAAAACCTATGGGTGGAATAAACCAATGGACAGAATCACCGATTCTCAACTTAGCGAGATTACAAAGTTACCTGTCAAACGGTGCAATGAAGCCAAGTTAGAACTCGTCAGAATGAATATTATCAAGCAGCAAGGCGGCATGTTTGGACCAAATAAAAACATCTCAGAATGGTGCATCCCTCAAAACGAGGGAAAATCCCCTAAAACGAGGGATAAAACATCCCTCAAATTGGGGGATTGCTATCCCTCAAAACAGGGGGACACAAAAGACACTATTACAAAAGAAAAAAGAAAAGATTATTCGTCAGAGAATTCTCATGTTTGACAGCTTATCATCGATAAGCTTTAATGCGGTAGTTTATCACAGTTAAATTGCTAACGCAGTCAGGCACCGTGTATGAAATCTAACAATGCGCTCATCGTCATCCTCGGCACCGTCACCCTGGATGCTGTAGGCATAGGCTTGGTTATGCCGGTACTGCCGGGCCTCTTGCGGGATATCGTCCATTCCGACAGCATCGCCAGTCACTATGGCGTGCTGCTAGCGCTATATGCGTTGATGCAATTTCTATGCGCACCCGTTCTCGGAGCACTGTCCGACCGCTTTGGCCGCCGCCCAGTCCTGCTCGCTTCGCTACTTGGAGCCACTATCGACTACGCGATCATGGCGACCACACCCGTCCTGTGGATCCTCTACGCCGGACGCATCGTGGCCGGCATCACCGGCGCCACAGGTGCGGTTGCTGGCGCCTATATCGCCGACATCACCGATGGGGAAGATCGGGCTCGCCACTTCGGGCTCATGAGCGCTTGTTTCGGCGTGGGTATGGTGGCAGGCCCCGTGGCCGGGGGACTGTTGGGCGCCATCTCCTTGCATGCACCATTCCTTGCGGCGGCGGTGCTCAACGGCCTCAACCTACTACTGGGCTGCTTCCTAATGCAGGAGTCGCATAAGGGAGAGCGTCGACCGATGCCCTTGAGAGCCTTCAACCCAGTCAGCTCCTTCCGGTGGGCGCGGGGCATGACTATCGTCGCCGCACTTATGACTGTCTTCTTTATCATGCAACTCGTAGGACAGGTGCCGGCAGCGCTCTGGGTCATTTTCGGCGAGGACCGCTTTCGCTGGAGCGCGACGATGATCGGCCTGTCGCTTGCGGTATTCGGAATCTTGCACGCCCTCGCTCAAGCCTTCGTCACTGGTCCCGCCACCAAACGTTTCGGCGAGAAGCAGGCCATTATCGCCGGCATGGCGGCCGACGCGCTGGGCTACGTCTTGCTGGCGTTCGCGACGCGAGGCTGGATGGCCTTCCCCATTATGATTCTTCTCGCTTCCGGCGGCATCGGGATGCCCGCGTTGCAGGCCATGCTGTCCAGGCAGGTAGATGACGACCATCAGGGACAGCTTCAAGGATCGCTCGCGGCTCTTACCAGCCTAACTTCGATCATTGGACCGCTGATCGTCACGGCGATTTATGCCGCCTCGGCGAGCACATGGAACGGGTTGGCATGGATTGTAGGCGCCGCCCTATACCTTGTCTGCCTCCCCGCGTTGCGTCGCGGTGCATGGAGCCGGGCCACCTCGACCTGAATGGAAGCCGGCGGCACCTCGCTAACGGATTCACCACTCCAAGAATTGGAGCCAATCAATTCTTGCGGAGAACTGTGAATGCGCAAACCAACCCTTGGCAGAACATATCCATCGCGTCCGCCATCTCCAGCAGCCGCACGCGGCGCATCTCGGGCAGCGTTGGGTCCTGGCCACGGGTGCGCATGATCGTGCTCCTGTCGTTGAGGACCCGGCTAGGCTGGCGGGGTTGCCTTACTGGTTAGCAGAATGAATCACCGATACGCGAGCGAACGTGAAGCGACTGCTGCTGCAAAACGTCTGCGACCTGAGCAACAACATGAATGGTCTTCGGTTTCCGTGTTTCGTAAAGTCTGGAAACGCGGAAGTCAGCGCCCTGCACCATTATGTTCCGGATCTGCATCGCAGGATGCTGCTGGCTACCCTGTGGAACACCTACATCTGTATTAACGAAGCGCTGGCATTGACCCTGAGTGATTTTTCTCTGGTCCCGCCGCATCCATACCGCCAGTTGTTTACCCTCACAACGTTCCAGTAACCGGGCATGTTCATCATCAGTAACCCGTATCGTGAGCATCCTCTCTCGTTTCATCGGTATCATTACCCCCATGAACAGAAATCCCCCTTACACGGAGGCATCAGTGACCAAACAGGAAAAAACCGCCCTTAACATGGCCCGCTTTATCAGAAGCCAGACATTAACGCTTCTGGAGAAACTCAACGAGCTGGACGCGGATGAACAGGCA
>NZ_DS990408.1 GCF_000155475.1 Helicobacter cinaedi CCUG 18818 = ATCC BAA-847 | reverse complement strand
AAGAGGTGGGAGAACAACTAAAATATTTTAATAAATCCGTTATGCAGCATAGAAATATATGGAGTTGCTATTTTGTTGCACCACTTAAGGCAAGACAACAAGAAAACTTTGAACAACATTATCTCAATTATTGCATAAAACAAACTTATTTAGAGGCTATTGCTACTCTAGGGTTTAAAATGATAGATACAGAAGCCAACAGAGAAAAATGGGGCTTTAATGAAAAAATGGAAGATTTTATTGTCCCAATTATAAATGTTAATGGAGCCTATGATGTGGCAGACATAGAGTTTTTGCCTAGTTATAATCTATTTAGTAAATTTTTTGAAAACACTACCAAGGACATTATTATAGATTTTATGGCTTACAGCATTATGCAGTGGAATTACTTTCTTGTAGATGTTCGGATTAATGAGGCAAATGAGGATTTATTTGATGAAGCAGTGGAAAAATACAAAATATACTATGACAAGCTATATCAAGCTTTTAAAAAAGATAAAAAACTTAATAAATTATTAGGAAACTAAATGCCAATCAAAACAACGAATTTAAGTTATGAGGAGTTTGAGTATATATCCGATATGGAGAGATAAACTAGGAGGTTTTATGCAAAAAATTCTAATAGTCTTAGGGGTTTTCTTAATGTTAAGTATTAGTGTCAATGCCCAAAGCCCACAAGAAGCAAAACCTAGCTTTGATTGTGCTAAGGCTAGCACAAAAGTAGAAAAGATAATATGTGAAGATTCTAGTGGGGAATTACAGAATCTAGATAGATATATGGCTGAAGTCTATACGCAGTTAAGGAATGAGCTAAAAAAGTCAAGCTTGAGTGATAAAAACCAAAGATTAGATAATCTTTTGCAATCTCAAAGAAGATTTATTACTAGTGCAAACAACATTAATTCAAATAATGCAGCTAGTATCTATAAGGATTTATTTAATGAGGAGGATGAAGAACTGATACTGCGAATGGGCGGTAATGAAAAAGGTATTATTCAAAATATGTATAAGAAAAGAACCATAATCTTACTTAAGCTTTTGGGCGAAGTGCTAGATTCTAACAATAAAGAGCTGTGTGAGTATGCAAGAAAATGGAAAGATAACCAAGATGAGTGGCGAGAGATACAATATTCAGTTGATGACCCGCTCTATACGCTAGGATTCTGTCTAGGCTCTGATTATAATTACAAATATTGCACCTATGGTAAACTCACGCAGAGGCAGAAGTTTATCAATGATCGAGGCTCGTATATAGAGCCGCAAATTTATGTCAAAAAACTTGATATAGATAATGATGGGAAAAGGGAAACAATAATGCTTGTATCTGGGGATTCATCACAAACACTTTATGTCTTAACAGGCAATCAAATCAACGAAAAAGCAAGTGATAGAATCTATGGTGATGATTTGCATTTTAGTGGAGAATATACTTTTATGAATCTATGGAGCAAAATGGAAATAGGCGAGAGGATTTCATTTGTTATTAATACCTATGCACTTCCTAGCAATAAAATATCAGGACGCTTTAACTTTAGAGTGTTTGAAGCAAGCGAAGAATTTAGTTTTGATGACAAAGAATATGCAAGAATGAGCGAACAACAAAACATAGCCCCACAATTTACGGCATTGTTTTATAGTGTTATGGAGTTTCAAGGGAAAAATTATATTCGTTTAAGTAGCAATCGCTTTTGGGGAGAGAAACCAACAAAATATCCTAAGAGAATCTATCTCTTAGAGGGCAATAAAAGAGAGCTAAAATGCACTTATTAAAATAAAATTTATAGGATTGAAATGTTTGAAACAACAAAAAATACAAAGTATTTGGAAGATACCCTTGAATTGCTTAAGGTGGTTGAAGGCTTTAGAAAACTTCCCTATAACGACAAAGCAAAAGAAGATGATAGCGGGTATTTAACCATAGGTTATGGCATTAATTTGCAAGAGAGGAATTGGCTAATTGCTGTGTTAAATGAATTGGGATTATTTGGGAGTGTGATAACTTTAGATTCCATTGCAGATATAAGGGCTTTAGATAATACAGATAATAAAACTATGATTGATGAATTTTATAATATTACTAAGGAAATTGTAACAAATGATACCATAGGAAATACACGCACACAGTTGAATGGCTTATTAAAAAAATATGATAATGCACAAAGTGATTTTAAACTAACCAAAGAACAGGGCATAAAAATCAAAAAAATAGCATCTAATAACATATTTCAAAATGCTTCTAGCATCAATGATAAAACTTTAAAAATGGATAAAGAAACAAATGAATATGCGAGCATTTTGTCGTATGCTTTTAATGTTGGCATTGAATCTAGAAAATATTTTTTTAACACTTGCATAAAAGATAGATATAATCGATTCTTGGCATTTTTTACCTTGCGATATGGGGTAAATTTTCTTTTAGATAACAATAATGATAAATTTGGCATAGCTAAAAGAAGATTTTGGGAATCTGAACTTTTTGGATTTGAATATGATAATACAAAAGCCTTTAAACTTGCCATTGGTATTTTTAAAATATTAAATTTCAAATATAAACCTAGAGAAAAAGTAAATCAAGACTTTGTTGCCAAATTTCAAAAAGATTATCCCAATCAAACACATTTAGATTGGATTTTAAAATATGAAAATGACTTGTTATATGCAAATAAACCTACAAGCCCAAAACAAACTTGGCAAAAATTTTATAATCAAGATGCAATAGCAAATAATCTTGATACAAGATTGCAGAATATACAAGGTATTACTCCTAATAAAGATAATT
>NZ_DS990409.1 GCF_000155475.1 Helicobacter cinaedi CCUG 18818 = ATCC BAA-847 | reverse complement strand
AATCTAAATGCTCTTCAACTCCTATCTTTTTATCTTTTGCTTTTTGCCTATTGTTTGGGTTGTGTTTCATATCCTAAAGGCATTAAGCATAAGACAAGCAGAACAAGAATATATAGAATCTAAACAAGTAGATTCTAGGCAAATGCTTAAGCAAACACAATCTCATTACTTAGATTCTAAGAGTTTAGAATCTAAAGGGCAAGATTCTCATTGCAAATCTAAAAAGCTAGAATCTAAAGAATTAAAATCCAAAACATTAGAATCTAAAGAGATAAAGTTTAAAGCCATAGATTCTAGCACACAAGCCTCTAAAAGATTAGCTTCCACACACTATATGAATCTTGCTAAAGGCTTTTTGGTTGTAGCAAGTTTATTTTTCTATGCGTATTGGAAGCTTATTTATCTCCCCATATTACTTGGCTCAATACTTGTGAATTATTTTTTAGCCAAAGGTATTTTAAAAAGTTTATATGTGAGAGAGCAAATAAGTGTAGATTTTAACGGGGGGGGGGATAAGTTAAATTCTCTTTCTCACAACTTTACTTTCTTTGGTTTATTTTCTTTTTGCACCTTTTCTCCTAAAACATTTTTAACCCTTGGCATTATCTTTAATCTTTGCTTACTTGGTATATTTAAATATACTGACTTTTTCTTAGAAAATTTTAATCTTTTTACGCAACTTTTACATTTAGACTTTGCTATTCCATTGCCTCATATTCTTTTGCCTTTAGCCTTATCATTTGTAACCTTTCAACAAATTGCGTTTTTAGTGGATTGTTATAAGCAAAGTAAAGAGAGGGAAGAATTTAAAGACTTAGAATCTAATGTAAAAAACAATAGAGAATCTCAGCATTCTCTAACGCAAACTACTTTATCTACAACCACCGCAAAAGAAAAAAGGTTTATCCTCTCCCCGCTCCCCTTAGCCCAAAAAAGCAAAGCGACCGCTTTTCTTTTTTGCAATCAAGGGGAGAGCCTCGCCATTTCCGCTTCTAGCATAAAATCGGCGGGGGACACTACTGCCCCCTTTGAATCCGATTTTATGCACCACGAAGCGGGCGAGAGCAGGAATACACGCAAAGTGTGCAACATTGATTGTATGGATTTTGCTAATGCAAAATATCAAAAGACAATGCTAGATTCTAGTAAAGCTGAATCTTTTAAAGAAATTCCACATATCAATTTTTTAGACTATTGCCTATTTATCACATTTTTTCCACAACTCATCGCTGGACCTATTGTGCATCATAAAGAAATGATGCCACAATTTTATGCGATGAATAGAGGGGATTCGGTCTTGGGTGGGCAATGCGACAGTGTTGCGGATTTTTGCAAAGGCACGAACGCCAAGTTCGCTAACCTTTGCAAAAATCCGCAAAGCTCCCACAGCCCCACCGCAATTCCTAGAATCCTTGAAGAAGAAAAACAAGTGCGAAAAGTAGATTCTAAGATTCCACAAAGTCTAGAATCTAAACAACTTACAGGCGGAAGTATTTGCGATGAAAAAGCAGGGTTGTGCAGTGGTTGGCAAGGAGATAAGACTAGGAGTCTATTGACGCAGCAAACCACAAACTCCCTGCTTTTTCGCACAAAGACAACGCCTAGCATAATAAATTGGGGATACATCGCTAAAGGACTCTTCATCTTTTCCATTGGCTTATTTAAAAAAGTAGTCATTGCTGATAGCTTTGCAAAGTGGGCGAATGCTGGATTTAGTGCAGTGGAGAGTGGGAGCATTCTCAATCTTTTTGAATCTTGGGCTACAAGCTTAAGCTATACCTTTCAGCTCTATTTTGATTTTAGTGGCTATTGTGATATGGCGATAGGCTTGGGGTTGCTTTTTGGCATTGTGTTACCTATCAATTTTAATTCGCCCTATAAGGCATTAAATATCGCTACATTTTGGAGAAAGTGGCATATCACTTTGGGGAGATTCTTAAAAGAGTATTTATATATTCCATTAGGGGGTAATCAAAATCTAGCTCATAAACAAAGCAGATTCTATACCACTATAAATAATCTCCTTACACTTAGAAATCTTTTTATCGTGGCATTTTTAAGGGAATCTGGCACGGATCTGGCTGGGGCTTTGTGATATGGGGGAGTTTGCACGGGTTGGCAATGGTGGTGCATAGAATCTATATGCTCTTATACAAGAGATTAGATTCTAAAGTAAAAGATTGTGCTTGTAGTGATAAAGCAGGGCGTTTGGATTCTAAGAATGTATATACACGCTTTATGAAAACTAGAATCTATGCGGTGCTGTGCTGG
>NZ_DS990410.1 GCF_000155475.1 Helicobacter cinaedi CCUG 18818 = ATCC BAA-847 | reverse complement strand
TTTTTATCTTGTATGGCTCTTTCTTTATTAACTGAAACTTCAATTTTTTGTTTATCACTCTTTTTATCTCTATAAATAAGGTTTTGGATTCTATTGTCAATCAATGTTGGCTCTAATTCGCTGGGATTATCATATTTGGGCGTTTTTATTTCTATATTTTGACTAAATCTAGCCTCTATGGCTAAAGCATAAGCAGTGGGTTGTCTTAACTCTCTTTTGTTTTTCTCTATAAAATTTTTAATTCTCTCATCTTTTAAATGCTTGTCTTGTATCTCATAACCTAATTTTATTCCATCTGCATATATCCATCTTTCTATTGGTTTAAATGCGGGGATTTTAGCTCTAAACTCATCATCTCTTGGGTCAAATACTTCATTATTATCAATATAATGCAACATTGCATAAGAAGCATCAGCTATATCCGCATAGTCCTTTAATTGCTCTATAAAGTCTTTAGGAGTCATTTCATATCCTTTCTTTTTTCATTACTTTTTATAAATTTACCATTTTCTAGGTAAAAGATATTATCTCCACCCATACCTGTTTTCCTTGTTTCTGTAAATCTAAATCCTGCTCCCTCATCACCATAGAGACCATAAGTAGTTATAGTCCAAGTAAATTCTACAAGAAAAGTAATGGGTATATGTTTCTCTTTGTCCTTTTCTTTAATCCTATAAAAACTTGTTAAGATTATATCAGGTTTTAATTCTTTAAATATTTCCTCCCCCATATATTCTTTGATTTTTTGGTAGTAGGGCTCATACTCTTTTTCATAGTATCCAAGTCCATCACTATATTTATAGCCATTGGAGAGGATTTGGGGGAATTTATTATTGAGGTATGTAAAATCCACAAAATGTGTTTCATTCCCTACTTGTATATATTCCCCTAAATATTTTCCTCTGTATTCCTCCCTTTCCTTTTCCCTCTGTATTATCTCATCTCTTAGTTTTTTATCAAAGACATAGATTCCTCCATATTTTTCCATTAATTCTTTTTGTTCTTTTGTAGGAGCTCCTTTAGTTGTATGGATAAGCCCACAAGAAGTAATAATGACTAAAGTTATAAGACTAATAAAAATTAAGATAAAGTATTTCATAGAGTTATCCTTTTAGTTTTTGAATCTTTTTTATTTCTATAAATAAGATTCTGTATTGTATTATTTATTAGCTTTAATTCTAGTTTGCTAGGATTATTATATTTGGGCGTTTTTATTTCTATATTTTGACTAAATCTAGCCTCTATGGCTAAAGCATAAGCAGTGGGTTGTCTTAACTCTCTTTTGTTTTTCTCTATAAAATTTTTAATTCTCTCATCTTTTAAATGCTTGTCTTGTATCTCATATCCTAATTTTATTCCATCTGCATATATCCATCTTTCTATTGGTTTAAATGCGGGGATTTTAGCCCTAAACTCATCATCTCTTGGGTCAAATACTTCATTATTATCAATATAATGCAACATTGCATAACTAGCATCAGCTACATCTGCATAATCTTTGAATTGCTCTATGAAGTCTTTAGGAGTCATTTCATATCCTTTCTTTTTTCATTACTTTTTATAAATCTACCATTTTCTAAGTAAAAGATATTATCTCCACCCATACCTGTTTTCCTTGTTTCTGTAAATCTAAATCCTGCTCCCTCATCACCATAGAGACCATAAGTGGTTATGGTAGTAGAGATATAAGTAAGCATTGTTATAGGGATTACTTTACCATTCTTATCAATATAATAGCTTGTTATAGCTAAACCTTTCTTTAGCTTTTCAAATATTTCCTCCCCCATATATTCTTTAACTTTTTGGTAGTAGAGACTCCAATCATTTTCTTTGAGTTCTTGTTTTGATGGTCCTTTGAGATA
Organism: Helicobacter cinaedi CCUG 18818 = ATCC BAA-847; assembly: GCF_000155475.1. Taxonomy (GTDB): domain Bacteria; phylum Campylobacterota; class Campylobacteria; order Campylobacterales; family Helicobacteraceae; genus Helicobacter_C; species Helicobacter_C cinaedi. The sequence continues at coordinate 141 of NZ_DS990410.1, read as the reverse complement.
ATATTTGCAACCATTGGAGAGAATCGAATATTTTTCCTCTAAAGCTACCATTTTTTTAACAAAGTTTGGGTCATCAAGGCTTACTTTTTTTCTTTCTATAAGTTCTTGTTTTTCTAATGCTATTATCTCATCTCTAATTGC
>NZ_DS990411.1 GCF_000155475.1 Helicobacter cinaedi CCUG 18818 = ATCC BAA-847 | reverse complement strand
AAATAGGGGTTTAACAAACTGCAGAATCCCAAGTCCTATGTATTGATTTAACAAAGTCCTGCAAGATTCTGCAAAAGGAAGTTTATATGAAAAAACTGCCCTAGCCTTTTATAAAAAAGCTAAGGGCAAGTCAAGCTTTTAGATTCTTAGCAGGTCTTAGAATCTATTAGAAGCTAAATGTATAGCGAACACCTGCATTGTAGTTGCGAGATGCACTAGCTTTTACGCTCCATGTGTCATCTTTGACATCAAACATTGTCGTTGCAATAAAAGGCACTCTTGCAAAAATTTCAACGCCGTGTTGTTTAGCAAATACACCACGCAAACCAGCATTAAGAGCTAAATCAAAGCCTGTTGTTGAAACTTTTTTACCAGAATCTTTAATTTGATCTTTAAATCCATCTACTGCTTTTCCACTCCAAGTGTTAGCACCAAGTCCAAGACCTAAGAATGCACCAAAGTCCATACCATCAGAGCTTACAAAGTTATAAAGTGCATCTACATTCACACCATAGTTAATGACATTTAATGCTACTTTTTCAGTATCCACTTTGATTTTAGAGCTATTGTAGTCAATATTTGCATAATAGCGAAGTCCAAAGCCATCAGTAAAGAATTGCTTATAACCAGCTACTAAGCCATAGTTTAAACCACTGCCATTAGCTGTGTCTTTTGTTGATACACCGTCGATTGACGCTTCAGCTTTAACACTGCTTCCACCAAAGCCTAAGCCCAAACCTACAAATACTCCGCTTTCTTCTGCTACAACTACGCTACTTGTAAGAGCCATAGCTGCAATAGAACTCACTAACAATCTTTTCATTGTTATTCTCCTTGTTGTAATTTTTGCTTGTTTTAAAAACATAGCGGAGAGATTGTAGCACCCCCCCCCCCCCCCCATTTGCCTTAAAACAAGGCAAATGATAAGAAAAAGTAAAATTGATGTAACAAAATGTAATAATCTTGTAAGGTTTGAAAAATAAATATTTTGTGTAAGGGTAAAGTATAAAAAGTAAGTTGTCTAAAAAATACTAAGAAAGATAGTGGGGAACTTAGAATCTATGGCGGGGTTTATAAGCCATAACGGGCGATTTTATGACGCAAGACTTCTATATTCATACCTAGCATATCACTTGCTTTTTGTAAATCATTGTGAGATTCTGTAAGTGTTTGGGCGATGAGCTGTTTTTCTAGCTCACTTATGCCTTGTTTTTGTGATGAATTACCACCAAGTGCCTGACTGCGAGATTCTAAACATAAATCCTTTGGGTTTATCTCATCATTTTCACTTAAAATCCCCGCTCGCTCCACGACTGAAAGCAACTCTCGCACATTGCCATACCACTCGTAACTAAGCAATGCGTCCTTCGCCTCTTTGGAAAATCGCTTCTGCCCTAAGCCATACTGCATACAGACAGATTCTAGCTTCCACTCACTGAGAGGTAAAATCTCTTCCTTTCTCTCTTTGAGTGGTGGGATAGATAAAGGAATGGTCTGCAAGCGGAAAAATAAATCCTCTCTAAACTCATTTTTTGCAATCTTAGCTTGAATGTTGGCATTTGTCGCAGAGATAAAACGCACATCAATTTTAATGGGCTTTGAACTGCCTAGTCGTGTAACGCTTTTTTCTTGCAAAACACGCAAAAGCTTTGCTTGAAGGCTCAAGGGCATTTCGCCGATTTCATCTAAAAACACACTTCCACCATTAGCATCTTCTAAAATGCCCGGTTTTGGGCTTGTGGCGTCTGTAAAAGCTCCTTTTTCATAGCCAAAAAGCTCAGATTCTAATAAATGCTCGGGGATTGCTGCCATATTAATGGCAATAAATGGTGCATTTGCACGGGAGGAATGTTTATGGATAAAGTTTGCAAACACATCTTTACCTACACCACTTTGCCCT
>NZ_DS990412.1 GCF_000155475.1 Helicobacter cinaedi CCUG 18818 = ATCC BAA-847 | reverse complement strand
AAGCCTTTTGAAAAATTAAAATATGCTCTTTTTTATTTTTAGTGCGAAAAGCACTTGAAAAAGAGCGACTTGTTTTATCTAGCTCACTATAAGAATGCTTAATAAGTTTCCATTGAAAAACTTCACACAATGATACCAATTCATCTTTTGCGTGATAGATTTTCCCAGCAATTTTTCCATCACCCATAATTATTACAACAAAGCCGTGTCGTTTTAAAATCTTATTGCATTCAAAAAAAATTTCAAATAAATCCTTATTAAATTTCTCTTTTGGTAATTTTAGGCTTGAATATTCCCTTCTTGAACCTATTTCATTATCCATAGAAAACTTCACATTAAAATCAAGCCACAACATTCTGTGTTTATGATAAAGATAGTAATCATAGGTGTTTGGATAAGGTGGGGAAGTAAGAATGAGTGATACTTCACTATTAAATTTCTTAGTAAGTGTTTTGGAATTATGTAAAAACATAGCACAATGATTATCATTTAAATTTAAATTTTCATAAAGTGCGATAGATTGATGTAGTTTTTCATTAAATTTATCAAAAATAAAAGATTTATTTATGTGTGGCTTTTTAATCGCTGCATATCTCGTATCAGAATCTTGATTTGAAGCAATATTGATAATTGATGAAAAAACCATATATAAGAATATTTTATAGCTATGATTGTTTTCCACAAAATTATTTATTTGTTCTTTTATACTTGATAAAGATTCTATACTTTGTCGTTCAAACCAATGCGAAATATTGTCGTAATTATGTAGTATATTAGCAATATATGAAGAGTCTGGCTGAAATTCCTTAAGGTATTTTAAATCATTAACATTTAAATACAAAATCTTAGATTGAGATAAAATATAGGCGATATAGTTTATATCAAACCCTATCGCATTTCTTTTTAAAATTCTTGAAGCCAGAAGAGTTGTGCCACTTCCACAAAATGGATCAAGCACAATATCGCCTTGTTTTGAATAATTTGAAATATAATGCAGTGCTATATCAATAATAAACTTTGCTGGATAAGGGTGGATTCTATCAAGTTTTCTCAAAAGATTTATATCATATTTACACATTAAGGCTTCCTAAGCACAACGATAAAGGAATGATTTTGATTGACATAAAATACGCTAGGATAGCCAAGTAATACTAGCCTACGCCTTTCATTTTGATCCCAAATAATCAAATCGTGATACTTAAACCCAGCCTTTACTCCAGCATTAGCAATGTTGGAATGCAAATCAACATAAGGAATTTTATTTCTTGTATCTCTATAATCCTTAACCACCCATACATTATAACCATTGCTTTTAGTTTTTGTATAAAGCTTTTGCATAAACTGCAAAACCGCATTCATATAGCTATCAAAATCCATATTGCCAAAGTCCCGTGTATCTCTTGAATATATTTTTGTAGTTGCGTTATTGTCTATTACAAATGCTGATTTTTTGTGCCTTTTTGTTCTATCATCTACTACCTTATGAATTAAATCTGCATAGGGAGGTGAAGTTATTGTAAGTTGCAACGAATTGTTTTCCAACTCCTCTACAAGCTCTAAACAATCCCCTTGTTTTATGTTATATTTATTTTTATCAAAAAGACTAGAATCTTGTCTAAGAGATGTTAAGGCAACTTCATAAAATTCCATATTAAGCTCAAAACCTATAAAATCTCGCTCTAGACTTAAAGCACTTCTTGCACTCGTGCCTGTGCCTAAAAATGGATCTAGCACAATATCGCCTTTTGTTGAGTATAGAGATATTACTCTATCGCTTAGTTTTTGTGGAAAGGTTGCTCCGTGCTTTAAAGCATTTTTGGATCTTGGCGATGAAAGATCATTCCACACGCTACGAGAATT
>NZ_DS990413.1 GCF_000155475.1 Helicobacter cinaedi CCUG 18818 = ATCC BAA-847 | reverse complement strand
GAATTTTCTAAAAGCTTTCCAATATTTTTGTGGCGTGAAATTTAAGGGATTGAGTAAGCCAAAAAAGTCTTTGATAAGCTTATTTAAATGAAAATCGCTTTTTTCTATGTCGTGCTGATTAGCCCATCTTGCTTTGCCGTGAGAATCAAGGCTCTTTTTGGGTTTAAGAAACATAAAAATAAAGATAGGTGGGAAGAATGATACTCCAATGGCGAGATAAACATCAAACTTCATACTGCGTTGTCCAATATTATCAATAATGAGTTCTGCAAAGTCTATAAGCTCCCAAAAATCATTAATGGCATAGAAAATATGCAAACAATATAAGAATGTAGCAGGAACACTGATAACTGCTAATAGAAAATATAAGGGATAGAATCTTTTACTCATTAGAAATTGCATTGTCTTCTCCTTTTTGTTCTATGGGTTGCTCTTTAGGATAGAGAGGTTGGGCATTCTTTTTTGCTCTCTCCATTGTCTTTAGAAAAGTTTTTAGAAGTTCTTTAAGGCTTATTACCTCTTCTTTGGTATCTATAAGATTTTGTTTGGTATCAAGTAAAAACTCTTTGTTGTCTGCTAGAGCTTTGAGTTCGTTAGGGTCATTAAGATTTGCGAGATTTAAGCGATAAGCAATTTGATTAAGATTGCTAAATGTGGCATTAATATCAAGATAGAGTTTTTTATTGAAGTTAATAAGCTGCGTGATTTGATCTAGATATTTGTTTTGTTCATCAAAGCTTTGTGCTATACTCTCTGGATTCTCATCGGCTTTGATGAGCAAATGCTCTATATATCGTGTTGTGTTAATTTGTTTTTTCTGTTTTTCTAATGCTTTATACGCATCTTTACTGATAAGTATATTTAGTCTTTTTCCTGTAATATATTTTGATTTGAATGTAGATTCTCTCATTATGTTTCCTTATTTGCTATTTTTTAGAATATTTGCTAAATCTTTTTTGACATCAAGCACATTATGGACTTCTCTTCCTTGCTCTGTTCTCTTAATTTGAATCACATAATCAATAGCAGCAATAAAATATTCTACTATCGCTTCATTTGTTGCATTTGCTCCGCTGAATTTAGCATTCATAGTAATAGCGTGGATAGCATCTTCTACACTATTGGCGTGAAGTGTGCTGATTGAGCCGCTATGCCCTGTGTTATTAAGCCTTAAAAATAGCATTGTGTTTCTTGTATCAATCTCTCCTAGCAATAATCTATCAGGCGACATACGCACACAATCATTTAATGCTTTTTCATAAGTGTAGTTTGTGGCTTCGTTTTTTGAAACAACGATTTGCACTTTATTGAGATTATGAATGTGTAGTTCAGGAGAATCTTCTACCGTGATTATCCTATCTTCAAGTGGAATCTCATCAAGCAAAGAGTTAGCAAAGCTTGTTTTACCTGTTGCTGTCCCTCCGCTTATGAGTATGTTTTTTCTATCTCGTATGAAACCTTTTAGGTCATCATAGGTATAAGGGCATTGTGGATTAATCTTAAAATTCTCAAGTGGGAATTTTTTATCACTTGGGATTCTTATATTAATACTTATGCAATTATTAGCTGTAATGCTTGGGTGCAAAGCATTGACACGATACCTAGAATTTGGGATAGAGCAAGATAAATGCGGCACATCAATATTGAAAAATAAGTTTCTAGCAGTGGCAAGTTGCTCGCAGAAGTTAAGCAAGAAACGCTCATCAAACTCTTCATCTA
>NZ_DS990414.1 GCF_000155475.1 Helicobacter cinaedi CCUG 18818 = ATCC BAA-847 | reverse complement strand
TGTTGGTTATATCTTGAAATTCATCTTTGCCGACATAAGAATAATAATGTTTGTCTTTAGTATGGTATATATTGTATTCTTTTAAGAGATTCTTTGCTGTTTCATCAATTTCTTTGCATTCTTTATAAGTTTGCATAAAAGAAAGATAAGTGTAAGTATCTGGAAGACCTAACCCTTGTTTCGTGTTTGCTTCTTTGAAGTTAAAGTTAAGACAAGAAAATATATCAAGGCTTGTTGAAAAGTATTCAATCTGATTATTTGAATCTTTGTTGTTTAGTCCAAACATTGCAGCTTCTTGGATTCGGCGAGAGTAATAAGGGTTTTTAAATTGTCGTATATCGGCATAATAACGCACAGAAAACCACGCTAAAAATCTATTCTTATCCTTTAGGGCTTTTTGAAGTAAAATAAGTCCGCTTTCTGGATTAAATCTTGCTGGACGCTGATAATAAATAGATAGTAAGGGAATAAACTCTTGTGGATTGATAGATTCTGTTTTGCTAAAAGAAGTAAGATAATTTGCATTCCATGTGTTTAATTTGTTTCTTAGTGCCTTAATTTCATTAAAGCTAATGATATTTTTAACTTCTATTGCTTCATTATCTGTAAGCTCAAAAACCATATTTGCATTAAGTTTTTGGTTGATATTTTCGGGGTATTCATTATAGTTTTTTATATTGTTTTGCAAAATAGTGTTAATGTCTTTTTGTAGATCAATCATATTTTGATTTGGACTTTTACCTGTTTGATAGGTATTTTTTTGAATTTTATTGTTTATTCTATACTCATTAATCTTATCTTTTATTTCTTTAGAAGTTGTATTAATGAGAGTTTGCGTAGATTGTGATTGTTTGCCTAGTATATTAGCTAGAGTATAGACGCCATTTTCTAAGTCTGCGTATTGCAAAATCCCTACTTTATACATTAAAACTACTTCTCTCCATATATCCACTTCAATATTAAATCCTATGCCAATGGTAATTTTTGGAATATCTGCACTATCAGCATAAATCTTTGTTTGAATCCCTTCAACCAGCTTTAATAGGCTAAGTAATCTATCATTAAACTCCTCATAACTTAAATTTGTTGCTTTAATTGGCATTTAGTTTCCTTAAATCTATATTTTGAATAAATCTATCAAGTGGTTGAATAACTCTAGTTTGCATTTCATCTAAATCAAACTCACACCCTCCATTTGTGCATATATACCCCTCATCTTCAAAAACACATACTTGAGTATAGCGACTATTTGAGCTTAATTCTTGCAATGCTTTGGAAGCCTCTATAATGGCTTCTTCATATTCTTTTGAAAAAAACCTACTATACAATTTAAAACGAGCCAAACCCTTAATCGAAAAAATATCAAGTATCATATTGCCCTCACAAGTATAAAAAGTATCTTTATCTATGAGAGAACTTGTATCTACGATAGTATTAGTGCTAAGCAATAGAATCCCCATTTTATAAACCCTTGCTATACAGGGCTTATAATGATGTGTTTTGATACCAAAATGGACTGAATTCATATTTTCGTATATTATTCCGTTTTCGCGTGCTATGCTAAATGTTTCCTCAACTTCTTTTGTATCATCATTTTTTGCCAACAAAAAACAACGCATATTATCCCTATAATCCATAAAATTTTTAGCAAATTTTTGCATTTGCTTTCTCATCT
>NZ_DS990415.1 GCF_000155475.1 Helicobacter cinaedi CCUG 18818 = ATCC BAA-847 | reverse complement strand
ATCTTGACTACCTAAACACCCTCACACAAAAAACTTTTAGTCTAGAAAATATCTATTGTATCCAAAGCTTTTATGGAAATTTAGGCGCTAAAAAGCTTACTAATGTCGCAAGTATCAATAAAATCCTAAGCCAAAGATTCCCTAATAGCCCTAAGCAACCACAACCCACACAAGATTCACATACTAATCCACAAACTAACAATGCTCAAATAAATCCTAATGAGAGAATCCTAGCTACCACACAAGATTCTACCACTCAAACAAATCTAGCCCAAAGCACACCATTGCAAGACAATACACAATCTCGCCTTAGCCAAACAAACCACACAGATAATCCTACCGCACAAGAGAGAGTAGCAAATCCAGCCCAAAGCACAAACGAAAATCCCACACAAATTTTAATCCTTTATCCTAAAGCTACTCCTTTGCCTATCCAAATCATTCAACCAGAAAATACATTTCTTACACTAGTGGTTGGTAAAAATGCCAAGTTAGATTGTTCTAAACTTCTCTTAGATAAATGTGAAATCCATTACCTCCAATATGATGAAAATCAAGAAGAAAGCACAGAGAATCCAAAAATCACAGCATTAAAAACAGATTCTGAATTAACTCTAACGACTAAAGATTCAAATCTTTATGAAGTTATACATAATGGTATTATATATTACATCTCTAAAAATGAAGGGGTGCTAAGAGTGGCATTAGGGCAGGATAGAGAGGAAGTTATAGAACTCTATAATTTTGCTAAAGAGAATGAGTATAGAATCTTAAAAGATTGCGCCTCACAAATACTAGATATTCAGCTAAAGCTACAAGACAACAAAGAACTACCCACTTCCCACAATGGTAACTTTGCTCTAACAATCAATAACCTTACACTTTTAGATAAAAATGGAAAGAATCTTGATATAGCAGAGGATTATACCCTCTATCTACATAATTGTGAAAATAGAATAATATATGAGAATACTTCTATCCAAAAAAACACAGATGATACTTATCGTGTAAATTTCAGCTTTGACCTCATACAAGATGAGGACTCAAACTTTTTTAAAAGAACAACCAAGCTCATTATAGCAACACAGAATCTAAGTAATGATTTTAGCACAAGTGAAATTCACACTAAAGGTAATGTAGCGGTAGTATCTCTAAGCTCTGCCGACAAAAAGGGTGGGAATTATACTTTTACAAAGAAAGTTTCTGCACAAGAATTTGG
>NZ_DS990416.1 GCF_000155475.1 Helicobacter cinaedi CCUG 18818 = ATCC BAA-847 | reverse complement strand
AAGATAGAGTATATTATCCACTATCTTGTAGCCTGCATTTATGATTCTAAAAAACTCTGCGAAGTCGCTCTCATCTGTTTGTTTGGTTTTAATGGCATTTGTCTCACTTGTCCCAAAGCTTTGCTTGAATCTTGTGTGCGGCAGGGCTTGTTGCAAAGATTCTAAAAGTTTTGAAGACATTTTTTCGCTTCCATAAATGATTAGCTTTAAATGAGTTAAGTCATAATTGCCTAATCCAGCAACAAGCAAAAGTCGCAATAATGTCGGCGAAGTAGGTAAAATCTCTACTTTATGTTTTTGTAAAGATTCTAGAATCCACTGCGGACTTCGCTCTTTTGGGATAATAAGGCTTCCACCACCCCCAAAGGTATTTAGCATTACATCAATCCCTGCGATATGGTCTGGCAAATATACACTCATTATACGCAATGGATTTTGCCTTTTATTACAATAAGATTCTAAAAGTGTATTTAGATTATGCACTATGGCTTTGGGTTTGCCTGTGCTACCGCTTGAAAAAAGGATTAATCCGCCATTATTTTGCTTTTTTAAACTATCAAGCAAACTATGTGATTTTGGACTGATAGAATCTAGCTTATTTTCTTGTGTGTCTAACACAAACTCTACCCCAAAATCTTGTAGCGAAATGTCAATATTTCGTGGAAGTAAGGGGGCTATAATACACTGCTTTTTGCATAAAGCCAAAAATGCTATGATATAAGAAAGGCTATAATCTCCCCTAAGTGCTATCACTGCATTATTTGGGATTGTAAGCATAGTTTGAGAAAGACTAAAGGCTGACATTTTCTTACAAATCTCCGCATAAGTGTAGGGTGTGTCGTTGAGTATTAAGGCATTTTTGTCGCCATAGCACGACATTTTGTGCATAAATGAACTTACGCACATTGTAAATTCTCACATATAGAGATATGGCGAAATGATAAAGATTTATAACGATAGATTGCATAATAATAGGACTCATAGAGTGTTACCCCCCCCCCCCCCCATTAGTAAGTCGCAATTTCTTG
>NZ_DS990417.1 GCF_000155475.1 Helicobacter cinaedi CCUG 18818 = ATCC BAA-847 | reverse complement strand
TTTGCTCCATATTCTTTTATAGAATCTCTAAATTTTTTTTCATAATTTGCTATGGCTTTGGAATCTACTTTTTAACAGGCAATTTTACTTATCAATAAGGCTCAATCCTTTTTTCAATAGCAAGTTTATTCAGCTCATCAATGATAATTTTGATATAGCCTTCAAGTTTATTAAGATTTTCTTCAGTTTCTTTAAATGGAATAATATAATGATAAGCAGGAAAGTCATTAAAAAACCAAGTGCAACGCATATCATTAATGCTAAAATGCCAAATCATAGTTTCTATACAATCTATATAATCTATTAAAACAATATTATAGCCAAATGCCAACCATATATCCTTGCAATATTCAAAGGCATCTTCATAGCCAAAATTCCATAACTCAAACTCCCAACGCATTTTGCCTGTCTCATCTTCGTTATATTCTTTGTCATACCAAATCAAGTGATGAGGGTCTATTGTTTCTCGTGCTTCTCGTGGTGTGGGAACATCATTAAATTCCATATTGTCTCCTTATTTTCTAAGATATTTATCATTCACTTTTCGATTCGTTTTATTGAAGCTATTAATGATATTTTCGTAAATCTTATTACCCTTATAACCTCTCTTTTTTTGTTGTTTTACATAGTATTTAAAAGGTTTTATTTTTGTGCGTGGATTATACTTTAATATCCAAGCCATAATTCTGTCTTCCATAAGTTCTCTTGTCTGCTGTTTAGTAATATTTCTTAATTCACATATTTTTTCGGCTCGTTGTATTAAATCCCTTATCTCTTGGTATGGATTTCCTAGTCTTTTTAATTTTTTATTATACCACTCTCTTGCTTCTTGGCGAGAAAGCGTCTGTATTGGTATTCCATCAATTTTTTCTAACTTATCTCTCCCAATATTTGCAATCTTATTAATTGCATTATAGGTAAAATAGTACACATTTTTTATTCTTGTTCCCACTAAAAGAGCAAACATTTCGCCACTCACATCAACAAGCCCCTCCTCTTTGTATTCAATAGGTGCATAGATTTGTAGC
>NZ_DS990418.1 GCF_000155475.1 Helicobacter cinaedi CCUG 18818 = ATCC BAA-847 | reverse complement strand
TGGAGATAGTTTAATGAGCAAAAATCTAAAAAGCAATATAGAATCTAAGAAGTTAGCTTCTAAAAGAGAATCTATTACAAACACAGAATCTAAAGAAATCAACGACACTAAAAACCAAGAGAATATAAAGTTAGATTCTAAGGGCGATGAGATTGTGTATGAGGTAAAATCCAAATATTATTTTTTCAATACATTTACTCATATAATAATTCTTGCATTATGTGTAATTCTTTTGTGTATAGGGGTATTTACAGATATTTTTACAACATTGCTAGTTAAAATTTTATGGAGTATATTTTTTGGATTTACTATTTATCAGATTTATAATATTTTATTTGGAATGGTGCGCTTTTATGTTACAAACAGCGGTATAGGTTTTGAGCGCAGAAAGCTATTTGGAATCCAAAAAAAATTTTTTAAATTTGGAGAAGTAGAAGTAAGCATAGGGGAATATCAAGTTTTTGTTTTATATAATCACAACGAAATGTTTATTGCTCCATTTAACGCAAAAGGTTGGTATAGGCGAAAAAATATTTATCGCTTACATTTTCTAAATTTTTACTTAAAGAATGATAGGAAAATTTATGAAATATGGGATTTTATAAGGACAAAGAGTAAAATAGCATTAGAATCTAAAGGTATTGATACTCAATTTATAAGCTTTAACACGCTTTTTGTTTGTTTTGTTGAGGAATAAATAATGAATCACGATAGCAATGAATCCAACACAGCAGGTATTAAAATAGGCTTACCTAACTCTAGTAATAAAGGATTTGATGTTAAGGCTGGCATTATAGATTCTAACCCCAATGCTCCCTATAATCCAAATAATAATCTTAAACTTTATGATTCTAAAGATACATATAATCGTATTCCTTTTGCAGAAGTTATAATGTGC
>NZ_DS990419.1 GCF_000155475.1 Helicobacter cinaedi CCUG 18818 = ATCC BAA-847 | reverse complement strand
AGGCTTAGAATCCGACCAAGCCCTTGTGGCACAATCTCTTCAAGTCATAGACAAAGCAAAACAAGGTTATATTGATAGCCTTATAGAATCTAAAGGCAGCAATCCACAGCTTAATAATCTAAGAGATTCTGTAAATGAACTGCTTAAACTCTTAATGACAGGTGTGGGAAAAGATTTAAATGAGATTAATCGTGTATTTGAATCTTATGTAAGCTTAGACTTCACCACAGAAGTAAATAATGCAAGTGGTAGAGTAGAAGTAGTTACAAATACTCTAGGAGAAGAGATTAGAAAAATGCTTCATACAAGCTCTAACTTTGCTCAAAATCTAAGTGAAGAGGCAAAAGCATTAGCAGAAGCAGTAAATAATCTTACAAATCTTACTAACTCTCAAGCAAGTAGCCTAGAACAAACAGCTCAAGCCGTAGAAGAGATTACTTCATCTATGCAAAATGTTAGTGGCAAGACAAGTGAAGTTATACAACAAAGTGAAGATATTAAAAATGTTATAGGCATTATTAGAGATATAGCAGACCAAACAAATCTACTAGCTCTTAATGCTGCTATTGAAGCAGCTCGTGCTGGAGAACACGGAAGAGGATTTGCTGTTGTTGCTGATGAAGTGAGAAAACTAGCGGAGAGAACACAAAAATCTTTAGGTGAGATTGAAGCTAATACGAATCTCTTAGTGCAAAGTATTAATGATATGGGTGAATCTATAAGAGAACAAACAACAGGTGTAACTCAAATCAATGAAGCCATATCTCATTTAGAATCTGTAACACAAGAAAATGTAGAGATAGCTAACTCTAGTGCTGAAATAAGTCAAAGAGTAGATAGAGTAGCTAAAGATATATTAGATGATGTGAATAAGAAGAGGTTTTA
>NZ_DS990420.1 GCF_000155475.1 Helicobacter cinaedi CCUG 18818 = ATCC BAA-847 | reverse complement strand
AAGGCTCACGCTTTGCCCTAGATTCCAAACGTTTTTCACAAGATTTAGAATCTAAAGATGACTTTTGCTTTTTTGCTAGGGAGTTGCTAGAAAAGGCGGGATTTTCTCAATATGAAGTGTCAAACTATGCTAAAGATTCTAAGTTGGGGGTGGATTCTAAGCCAAATGGAGATTCTAAGCAGTGCAAACATAATCTAGGCTATTGGCAGGGCAGGGAATATATAGGCTGTGGGGCTGGAGCTGTGGGAAGGCTTAGCAATAGGCGATTGAGAGCGTATCCGCAATTGGCAAACTACATAAAAACACCACGCAAAAGGCTTGTTGAAGCTTTAAGCCAAAGGGATTTATGTATGGAAAATATTATGCTTGGGTTGCGTTGTGCTGTGGGTGTTAAGATGAGCGTTTTAGAAGAGTTGTTTATGGACAAAGTGGCGATGGAAAAGCACATAGGATTCTTGCTTAGCGGAGGCAAATGCCATATCCGCCAAGAAAAAAGAGAAGAAAAGGGAGAAGAGTTTTTGGTGGCAAACGAGCTATTTTTAAGCGATGAGATAGCTTTGTGGCTATTTGCTAGAGCGTGAAACACAGGCGTGGTGATAAGTGTCAATAATGCGTTGGATATTATAGTTTTCACACACAAAATCCCTTGCGTTTTGCCCCATTGCCTCCCTTGTGGTGGAATCTAAGGTGATAAACTCTCGCATAGCATTTGCTAGGGATTTTGCATCACACACTTCACACAAAAAGCCATTAGAGTAGCCATTGTCAAACTCTCTTACTAAATGCTTGCAGCCACTTGCATTGCTTGTGATGATGGGTTTGCCAAAGCTCATAGCCTCTAGCAAACTCACACTTACCCCTTCTCTATAGCTTGGTAA
>NZ_DS990421.1 GCF_000155475.1 Helicobacter cinaedi CCUG 18818 = ATCC BAA-847 | reverse complement strand
GTGAGATTTACCTAAAGAAGAAGGAGAAGAAAGAGATTCTAAAGCATTAGAAGTATTTTGAGTGAGGGGATTAAAGCTTTCATTCCCTTTGTTTATCTGCTCTGTATTCATTAAAGAAGTAACACTTTCTTTTAAATGTTTTGCATTCTCTTTTTTAATGGCATTATCATTAGAATTAAAGTTATTCTCTAATAAAGATTCATTAATAAGTTCTTGCTCCATTCCTATAATTATAAAATCTCTTAAACTCTCTTTGTTTTCTTTTAAACTTGAGGAGAAGTTTAAAGTAATACTTTCATTTAAAGTTAAATCATAGATATTACTCTGTGCATTGAGACTTTGTTCAATCACTCTTAATCTTTTTTCTTTTAAAGTAATGGGAGTTTTTAAATCACTGCTTTGAGTAAAGGAGGATTCATTGCTATAGTGATGCTCATTTATATGTAAAGAGTGTGTGAAATTATTCTGCTCTCCTTCTTGTAATAAGGAATCACTCTTTAGACTTAAACTTTCTAATGAAAAAGGATTGAGAGCATTCTGGCTACTTTGGCTAAAAGTATGAGCTCTTAAAGATTGAAGTTTAGAGACACTAGAGATACAAGGTTCATTTAAAGTGTTATTCACATTAGGATTAAAAGTAATCTCTCTACTAGAGTGTCTTTGTGCGCTATCATAAAAGCATATACTCCCTCTCACATCACAAAAGTATATGCCATTATTATGGGCTAATCTTGTGATGAAGTCTAAATCACTCTCCTCATATTGAGAAATAAGTTCTAACTTTGGATAGTGTAAAGCAATCCCAGAGAAATCCAAAGGTTTGATTAAATCGTGTGTATAAAAGTTGAGTGTAGAATGTATGGCTTCTATAAC
>NZ_DS990422.1 GCF_000155475.1 Helicobacter cinaedi CCUG 18818 = ATCC BAA-847 | reverse complement strand
TTAAAGAAATATAATGATGATTATCCTATAATGCAAGATTTAGTCTCTAGTGGTGTAATGAGTGATAAAGGCTTTCCACTTATTTGCATTCCTAAACCTAATAGTTATAAAATCAATGCTCCTAGTCCTGCTAATACTAAGAATATAGACAAAGAGGCTTTAAAGTATTTTGGATACAATCATAATTCAAGCTTATCATCGGAGTAGAGAGAATAAAAAAATGCAGTATAAAGGACATAAAATGATATATATTCTCTTAGGCATATTTGGAATCTTCATAGCATTTTTTATGATAAAAGGTTGTGCTTATCCTACAAGCTATCGTGCTTTTATCCCTAAGGCTTTAGATTCTGAATATAAGGAATATGAGAGACTCTGTAAAGAAGAGATAGGTAAGGTAGTGTATGCAAGACCTGTGAGAGAGGGAGTAAAGTTAGAGGATATACATCTTGCTTTTCCTTCTGCTTTTCTTGTAAGTCATTCTATTAAGCTAGAAATAGTGAGTGTTTCAGATGGAGAGAGTATTAAATATATATATATACAAGGTTTTGAATATTACAATAGTTGGGTAACATCAAGCCTTTCTATGCACCAAGATGTGAAACAACATATCCAATGCAAACCTTTTAAAGATTTAAAAGAAGAATATGCTATAATAGAAAACATAGCTTTTAATAATAAAGAATATATAGGAGATGAAATGATTGTCAAAGAAAGGCGCAAATTAAATCGTATGGGTTATGCTACTTCTCAAAAATACATCTCACAAGTCTTTAAAGAAGCTATTAATGCAAAAAGCCATCATTATATCGACTTGAAGGAATCCCAATGACCCATTCCTATAAATACTCT
>NZ_DS990423.1 GCF_000155475.1 Helicobacter cinaedi CCUG 18818 = ATCC BAA-847 | reverse complement strand
GCGGATATTATTAACTATAATGAAAACACAATAAGTATTTACAACGCTTATGCCCTTGCTAGAGCAAGTATTGTAAATATAAAACAGAATCTTGTTTTTGCTTTTTGCTATAATATCGCTTTTATTCCTTTGGCAATGGGTGTGCTTGGGGGATTTGATATTTTTTTACACCCTATGTTTTGTGCTTTTGCGATGAGCCTATCAAGCCTTAGCGTAGTAGCAAATGCAGCAAGACTAAAAAACTTTAAATGTATAGAATCTCAAAATAGAATCTAAGGAGCAAAAATGAGATTGGAGCTAAATGTGAGTGGAATGCGTTGTGGTAAATGCGTAGATAAGATTGAAAAATTTGTAGGCGAGATTGAAGGTATTAGCCTTGTTGATGTGAATTTGCAAGATTCTAAGGTTATAGTAGAGTTTGAATCTCCAGCTACACAAGAGCTTATCACGGAGGCTATTCTTGATACAGGGTTTGAAGTAGAATAGGTAAGGGATTTTAAGCTTTATGCGAACATTTTTTGACTTTTTTAAAAAATATATTCCCTATATTCAAGGGCATACATTTTCATTTATTATCGCTATTAGTGCTTCACTTGTAGTTGCTGCCTGCACAGCGGGGATTGCCTATCTCATTGAGCCACTTTTAGATACCTTGCAGGGTAAAACGCCACGAGCTACGCCATTTTTTAGCTTTGAAGAATTAGCACAAGATGACAAGATGGCATTAGCTATGATGCTTATGATTATCGGCGTGTATTTTGGTAAATCTGTGGGGACATATATCCAAACATATTTTATGAATCTTATTGGGCAGGACATTGTGCGGCAACTCCGCCGAT
>NZ_DS990424.1 GCF_000155475.1 Helicobacter cinaedi CCUG 18818 = ATCC BAA-847 | reverse complement strand
AGGACAGGACAATGAACAATATACAACCTATCTTTGAGATAAAATCTAAAATGGGTGTGTTACACAAATTCATCAATATCATAGTGATACTTTTTAGTTTTGGTATATTATATAGTTTATATATGACGACTTCTCTAATGGAGTTGATTGAAGCTATCAAGAAAGAGTGGGCTACCATACTTATTTTTCCATTTACAGTATTAATGATATGGGGATTTATTTTTTGTCTGAATGAGGTTATTTTCAACAATCAACGTAAAATAGTTCTCTATAATGATTATTTTATTGTGCAAACCTATCAGTTTTTCTTCAAAAAGACAATGTATCTCCATTATGGAGAATATGGATTGGTGGTAAGATTTAGACCTCCTCTTTTTTATGTGTTTATATTTTATGATATGAAAAAACAAAAATTGCCTTTTGGTTGGTTTGACGCAAAGATAAAAGGTAATTTTTATTATCCTTTATTTGACAAGAAAATGGCAGAAAATGTAGATAAATTCCTTGAGATCTTTAAACAAAAAACTAAAAAAACTTTAGAATCTCAAGGTATTAATCACTATAATTTAGATGAAAAAATTTTACTTACCCTTGGGAGATGACCTTATGAATCCCAACAATCCTAACCAACCCAACACAGCAGGTATTAAAATAGGCTTACCTAACTCTAGTAATAAAGGATTTGATGTTAAGGCTGGCATTATAGATTCTAACCCCAATGCTCCCTATAATCCAAATAATAATCTTAAACTTTATGATTCTAAAGATACATATAATCGTATTCCTTTCGCAGAAGTTATAATGTGT
>NZ_DS990425.1 GCF_000155475.1 Helicobacter cinaedi CCUG 18818 = ATCC BAA-847 | reverse complement strand
TTAATATACAAACACCATACCGACACTATAAAAGCTATTTGCATCAATCGTTACTTTTTGAGTGGTGATTTTGTTGCCTAAAATAGCTGGAGCATCAAGTTTCATACCGCCACTTAATCCATAACTTACACGAAGTGTCCAATGATCGTCAATGGTGCAATACCAAGATACACTTCTGTCTTTCCAAAGTCTGTAGAATACTCATAGCTTACACCTACAAGAAAGCGAGAGTGTCTTCTATACTTATCAGCCCAGCCCACTTCAAGAGCAAAGGGGAAATAAGCTGAGTGTCCTGCTTCACTATATGCGTAACCTACACCTGTAAGGGCACGAAATTCTAAATTTGGGTGGAATTGTCTTTTACTGATACCTCCACGAAAGCCAGCTTACATAATAAAAGTCCCTTCGTTCCCTTGAACTCCATCAAAGTCCATTAAGGTTACCAAAGGCAAATCCACTTGTGCTGGAATACCCCAGCCACCTTCTTTTTCAATCCAACGGCGATGATCTATTTTCTTTTTTAGCTCATCAAGGTTTTTAGCGGCTTCACGATGAAACTTTCTCTCTTCTGCGCTATCAAGTTGCAAGGCAGCTTGAAAATGAGATTCTTTATTCTCATTTATTCTGCTACGCAAATTAATCCAATCTTGTTTGCTCATATTCACAGCTTCTTCTTCATCAACCTTAAATGTATTTTTAGATTGTTGAGTGTTTTTCTGCTCATCAGCTAATCCAAAATTAGCCAAAACAGCCATACTGATACCCGCAATGAAAAGTAATTTTTTCTACAAAAGCTCC
>NZ_DS990426.1 GCF_000155475.1 Helicobacter cinaedi CCUG 18818 = ATCC BAA-847 | reverse complement strand
TTCCAATAGCATTCCTCCCCATAAGCTCTAAGCTCTGGACATTGTCATTATCATAATCTGCTTGACACTTTCCGGGTGTCTCTATAATATCTTGAGGGTTTTGAAAACTCTGTCCTAATAAACAACCTAATGTAAAACTACCAAATCCCATTTCAAACTCCTTTTTTTGTTTTTATTTATTTATATGAGTGGATTATAGCAGAATCCTAAACCCTTTTCAAATAAGCTTTAAGATGTCTTACTCTTATCCACAAACAACTCTTTTTTGCAATATCAATTAAGAATGAGTAACAGGTCTTTGCTGATATTGCTTTAAAAATTCTGCGAAAATTTCCTTGTGTGTATTATCTCTTTCAGTAATCATCTTAGCAAGTCTATCTTTTGCTTGAACTTCCATATTCTCATAAACCATAAAAGGTAGAGAGCCAAACTGATATGAGCCTTCTTTAACTTGTCTATGTTGCTTTTGTATGTCTTGCTAATATATGATATTAAAACAAGAGGTAGCCTTACCTACCATTTTCTCTAATAGCTAACTTTTCAGCTTCTGTAATATCTCTATGTTTTCTTACATAGGTGCTGCGAGTTTGAGAATAGCCATAGATATAAGAGCCTATGACTAATCCAAAGACTGCTATTGCAAAAAATACTATCCACATATTTGGTTGCTCCTTTGTTTGTTAGAATTTA
>NZ_DS990427.1 GCF_000155475.1 Helicobacter cinaedi CCUG 18818 = ATCC BAA-847 | reverse complement strand
AATCCTCCCCCTATAAATCCTATAAACCAATTTATTTAGACCCTACATTAAAGACAGGACAAAGCTCAAGTTATTTAGAATTTAAAGCTTGGCAAGATTTATATTTAAAAGAACCCATAAAAGGAGCTATAGCTCCTTGGACTAAAAAAGAAAAAGCTTATTATGAATCTTTAAAAACAAAAAGAGAA
Source organism: Helicobacter cinaedi CCUG 18818 = ATCC BAA-847 (assembly GCF_000155475.1). Taxonomy (GTDB): domain Bacteria; phylum Campylobacterota; class Campylobacteria; order Campylobacterales; family Helicobacteraceae; genus Helicobacter_C; species Helicobacter_C cinaedi. The sequence continues at coordinate 491 of NZ_DS990427.1, read as the reverse complement.
AGATATAAATATCTTGTCATTAGAAGTGGATTAAGAAGCTCTGTAATAGACATACCCTATGATGCTTATGCAGGAGTAGATGAGAATGGAAAACTTATCAATAAAGAATATGCTCCTCTCTATGAAAAAGTAGAGCAAAATAGGGGAAATGCACATTTAGGCGATGGTTGGCTTTCTATGGCTGAATGGGAATTAACCGCTGGGATATTAGGAGATATACAAGGATTTACAGGAGCATTACAGCTCTCTATGACAGGATTTAAAACAAGAGCTCAAGCGGTTGCTTTTCTACTCCTACAACTAGGTCATCCCGGCTTTAGTGTCTTATATGATTCTTATCAATATAGAGGCTTAATAGATGGTTTGCACGAAAATCCTATTAAAGCACAAATGCTAAAAAACTTTGCCAAGAATCCCCCTTATGATAAATATGGTATGCTCCCTTATTTAGATGAAATGATAGGAGTAGATTGGGTGATGGATTTTAATAA
>NZ_DS990428.1 GCF_000155475.1 Helicobacter cinaedi CCUG 18818 = ATCC BAA-847 | reverse complement strand
AAGACAGGTATAGAATCGTGGCATAAAATTGGATTGTGTATGAGCTTTTATGAAATTTTTAAACTGCATAAAACCATCATTATTTTCAATGTAGAAAAACGAATGATTATTGTTGCGCAGTTGAAGTTTATGCGTAATGTGAAAAAACCAAAAACTATTTTCGCTAAACTTATCCTGCTCAACACAATACTCAAATCCCAATTTTTTAAGCATACTCACCTTTTTTTCATAGGAATAAGGCAGGTTATCAGCTTTTTTTAAAATAGTAATAGCCTCAATAGCACTGCTAAAAGTAACGCACAATACAAACATAAATAATATAATAATTTTTATTTTTTTCATTATCAGTCCTTTAATTCCCAAAATTGAAAATTGCTAGAATGATAGATATGCGTATTACCAAAGCTATCATTCCATATAAGCTCAAGCAGATAATTGTAGTTTGTTTTATTTTGCACATCCACAAAGTCATTTGTATTCCACAAGGTAGTATGCGAAAAATTGCTACTAAATTTTTGATTGATAAAATGCCGTCCTTTTATCACAGCAATACCTGTGTTGCCTTGCAAATTATTAAATGTCAATTTTCTTTCATCATTGCTTTTTGGTTCTATGGCAAC
>NZ_DS990429.1 GCF_000155475.1 Helicobacter cinaedi CCUG 18818 = ATCC BAA-847 | reverse complement strand
TTTTACTATCACTAAAGCCCATATTAAAGAAAGTTTAGAATCCTTATGGAGAATTGAGTGTGAAGGATATATAGAAAGCTTAGAAGAGCATCCTTTTACTTTAGACTTTTTCAACTCTTCAAGGAAAGACCAAGAGAACACTTTTAACTCTTTCCCACATAAGGAGAGCACTTTAAACTTTCACCCCAATGCTTTAATTAACAAGCAAGCAACCTTTAAAATCAGCAATCCCTATCCTCAATCACACTCTACTTCTCACACTTTAGATTTTATAAACAATGCCCTACCCTCTACTTTAGAATCTCTTAAAGATACTATCAAGAGTGCTAAGAATAAAAACAAAGACACTCATCATAATCAAACAAGTAAAGATTCTAAAAACTCTCAAGAATCTTTAGATTCTTTAGGGAGGATAAAAGAATATCAAGGCATACTCTGCTTTGTAGAGTATCTAGGATTAAATACTCAAAGTAGTGCAAATGTGTTTCATAGAGGTAATCTTACCCCCTCTTTAAATCATAAGCATTTCTTTAAGCTTACTCTTTGCTCTTCTCTTTATAGAATGTCTTTAAATAAAGCAAATAGAATCTATACCAATAAGAGT
>NZ_DS990430.1 GCF_000155475.1 Helicobacter cinaedi CCUG 18818 = ATCC BAA-847 | reverse complement strand
AAATCCCACACAAACGCACTAGGCTATCTTAATAGTGATAATAGTGTGTTTGATAATGAAGGCTACTTTGCTACTGGAGATTTAGTAGAAGTAAAAACTATTAATGGGGAAGAGTATATAAAGATTATAGGCAGGGCAAAAGAAGTTATAAATGTGGGTGGAGAGAAAGTTATCCCACAAGAAGTTGAGGGAGTGCTATTACAGATTCCATTTATAAGTGATTGTGTTGTATATGGGGAATCTAATGCGATTACAGGGCAAAGTGTAAGTGTAAAGGTAGTGTTAGATTCTAATCATTACATAAAATCTAGCAAAGCAGAATCTGCAAACTTAGATTCTAAAAACACAGACAGCAACACTGCGGAAGTATCTTTGAGTGATTTTAGTGGTTTTCAAAGCAAAGGCGAAGGGAGTTACCTAAGGGGTAATGACCGAGCCTTGAGTGCAGAATCCGCTAAAAGCACCAAAGAGACAACGCAGGTAACGCAGAATCTAGAATTAAAAAAATACATAAGAACTTTCTGCAAAAACAAACTTGCCCCCTTTAAGATTCCAAGTAAAGTCATCGTTGTGGAATCTTTGGAAGTGAGCGAGAGATT
>NZ_DS990431.1 GCF_000155475.1 Helicobacter cinaedi CCUG 18818 = ATCC BAA-847 | reverse complement strand
AATACCCCACTTCGTCTCTTTCTTTTGCTCTTTATAAGCTTGTTTTTGTTTATTGCTTTGTTTATCTTTGTTTGGAATCGTATCTTGGTTATAGTAAGCTTTGAGATAAATTTGTAAATGATTGATTGCTTGTAGTGCTTCTTGTTCTGCAAATGTATTATTGTCTATATTGTATGTTCTTTTTGGTAGGCATATTGTATTTGCCCTATTATCCTCACAAGTATTTTGTATTTGTTCTCTTATTTCTACATATACATGCTTACTAAAAGTTTCTCTTGGTAGAGAAATTCTAAGGTATGATATTTTCCTCTATGTGCCTCTCTAATACAAAAAGAATCTGTTTTTGGTTTAGAGTGATAATGAGAATGTTGTATCTCTACTTTAAAAGCGTGGCAGTCTTTAAGATTCTCTATATCATCTAAAATAACTTCCCCATTTGCACTCTCTTGATTATAGAGAATCTTATCACTTCTTCTTTCAATTATTTTTATAGTAGCATTGTGTATAGGATTATAATACACATCTCTTATTTGTATTTTTATAGGTTCAGAATTAAGCTTTGACATTACAATATCCTATTCATTCCTTTTTCC
>NZ_DS990432.1 GCF_000155475.1 Helicobacter cinaedi CCUG 18818 = ATCC BAA-847 | reverse complement strand
CCACATCTATTCCCACATCTCTATTTGCTCTCCATAAATAAGCAAAGAATCTTATTTGCTTATTCTCCCATTCTTCTTTGAAAGGAATATTGACTATTTCCCCTTTAATATTTTCTAATTCTTTAAATCTCTTAGAATAAATCAGAGGTTGTGTCTTATTGACTTGCTTTAATGTTTGCTCTATCTCTTCATCTCTATCAAATACAATGTATCCCCATTTAGTTTTATGTTTATATCTTTGTATAGATTCTTTAAGAAGACTTTGTTCATCACCTTGTATATTTTTCTTGTGAGAATCTTTAAGAACATAATGGGCTTGAAGTGTGATAGATTCTATAAGATGATGTTCTAAAGGTGAATTAAAAGAATTGTGATTGTATTCTTGTGGTATATACTCTATGGCATTAACTTTAATATTGGGCTTTATATTGTCATTGAGAGTGATAGCTTTAGGAATGTTTTTCTCAAAGCTTAATCTTTGCTCTAAAAGTTCTCCTACTTGTTTATCCTTTGGTTGGATAGTTTTAGAAGGAGAGATTTTGATATGAAAGTCTTTTTGTTCTTCATCTAAA
>NZ_DS990433.1 GCF_000155475.1 Helicobacter cinaedi CCUG 18818 = ATCC BAA-847 | reverse complement strand
CCCCCCCCCCGTTAAAAATTCACTCTTTAAAGATTTTAAAAATTCTTTTTCAAGTGTGAGGATATTTTTGCTTCTCTCCAAGATTCTTTTTGCAGGGTTGCCAAAGTAGATTCCAAAAGGTTTTGTAGGGCGAACAACAAGGCTTAAAGCCCCCACACTCACTCCCTCACTTAAGCCTTTGCTTGAGGGTAGAATCACGCTTCCAGCTCCCACGATACAATGCTTTTGTAGGACAATCTTAGAGGTGCTAACGCTTTTAAAATTTGAGGGTATCATAGGATTGGTTAGGCTTTTCCCACTATAATCATCACTTGAGCTAAAAAGGCTTACGCGTTGCGAAAGACCGCAAAAATCTTCCAGCACAATGCCAACTTCCCCACCAGAGAGGCTAGCCCACGCTCCTATGTGGATAAAGCTACCTATTTGTATATTTCCGCTTAAAATCGCAAAGTCATCAATGCGGACATAATTCCCCACACTTATGCGTTCTGCGTTATAGAGACTTGCTTTTTTTGAGATAAAAATATTTTTTGGATTTTTTGGAATCTTTATGCCTAAGTCTAGGAGTTCA
>NZ_DS990434.1 GCF_000155475.1 Helicobacter cinaedi CCUG 18818 = ATCC BAA-847 | reverse complement strand
ATAGCCCCATTTTGTTTGTGTCTTTTGGTTTTGATATATTTGTTGTTGTGTTTTAGATTGTTTATCTTTATTTGGGATAGTGTCTTGGTTATAGTAGGCTTTGAGGTGGATAGTAATGGGTATGTTAGATTCTAATTCTTTAGATGTATTGTTTGCTTGTTTAGAATCTTTATATTCTGCATACACACTACTCACTAATAGCTTATCTTGATAGTGAAACTCTAGGGTATGGGGTTTATTGAGGTTTGCTAGTCTTATACAACACGCATTAGTCTTAGGTCTGCTTTTATAATGTGGGTGTTCTATCTCTACTCTAAAGGCGTGGCAATCTTTAAGACTCTCTATATCATCTAGGATTATTTCTCCACTTGAGCTTTTTTCATTATAGAGGATCTTACCATTTTTTCTTTGTATGACTTTTATAGTAGCATTTTGTATAAGAGCACTATTCACATCTCTTACTTGTATATGTATAGGTTTGGTGTTAATCTCTGCCATTATTGCTACCCTATCTCATTCTATTTATATGTATATTTTTATTCTATTTAAGCTTACTCACTCTT
>NZ_DS990435.1 GCF_000155475.1 Helicobacter cinaedi CCUG 18818 = ATCC BAA-847 | reverse complement strand
TAAAGCCACATTCGTATTATATTCTCCTCCAATACTTACAATCTTTGCTAAATCTATGGTTTGCGTATGAATCTTTTTAATCCTTTCATTATATGCTCCCTCTACTATGGAATCTTTATTATTCTGTATCTTTTGAGTGAAGTTATGTTTAATGAGTTCTTCATAATCTCTTTGTGCTTGAAGATAGATTTGTTCTTTCTCTTTTATATTAGAGAGCGTGATTTCATTTAATCCAGATTCTACTATAGAAGAGTTTGTATCCTCTGTCTCTTTTGTATTATTAAGAGTTCTTGCACTTAAACTTGTTTGATGAGCATTTAAAGGCAAAGGAGGCAAGGCAGGATTACTTTGGTTATACAGACTAGCACTGATATAAGGCTTATCTATATCCTCATCAAAGAAACTTACAATCACTTCATCTCCCACTCTTGGAGTATGATACAAACCTGAACTTATACTTGCAATAGGAGAGCTTACTCTAAGATAAGGAGAGTAATGATAAGAGTAGGCTTTCATTTGTGAATGGTTATTCTCTACATCATTGTTTGTTGT
>NZ_DS990436.1 GCF_000155475.1 Helicobacter cinaedi CCUG 18818 = ATCC BAA-847 | reverse complement strand
TCTAAGAAAAGGACGTAAGGAAAGTGGCTCTCAGAGAGCATAAAATTCGCTATCTCTGATATATTCTTATGAGATCCACTCGTTATTCTCGGACGAGTGTTCAGTAATGAACCTCTGGAGAGAACCATGTATATGATCGTTATCTGGGTTGGACTTCTGCTTTTAAGCCCAGATAACTGGCCTGAATATGTTAATGAGAGAATCGGTATTCCTCATGTGTGGCATGTTTTCGTCTTTGCTCTTGCATTTTCGCTAGCAATTAATGTGCATCGATTATCAGCTATTGCCAGCGCCAGAATAAGCGATTTAAGCTAAGAAAACGCATTAAGATGCAAAACGATAAAGTGCGATCAGTAATTCAAAACCTTACAGAAGAGCAATCTATGGTTTTGTGCGCAGCCCTTAATGAAGGCAGGAAGTATGTGGTTACATCAAAACAATTCCCATACATTAGTGAGTTGATTGAGCTTGGTGTGTTGAACAAAACTTTTTCCCGATGGAATGGGAAGCATATATTATTCCCTATTGAGG
>NZ_DS990437.1 GCF_000155475.1 Helicobacter cinaedi CCUG 18818 = ATCC BAA-847 | reverse complement strand
TTCTCTTAGGTTTTTATTTCTATATGATGTTTTTAGCTTTTCTCTCTAGTGAATCTAAAAACCATAAAGTAATGTCTAAAACTTTAAAAGTGAAGTTATGGGAGTATTGAGATTACTTTATAAAGTGATTTAAAGTAGTAAGATACTTTTTAGTTTGCTTTTTCTATGGTTGTTCTTTATCAATATAATCGTTGTTCATAGCTTTTAAGATATAAGCTTAAAGTTATTATAGTGGATTATATTTGGTATGATCTTTGACATCTAAGCAAGAAAGTTAAGTTACTTTATTACTTATTTATAAGCAATAAAACAGACTTAAGTTTCTTAGTTCATTATACATAACTCATTTATGACTTTGAGAAAGATTCTATGCAGTCTAAAGGCTTTTTAGAATCTACACTCTAGTCTTTGTGATTTTTAAACTAAGAGACAAGGACAAACTTTAATTTCAAGTAGTTGATTTGCTAAATTACTTGTTCTATGGAATGACACTATTGTTTTACTTTAGATTTATTACCATAG
>NZ_DS990438.1 GCF_000155475.1 Helicobacter cinaedi CCUG 18818 = ATCC BAA-847 | reverse complement strand
ATCTGCTATTCTTACTTTTTCTTTATCAGCTGAACTTGTTTGAATCAACCCACAAGAAGTAATAATGGCTAAAGTTATAAGACCAATAAAAATTAAGATAAAGTATTTCATAGAGTTATCCTTTTAGTTTTTGAATCTTTTTTATTTCTATAAATAAGATTCTGTATTGTATTATTTATTAGCTTTAATTCTAGTTTGCTAAGATTATCATATTTGGGCATATTGATTGTCATATTTTTACTAAACCTAGCTTCTATGGCTAAAGCATAAGCAGTGGGTTGTTCTAGGTTTCTTTTAATTTTTTCTATTAATTTTTGCTTCTCTTTATCTTGTGTATTTTCTTTGGTAATTTCATATCCTAATTTTATTCCATCTGCATATATCCATCTTTCTTTTGGTTTAAATGCGGGGATTTTGGCCCTAAACTCATCATCTCTTGGGTCAAATACTTCATTATTATCAATATAATGCAACATTGCATAAGAAGCGTCTGCTACATCTGCATAGTCTTTAGCT
>NZ_DS990439.1 GCF_000155475.1 Helicobacter cinaedi CCUG 18818 = ATCC BAA-847 | reverse complement strand
AAGGGGGAGGTAGGAGAACTCATGGATTGAGATGTTTTCATGGATAAGACGATAGAAGTGATGTTGTTTCCAACTTTTATTGCGGGTTTCTTAAAATAAGCAAACAAAATAAGTTCATATTTTTGAGAATTATTCTGCAAAGATTTCAATAATATCTCTTTATCATCTTCTGCAAGCATATCCAATGAAAAAATTATGTCATTCCCCTCTATATTTTCCATTTGCTTGATTTTGTCTCTGTCAATTTTATTTAAGTCTTCACTTGCTCCTTTAATATAATAAGCCCAATGAATTGTTTCATCATAAAAAACTCTATCTTCCTCATTTAATATTGCTCTAACAAAAATTGTTGTTTCAGAATCACAAGTATCTATTTCATTTGTTTGTTCTTTATCGCTATAAGCTTTAATATTAATAATATTTAACTTCTTTTTGCTATCATCAATTTGTTCTTGATATGCTTTAGGATTATCATTGTCTATATAAATTGTTTTTATTTCTTCT
>NZ_DS990440.1 GCF_000155475.1 Helicobacter cinaedi CCUG 18818 = ATCC BAA-847 | reverse complement strand
TGCTCTATGAAGTCTTTGGGCGTCATTTTCGTTCCCCTTTTCTTATCTCATCACTTTTTATAAATTTACCATTTTCTAGGTAAAAGATATTACCACCTGCTATACCAACAGAATATCTATTTGTCAATCTAAACCCTGCTCCCTCATCACCATAGAGTCCATAAGTGGTTATGGTATCATAGATGTAGGTATAGAATGTTATAGGTATTACTTTATTATTTTTATCAACATAATAACTTGATACAAATAAACCTTTATGAAGTATGTTATATGCTTCTTCCCCCGTATATTCTTTGATTTTTTCCTTATAAGGACTTAAATCTGTTCTTTCATATTCTTGCACTGAAAGCCCTTTAGCAAAATATTTGCAACCATTGGAGAGGATTTGAGGGAATTTATTATTGAGGTATGTAAAATCCACAAAATGTGTTTCATTCCCTACTTGTATATATTCCCCTAAATATTTTCCTCTATATTCTTTCTTTTCCTTTTCCCTCTGTATTATCTCATCTCTTAGTTT